>NZ_CALIIU010000034.1 GCF_938017775.1 uncultured Campylobacter sp.
AGAGAGAGATTTGGCATCTCTATCAATGTCGGAGCGGTAGAGCAGGTCGTTATTTTGCTCGACGAAGCTCAGCTATATCCTGGAAATTTGATAGAAAAAATTCGCCTTATGGCAGATACGAGACTATTTAAATTTTTATTTACGGTTCATAAGACGGACGAGGAAGATCGCCTCGCAAAGGATTATTTTAAAACCAGAATTTGGGAGAGCATCGAGCTTCCTAATTCAAATTTAGGCGAAGTCAAGCTGTATATTGAAAAGAAGCTTGTGCTTCATGGCTTTCAACAATACTATTTTATGTTTAGTGACGATAATTTCGATTTGATTTTAAATTTAACGGACGGCAATATGAGAAATATCAACAAGCTTATGTATAAGATGTATGAGCTTTTTGAGTATTACGAGATAAATAAACCTACGGAAATTAGTTTTTCGCAGATTAATAATAAAATTATAGAGATGGCAGCGATAGGCTCGGGGATAATAAATGCTTGAATTTTACGAAGTAAACGAACTTGAAAAAAAATGGGAAGAGTATAACAAAAACAGAAAGCAGTTTTCCTTTTTGAAATCTAAGCCGAATTTCGTATTGAGATTTGACAAGACGATTTTGGGGCTTTTGATATTGATCTCGGTTGCGATCGGAGCGATATTTTGGCTGCTTAAAGATAGTGATAGCGTCAGTATGGCAAGTATCAATCAAAATATTGAGGACAAGGGCGGTGCTTCAAATTCTACTAATGATGCCGAGCAGCAGGCGGCAGATCTTGCAGTGCAAAATAATATCTCCAAAGAGGATTACAACATTAGCGCGCCGAAAGTTGCTCGTACTTCTAAGCACGAAAAGGAACGCCCAAGTTTAAATTTAAACGACGTGGGTGTACTATCCAGCGAGGATTCCGGTGGGTTTAAGATAACCAATAATTACGAAAATGGCGGAAACTATGGCGGGCAGGCTCAGGCGCAAAATTTCGGCGGTCAAAATTTTGGCAATCAGAATTTTGGCAATCAAAATGCTCCTACATTTAATGTGCCTAATACCAATAACGCAGCTTTTGCAAATCAGCCGCCTAAAAACGAGGTTATAGATTTTGGGCGTGCTCCATTGCCGCCTAAATCAAATTTCTCTGGAGGTTCTACAAATACCGCAAGTAGCGCTCCGCTAAGTTCCAGAATTGAGATAAAAACTTCAAATTTAAGCGAAGATAAGCAGAGCTTGGAGAGTAAATTTTACGCGACGAATAAGATTGAGTATTCGCTATCGCTAGCTGAAGAAGCGTATAATAAGAAAGACTACGATAATGCGATCAAATGGGCTCTTACGTCAAATGAGCTTGATAAGGACAACGTCGCCAGCTGGATAATTTTTGCTAAAGCCAATTATAAAAAGGGTCGTAAAGAAGACGCGCTTTACGCTCTTGAGACCTTTAATGCAAAGGCGAAAAATAGCGAAATTTCTAACCTCATTTCAAAGATAAGAAGCGATAAACTATGAAAATTTTATATATTTTAGCTTTTGCGATCGCGTCGTTATTTGCAGTTAGCGCCGATGACGTGCGCAACTGGGATCAGATCGGTCAGTATAACCGCATCTGCCAAGAAAGCGTGCGAAATTTATTCATCGAGGAGCAGAGCGAGGCGCTTGCGAATATGTATGCCAAGGCATGCCTGAAAATGGATAAAGTAAATGAGCTCGTCGTGCCTACGGTGATGCTTTATAAGACGAAAGAGGCTCGCGAGAATGCTTCTCTTTATTCGACCATAATTTTTCAAAAAAAGATGCTTTATTTGGCGCTTTGCGACGGCGTAGACATAAGCTACATAAGAACGCCTAAAATTAATTATATTTTGTCTGAAATTTTTGATAAATTTACGGAGAGAGCATACGTAAAAAAGAGTGATACGTATGTCTTTACCCTAGAAAACGGCGAGCGTGCCGAGCTTTTTATCAAAGAAGAGGAAGAGGTAAAAAAGATGGTAATTGCAATTTATGCTGGCGATAAGCTTAGCTCGATTAAAATTTATTGGTGATTGCGATGACGAAGATTGAAGAGCAGATTGTTGCGATTTTAATACGAAATAATATCCTTACTAGCACCGTTGTTCCGGAAATCAAAGATAAGATGGATATCGGCTTGACGCTAGGCGAGGTTTTAGTCGGAGATAACTATCTAAGCCAGGATGATTTTTGCTCGATTTTAGTTGAGTTATACAAGCGTCGTCAGATAGAATTTGACGATATAAGCGAAAAATTTTCGATGGATCCGAAGGAATTTTTGCAAATTCTAGCCAAGAAAATGAACCTGTCGTATATGAATTTAGACGATATCGACATAGATTTTAGGCTATCGGAACGCACTCCTACCGCACAGCTTAAAAGATACGGCGTGATACCTGTTAAAGCGGATGATCTGAATATTTACGTTGCTTTTTCTGATCCGTTTAATCTTGAGTCGCAAGATAAGGCGCAGGCTATGTTTAGTAAACAGCTGCTTAAAATCGTAGTAGCCGATCCAAATCAAGTAAATAAATATCTATCTAAGCTTGAGCTTTCAGAGAGTATTAAGGGGCTCGTAGCGGAGATCCGCAAAGAGCTCGCCAACACCGGCGGTAGCGGAAGCAGCGATGATACCTCGGCGATTTTGAAGCTCATTGAGATGATAATCAGCCAGTCTATTAAGATGCGCGGTAGCGATATTCACATCGAGCCGACCGAGAATAACTGCGTCGTACGTACCAGAATCGACGGAATGCTCGCTGAAATTTTTATCTTTGATAAGGATATCTATCCACCGCTAGTAAGCCGATTGAAGCTACTTTCAAATATGGATATCGCCGAGCGCCGTAAGCCGCAGGACGGCAGGTTTAGTATGAAAATTTCAGGTCGCGAATACGACTTCCGTATTTCGACACTGCCTATTATCAATGGCGAATCTACCGTTATGCGTATCCTCGATAAATCCAAGGTTATCATAAGTCTGGAAAAGCTCGGTATGCACCCTGATAGCTTTAAGAAATTTAATAACGCTATGAAGGCTCCATATGGTATTATCTTGGTTACCGGACCTACGGGAAGCGGTAAGTCTACGACGCTATATGCAGCGCTAAACGATATTAAAAATATCGATACTAAGGTTATTACCGTAGAAGATCCAGTCGAGTATCAAGTAAATTTAATCCAACAAGTCCAAGTTAACGAAAAAGCAGGTCTTACCTTTGCTTCAGCATTGCGCTCGATCTTAAGACAAGACCCCGACATCATAATGATCGGTGAGATCCGTGATCAAGAGACCCTTAGGATCGCGATCCAGGCTGCTCTTACTGGACACTTGGTTTTCTCAACCCTACACACCAACGACGCCGTTAGTGCGATCCCGCGAATAGTGGATATGGGTATAGAGGCCTACCTCATAAGTGGTGCGCTCATTGCAGTAGAGGCACAGCGTCTCGTGCGAAAGCTTTGCCCGCACTGCAAGCAGCCTACGAATCTGCCTAAATCGATGCTTGATCAGCTGAAGGAATTTTTGCCTGAAAAATACACATTTTTTAAGGCCGTAGGTTGCGATCAATGCGGTCAGACGGGCTATATGGGGCGTGAGATGATTAGTGAAATTTTACCTATTACCGATAAAATGCAAAGCTTGATCGCTAACGGCGGCTCAAAGGACGATATGAGGGCCTTGGCGAAGGAGGAGGGTTTTATAGATATGTTTGAAGATGGTGTTATACGTGCTGCGCGCGGAGTAACTAGTATAGAAGAAATTTATAGGGTGGCTAAACAATGAAAAAGCAATTAGAAGTTGAATACAACGCCAAGGGCGCAAGAAGGAAGATGTTTTTGCAAGCTAGCGATAAGGTGCAAGCAAACAACCTCATGAAGCAGCGCGTAGGCGGGACGATCGTAAAAAGAGGTGAAACCCAAGTCGTAGCCAATACGGGCGGCGATTTTAAGGCGCAGGTTTCGCGCATGCTAGGTGGTAGCGGAAGAGTTAGAACACTGCCGTTAGTAGCGTCGATCCGTCAGCTTTCGGTTATGACAAATGCGGGAATTTCAATCCACGACTCGATCAAAGAGGTTGCAAGGGCGGCAGAGGATAAGACACTAAAAGAAATTTTCAGCGCGATGAACGACGATCTTAACGCAGGTCTTAGTCTTACCGAATCTACGGAGAAATTTAGAGGACAGCTCGGTGATGTCGTCGTTGCGATGGTAAGTCTGGGCGAAGCAACCGGTAATATGGCAGAGTCTCTAGCCAAGCTTGCCGCTATGCTTCAAGAGCTTTGGGAAAACCAGCGTAAATTTAAAAAGGCGATGCGTTATCCTATGATCCTTATGATCGTTATGGCAATTGCGTTTTCGGTTTTGATGATGTATGTCGTGCCGAAATTCCGCGAGATTTTTGAGGATTTGGGCGCGGATTTGCCACTACCTACTAGAATTCTACTTGGTATCGAAAGCACTCTTAATAATTATGGAATTTTTGTTTTAGCGGGCATCATAGGCACTATCATAGCTCTTAGATGGGCATATCGCAATAACCCTGAGTTTAAAAAAGGCTTTGACAAGACGATTTTAAGGGTCTATCTATTCGGTAAGATCATATTTTTCTCGACGATGTCGCGATTTATGCTTATTTTTACAGAGCTTGTGCGAGCGGGTATTCCTATCGCAGATGCACTAGATACATCTGTTTTAATGGTGGATAATCATACTTTAAAAGAGAAGCTCTCTACCGTTAAAATCGCCGTGCAGCAGGGCGTGAGCCTAACAGAGGCGTTTAACAATACAGGGCTTTATGAGAGTATGCTTATTCAGATGATCAGCGCGGGCGAGCAGGCCGGTAACCTCGATAAGATGCTTGGCAATGTCACGGATTATTATAAAGAGAAATTCGACGATATCATCGATAATATCTCAAGCTACGTCGAGCCGATCATGCTATTTTTTATGGCGGGCATGGTTCTTCTTTTGGCTCTTGGTATCTTTATGCCTATGTGGGATCTGGGCAAAGCCGTCAAAAATTAACCCCTTTAATTCCGCGCCTGCGAGGGCGCGGAATTTTATCAAAGCATTAAAATTTCATCCTTCAAATAAAATTTTAACCTTCGTTTGGCTAAAATACCGCTTTAAATTTAAGGATCAATCATAGTTAAAGAAGTATATTTTATCGTCGTATCGGCTATCATAATATTTTTTGGGCTTGCTACTATTGCGCCCGATTCCGCGCTTGTAGGCAGCGCAGGCAACGCCATCCGCTCGTTTAATACCCAGCTATTCGGCTATTTTGCATACATCTATCCGCTATTTTTGCTCGCTTTGGCATACGTAGCCTATAAGCATTTTCGCGGTTTTGACTTTAGATTTTTTGAGTTTAGCATCGGAGCCATTTTGCTATTTTTTACAATTTTGATGGTGCAGTCGAGTCTCTTTGGCGCTAGCGGCGGAGCAGTCGGCAGCTTCGCGGTGGACGGACTTAGGCGAATGATTGGAAGCGTCGGCGTGTGGATTTTTAATATTACGATTTTTGTGCTTTCGCTAGTGCTTATATTTGAAGATCGTTTTACCGACATCATCAAAAACTGCTTTATTGGCTCAAGAGATGAAAGCTCGCAGGATGAAATTGGGGATAATTTTGCTAGCGATGCGGATACAGCACAAAGAGGCGGGCTCGCAAGGTATTCGTCTGCGCAAGGCTTGAGAGGTGCGGAAAATTTTAACGCTTTGGATAACTCTTTGAGCGCAGAGGACAATTCAGCGAAACAGGGTAATTTTGCGGAGCAGGGTGCAAGCGGGCGCGGTTTTGAAGGCGGGCAAAATTTTCAAAATTTAAACGATGCTCACGAGCCTGAGTCTGAGCAGAATTTCGGTGACGCGCAGGGTCCGCAGGCTTCCGCTGAACGCGAGCTTAAAATGCCGCAGAAGGGAAAGCCGAGCAGGCTAAAAAGGGTCGAGCGCCTAAGCGAGGTCGCCGAAAACAAAAGGCTTTTGGATCAGCTCGATAAGGGCAGGATGGCTAAGCCCAAGGATTTTAAGCTACCGCCGCTTGATTTTTTAAACCCGCCGCCGAAAAAGAAAAGCAATATCGACGAGAGCGAGATCGATCGTAAAATTTACGACCTGCTCGATAAGCTGCGTAAATTTAAGATCGACGGCGACGTGGTGCGAACCTACTCGGGCCCGGTCGTTACGACCTTTGAGTTTCGCCCCGCCGCGCACATCAAGGTAAGTAAAATTCTAACGCTGCAAGACGATCTCGCGATGGCTCTTCGGGCGCAGACCATCCGCATCCAAGCGCCGGTTCCTGGCAAAGACGTCGTAGGCATCGAGATTCCGAATCAAAATATCGATACGATCTATCTGCGCGAAATTTTAGAAAGCGACGTATTTAAAAGCGCCTCCAGTCCCCTTACCATCGTGCTTGGCAAGGACATCGTGGGCCAGCCCTTCGTCACCGATCTTAAAAAGCTGCCGCACCTTCTCATCGCAGGCACCACCGGAAGCGGCAAGAGCGTGGGCATCAACGCCATGCTGCTTAGTCTTTTGTATCGCAACTCACCCAAGAGCCTGCGCCTAATAATGATCGATCCCAAGATGCTCGAGTTTAGCATCTACAACGACATCCCGCACCTGCTAACGCCCGTCATCACGCAGCCTAAGCAGGCGATCATCGCGCTAAGCAACCTTGTCGCCGAGATGGAGCAGCGCTACTCGCTCATGGCGCAAAACAGGACGAAAAATATCGACAACTACAACGAAAAGATGCTGCGCGAGGGTGGCGAAATTTTGCCTTACATCGTCGTTATCATCGATGAGCTCGCGGATCTGATGATGACGAGCGGCAAGGATGTGGAGCACTACATCGCGCGTCTGGCGCAGATGGCGCGCGCCAGCGGTATCCATCTCATCGTGGCGACGCAGCGCCCTAGCGTGGACGTCGTCACGGGGCTGATAAAGGCGAATCTGCCTAGCCGCATCAGCTTCCGCGTGGGCTCGAAAGTCGATAGCAAGGTGATTTTGGATCAGATGGGCGCGGACAGCCTACTTGGGCGTGGCGATATGCTCTTTACGCCGCCTACCGCGCCAGGGCTCATCCGCCTGCACGCGCCGTTTACGACCGAGAATGAGATCAACAAGATCGCGGAATTTTTAAAAGCGCAAGAAAGCGTCGTTTATGACGAGCGATTTTTGATCGAAAACGAGGGCGCCAAGCAAGAAGGCGGCATAATCAATCCGCAAAATATCGTGCTTGACGAGCTTTACAACGAGGCGAAAGCGATCGTTTTGGAGGAGGAGAAGACCTCGATCAGCTACCTGCAGCGCCGCTTGCGCATCGGATACAACCGCGCCGCGACGATCATCGAGCAGCTCGAACAGATGGGCGTTTTAAGCGAGATCAACGCTAAAGGTCAGCGTGACATAATCAAGTAAGCTTTAAAATTTCGATGAAATTTAAGCGGCGAAATTTTGAAATTTATTAGATTTATAGGTGCCAGAATTTTTAAAATTTAATCGATCTGCGTCGGTGAAATTTTAAAATTTATCGGATTTGAAGCGGTGGAATTTTAAAATTTTTTGATCTGTATGGTGGATTTTAAATTTTAAAATTTGCGCGTTCTGCAGCTCGCGCTTGTGCTTCTGTGGCTGCGGAAAGGCGGACGGTTTATACGGATGCGAGGATGTGATCGAAGTTTTGCGGTATGGTAGGCACTTCAAGTAGTGCTCGGTGGATGTGAACAGCGTGTTTTGCAGCTTGCGTTTACGACGCATCGTTTTTTAAAACGAATTGAAATTTAAGGCGCAGCTAAATTGCGCGCTGTGTTCTTGGCGCCAAATTTAAACCGCGGCGTGAAATTTTAAAGTGCAAGCGGAGTAGAAAATAGGATGGTTTTAAAATTTAAAAATTGAGCGCTAAAAATTTTGCGATTTTAAATTTTATAAATTTACAAAACTCGGTAGAATTTAAATTTTAAAATTTTGCTTCTTTTTGGGCTTTTAAATTTTGAAATTTTGAAATTTTGAAATTTTGAATTTACCGCAGCGAATCAAAATTTTAAATCGCGCCTTGCCGGTATGAAGCGTTTGAAGTTGCGCGAGCGGGAGAAGTTGCCGGAGTATTAGTATTGGCTTGTCGTGCGTGGCAGCTGATTTGCAGCACGAACGCCCATGTGCAATTTTGTATAGTCGCGGCTTGTGACCATGCTATAACGTGCCGAAAGCCGCTTTGTGCAAGAAGAATGTGTACTTAAAAGGTGGTGCGGGACGTGCTTTTCGGCGCGGTATCTCGCAGCGCATGCCATAAAGCCGCCTATGTGCGAGAATAAAATTCGCGCCGCACGTCAAAGACGCATAATCGCATTGCGTGCCAAAAGACAATACGTGGTCGTGCCGTACGCTTTTTAAAAGGCAGTGCCGCGATCCGGGCCGTGCGGCAGGGGCGCAATGCGAGGTTTGAGCTCGCGCGGCGGACGAAGCGTGCACGGCGCGCGTAAATGCGAATAAATTTTAAAACGGAGAGATGATTGAGAACCGATAAATGGCTATATTACTTCACCTGCGCGCTCATTACGATCGGCATGATATTTTCGCTGTCGCTGAGCTCATATACGGTGCTTCTGCTGGGCGCTACGCCACTGCATTTTTTTTATCGTCAGTGCGCGGTGGGGATCGCGTGCATCGCGGTGATGTGGATCGTATCGCGCGCCGATCCCGATAAATGCCTAACGCCGGTGTGCATGTCGCTTTTTGCGATAATGGGGATTTTGATGCTCGCGATGGGCTTTTTGCCCAAGTCCTTAGTCGCCGATGTTAACGGCGCGGCGCGCTGGATCAGGCTGCCGTTTTTTAACCTCGCGCCGGTGGAATTTTTCAAGGTGGGCTTCATCTACTTTTTGGCGTGGAGCTTCTCGCGCAAGCTCGATCACTCCAAAAAAAGCATCGGGCGCGAGATCGCGACGCTGCTTCCTTACGTAGCGCTTTTTGGATTCGTCGTAATCCTAGTCGCCATCGTGCAAAACGATCTGGGACAGGTCGCGGTGCTGGGGCTTACGATGATTTTTATGTCGCTTTTTGCGGGCACTAGCTTCAAGCTCATCGGCTTTAGCTTTATGGGGATTTTGGGGCTTGCTTACGTTTTTATCGTCACGAGCGCGCACAGGGTCGATCGCGTGCGCTCGTGGTGGGGCGGCGTGCAGGATTTCGTACTGTCGTTTATGTCGCCGGAGACAGCTGCCGGGCTGCGTATAGAGGACGCTAGCGCGCCGTATCAGGTCGGACACTCGCTAAATGCGATAAACAACGGCGAGTTTTTCGGGCAGGGGCTTGGGCTGGGAAGCTTTAAGCTTGGCTATCTGAGCGAGGTGCATACAGACTTCGTGCTTGCAGGTATTGCCGAGGAGTGGGGGTTTGTCGGGATTTTGCTCATCGTGGCGCTATTTTATGCGATGCTATTTCGCATCTTTCAGACCGCGAGCAAGTCGCCTAGTAACGTAAATTTCCTCTTTTGCCTGGGTATCGGCTTTATGTTTTTCTTTTCGTTCATTATCAACTCCTACGGCATCACGTCGATCTCGCCGGTAAAGGGTATCGCCGTGCCGTTTCTGAGCTACGGCGGCAGCCACCTGCTCGCGGCATCGTTTGCGGTGGGGCTCGTTTTGATGGCGTCGAAAAGGGCGAAATTTTAAGGCTTTTGCGGGCTTTGGAGCGAGTGCGATTAAATTTAGGCGTAAATTTAGAGCCGAATTTTGCGTTTGAAATTCTACGCTGAAGCGCGCCGTGGCTTAAATTTAAGCGCAAAATTTTATAAATTTAAAGGAAAAGTATGGTCATAGCAATCAGCGGCGGCGGTACCGGCGGGCATCTGATAATCGCTAAAAATTTAGCCGCTCATCTTGCGAAGCAGGGCACCGAGACGATCTTTATTGGCTCAAACCGTGGGCAGGATCGCGCGTGGTTTGAAAATAGCGAGCTTTTTGCGCGCACCTATTTTCTGCAAAGCTCGGGCGTCGTCGATAAAAAGGGCCTTGCCAAGCTAGCCTCGCTGTTAAATATCCTGCGCCTCTCGCTTGCGGCGCGTAAAATTTTAAAGCAAAACGGCGTCCGCGCGCTCATCAGCGTGGGCGGATACAGCTCGGCGCCCGCATCCATCGCGGCGATCCTTTCTCGCGTGCCGTTTTTTATCCACGAGCAAAATGCCGTTTGCGGGCGGCTCAACCGCCTGCTGAGGCCATTTGCGCGCGCATTTTACAGCTCCTATGAAAAGCCCGCGTTTGCTTATCCGATCGCGGATATTTTTTTCGAGACGGCGCGGCCGCGCACGGCGCTTAAGAGGGTCATCTTTTTGGGCGGCTCGCAGGGGGCGAGCTTTATCAACTCGCTTGCCGTGGAGCTTGCGCCCAAGCTTTTGAGCCTCGGCTACGGCGTGATCCATCAGTGCGGCGAGCGCGAGTTTAAGCGTATCTCCCAGACCTACGCGCAGCAGGGCCTAGATGTACAGCTCGTAGGCTTTTGCAAAAACATGCACGAGCTCATCGCAAGCGCCGATCTTTGCGTCGGGCGCAGCGGCGCTAGTACGCTGTGGGAGCTCTGCGCAAATGGCCTGCCGGCGATATTCGTGCCGTTTCCGTTCGCGGCGGCGGATCATCAGTTTTATAACGCGAAATTTCTTAAAGAGCGCGGACTTTGCGAAATTTTACGCCAGCAGGACGCAAGCGGCGAGCGGATTTTGAGCTTGATTGAGAGCTTTGACGTGGCGCGCGCGAGCAAAGGGCTGCTTGAGCTTGCGGATCGAAACGGCGCGCAAGCGATCATTGGCGACGTAATGAGTAAAATTTAAAAGCGCGCCGGACAGTATGAGCTTGCGTAAATTTAAGGCGATCTCTGCGCGAGGCTTTAAATTTATTAAACCGATTAAATTTTACTTTTTGCGTTTGCGTAAATTTTACGCGGCACTTCGGTTTGAGTAAAAATTTGAAATTTGTATGCTTGCAGGCGACGGACGTTTTTTGATTTGCGCAAATTTAAACCCGCAAGCGCAATGCGCAAAAGTGCATTTGAGCCGTAAAATTATCTGCGCCTAAAGCTGATTATTGCATCGTCGTTTTCTTGTTGATATTTTTCAAACAGAGCCTGATATCTTTGCGATTTTGCCGGATCATTTGAATAAATTCCCACTAGAAAATAGCACGCCTCCGCAAATCGCAACTCGCACGATCGCTCAAAGTATTGCGCGCCCGCCTCCTTGTCATTGTCGTCAAAATACGCGACGTAACCGAACATAAAGCAGCCCTCGCCGTTACCGAGCTTGCATGCTTTTTTATACAGTTTTCTGCCCTCTTGCGAATCTCTATCCTCGTAGCCTGCAAGTTTCGTGCAGCTTTCGCCGCCGTTAAGCTCGTAGCAGCCTTTTTTAAGCAGATCTTTGGCGCCATCTTGCGAAATTTCGCCATTTAATAGCAGCAGGCTCGAAAGCACGGCGCAGGCATTGCCGTCTCCGCCGTCGCAATCTTCGCGAAATCTTACGGGATTTTTCATTTTTAAAGTACCGTCTTTGGTGCGAATAGAAATTTCTTTAGGATTTTTATTCGCGTCTTCATTTGCTTGATTGATCGGAATTTGGGTTTCATTCAAAGCCTCCGTGCGAAAAGGTGCCTTTATCGCTATAAAAACCGCGACTATACATACGATGACGAGAGGGAGCATTTTCGGCGTAGAGCGATTTTTGTGCGGAGCGCGGAGATCTGCGTCTTTGATCGATTGCCCATCCATTAAAGTAACGACGGAAGGCTTGGGGCTCGGTTTTTGGCTTAAATTTACGGCCGAACCTGCGCCTGATTTTTCGACCAGATTTACGGCGGCGTCCATATTCAGATCTGCATTAGCGTCCGCCTCGCAGATATTTTCGTTTGGGCTTTTTAAATTTTTGCCACGCTTTTCTCTCAGCTCATTTATGCGCCGTATAATTTCTTCGTTATTCAAATGAAATCCTTTTTTTTGCTCGATAAATTTTGTTTTAGTCAAACGCCCGCTTTTATCATAAAAATCGCATTGAAATCGAGGCGGATTATATCATTTTGTTTTGAATTTTTCAAAAAAATATGACCAAGAAAAATCTGCAAATTTAGTGTAAATACGCCGTCAAATTTAGACGGGTTCTTGCTAGGATTATCCACAGCTAGGTTTAAATTTTATATACTTCGGACGCGCATAAATTTACAAAACTTGATAGGATTCATATCAAGTTTATTTATTCTACTCTTGACAAGATTAGCACTCCATGATATAATCTGCCAAAATTTTTAAAAAGGACCGCATAATGGCAAAGAAAAAATTTAAGACCGAAGTGAATGATCTGCTAAATTTGATGATCCATTCGCTTTATTCAAACAAGGAGATTTTCCTGCGCGAGCTTATCTCAAACGCAAGCGACGCGCTGGATAAATTAAACTATCTAAGCCTTACGAATGACGATTACAAGGCGCTTTCGTATGTGCCGCGCATCGATATAAAGATCGACAAAGAGGCCAAAACGCTAAGCATCGGCGACAACGGCATCGGCATGGACGAGGCCGAGCTAGAGAGCAATCTAGGCACTATCGCGCGCAGCGGCACGAAGGGCTTTATGGCGAGCCTTAGCGGCGATGCGGCAAAGGACAGCAACCTCATCGGGCAGTTCGGCGTCGGGTTTTATTCGGCGTTTATGGTAGCGGATCGTATCGAAGTTATCAGCCGCAAGCCGCTCTCGCAGGACGGCTATAAATGGAGCAGCGACGCGAGCAACTACGCGATCGAAAAGGCGCAAAAAGAGAGCTTCGGCACGATGATAATCTTGCATATGAAAGATGAGGAGTTTTTGGACGGCTACAGGCTTGAAGGCATTATCAAAAAATACTCCAACCACATCCCTTACCCGATCTTTATGGATAAAGAAGAATACGTACCCGCGCAAAAAGAGGGCGAGCAGGGACATAGCGAAATCAAAAACGTCCAGATCAACCGCGCTAGTGCGCTTTGGCAGCTGCCGAAAAGCAGCCTAAAGCCGGGCGATTATAATGAATTTTACAAGCAGATCAGCCACGATAGCGGCGATCCGCTGTTTTACATCCACACCAAGGCCGAGGGCACGCATGAGTACACGACGCTTTTTTACGTGCCGAGCAGTGAGCCTTTCGATCTATACCGCGTCGATTATCAAAGCGGCGTGAAGCTCTACGTCAAGCGCGTTTTCATCACCGACGACGCCAAAGAGCTGCTGCCTAGCTACTTGCGCTTCGTGCGCGGCATAATGGACGTCGAGGATCTGCCGCTAAACGTAAGTCGCGAAATTTTACAAGAAAACCGAATTCTAGCCTACGTCCGCGAACAGAGTGTGAAAAAAATTCTATCCGAGCTGCAGAGGCTTTTGCAGAACGATCGGGAAAAATACATAAAATTTTACGAATTATTCGGCAAGGTTTTGAAAGAGGGACTTTACGGCTTCGGCGTAAACAAAGAGGAAATTTTAAAGCTTTGCCTTTTTAAATCGAACCTGCGAGACGGGCTCATCACGCTTAGCGAGTATAAGGAAAAAATGGGCGCGGAGCAAAAAGAGATCTATTATATCGCGGGAAATAGCGCCGCGATGCTTAAAAGCTCGCCTCTGATCGAGAAATTTAACGCCGAAGGTACGGAGGTGTTGCTCTGCGACGATGAGATCGATACGATCGTGATGCCTGGCGTTTTTGAGTTTGACAAGACGCCGGTTAAAAATGCGACTTCGATCAAGCAGGAGGCTGCGAGCGACGATGCCGCGACGCCGCAAGCCAAAGAGATCGCCGCAAAGATCAAAGAAATTTTAGGCGAACGCGTCAAGGATGTTAAAATTTCATCGCGTCTAAGCGGCTCGCTTTCCTGCCTTGTTTTTGACGAGAACGATCCCGATTTTGCGACGCAGCAGCTGCTTAAACAGATGGGAAACCGCAATCTGCCGCCAATAAAGCCGATTTTGGAGATCAACGCCGATCACGAGATCATCAAAAAGCTGCAGACCGATAAACTGATGCTGCCGCAAGTATCTGAGATAATCTACGATCTGGCGCGTCTTAGCGAGGGGCAGGAGCTTGAAAATCCGAGCGAGTTTATCAAAAACGTAAACGAGCTGATCGCAAAGGCTCTATAGATTATCTAAATTTAGAGCTTCGATCCGCTAGTAAAATTCCGCGCGGCTGCATATATCTATGTGGCCGCGTTTTAAATTTAAAGAGAAATTTCTGCAGGCAAACTTCACCGCGCTTTTTAAATTTTAAAATTTAAAAGCGGCGGAATTTCACTCTTTGATTTCGGTAAAATTTTATTCGGCGGCTCGGTTCGGCGTTTTTGAAATTTTAAAATTTTGATCGCTTTTATCTTCGAGCCGAGGTTGGAGCGCGAGCCGAAAATATTCGTCAAATCATAAAATCATAAATCGGGCGATAAATTTCACTATTCATTAATTTAATCTTTACAAAGTTGCGTAATTTTATTTTAAATTTCCCCCTTTTTTATCGCTAACAGCGAGATTGTTTGATATAATTCATTTTATAAATATTTGTAAATCTTTATGAAAGGAGATTTCGAATGAAACTCATCAAACTAAGTTTAGCTGCTGCGGTTTGCGCATGTGCTGTATCCTCGCTAAGCGCGGCGGAGAGCGTAGCCGATGCGATCACTAACGGTAAGCTTGGCGGAACGGTAAAGACAACTTACGCCAATAAAACCGTAGGCAATAGAGGCGAAGCCGCTACGGGCGATAACGACTACGAGGCATTCGGCGTGGGTCTTGAGCTCGGATACGTTACCGATCCTCTTTACGGCTTTAGAATAGGGCTTACCGGACAAGGCTGGTTGATGCCGTATCATGTAGGCTCAAGCAATAAGACCGCCTACGATAAGGAGTGGTATACCAAGGGTGCGGTATTATCGGAATTATACCTAGGATACGGCATAGGAAATACCGATATAAAGGCGGGTAGACAATATGTCGTTACTCCGCTGGTAGCAGGCAACTATACGAGGGCGTTTAAAGAAGCTTTCGAGGGCGTGGCGATATCTAATAAAGATATCCCCGATACCACCTTGTGGGGCGGATGGTTTTATAAATTCCAAGGAAGGAGCAAAACCGCTATGGGCGCTCCAGCCGGCGAAGGAAAGGCTCCTTTGTTTAAAGATATGGTGATTCTGGGTAATATGACCGGTCCGGTCGCCGTAAAATTTGAAAATATCTTCTCCGCATATGTTCAAAACAAATCCTTGCCTTATACTACTTTAACCGGCGCTTACGCAGCGGTAACGGACGTAAAACCCGCTAACGCGTTAAAAGACGGCGACGTTAGCTTGTATCTTGCCGAGGCAAATGTAAAAGTGCCGGTAGGCGAGATTTTAAAGCTGGGATTTGATCTTAACTACAAAGGTTCGCGCGTGGACGGAGGGCTGGAGCCAAGAAGGCTTGACGGCGATATGTTCGGCGCAAGAGTCTCGGTTAGCGAGTTTTTCGGATTCGGTCTATCGTATGCCTATACGACCGTTAGCGACGACGATGCCGTTATTTTGGGCGTCGGCAACGGCCCTGGATCATACACCGCTCTGCCTATTAGAGGTCCGTTCGTCTTCACAGGATATGCGGGTATGGATACGCACAAGATCGTGCTTGATTACAACTTCGGCGCTATCGGCTTGGATGGCTTCAAAACCGCGCTACACTACGTAAAAGGCGATCAGGACAGAGTAGGCGGCACGAATAATATCAATGCTAGCGGGGCTGCGGGCCAAAAGGTCGGCACCAGCATGGACGTAGAGGGCTGGGCGGTAACGGCAAACTACGCTCCTAAGGCCGTTAAGGGGCTAAGCTTGGGCGTAACCTACACTGCGCTTGAGAGAAGCGACCACTACGCTAGCGGCGTAAATAGGAAGTTCGACGAGAATGAGATATGGTTGCAAGCTGCGTATAAATTTGATCTAAGCGCCAACTAAAGCTTTAAAGAGCGGAGTATTTTCCGCTCTTTCTCATCCGTATTATTTTGCCTCGTATATGACGCAAAAAGAGCGTTAAACCCGAAAAATTTATTCTTTCCCATCATGCATTATCAAGCGAGCCCTTGCTTGTTAAATGCTTCAATCTAAACTCTCTAAATTTACACGGACTCTTAAATTTAATGCAGCAAGGGCTAAATTTAGACGATAAATTTACAAGATAGATCGGCGAAATTTCAAATTTATTCAATCCACTCCTCGAAATTTTAAAATTCTAAAACCTGCTATTTAAATTTAACGTAGCTATTTAATCTAGTAAAATTTCATAAGCATTTTACCGCAAGCAGACCATCAGCAAACTGATTTGTCTTTAAGCTCTTACAGGCATTGACTGCGCCCTAGTACGGCGCTGAGATATTAAAAAAAGCGATGATTTTCGCACGGCTTCTTTCGGTAAAATTTTAATTTGGATAAATTTTAAAGCTCGTCCGTAAAGCGTAAAAGAGATGAAAAAGGATAAAATTTTACCTATCGGATCAAGCGGAATAAAAGCGAGATAAAATTTGACCCGTTAAATTTAACTCG
>NZ_CALIIU010000035.1 GCF_938017775.1 uncultured Campylobacter sp.
CATAAATTCTATATGAAGTCTTTAAATTCAATCTAAAACCTCTCTCGCGTATTTCATCCCCAAATCATACGCCTTTTCATTTAGCGCACGGGTTTTTTCAGGCACAGAGCGGAGCATTTGCTTTTTTACTAGCCCTGAGTCCATACAGCGACTAAGCTCTACTGCGATCGCTAGAGCCACGACACTTTGAGTGATGACATTTCCGACTTCGTATTTTGCGATGGTGATGATTGGAATTTCATAAATTTTAAAGTTTATCCTATCCTCATCGCTCGGCGTTACTAAATTCGGCTCGATTACGATCACGCCGCCTTTTTTCACGCCATTTTTGAAAGCATCGTAGCTACTCTGCGCCGTTGCGAGCATGAAATCGATCTCGCCCTCACTCGCGTAAGGATATAGAATTTCTTCATCGCTTAAGATAATATCCACTTTCGTAGGTCCGCCACGTACCTGAGAGGTATACGTAGATGCCTTGATTCCATAGCCGCCGTGCGCGATCTTTGCCGCAGCTAGAATTTCGCCTGCTAAAATCACGCCTTGACCGCCCACTCCCACAAATCTTAATTGATTCATCTTAGTCCTTCAAAATTTATCGCTTCGCCGCTTTGTGCCGCGTCTATCACCTTTTGATATGCCTTTGTGTATTCGGTGCGCCCATTATCTTCATGTAAAACTCCAAGCGGAAATAGCCCCGCTCGCTCATCCTCGCTAAGAGCGTCAAATTTTGCTTTGGAAATCGTGCGCGAATCAAGCCACTTTAGCATTTGCACCGCCTCGCTCATTTTATTTTTACGACCCAAATTTACGTGGCAGTTGCTAAAAATATCAAAAAAACTATAACCCTCGTGCTCAAAGCCCTTGGCTAGAAGTTGCTCAATTTTTTCTGGATTTGTCACGCTCTCGCGTCCGACAAAAGTTGCTCCGGCAGCGATCGCAAGTTTCGCCGCATCAAAGCTGGGATCGACATTGCCGTATTGTGCCGTAACCGTCCAAAACCCGCGCGGTGTCGTAGGACTCGTCTGCGAGTTCGTAAGCCCGTAGATGAAATTATTTACCAAGATATGATTTAGATCGATATTACGGCGGCATCCATGGATCGTGTGATTGCCCCCTATCGCAAGCCCGTCGCCATCGCCAGTAACTACGATTACGTGTTTGCCTGGATTTGCAAGCTTGATACCCGTAGCATAAGCTATCGCACGTCCGTGCGTCGTATGGACGGTATTGCAGTCTATGTAACTCGACATCCTGCCACTACAGCCGATACCGCTTACAACGCATACATCGTCCATACTCCAGCCTATGCGGTCAATCGCGCGGATGATCGCTTTTAAGATCACTCCGTCGCCGCAGCCCCAGCACCAAAGCGTAGGCATCTTGTCCGTTCTTAGATATTTGTCGTAATCAAACGCCATTTAAAGCTCCTTTACTTTCTCGATAATCTCGCTAGGGCTGATCGGTCTGCCGTTTGCCTTAAGAAGCGTCTTAAAATCATCTCTCAAGCAAGCGCGCTGCACCTCTAGCAGATACTGCCCTAAATTTAGCTCGGCGATCAAAATTTTATTAAATCTCTCCCCTAGCTCCCTTAGCTTGCGCGCTGGGCTTGGCCATAGCGTGATCGGGCGAAAAAGTCCCACACGCACGCCTTGCCCACGTAGCTTTAAAATCGCGTCTTTTGCTGCTAAGCTAACGCTGCCGTAGGCGATGATGCAAGAATCAGCGTCATCTAGCATAAATTCCTCGTATTGCACGATCTCATCTTCATGCGTCGAAATTTTATTAAAAAGCCTTTTTATAGAGCGATCCACGATCTGCTCGTTTTCGGTCGGAAAGCCCTTCGCGCCGTGATGCAGCCCCGTTATGTGATAGTGGTATCCCCTAAAAAAGGGATTTAGCACCGCAGGCTTATCGGGCGCAGCATCGTAAGGCTCATAATCTTTCGGACTACCTTTAAATTCCGCCCTACGCTCGATTTTTAGATCCGAAATTTCAGGGAGCATCGCCTTAGCCTGCATATGCCCAAGCGTCTCATCAAGTAGCAAAAATACCGGCGTCATAAACCGCTCGGCTAAATTGAAGGCGCGCACGGTTTGCGTATAAGCCTCCTTTAGCGAGCCCGGGCACAGCGCGATGCTTTGAAAATCACCGTGAGTGGGGTTGCGAGCTTGCAAAATATCGCCCTGCGCCACTCGCGTAGGAAGCCCGGTGCTAGGACCTCCGCGCATAACATTTACGATTAAAAGCGGAATTTCAGCGATGAAGCCAAGTCCAATCTGCTCTGATTTTAGCGAAATTCCAGGGCCGGAGCTTGCCGTCATCGCCTTCGCACCGCTCATAGACGCGCCCAAAGCTACAGAAATGCCCGAAATTTCATCCTCCATCTGGATAAATTTGCCTCCGACCTTAGGTAGCAAGCGACTCATCTCGTGCGCGATCTCGCTGCTCGGCGTGATCGGGTAGCCGCCGAAAAAATTACAGCCGCAATCAATCGCTGCGCGCGCAATTAAGGCGTTGCCTGTGGAAATCACCTCTCTCATTATGCGTCCTTGGGTTTCATAAAATTATTGTTTTTGATTTTTTCAGCCATCTCTCTAGCCTGCGAGCTTAGACGAGCGAATTTAAAGCCCTTGGGCGCAACGAAAATCGCAAAATCAGGGCAGTGCAACTCGCACTCCCTGCAACCGATACAGGCACCCTCGTCCACCACGTCGATCATCATGCCCTGCACGGCGCCCTCGTCCTGTCTCATCGCGATCGCGCCGCTAGGACAGACGCTTACGCAGATATTGCACGCCTTACAGCGGCTCTCATCCGTCCAGACGGCGCGCTGGCTCTCATTTTCGCTCATATTTTCTCCTTAATTTATCAAAATCCGCACTAAATCCCGCTTCGCGATTTAAAATTTGAAATTTTGCGGCGCAAGCCTGCTTTGATCGCATTAAATTCCTCTAGTTTTTAAATTTTGCAGAGTTTAAATTTTAAAATTTTGTAGCGTTTAAAAATTTTACGTCACGCAAAATGCTGCGCCAAAGTAAAATTTTAATCTATGAAATTTCACAGCGGGCAAAATTGTGCAAATTTTAAAATTCCGCAGCGAATGAAATTTTACGCTACAAAATTCCGCGAGCTTAAATTTCTTGCCAAAGTGAAATTTGATGCTGCAAATTCTATCACAAGAATTCTGCGCTTTAAAATTTTAGCTCTGCAAATTCTGCGTCGCGCCGAATTCGCTCCATATCCACTAAAACTTCAGCCCCGCTATCCGCTCACGCATCCGTTCAAGCTGCGCGTAAAACTCGCCCGAATAGGCGAAATTTCTCTCTATCGCGCCCATTTTGCCGACGCTTACGAAGCGCCCCAAAGGCACTCCCGATCTATCCGCGACGCAGCAGGCGAGCGTGCCGCAGGTATCAAAAAGGATGTATTTTATGATCTTTACGATGCCCGCAGCGGGCGCCAAATACGCCGACGTGCCCAGTAGCTCGCCGATCTGCGCGCCGGCGCGTTTGGTATTTTGCACCGCGCGACCAAAAATTTCATCCGAAATTTCAAATCCCAGCTCGTTTTTAAGCGCGATCATCTCTTCGCTATGCGGGCCCACGATCGCGCTTCTCATCGATGAAATTTCCTTGCCGCTCGCTCGCGCGAGTTCAAATTTAAGCCGTGCGCCGTCTAGCTCGCCCGCCATGCCGATGACGCGCTCTTTTGCAAACCCGCTGGCCTGCAGCGCCACATAGACCATCATATCAAGCGGATTGGTTACGATCACGATAATGGAGTTAGGCGCGTATTTTGCGGCATCTCGCGCGCATTGCGCGACGATGGCGGCGTTGCTACCAAACAGCTCCTCCCTGCTCTGCCCCGCCTTTCTTGCATGCCCCGCCGTGATCACGACGATGCCTGCCTCCGCTATGTCGCTGGGCTCCGTGCTGCCGCTTATGCGCATGTCGCGCTCATAAACCGCCGCCGTATGGGCTAGATCGAGTGCCTTGCCGCGCGCGATCTGTTCTACCGCATCCACAAGCGCGATGCTGTCTAACTTTTGGCTCAAAGAATCGCTTACGATAAGATCGTTTGCTACCGCCGCACCGATGTTTCCCGCGCCGAATATCGCTATTTTCATTGTTATCTCCCAAATATCGACCCGCATTTTTATAACTGCTGGGGTTAAATTTTAAAATTTAAAGACGAAATTTCATTTTTAAATTTTAATGCCGAAACGGACTTAAATTTTACCTCTGCGCCTTTACGTTGCGCTCGTGCTCGGCTTGTGTGCGCGCAAAATCGTGAAGCCCGGTTTTTTTGTTTCGCATAAAATACAGATACTCGCTCTTTGCAGGCGCAAAAACGGCGCGTATCGCATCGCGAGAGACCACGCACACGGGCTCTTTGGGAAGTCCGTCGTTGAGGTAGGTATTGTAGTGGCTGGTGTCGGTGCGGATGCGCTGCGGAGTGATCTTGACGTGCGAAAACTCGCCGTAATTCAGCGTGCCGTCCATCTGAAGGCGCATATTTTTGGCTAAGCGATTGTCGATGACGGAGGCTACGAGCGGCATTTCATCGGCGTTTGCGGCCTCTTTTTGAATGACCGAGGCCTTGATCAGCACCTGCTTCCACGCCGTGGCGTTATAGTCGCCGCTAAGCTCGCGCGACAATCCTTCGTGGAATTTTTGCGCGCTTGAGATGAGGTGGTCAATGATATTTTTTTCGCTTTCGTTTTTGCTAATTTTGTAGGTTTCAGGCACCAAAAAGCCCTCGTAAAACGGCGCCGTGGCGTTGTATTCGCGCTCAAGCTCGCTAAAGCTCAGTCCGCGATCTTTCGCAAGCTGTTTTAAAAACACGATCGTAGTCTCTCCCGGGATCAGCTTGATCTCGTTCATCACGGGCTTTGCAACGCTTAGCTCATATAAAAACTGATATTTGGGCAAATTTTCGCCGCTAAGCTCCAGCTCTCCGGTTTTTGCGCCGCCGTAAAAAGAAAGCAGCCTCGCATCAAATTTCGTAAATTTAGGATAGCTCTTAGAGAGTTGCGATAAAATTTTCGTTGAGCTGCCCTGGCCTATCTGCACGGTTTTCTCGTTGCCGACGCGCTCGTGCAGATCAAAGCCCACGGCCAAAAGTAAAATAGCCGCAAGCTCGATACAAATGCACGCCGCTTTGATGAGCTTTATAAAGAATTTCATGCGTTCCTTTCAAAATTTAGCTGAAATTATAGGCAAATAAGCCAAAATTTTGAATAAATTTCATATTATAAGCGCAGTTTTTCGGCACGCCCGATTTGGTTTTGGGCGTAGCTTTTTAATGGGACGATGATGTATAAATTTTTAGCTAGATTTTTTCTTGCTCTTACTATACTTTTTATAATCTGCGCGGTAGGCCTAAAGCACGGTATTGCGATTTCGCAGCTGGACGTGGGCTTTGCAAAGCTTGAAGGGTTTTATCTCAAGCTAAATAAAAGTCTCGTGCTGCGCATCAAAAATCTTGAAATTACGCAAAATAATACACGAAATTTAGAGCAAAATTCCACCGATCTGCGCACGCAAAGCGAGAAAATTTTAGAATTTAGCAAAAAAATCTCGCTAATTAACTCCTTTTTCGAAGAGATCGATGTGCAAAATTTAAAGATCAAAGGCGAAAGCCTAAAGCTAAAATACAAAAGCGACGTTTTTTACGCAGATACGCGGTTTTTTAGGCTAAGCTCAAAAATCACGCCGGGCGCAAACGGACTGAGCTTTGATCCGATCGAGCTTAAGCTAAATGATTTTAATCTCACTCTGCACGGCACGGCGCGAGCAAATTTTAAAGCCGATACGTATGATTTTAACGGCACCTTCGCTTCGCACGAGATCGCGGGCGAGCTTGATGTGCACAACATAGGCTCGGAGCTAAATATCGAGATAAACCGCGCCTCGGCCTTGAGTCTGAAAAATTTTATGAATGAGCTGGGCGCACTTACGGGACTAAATCCTCTTGCGAACGAGTGGATCTACGGCAAGGCGGTCGCGCAAAACTACTACATCGAAAATCTGCACGCCAAAATCGATCTGAAAGATCCGCGCCCAATCGCCGAAAATGTCAGCGCCACGGCTTACGCGCAGGATCTTACGATAAAATTTCAACCGCAAATCGAAGCCGTAACGGTGAAAGATGCCAACATCACGCTCAAAAACGATTATCTAAGCTTCACGCTGAACGAGCCTAAATTTAAAGGCAAAAGCCTGGAGGGAAGCGGCGTGCGTATCGGCGGGCTATTTGAAGAGAGGCCGATCGTATATCTGGATCTGCGGACTAAAGAGAGCTTGGGCAAGGACCTTGTAGATATTTTGCAAAGCTACGGCATAGACGAGCCCGTATATCCGCTAGGCGGCGGGATCGATGCGCGCGTGCTGATAGACGTAGACGTCGAAAAGGAAAGCGCCAAGGTCGATGCGAACGTGACGCTAAAAGATGCCGATCTGATGATCTCTAAAGCAAAATTTCACTCCAAAGCCGCGCGGGTGCACATCACCGAGAAAAAAATCGATATCAAAGACGCGAATCTGCAAAATGAAATTTTTAACGCCACTGCAAGCGGCAGTATCGATATCGCCACGCGCAAAGCTAAATTTAACGGCGTTATTCATAGCTTCAATCTCTCCCCGAACGGCAAAGAAATTTTAAAATTTGGCGACGCGCGAGATAATATAAGCCTTGATTTTAGCGGCAAAGCGCCGGTGCTGAGCTCGCAATTTTTAGGCGCGAAGATGAGCTTTGGCGAGCGGATCGAGATCAGCTCGCCCGATATTAGCGGAATTTTGCCCTTTTCCAAGACGCTTAAAAACGCGGGCATTAGCGGCGGAGATCTTAAAATTTTAACTAGCGATTTTACAAACTTAGATATCAGCAGCAGCAATCTCATCTTTGATTTCGGTCTGCTAAACAAAGACGGAAGCCATTATAAAAACGACTCTTTCGCGCTTCGGGTGCGCGGAGGCGATCTGGACGGCTCTAGTGGAAGCGGTAAAATTTCTCTCAAAATCAACAAAGGCGGAAATTTCGTCTCTTTAAAAGACGTGGACGTCGCGATCAATACGAGCGTGCAAACCAGCGAGTTTAATAGCGGCACGAAGGAGCGCTCGCCGATAAATTTCAGCGGACAAAACTCTGCGATCGTGCTATCCGATCTTAATAAGACGCTGAAATTTACGCACTTTAACGGCGTGCTGGACGGTAAAAATATGAATTTAAACGCAAGCTTTAAGCGCGGCGATGTGAAGTTGATCTTTAAAAAGAGCTTGCTTCAAATTTTTGCGCAAAACATCAGCGGCGAGGCACTTAATCAATTCCTAGGCTCGCAGAGCTTCGACGGAGGGGTATTTACGCTGAAAGCAAGCGGCATCGATCCGCGCAACTATCGCGGCGAGATCAATGTGCAAAACACCTATCTGAAGGACTACATCATCTATCAAAGGCTGCTTAGCTTTATAAACTCCGTGCCGTCGCTGCTTACGTTTAAGACGCCCGATTTCAACGATCGCGGCTTTAGCGTGCAGAAGGGCAAAATTTACTTTCGCCGCAGCGGCGATAAAATTTACATAAACGCGATGAACTTTACCGGCAGTAGCGCAGACATCGTGGGCAACGGCGAAGTGGATATGAAAAGCGGCGCGCTGAATATCGATCTGGAGCTTAAATACCTCAAAGACGCAAGCTCGATAATCTCAAAAATCCCGCTGCTAAATCATATCATCTTGGGCGAGAACAACACGATCTCCACGATCATCGAGATTCGCGGCACGATGAAAAAGCCTACCTACTCGACCGGCGTTGCGGCCGACGTGCTAAAAACGCCGTATAATCTCATCAAAAACACTCTGATGCTGCCTTTCGTGATCTTCGGCGACAGCGAGGAGAACAGATGAAATTCCCGCTCGACTATAAGGATAGCTTTGAAAAATCGCTGCTGTTTTGGCTCGTAAAATTCGTGCGCTACAAGCTAAGCGCGCTATCGAATAAGGAGCTGAAAAACGACGCGCTGTTTCGCCGCGCAAGCCTGGCGCTAAATCACGAGGTCGCGAATATCAATGAACTCGAGCGGCTCGCAAAAGACGCACGAAACGCGGGTCTTACGGGCATCAACACCTATTTTAATCCGCTTAAAAAATTTTACGAAGCGATCATGCAGTACGGTCTTGAGAGCATGAAAAATATCGACGAGGAGCTTTTGAGCGAAATTTTAGCCTCGATTACGGGCGGGTTGAGCGATGCGAGTAAAAAAAACTACCGCATCGCGCTAATAAATTTTTTCGGCTTCATCGACCGCCAGAACGAGCAGGACGGCACCTCGCATAACTTCGGCATCGAGCTTAAGCACTGGGGCGGCATTAGCGGCAGCCGCGGCACGAAGCTTCCGGAGTTTATGAGCGAGGAGGAGCTGAAGCGGTTTTTGGACGCGATAAATTTAAGCGAGTTTCCCTCCTTTGCTCATCGCAACCGCCTAATCGTAAAAATCATCGTCTATACGGGCATCCGCGTGGGCGAGGCGATAAATCTCAAGCGCAAAGATATCGCGCCCGAGGGCGATCTTTTCGTCATCCGAATCCGCGGCAAGGGCAATAAATACCGCATCGTAATGATCAAGCGCCACCTGATCGAGGAACATCTAAACGCGCTGGAGACGAACTTTGCCAACAAAGAGGGCTATCTTTTCGTCACTAAAAACGGCGCGCCGCTTACGCAAGCATACGTCAGCGGCATCGTGGAGAAAATTTTAATGAGCGCGGGCATCCGCAAGGAAAAAAACGGCGCTCACATGCTGCGCCACACCTTCGCGACGATGCTTTACAAAAAGCAAAAGGACCTCGTGCTCGTCCAAGAAGCCCTCGGTCACGCGAGCCTAAATACTTCGCGCATCTACACCCACTTCGATAGCGACAAACTGCGCCTTGCGGCGAAGGTCGCGGAGGAATTCGAAGAGTGAAATTTTAAAATTTGAGGTAGCGAGAGGCTTGCTTGAGCGAGATTTTTTGAATTTCGTTTTGAGACGGCTTTAAAATCGTTTTTATGGAATTTATTTCACAAAAGTTTTGGAATTTTATTTTGAAAAATTCTGAAATTTGTTTTTCATACTCGCATAACAAAACCTAAAAATTTTACCCTGCGAGCTTTAGAATTTAACTCGGCAAAATTTTAAATTAACGCGCGAGCTTTAGAGCTTGATTGCAAAAAATTTAAAATTTTACTCTTTTGGAATATAGAATAATTTACTTTTTAGATTTTCTCATGCGATTTTGCCTAAAATTCCAGATAAATTTAGTATAAAATTTCATTTAAATTTTGACGATACGGGATTTCATCCGAGGATTTTATAAGCAAAAGATAATCGACATATTAAGAGGTAGCGGATATAAAATTTATCTGCAAATTCCGCAAGGATGGAATTTCTGATTTAAAATTTAAACCCTCGAAATTTTACAGTTTGATTTGCTTCCAAATTCTCATCGCATCGAATGCGCCTTAAAAATTTAAAGACGCAAAATATTTGCCACTAAAGTTTGCTGCGAAATTTACTGACGCGAAGTTTGCTTCGTAAATAGCGCAAGAATTATAGAAATTTCTAATAAAATTTAAAGAGATAAAATCATCGGCATGATTATTTTAGATTTATTTTACGACAGAAATCCCGCTCTTGCGAGCAGGATTTCATTTCTTAGGGGGATAAGAAAAGGAGTTTAGGCTAAATAAATTTAGCCCGAGATTTCGTCTAGCCACGGAGTCCGCGACAAAAAGGAGCAAAAAGACGAAATCTCGCGCAAAATTTTAAGCCAATATTTAAGCGATCGGTTCGCGACAATAAACGAGATTTGCGACGGCTTCGAAAGCTATCGCAAAAACGCCGTGCCGTAAACATCAAAATTAAACAAGTCTTTGTTTTTTGAAATACTCGCGCGGAGCCTTACAGAGCGGACAGGCGCCCGGGGCTTTCTTGCCGCGATGAACGTGACCGCAGACCTCGCACACCCAAACTTCTTCGTCGAAACTCTCAAAAAAGCCCTCTTCTAGCAGGATCTTTTGAAGCTCGTTGTATTCGCGCTCATGCTCCTCCTCGACCCTACCGATAGCGTTAAAAAGGCGCGCAACCTCTTTTTTACCCTCTTCGGTCGCGATTTTAGCAAAGCTTGGATACATGTTCTCGTGCTCGTAGCGCTCGCCGGCGGCGGCATCAAGCAGATTTTTATCCATCTTATCAAGCGGAATGCCCGCAGCCGCGTGATGCGCCTTTAGCTCGGCTCTGGCGTGCCATTTTTCGTTTTCGGCGGCCTCGTAAAAATGTCGCGCAATGGCATGAAAGCCCGCCTCTTTGGCTAAATCGCCGTAAAGATCGTATTTGTTGCGCGCTTGCGATTCGCCTGCGAATGCCTTCATCAAATTTACCTGCGTCAGATCCTCGGTGATGCATTTCATCGGCTCGCCGCAGCAGCTAAGCGTGCCGCCGCCTACGTTTTGAACCTCGACCTCCGCGCCGCATTTTTCGCATCTATAAGTTTCGTATTGTCTCATTATCAATTCCCTATCAAAATTTTTAGGGAATAATACCACGACTACTATTAAATTTTACTTAATAAATTTTATTCTTCTCAATAAATTTATGTTTTTGAGAAAATTTCAGCACGAAATTTTCGTCCGGAAAATCTAAACTTAAGGTTTTTCAAAGCAAATGGAATTTCAAGCGAAAGTGCTAACACTCGATCATCTAAAAATATGAAATTTAGTTTTCTGACTCATTTAGTCCACGATTTCAAGGCGAGTCACATCATTGGAAATTTTTTAAAATTTAAAGTTATCTCAAAAATAATTTGCTATTTTGCCATATGGTCTTATTTTATGAGTATATGACAATGCTCGGCAAAATTAGCCTTATGCGCCAATGAGCCGCTCGATTGTAATTATGAAGCGTTAAAAGCGTAATTAAGGGCATTGTAGCATTACCATTTTGCCGCTATGATCAGTAATTTCTGAGAATTTATGAACGTCAAATTCTAAGCCGCAAATCGAGCAAGGAGGGAATTTATCGACTTCCTTCTCGCCTAAAAGAGAGCAAATTGCGCCTATTGTCGGATTATGTCCAACGATAAATACGCATTCCGCGCTAGCTGCATTAAAATTTTGCACAATATCTGCGCTAGAAATTTCTACATTGCTGCAAGATATCGCATTATTTTCGCTAATGCTAGCGGGATTTTTAGTGCTCTTAAAAGCAGAATTTTCAGCGTTT
>NZ_CALIIU010000036.1 GCF_938017775.1 uncultured Campylobacter sp.
CCCCCCACTTAAATTTCGATAAATTTTTAAGGTAAGACGCAGAATTTTATCTCACTCGCCTTGGATAAAATTTTATCTCGTTTGCTAAGGACAGAATTCTATCTCGCTTGCCTGGATGAAATTCGATGAAATTCTACGCCGCCTCCCCGTGAGCAACTAGAAAATTTAAACACCGGACACCATTAAAAACAATCTGTGATAAAATTTAAATCGCCTATTTAGTTGTTCGTTTTTATGTATAATTTAAAATTTACACACGAGATAAGTGCCGTGTTACCGATAGTAACTGCACTTTTAAAAATTTAAGACGATTTGATTTGGAATTTATAAAATTCCCGCCTCATTTTTGTATCATAAGCCAAATCCAAAAAAGGAGTATCTATGGAAGAACACAAAGTGGAATTACGCAACTCCCGCTTACAAGGGCCGCTAGACTCAGACGTAGACGAGCTGGGTTTAGACAGGCTCACCGACACCGTGCCGTTTCCTAAGCGTGGCGTAATTATCATGGCGATTGCCGCTGCTGTGGGTTTTGCGCTATATGCCACGTTACCGTTTGAGCCCAATGTCAAAAAAGGCCTTGCGCTGCTTGCTTTCATCGCAATTATGTGGCTTACAGAGGCCGTGCATATCACGGTAACCGCGCTTATGGTGCCGGTGCTTGCGGTAGCTATCGGACTTGGTAAATTCGCTAAAGATGGCACTTTCACGGCTGCCACCATCAAAAGCACGCTTGCGAATTTTGCAAACCCTACGATCTTTACCTTTTTCGGCGGCTTCGCGCTGGCAACGGCTCTGCATATGCAAAAGCTAGACAAAAAGATCGCGATGTGGCTAATCGCCCGCGCAGGCGGTCGCTTGGGTGTAGCTGCGATTTTAATCTGCCTTGCTACGGCGATCCTTTCGATGTGGGTTTCAAACACCGCAACTGCTGCGATGATGCTTCCGATCGCACTTGGAATTTGCGCCAACATGGACGAGAGCAAAGATCGCGGCACGCTCGTGTTTTTGCTTTTAGGCATCGCGTATTCTGCAAGTATCGGAGGTTTGGGCACGCTCGTGGGCTCACCGCCAAATTTAATCGTGGCTCAAGCCTTGCACTACAGCTTCGCGGACTGGATGAAGGTAGGTTTGCCGCTAATGTGCGTGATGCTACCGATAATGCTTGTGGTGCTTTATATAATTTTCAAGCCGAATTTAAGTCATAAAATAGAGATGGATCTGGAGCATATCCCTTGGACGCGCGAGCGCATTATTACTATCGTCGTATTTGCTCTAACAGCGCTTGGCTGGATATTTTCAAAGCAAATTTCAGCCCTTGTGGGCTTTAAAGTGGACGATGCTTACGTCGCCATCTGCTCGGCAGTCGTAATCGTCATACTAGGACTTGCCAAGTGGCACGACATCGCCGAAAACACCGAGTGGGGCGTGCTGCTACTTTTTGGCGGCGGACTTACGCTAAGTGCGGTTTTAGGCGATTCTGGAGCTTCTAAGGTGCTTGGCGATCTAGTCGCGCACACTTTCGGCGGAGCGCCTACTTACATCGTACTTTTGGTAACGGCAGTTTTCATCATCTGCCTTACGGAATTTACGAGCAATACCGCCTCTGCTGCACTTTTAGTACCAGTATTTGCGGGAGTAGCAGCGCAAATGGGGCTGCCAAAAGAAACTCTTACTATAGTAATCGGTGTGGGCGCAAGCTGCGCTTTCATAATGCCGGTAGCGACGCCGCCGAATGCTTTGGTTTTCGGCACGGGACGCATTCGCCAGGCGGAAATGGTACGAAGCGGCGGAATTCTAGCGATATTCTCCGCGTTTTTGGTTTCGGGATACGCGTATATTTTTTACTCGTAAAATTCCGTCAAAATTCTATAGTCCGGGTATCTGCTCGGACTAAATATATTTATAAGATATATTTTTAAACTCCTAAATTTTCGGAATCTTTATAAAAAAATTC
Organism: uncultured Campylobacter sp.; assembly: GCF_938017775.1. GTDB lineage: Bacteria > Campylobacterota > Campylobacteria > Campylobacterales > Campylobacteraceae > Campylobacter_B. The sequence goes on from NZ_CALIIU010000036.1 coordinate 1,958, forward strand.
TAATTTAATACTATTTTAATCAGTTATCTGTATAATACGCATATCTTACGGAAAGAAGAATTTATGGATTTTGATTTTATAGCTAAATTTAGCCCGATGTTCATAAAGGCGGGAATTTTAACGCTAAAGCTCGCATTTTACGGGATTTTACTATCCATCATCATCGGCTTTATCTGCACGCTGATAAAATATAAAAGATTGCCGCTACTAAGCCCGCTTGTGAGCGCGTATATCGAGCTATCGCGTAACACCCCGCTTTTAATTCAGCTATTTTTTCTATACTACGGCCTGCCGAAGCTAGGCGTTCAAATTTCGGGCTTTACCTGCGCGATCGTAGGTCTTGCATTTTTGGGCGGAAGCTATATGAGCGAGAGCTTTAGGCTCGGTTTTGAGGCGATAAAAAAATCCCAGATCGAAAGCGCGATGAGCCTCGGTCTTAGCGAAGCACAGATAGTATTTTACGTCGTGCTGCCGCGCGCCTTTGCGATCGCCCTGCCCTCCATCAGCGCAAACATAATCTTTCTGCTTAAAGAAACCTCGATCGTTAGCATCGTAGCGCTCGCCGATCTCGTTTATGCCGCAAAGGACGTGATCGGGCTGTATTACAAGACGAACGAGGCGCTATTTATGCTAAGCGTTTCGTATCTGATCATAATCCTGCCGCTTTCGCTAGCGCTTACGCTGCTTGAAAAGCGCCTTGCGTATATGAGAGGCTAGCGATGGAACTCTTAAGCGGCGAAAATTTAATCAGGCTTCTTGGCGGGCTTGGGGTCACGCTGCAAATCGCGCTTATCTCGATCGCGGTTTCACTCGTACTAGGCTTGGTACTTGGAATTTTAATGGCCTCCGGGCGCAGAGCTTTATACATTCCGCTTAAAATTTGCCTGGAGATCGTGCGTATCATGCCGCCCATCGTTTGGCTATTTATCGTATATTTCGGCGCGAGCAAGGCATTTGGCATCCACATCTCAAATATCGCGGCTTCGATCATCGTCTTTAGCATCTGGGGCGTTTTTGAGATGATGGATCTGGTGCGCGGCGCCGTGCTTAGCATACCCAAGCATCAGTTCGAAAGCGCCGAAGCGCTCGCATTTAGCAGATCTCAAATTTATCTCTATGTCATCCTGCCGCTTGCGATGAGGCGTCTGGTGCCCGCAACGATAAATTTATTCAGCAGGATGATAAAAACAACCTCGATCGCCGTACTAATCGGCGTCATAGAGCTCGTCAAGGTCGGACAGCAGATCATCGAAGTGAATGTCTTCCGCGATAATTACGCGCCGCTAATCATCTACGGAGCGATATTTTTCGTATATTTTTTGATCTGCTATCCAATCTCGGCGCTTTCGAAAAAATTAGAAAACAGGTGGAGCTGATGGGAATTTTAGAACTTCATAAAATCAATAAATTTTACGGCGAGCTGCACGCGCTAAAGGACGTCAGCCTTAGCGTCGCGCAGGGCGAAGTCGTGGTAATCCTAGGCCCTAGCGGCTGTGGAAAAAGCACCCTACTTCGCACGATCAACGGGTTAGAGCCGGTACAAAGCGGAAATTTTATAATCGAAGGCGAGCGGATCGATCAAAATTTCACAGACTGGCGCAGGATCAGGCAAAAGATCGGCATGGTCTTTCAAAGCTACGAGCTTTTCGATCACTTAAATGTGCTGCACAACATAATCTTAGGCCCGATGAAGGTACAAAACGTCCCGAAAGAGGAAGCGATAACTCTAGCACGCGAATGGCTAAAGATCGTAGGTCTTGCGGATAAGGAGAACTCCTACCCCAAAGAGCTTAGCGGCGGGCAGAAGCAGCGCATCGCGATCGTACGAAGCCTTGTGATGAAGCCCAAGATCATGCTTTTTGACGAGGTTACCGCGGCGCTTGATCCCGAGATCGTGCGCGAGGTGCTCGACGTAATGCTAAATCTCGCCAAAGAGGGGCAGACGATGCTAATCGTAACGCACGAGATGGGCTTTGCGCGCGCCGTAGCCGATCGCATAGTTTTTATGGACGACGGGCATATAGTGGAGATTAACGAACCGGAGGCGTTCTTTACCGCTCCAAATAGCGAGCGCGCGAAGAAATTTCTAAATATGTTCGAATTTAAAAAATAAATTTTAATAAAGGAGAAAAGATGAAAAAAACGCTAAGCACGCTTTTTATCTTAGGTGCGTTATTTTTCGCAGGCTGCAACGACGAGGGCAAAGGCTCCTCAAATTCCGCGCAAGGTTCCGCCTCGCCGCAAAGCTATATAGACGGAGTTAAAAAGCGCGGCGTAGTAAGGATCGCCGTTTTCGGCGACAAGCCGCCGTTTGGCTACATTGACGAGACGGGCAAAAACGCGGGATATGACGTGTATTTTGCAAAACGCATCGCAAAGGAGCTCTTAGGCGATGAGAGCAAGGTGCAGTTCGTGCTCGTAGAGGCCGCTAATCGCGCGGAATTTTTGGCGTCGGATAAGGTCGATATCACGCTTGCAAATTTCACCGTCACGCCGGAGCGTAAAGAGGTCGTGGATTTCGCGCTACCGTATATGAAGGTAGCTCTCGGCGTCGCGAGCAAGGACGGCGATATTACCGACGTTTCGCAGCTTAAAGACAAAACGCTTTTAATCAACAAAGGCACGACCGCGGATCTGTATTTTACGAAAAACCATCCCGAGATCAAGCTTTTAAAATTTGACCAAAATACCGAGACTTTTGGTGCGATGCTGGATGGCAGGGGCGACGCAATCGCGCATGATAATACGCTTTTGTTTGCATGGACGAAATCGAACCCGGGCTTTAAAGTGGGTATCCGCTCGCTGGGCGATCAGGACGTCATCGCGCCTGCGGTCAAAAAGGGCAACGACGAGCTTCGCAAATGGCTTGACGATCTAATCGTGAAACTCGCGGACGAGAAATTTTTCCACGCCGACTACGACGCGACGCTCGCGCCGATATACGGCGACGACATCAAGGCTGACGACGTCGTAATCGAGGGCGGGAAGTTATAAATTTAGATTTGCCGTCTAGTTTAGCGGGCGATCTCACTAAGCCCCGCAAGCTCGCAGCGACGCTGGCGCCGTAGCTTTACCAAAACGGCGTCCATAAACGCCCATAGGCAGCGAGCGCTTTTATAAGCTAGCTAAATTTATCGATCTAGCGGCAAAGTTTTGCTCTCGCACGACAAATTTAGCCGAGCCAAAATGCAGCCTAGCGCGGATCGTCGCGGCAAAATTTAAGTCGCGCGCGGCGGCATAAAATTTCAAGCGATAGTAGAATTCTAACACAAACTGCTCGTGCGATAAAAATTTATATCGCACGAGCAGTGATAAATCGCGAGCGGCCGCTCGCTAACGGAGCGGGAATTTATAAAATTTATCGGCTCAAAGCGACTTGTAAATTTGCGCGCGGGCTAAATTTCCGTACCGATCTAAAAGCCAAGCGCATAAGCCGCGCAACGCATACATTTCCACATTCAGCTACACAGCGCATTTGTACCGCTAAGCCTACGATCCCGCGCGCTTTGTCTGCATATCTGTGTGTCGCCAGAGCCGTATGCAGCAGCAGCCTCCGTCATACTCCACAGCGCCGCCGCCTGCCTCATTCGCTCCAAATTTTACGGTTCAAATTTAGCTCGCTCACGATGCCTACAAGCGCGCCGATCTCATCTACGTAAAGCTCTATCGTAGCGTCCTGCTTTAGCGAGCAGTCAATTCTAGGCTCGAAATTATCGCGCCAGGTCTCGATCGCCACGTAAATTTTATCCTCCCTTAGCACCGCGTTTATCTGCGAGCCCAGCCTTAGATAGACCTCCGTCAGTCGCTGCATCAAAAGCGGCGTCAAAGCGTATCTGGCACCCACCTGATCGGTCGTATAGACGTCGAAAAACTCCTCAAATTTCACGTCGTCCATATTCGCTCGCTGCCCGTATTTGCGCAGATTTCGCGAGTTTTTATGACATACCCGCACCTCGCAGTTAAGCCTTTTGTGAAAGTCCGCGACGAAAAGCACTCCTTGAAATTTTACGTCGGTGCGAGTGCCGTTTTTGGTGCGCACTTTTTCGGCGGCGTAAAAGTCGCTAAAGCTAACCCGCACGCCCTGCACCTCCCCGCTCATCATATCCTCGCTCGATTGCTCGTTTATGTAGCAGTCGTAAATTTCAAAAAACTCATCCGTCCCCAGCCCGCCGCTTTCATCGTAACTAAGCTCGAAGCTTTTTGCGATGCTCGCGACGATCCTGCTTTTAAAATTTGATCTGAAATTCCGTCTTTTGCTCGCCGTCAAAAGAGCGCTCACGATGCCGTAAACGGAGATGCCGAAAAATACGCCGGCCGCCGCTTCGTCCCAAAAGCGCGCCACCAGCGCGCCCACGCCGGTCCCTACGGCAACGGCGACGAGATTAGCCTTTTTCACCGCTTTTTGCAGCGCCGCGCGCTCATCCTCCAGGCTCTGTAGATCGGCTAGAAAGTTAAATTTTGATCCGCCCGCGCCGCCTTTCTCGCCCCCACCCTCACCTTCGGCGGCTTTGGGCCCAAACCTCTCGTAAGTAACGCTCATACGGCTATCGCTGTCTTTACAGCCGCTATCCTCGCCCGCTTCGGCTTTTAATACCCGCCCTTCGTTTATATCGGTGCTTAAAATTTGCCCGTCTTGCGCCGCGCCCTGCCCTAGCGCGCCTGTATTTTGCGCCGTGTTTAAGTCGCTAAATTTATCAAAATTTGCGCGCTGCGTGCCCTCATTTTTGCCAAAGCTTAAGCCGCAAAATAGACGGTAGAGCAGTCCGTTTAAAAGGGGAAAGATGATGAAAAGCGCGATTATAAGCCAGTTTGTATCAAATGAGACGGGTTCCGCCCTGGTATTTAAAAACAAGTAAAGTCCGAGCAGCAGCAGGGTTATCAAAAATGAGACGAGCTTGCTAATGCGCGCGAGCTTTTCGCGCCGTTTTTCAAGCAGGTAAAGCTCCTCTAAATCGCCGTTTCTATCCATAATCCGCCTTTTGTAGCGCATTTAAGCGCCGGTTTTTGCCGCGCGTAAATTTAAACGTTCGCGCGCCACAAGTTTGATCGCCGCTAAATTTAGCGCAAAGCTCGCGCCCTGCTGCAAAATTTTAAAATTTGCTCCGCCGCTTTAAATTTTAAATTTCGTCTTTGTTGAACTGCAGCTTGCTTAATGCGGGCAGACCTTTAGCGCCTCTTTTAGCCGCCCTAGCCCGTCTTTTAGCAGCGCCCTAGAGGTCGCGATATTTAGGCGCAAAAATTTCTCGCCGCCCTTACCGTATTGCGCGCCGCAGGAGAGATACAGCCCCGTTTTTTCGCGGATGAAGCGCGCAAGCTCCGCGCTATTCTGCGTATAAGCGCCCGCATCGAGCCACATCAGATAGGTCGCGTCTTGCGGCACGACATGCACCTGCGGAAGCTCGCGCGCGATAAATTCCGCCGCGAATTTGCGATTTTCGCTGAGGTATTCGCGCAGCGCGTCCAGCCACGGCGCACCCTTCGTAAATGCGGCGATCGCACCCTGCACTCCAAAAAAATTCGGCTCGGCGATGTCATCGGAATTTAACGCCTTTGAAATTTTATGACGTAAGCGCTTATCTGCGGCAAAGACCGCCGCGCTTTGCAGCCCCGCGATGTTAAACGCCTTCGTGGGCGCGATTATGCTGGCCGAAATCCTCTCGCAGCTCTTGCTTGCCGCAGCAAATGGCGTGTAACGCACGCCCGGCTCGGTCAGATCGCAATGCACCTCATCGCTAAGCACCGTAACGCCGTGCTTCTCGCACAGCTCGCCGATGCGGGCAAGATCGTCTCTGCTAAAGGTGCGGCCGACCGGATTGTGCGGATTACAAAGGATAAAAAGCGTCGTCTGCGGTTCGGCAAGCTTAGCCTCCAAATCCTCCCAATCGATACTATAATCGCCGTTAGCATAGGCAAGCTCATTTTCCATAGGCACGCGGGCGGCGTTTTTAATGCAGTAGTAAAAGCAGTTGTAAACGGGGCTCATCAGCAGCACGTTTTCGGCGGGCGAGGTGAGCTTGCGGATGATCGAATCAATCGCAGGCAGCGTGCCGCCGGCATAGATCAGCCACTCCTTTTGAATTTCATAATCGTGGCGCGCGAGCCACCAGCCTTGATACGCGCTGCGCCATTCATCATCTACAAGCGAATAGCCCAAAACCCGCTCGTTCAGCCGCTTTTGCAAAGCCTCGATGATCTCGGGCGCTACGGCGAAATCCATATCCGCAACCCACATCGGAAGCTCATTCTCGCCTACGTCCCATTTAAGCGACTTCGTGCCGCGGCGGTTTGGCAGAGTGTCGAAGTCGTATTTCTCCTTGCCACTTATAAAATCAAAAAGTCCCATCTTACGCCCTTAATTCAGTAATAATTTCAGTTTTAGACGCGTCCGTTGCGCCGTCTAGGATCAGCTCGCCGATGCTTGCCGCGCGAATTAGCCCGCTGCTTGGATTTTTGACGCTATCGATTGCGCCTTTTACCTCGGCACGGACGTCGCTGTATTCAAACGCCAGCGTCGTATTTATCAGCTCGCAGTCTTGCAAGAGTAAATTTTGCATATAGCAAAAGCCCTGCAGGCTCTCGATCTTGCAATTTTTCAGCGTTACGTTTTTGGAATTCCAGCCGAAATACTCGCCTGCGATGAAGCAGTCCTCGACCACGATATTTTCGCAGTTCCAAAACGCGTCCTTGGATAGTAGCTTGGAGTTTTTGATCGTTACGTTTCTGCAGCCGTCGAAGCAGTAATCCCCGAAGAGCGATAGATTTTCGATGCTTAAGTTTTCGCAATCAAGCCCGAAATACGCGCCTTTTGCGGTGACGTTTTTTAGCGTGACGTCGCTACAGTGCCACAAGGTCTCCTGTGCGTCGTGAAATTCTACATTTTGCAGCGCGGCATCTTTTACGCGACGAAGCCCCTTGGGCGCGCCGTAGAGGCAGTCTTTTAGCACTACGCCGCGGCTATACCAGATCCCTGCGCGCGCGACCTCGTCGAATAAGCAGTCCTGCGCGCGAATGTTTTCGGCATACCAAAACGGATATTTCCACTCAAATTTACAGTTTTGCGCGACGATATTTGCGCTGTGTTTTAGCGGCGACTCGCCCTCGCCGAAGACGGAATTTTCGATCCGCAGATCCTTTGCGCAAAACAGCGCGCGCTCGCCGCTAAAGTGCTTTTGTTTTAATATTTGCATGGCTTTCCTTAGATTTAAAATTTGCTTCAGATTATACAAGGAATTTCAAAATTCCGCGTAGCTTGGGTATATGAAATGCGACCGAATTTTAAAAATTTTAAAATTTAAAGGCGGCTAGGGGCTAAATTTGACGCGCATCGGTAGTGGTTACGAAACATATGCAGCGAATGCGCGGCGAATCGCCGCGCGTTTATAAAGGCGTTTTTGTAAACGCCCTAATGAAGCGCGCCTAGATCACTACGGCTATTCGCGTATTCGTTTAGGCGCCCGTATCTGCCTGCGACGCGCGTCGCCCAAAAGACGTATAAAATTTATCGCAAGCGACGCCTTATAAAATTTGTAAAATTTTCTACAATCAACGTGCAAGTTCCCCTAAAGCGTCGTGTCTGAAAAAGCGCAAATTTTACCCCGCGAACAAACGGGATGCGTCTAATGCTCGTGGTGATGCAAATGGATGTCTTCGCCGCGGTCTCGATCCGTAGCACGCTTTCGCAGATCAAAATACACAAAAAGCCCGCTAGGCTCGCCATCCTCGTAAATTTCAAGTTTGTAGCGCATTACGGCGTGCGTGCACACTGCAACATCAAGCGTCGCTTCATAGCCGTCTGCGCTGCGCTTTAGCGGGAATTCCGCATTGCCCATATTCATACTCACGCCCGAAATTTTAACGCTCGGATTTTTCAGCTCACGCGAAATTCCGCTTATTTTTAGCTCGTTTGCTCCCGCTTCGATCGGATGGCGCGCTACGCTAAAGAGCGCCTTCTGCCCGCCCGCGTTAGTCTCGCAGTCCTGTGCGGCTAGATTGCAACCCAGACGCGTCCTTATATCCTTAAATAATGCATCGCTCTCATCCGCGCCAAATCCCAAAGTAGCGGCGAAAATCAAGCTAAAACGTAGAGCCTTTATCATTATGATCCTTTGTAAATGAAATTTGTGCGTAATTTTAGCAGAAAATTCCGCGCCTATTAAAAATATTTATTAAAATTTTAGCTAAAATAATAATATCTTTTACGAAAGGATGAAAAATGGCTGAGTTTTTAATCAAAGACGCCAAGGACGGCTGCAAATTCGATCTACTTTATGACGGGCACGTGCTATGTACCTCCGAGGTTTACACGAGCAAGGTCGCTTGCAAAAACGGCATCGAAAGCGTCGCAAAAAACGCCGCGCTAAATAAGATCGAGGATCAAATCACGGGCGGAGAAAAGCTAAACAATCCGAAATTTGAGCTTTACACCGATAAAGCAGACAAGGTTCGCTTTCGCCTAACGGCTAGTAACGGACAGATCATCGCCGTTAGTAAGGATTTTGAGGCTAAGGCGGACGCCCTAAAAGTAATAGAGCTTATCGTAAAACAGGCCCCGAAAGCCAAGATCAAGGAGGCATAAATGGATATAAACGGACTTGTAAATATGGTCTATGCGCTCAAAAGCGATGATAAAAATTTAAGAGAATTTCAAAGCGGTCCGGTCGCTTTTATCGAAAAATTTCTAGGCGTGGACCTGCCCGACGATCAGATAAATGCGATAATTGCGGGCATCAGTTCAAATTTTTTAAGCAAAAACGAAAGCGGCGGATCTGGCTCGTTAGGCTTGATGCTGGGCGGACTTTTGGGCGGCGGCGAAGACGTGCAAGCAAACGCTGTCGATAGCAAAGGCGTAGATTTTAGCGCGCTGATCGGCAAAATCGCAAGCGCCAAGCTCGACCTCAACGGCGACGGTAAAATCGATATTAACGACGCAAGTAGCTTTTTGGGCGATCTTTTAGGAGGCGGCGCAAACGGCGAAGACAAGGGGTTAAGCTTAGGCAGTCTGCTAAAAACGTTTAAAATTTAAACGAGCTAAATTTCAAACGCAGGCCGGATTTTGCGCGGCGATGTTTAAATTTACGGCGCGCTATTTTAATCCGTGCCTGCGTACTACGGCGCTCGCGTGGAAGGTTTAAATTTGCGCTGCATTGCGTACGAGGCATTGAGTTTAAGCAAAACGAGCTTAAATTTATAGCCAGCGAGACGGCATTGAATTTAAGCCGCTTCTTTGTAGCATTTTATTTATGCTGCCTCGGCAGAGCGCCCTGCTCCGCTCTTTTGATCGCCCATATTGAGCTAAAACAACCACAAACTCTGCTTTAAATTTTATCTTTGCTCTTTAACGTCCGCTTTAAATTTAGTCGCTCTTTGACTCCGTTTTATTTTACCGCCCATTCAAATGCCCGCACAGCGCGCCATAGTATATCGTCGAATTTCATCAAAATTTTAAAAACGGCTATAAATTAAGCGTGAAAGAGTTCGCCTAAAAAGGATATATTTTATTTCTATTTACTGTTTAGGTAGTATAATCGTCCTTGTCCGACAAGATAAAACCTCCTTTTTGTATGAAGCCCGAGTTTAAAAGCTTGGGCTTTTTTTATGCCCGAAATTCTGCTATAATCCCGCCAAAAACTGCAAGGAAATTTTATGCTTTCACATATCGACGAAAACAATATGCCGCGCATGGTGGATGTCGGCGCCAAGGATGATAGCGAACGCGTAGCCACCGCTAGCGGCATCATACGAATGAGTGCGGAGGCGTTTGCCGCCGTCAAGCAAAACACGGCCAAAAAAGGCCCGGTGCTTCAAACCGCCGTCGTTGCCGCGATAATGGGCGCTAAAAAGACGAGCGAACTCATACCAATGACCCATCCGCTTATGATTACTTCGATTAAAACAGACATTGAGGAGCTTGCGAGCGAGTGCGCGTTTAAGCTTTTCGTAACGGTAAAAATCACGGGCAAAACCGGTGTCGAGATGGAGGCGCTAACGGGCGTGAGCGTGGGGCTGCTGACGATTTACGATATGCTAAAAGCGATAGATAAATCGATGCAGATTACCGACATCGTGCTGCAACGCAAAGAGGGGGGCAAGAGTGGCGTGTATATTAGGGGCTGAAAAGCCCAAAATCGACTATCCACTCTTTTGGGAATACAAAGTAGTCCTAGACGCGACTACCCAAAAGCGCGAGCAGATCGATGAAATTTTAAAGGGCGAAGATTACAAAATAGACTTTTCGCGCTTTTCAAACGGCGGCAAATATATGAGCTTCAACGTAAGCGTTTTCGTCAAGGACGACTTGCATCGAAACGAAATTTTCGAGCGCTTAAAAGCCCACTTTAAATATGTATTGTGACAGGAGATGAAATGAAAGAAGCAATAATCAAAAAATTCGGCGCCGATCTTGCACAAATCAGCGGCGAGGAGCTGGCGGCCTGCGTGCAAAATTTAGCTTTTGAACAGAGCCTGAAGGCTCTACGCGGACTTAGCGAAGATGCTAAAAGCGCTAAAAGCGCCGAGCTCGTCTTAAGCTTTGCCGCCGAGCTTAACGAAACAGGAGCGCTAAAAGACGCCTCCTCCGAAGCGCTAATCGAAGGGGTAAAAAAGGCGCTGTGCGACGAGGACGAGCAGGCTCTTTACAAGCTCATCTACGACTACGACGATCTGCGCAAAAAGATCGCTTGTAAGCAAAAGGCGATTAAAACCCTTGTTTTGCGCAGCTACGATGATCTGGATACTGCGCTGCAAAACGCAAGCGAAACAGAGCTAAAAGAGCGCATAGGCTCGGCGCTACAGCGAGCGATCGCGAGCAAGCTTCCGCTTGCGGACGTACTTAAAGAAGCAAGCGAACTGGCCTTCATAAGCGTGCTCGAAAGCGGAACCGACATCGAGGACACCGCGCACGAGACGGCTAAAAACATCGCATTTTCGGCTATCGGCGACGGGGAATTTACGAAATTCCGCACTAAAGAAATTTCAAAAATCATCATAAATCGCGCGATTTTCGTCGCAAACGAGAGCAAAAATACCGCCTCTGCGCTGATTAGAGGCGCGATTTTAGGCTGCTACGACGGCATAAACAAAGCCGCCGAAAGATACCGCGACGAGCTAAGTTTCTCGCCAGCAAGCGACGCACAGAGCTTAGAGAACGAAAGACTTCAAATTTCGCAGATGAGCGAGCTATTTAGCGCGGTTTTAAGCGATGCGGTCGCAAGCTCGGAGGAGCCCGCTAAAAGCGAAATCGCCAAGATCGCCGATGAAGAATTCGGCGGCTATTTGACTAAATTTAGAAAAATTTCAAGCGATCTTGCCGAGCAACTAAGCGCCAAAATCGGTGAGATCGAGCTTGGCGAGCGCGCAAAAAAGGCGAGCGCCAAAGCGCGCGAAATCACTCAAGAGCTGAGCCAAAAAAGCGCCAAAATCATCGAAAACCTCGATCTGGACGAGAAACTGGACGCAATCAAAAAAGAGCTTAGCGAGTTTGAAAAGAAGATGAGCCAAAAATTTGCTGAGCTAAAAAGCTCCGACGTCGCCAAAAACGTAAGCGAAAGGGCGCGTGAGATGAGCGCTAAGGCTTACGAGGCCGCAAAAGAGACGATCGCCAAGCTAAAGTCCAAAAAGGACTAAATGGGCGCTGCAGAGGTAAAATCCCTAGCGGTAAACACTCAGCGCTCGCTGCTTTATGTTGCATAATTTACTCGCTTGCCTTAAAGTCCGCACCCTCCAAATAATGGAGCTTTCGTTAGAGTTTGCAAGGTCTGCGCAGAATTCTTTATGCGCTTTAACGGCGCTGTAAAATTCCATGCTGATAAAGAATTTTACGAATTTTGCATAGCTAAATTTAGATATGCGCTGCAAAATTCCGTGCCGCCAAAAATCCTACGGCGATGCGAGACCCCGGTCCAACCAAATCTTGCCGCAGTGATAAAATTCTAAGTGCAAAATTTTATAGCTGTCAGAGCATATATAAAATTCCAAAAACGGCGCGGATTTTTAAGCTTGAAAATTTCATCACGTAGATTTGCGTAGCAGAATTTTAAAATTCTAAACGCGTAAAATTTTAAAATTCCATCCAAAATGATACAGTGCGGTTTGCAGTTTGAAATTTTATCCCGCTACGCACAAATGGAATTCCGCGAGATAAATTCTATGAAAAGGCATCTTGGCGTTTGGCATTTCTACGATCATTTCAATTCTAATAAAACGCGATTCCGCTACAGCGTAAGATGCGATGTGAGGAGCTACCACTAAGCTAACAATTAGAATTTTGCATTGCAAAGATTAGCGCGACTCACCTCAAATCATAGCGACATCCGAGCCCATTTTATCGCGCGATTTGATTGTGCAAATTTCAAATTGCTTTTATCTGCTCAAACCGAGCGCTTAGTGCAAATAAAATTCCGCTAGCTTTTGTAGCCTACGCTACGTAAATTTAAAAGCTGTACCCCCCCCCCCCTACTCTATTTAGGCGCAGAGGTGCTTTGTTTATGCAGCGCCGCGCTTGGATAAACCCACTATTTTTACATAGCAATGCCTAATTTACGCCACGATAAAATTCTGCGAAATCACCGCTAAATTTTATCGCTAAATTACAAAGCCCAATCCTATTTTAAAGGCGACGGGCGTCCTTAAATTTTACGGCAAATTCCAAATAGATCGCGCCTGCAAAATCCGGCAATCCAAAATAAAATTCTAAAAATTTAACCAAATTTCGCTAAAATCGCCGCAAAATTTCAAGGAGAAAAGATGAAAAAATTAGCTCTTTTAATATCTTTTGCTGCGATGATGATTTTTACCGGCTGCGCGAGTACCACGCAAGGCGGCGCCGTAGGCATCGACCGCTCGCAATTCATCACCGTAAGCGAAGCTGAAATGGATCAAAGTGCCGCGCTTGCCTACAGGCAGATTACCGCCCAAGCAAACGCCAAACATGTCCTAAATACCGATAAAAAGCTAACTGATCGCGTTAGAGGCATCTCGAAGCGCCTAATCGCTCAAGTCGGCGCATTTCGCAAAGACGCACTGAAATGGAACTGGCAGGTAAACGTAATCAACGACCCTACGATCAATGCTTGGTGTATGCCTGGCGGTCGCATCGTCGTATATACTGGCATCATCGAAAAACTAAAGCTTACCGATGCCGAGCTGGCTGCTATTTTGGGGCACGAGATGTCGCACGCACTGCGCGAACACAGTCGCGAGCGAGCCTCGACTGAACAGATGAAAGATGTCGGTATCGCCGTAGCAAGCTCTGCAGCAGGGCTTGGAGATCTGGGCTCAGCGGCTTTGAACATGGCGGCTCAATACACATTCACACTGCCGTTTTCGCGCACACATGAGACGGAGGCTGATCTGATGGGCGCCGAGCTGATGGCACGCGCAGGATATGATCCGAGGGCGGCGATAAATGTCTGGGAGAAGATGAACAAGCTAAATGAGAGCCATCCACTTAAATTTATGTCCACACACCCTTCAAACGACGATCGCATCGCCGATCTAAAAGAGGTGATGCCGAAAGTCTTGCCGCTTTACGAGGCTGCCACAAGAAATAGATAGTCTTGCGATTTAAAATTTCGCAAGAGCTTGCGCGCTAAGGTTTTTTAAGTAGCAGGTTTTATCGTCGCATTTAAATTTCTTAATGGGCTTGTGCGTGGCGCTAGGATTATCCGCCGCCGCGCATAAGCTCTATTGCGATAAAATCTCGCTAAGACAAAGACCTGCCGCAGCGCGAAATTTTAAATTACCGCAAAATTCCATTAACACGCGCGATAAATATAATCCGCACCGAGACAAAATTTCATTTCAAAACGCAAGCGCTGGACGAAATTCCGTCGCATAGAAAGCCGAAATGTCTGTCGCTACAGAATTCTACGGCGCGAAATTTTACGATTTTAAGCACGATTAAATTTAGAGCAAAATTCTACTCCTTTGGACGCAGATAGAATTTCGCTGCGGCCGTATACAAATGAAATTTTGCAGCCGCAGCCCAGTATGAAAATAAAATTTATTCAGCCGAGTAGTAGAATTTAGCGCTATTTTGCGTAGCGAGAGGTTTCGCGCGGGCAGATGAAATTTTACGCGATAAAAGGAGTAAAATTTCAACTCCGCAGAATTCTACGCACGGGCGCGAGGTATTTTCCGCGCCTTTTGGATTTTAAAGCGTTTTTAGATATAATCATAAATATTTATTTTTAAATTTCAAAGGATAAGAAATTTGGACACGGACAGTTCGGTTTTAATGTTAGTTTTAGCTTTTGTATTCATCTTTATGAATGCTTTTTTTGTTCTTTCGGAATTCTCAATCGTCAAAGTAAGAAAGTCTCGCCTCGAAGAGCTTATCAAGGATAAAATTCCAAACGCAAAGCTCGCTTTTAAAATTTCAAACTCCCTTGACACCTATCTTAGCGCCACTCAGCTAGGCATTACGATAAGCTCGCTCGCCCTCGGCTGGATCGGTGAGCCCGCGGTATCAAGACTGATCGAGCTGCCACTAAGATCCATCGGCATAGGCGGCGGAGCGGCGGCGCATACGATCGCCTTCGTCATATCTTTTACGCTCGTTACGTTATTTCATGTCGTACTCGGCGAGCTAGTGCCAAAATCCATCGCTATTGCTAAAACCGAGAAGATCGTGCTTTTTATCTCTAGGCCGCTTCATATTTTTTGGATTATGTTTTTTCCGATCATAAAGGCATTTGACTTCATCGCTGCCGTCTCGCTTAAAATCATCGGCGTAAAGCCCGCCAAAGAGAGCGAGCTCGCGCTTTCTGACGAAGAGATCAAAATCATCGCAAGCGAGAGCCTAAAAGGCGGCGTGCTCGATAGCCTAGAGACCGAGATCATCAAAAACGCCGTCGATTTTAGCGACACAGTCGCTAAAGAGATAATGACGCCACGGCGCGATCTCATATGCCTAAATAAGCAAAAAAGCTACGATGAAAACTACGCAACCGTATTGCAGTCGAAATTTACGCGCTTCCCATATATCGACGGCAGCAAAGATAACGTCCTAGGCCTCATCCACATCCGCGACATCATCCAACAAAAGGGAGATAAAAGCTTCGATAAGATCGTGCGCAAGCTCATCATCGTGCCTGAAAACAGCCCGATCTCTAAAATTTTACCTATGATGAATAAGCAGCGCATTTTTGCCGCGCTCGTCATCGACGAATACGGCGGCACGGCGGGATTTTTGACGATGGAAGATATAATAGAAGAAATTTTTGGCGACATCAACGATGAACACGACGCGAATGCACAAAATTTTAAACGTATCGACGAGAATACCTTTGAGTTTAGAGGCCGCTTCGAGATCGAAGGCGTCGAGGAGGTGATGGGCATCGACTTTGATGAGGAGACCGAGCAGCTAACGATCGGCGGCTACGTCTTTAATCTCTTCGGCAGCCTACCTGAAATCGGCGATAAAATAAGCGATGAAAACTGCGACTATGAAGTGCTGCGAATGGACGGCACTAGGGTCTCGCTCGTAAAAGTCACCAAAAGGTGTGACCAGGAACTGCAAGAAAGAGACGAGAATAAAAACGAGTAGAGATAAGGCGCATTTGGTGCGGCGTGCGTAAATCCGGTCGCTTTGAGCGTGACGCAAAATCTCGGCGCAGGCTCTGAAGCGATCAAAACAGCGGTAAAACTTAATCGGCAAGCGTTTTGAGCTGCGCCGAATAGTATGTCGCCGCCTAAAATTAAAATTCCGAAATTTCTCTTAGAAAGGATTAGTTATGGAATTTCGTATCGAAAAAGACACGATGGGCGAGGTAAAGGTACCAAATGATAAATATTGGGGTGCGCAGACACAGCGCAGCCACGATAACTTCGAGATCGGCGTAGGGCTAGAGACGATGCCAAAAGAGGTCATAGAGGGCTTTGCCTATCTAAAAAAGGCGTGCGCGCTTGTTAATCGTAAGCTAGGCCGCCTAGACGAGCCTCGCACCGAGGCGATAGCGCAGGCGTGCGATGAAATTTTAAACGGCAAACTGGACGGAAATTTCCCTCTAGTCGTGTGGCAGACGGGCTCGGGCACGCAGTCGAATATGAATTTAAACGAGGTCGTCTCAAACCGCGCGATGGAGATTTTGGGGTTAAATTTCCGCGACAAAGCGGCGCTGGACGTCAAAGATGCAAAATTCGTGCATCCAAACGACCACGTAAATAAGGGCCAGAGCTCAAACGACACTTATCCGACGGCGATGCGAATAGCCTTTGTGTTAGAGCTTCAAAAAAAGCTGCTACCAGCGATAGAAAAACTTGAAGCGACGCTGGATAAAAAGACCGCCGAGTTTGCGGGGATCGTAAAGATCGGCCGCACTCACCTGCAAGACGCTACTCCGCTCACACTCGGGCAGGAATTTAGCGGCTACGCGCATATGCTAAAGGCGAGCAAGGCGCAGATCCTCGCTACTATGCCGTTTTTAGAGGAGCTTGCTATCGGCGGCACGGCGGTGGGCACAGGGCTAAACTCGCACCCGAAATTTAGCCAAATGGTAAGCGACGAGCTAAACGCGCTAACAGGCACGGCATTTAAATTTAAATCCCATCCGAATAAATTTCACGGCCTAACCAGCCACGACGCCGAGGTATTTTTAAGTGGCGCGCTAAACGGCTTGGCGGCAAATTTGATGAAAATCGCAAACGACGTGCGCTGGTTAGCAAGCGGGCCAAGATGTGGTATCGGCGAGATAAATATCCCCGAAAATGAGCCGGGAAGCTCGATAATGCCGGGCAAGGTAAATCCGACGCAGTGCGAAGCCGTCACGATGGTAGCGGCGCAGGTGATGGGCAACCACGTCGCGATTTCCGTCGCTGCAAGCCAGGGCAACTTCGAGCTAAACGTCTTTAAGCCGGTGCTTACCTACAACCTCATCCAAAGCATTCGTCTATTAAGCGACGCGATGCTAAGCTTTGAGAAACACTGCGCGTGCGGTATCACGGCAAATGCAGCAAAAATCGACAAGCTACTTCACGAGAGCCTAATGCTAGTAACCGCGCTAAATCCGTATATCGGCTATGCAAATGCCGCCAAAATCGCCAAAACGGCGCACCACAACGGCACGACGCTACGCGAAGAGGCGATAAAATCGGGCATATTAACCGCCGAGGAATTTGACGCGTGGGTGGTGCCTGAGGATATGATCGCGCCGAAGGAATAAACTGGCGCCTTGCTTTTGGGCTCGGCAGGGTTCGCTCGGCGGAATTCGGCGAGATTAGGGCGTTTCGGCAAAATTTTATCGTTTCGATAAATTTTGATTGTTTCGACGAAATTTGATTGTTTTGCGTGACATGCTCGCCTTGAGTGATTTCGTAAAGCTTGCCTTGCACGGTTTTGCCGAGTTTACTTTAAAGCAATTTTGCCGAGCCTTCTTTAAGATCCGTAAATTTGAGAGCGAAATTTGCGGATTAAATTTGCTTCGATAATGCAGCTTTTGCGGTTCGCAAAATGGCGAGATTACCGAGGCTAAAGCCGCCTTTTGCCTTTAAATTTCTATCCGTCATTTCGCGCCCCGCCAAATACACATCGAAACCGCCGCTAAGATAAAATTTTAAATGCTTCGTAAGCACCCAAACGATAAAATGCGCCAAAATTTACAAAACGAGGATTTTATGAGGGACTATGATAAGGAGCCATTGATCATAAACGATTACACCGTCTATCATGTATTTTCCTGGAGCATATTTACTTGCATATTGGGTTTTTCGCTTTTGGGTTATGATCTGATTATGACTGGCACTACGGGGAAATTTAGCGCTTTCGGTATCGTTTCTTTAATTTTTGTGACATATTCTTTCATACGGCTAAGAATTTCGGCGGAGCAAAATTTTTCTAAAAATCCGAGCTATTTTTATTTTTCAAACAGCCTGATCCGCTACGTCGAAAATATAGATATGAAAGATAGCATAATTTCCGAAACCAAAATAGCCCCCGATCCGTCCGCAAATATATCTAGTGTTCATTTCTGCGTAGTATGCGAACTAGAAAACTCTTACGGCAGGTTCCATTATTTAAGCTCGTATGAGTTGTATAGATATTCAAGCATAGGCGTTCATATAGGCAAACTTGCTCTTTATATAAAGCATCTAATGCTATATTTAATATTTGCTCTGCCGTATAAAATTTACAAGCTCAAAAAGAGCTCGGAGCCCCTTTGGCTGTTAAAAAGAAATTTTGTCGTTAAATTTAACAACAGAAATTACTTTTTAATAAATGCCGTATCTACAAAAGAGTATTATGAGCTGCTGCAATATTTCAAGGCGCTAAACGTAAAAATAGAAGATCGGACCGACTTTATACCGCAGGCTCAAAATAGCGGCTATTTCACCGATAAAAACGAAATTTGGAGCGACGATTTTAGCGATACACAAATTCCGAAGAAAAATTTTAAATGGAAGCTTAGGCGGTTTTTTAGTTTGGATTGAAATTCTAGCCTGAGCACGAGCCGTTAAATTTCACAAGCGAATAGGGCAGAGTGAGGCAGCGAGACAAATACCGCTCGCTAGCTCCGCTCATTACAGCCGCAAAGCTGCGGCAGGCCAAATCGATCTGACCCGTCGTCGCAGCAAATCCTCGACGATCTGGGGATAGAGTCTCGCCCTAAAACCCCAGACCGCTCCCAATCCCTACTTCGCCCCTTTAGGCGGCATAAATGCGGTTAGTTTGATATCCTCGCCCGCCTTGTGTTTATAAAGCTCGATATTTACTAGCGCCGTGTGGGAGATGTTGCCGTTGGCAAGCTCGCTCGTAGGCAGATCGATCGTAAGCACGTTCGGATTTCCGTTTTTGCAAAGCCCCTCGGCGTTAGGATCATACCACGCACCTTCGAAGATCTGCACCACGCCGCGCATTATGTCGTCGCTTACGTTGGCTCCCGCTAAAATTTCGCCGCGAGCGTTAAACACGCGCACCAGATCGCCCTGTTTGATGCCAAGCTCCTTAGCGTCCTCGGTATTTATTAACACTGGCTCTCGATCCGCGACGGCGTATCTCTTGCGATTTGAGGTGTTGCTCTGCTGCGAATGCAAGCGGTCATACGGATGGATGCTAAGCAGGTGAAATTTCGCAGGCTTATCCTTCATCCCGAGCCACTCGACGGGCTCAAACCACATCGGATGTGCGCCGCAGTCTTTGTAGTTCATCGCAGCGATCGTATCGGAGTAAATTTCAATCAGCCCGCTAGGCGTTCCCAAAGCCTCCAAAACGGGATCATTTCTAAAATCCTCAAAGCTCACGTACGCAGCACTCTCTGGCGTTTCGTAAAATTCCGTCGGCTCGTTTTTCTCCCACCACTGCTCAAAGCTCGGCATCTGTATGCCCAAAGCGGTGTTTGCATTCACAGCGCTTGCCGCTCCTTCGTAAAATTCTTTGATCCAATCCATCTCCGTTTTGCCACCGTCCGTATATACTTCGGCAAGTCCGTCCGCGTAAGCCTTGCAAAGGTCAGTAAAAATTTGATAATCGTCCTTCGCGCCGTGCTGCTTAGCGACGACCTGCTTCATCGGGATGATATGCATATTGGAGTAATCTCCGCTCATCGTAATGTCGTTACGCTCATACTCCGTCGTGGTCGGGAACACGATGTCCGCCATCTTCGCAGTAGGCGTCCAGTAAATTTCATTCACTACGATGGTGCGCGGCTTGCGCCAAGCCTTTATGTTGGTGTTGGTATCTTGATGGTGCACGATCGGATTTCCGCCGACCCAGTAGATAAAATCGATCTTCGGATAGGTGATCTTTGCACCGTTCGCGTCGATCGTCTTGCCCGGATTTAGTAGCGCGTCCGCGATACGAGCTAGAGGAAAGGCAACCTTCGCCGTATTTACCAGCCACGCTTGGGCTGCTTCGCCGCCTTGCTTTTGATCCTGCGCAAGCCCTAGGAATTTGCCGTCCTTAACGACGCCGACGCTAGCCGCGTTCATTCCGCCGATCACGCCGCCCGCGCAGGTAGGCGCGCCGCCGTTAGCGTAGTGGTAGCTAAAACCGAAGCCTCCTCCGGCAAGTCCGATCTGCCCTAGCATCGCGCACAAAGTTACGATCATCCAGTGCGCCTGCTCGCCGTGATGAGCGCGCTGGATACCCCAACCCGCCATTATCATCGTGCGGTTTTCGTAAAATTTTATCGCAAGCTCTTTGATCACGTCCGCGCTAATGCCGCAAATTTCACTAGCCCACTCCGGCGTCTTAGCCACGCCGTCGCTCTGCCCCGTGAGGTACGGTACGAATTTTTCAAAGCCCACGGTGTAGTTTTGTAAAAATTCCTTATCGTACTTGCCCTGCGAGTAGAGGTGCTGCGCCATGCCTAGCATCATCGCTACGTCGGTGTTCGGGCGAGGGGTGATCCATTTCGCCTTGTCCTCGAAATACTTGCCGCTTACGGTTTTGATCGGATCGATGATGATGATCTCTTTGTCGCTATTTTTTAGCTGCTCGAAATACTTAAAACCCTGCTCGTCCGAACTCGTCCACGCCACGCGAAGCGTAGAAATCGGATTGAGCCCCCAAAAGACCACGACTTTGGAGTTTTCAAGAACCACGGGCCATGAAGTTTGCTGCTCATAAACCTGATTTGAGCCCGTTACGTGCGGCATTATGACCTGCGCCGCGCCCGTAGAGTAATCGCCCGTGACGCCCGTAAAGCCGCCGCTTAAGTTCATAAATCTATGAAGCAGCGTCCTTGAGACATGCACGTTGCCCGTGCTCTGCCAGCCGTAGCTGCCCGCAAACACCGAGCTCGCGCCCTTTTGCTCGCGCGTTTTTTTAAGCTCGCGCGCGACGAGTTTGATCGCGTCTTCATATTTTACCTCGACCCATTCGTCAAGCCCGCGAAGCTCAGGCTTTGGATTATCGGGATCGGCGAGGTAAGATTTTCGCACCATCGGCGCTTTGACGCGCGTGTTATAAACGAGATCCGCCATCGTATTTTGAAGCGTATTGGGGATTTTAGAGGTGATCTTCCACGGCGCGGATTTTACGATCTTGCCGTTTTTAACGCTTGCTTTTAAAATTCCCCATCGCGCCGCGGTTAAAATTTCGCCGTTTTTCTTAAGCGCGGTAAGTTTATCCGCCGCAAGCATCGAGCTTGGAATGAGCGGAAGCGCCGAGACCGCCGCGCCGAGCTTTAAAAAATTTCGTCTTTTCATTTCATATCCTTTAAATTTACGTCCTTGGAGTGCTTTTGCAGATACTGCACCACCGTCCAGCTCTCATCCTTGCTAATAGGCGTGCGCGAAAGCATCGATTTGATGTAGCCCGGCCATCTGTTGGCTTCGTAGCTGACGGGCTGGTGCAGAGCGTGACAGACGCTACACGAGGCTTCGAATTTCTCCTTCGCTCCCGCGAAAATTTTATCCACGTCGCCGCTTAGCGCGCCCTCGTCGGTGTAGGCGGTTATTTTAACCTTATTAAAGCCGTCCTCTTCGCCCAAACTCTCGCTTTGAAATTTAGCCTGCTTCGAAAACGCCACCGCGATTATGCGCGCTTTAGGCGTGAAATAAATAACGTTGGGCGCCTTTGGATTTTGATAGCCGGTGAGCGAAAATTTCACTACTCCGTCCTTAACCTCCAAAACCTCTATGGCGTTTGTGGGCAGCAGCCTGCCGTCCTTGTGCGACAAATCGCCGCTTACGCTTACCTGCTTTAACACCGTGCCGTAAAGCGTCTCGCCCGCCTTGACCTCGGCGCCAGCGTAGCTTGCGATCGTAGCCGCAAGAGCCGCCGCAGCCGCAATAGAATTTAAAAACTTCATGCTTATCCTTTCTTAAAATTTTAAAAACTTCTCGTAAATCTGCCGTATAAAAAGCTCGCAAACATCACGACCAAAACGGCCGCGAATGCCGCAAACGCTACTTGCGCGCACTGCGCCGCGTCTGCAAATTTAATGCTCGGCACCAGATAGAACCCCTCGCCGTAAAATCCGCCGAAAAAGCTCTGCACTTCGCTAAGCGCGGTGCCTGCGGGGAAGGACGGGGTGCCCGTGCAACTTGCGGGGCGAAATAGCTCCGGCAGCAGGCTATCAAGCGGCGCCGCAAAAGGAAACGCGGGCGCTGCGAGGCAATTTGCCGTATCTGCGGCGGGGTGCGGCGCGGAGCTTTGTAGATAGCCGTATATCGCGCCCGCAAAGCCGAGCAGGTAAGCAACGAGTCTTGCTATGAAGCCAAACGGTAGCAGCAAGCCGATAAGCGCGCCCACGCCCGCTACGGCAAAGCCCAGACGCACGAGGGTGCTCGTCTGCGTAGGCGACATAAAAAGGTAGCGCTGAAAGAAAAAATGCGATACCGCAAGATAGCCTGCACTTATCACAAAGAGCCAAAACCACGGCGCAGCGGTATTTTGCCACGCGTAAATCTTCAAAATCAATCTATTCAAGATCTCCTCCATCTTATAAAATTCTTAAGAATACTTTTTAATCTTAAGATTTAAATTTATGAGGGAATTATAGCAATAAAAGATAAAAATTCAGGTCTGCATTGCCCTAAATATCGGAGTTTTATAAGCTTTAAGCTTAACGTATAAAATTTCAATTTTAAAATTTGACGCTCCTTGCGTGGCGGCGGAAAGTTTTTGAGATATGAAATTAAAATGATAGATTTTATAAAATTTTATCTTTGTCGGGATCTGTTTTGAGGAAAAATAAAATTTTGATCCGAAGTAGGGCGGTTTTTTCTCGGTCGCGCGCCGCTTTTTAAAAAACGAACGGGGCGCGAAGCGGGACGTCACAAGCGAAACAAGACGAGATGCGGCAGAAGATAGGCGCGGTAGAGCGGAACCCGGCGCGACAAGATAGAATAAAGCTAGCGGCGCGGCGCAAATTTTAAAATCATGCGCGCTTAAAATTGTAATCGCCCGAAGTTGCGCTCGATCAAAACAGCCCGTACTCGAAATTTACGCCTTACGGTGGCGCAGCGCAGCAAATCTAAAATTTAAAATTTGAGACCGTTAAAAACGCGGCTGCATAAATCCTTCGACTAAATTTTATCCGTTTAATCGCCCCGTCGCGAGCCTTTTAAAATTCAAACTCTCTGCACCCGAGATACTGCGCATGCTTGAAGATGAAATGAAGAAAGGAGCGACCCTACGTCAAATTCGAAAAACTATTCCCGCGCGCTAAAGTCGGTTTGGTAAATTAAACCGACAAGATCGATTCTGCATGAAGGCAGCGAGAAAAGGAGGCCATTTGCGCCGCAGATCAAAGCCATAAATACGCATAGGTGGGAGATAAAGAGGGCGGCGGCGCGGATCAATTTTGCGCGCGAGCGCGTAGGAGTGCACGCAGTGTTATCTCGCAGTAGAATTTTACGGATTTGATCTCGCGCGTAAAGGACGAGATCAAGCCTAAATGCCCGTACAAGGGTAAATTTACGCAAGCCGCACAAAAACGATCTTATGCAAAGCGCTAAATCGCGGCTTTTAATGACTCAAATTTCGCGTCTTGCTCGGCTAGCAGTTGTCCTTTCTCATCGCGCGAGACGTAAATTTTAAAGATATTCTCGCCCGCCTTGTCGTAAAAACCCACGAATTTCGAGAGCATCCCCATGAAAGTCTGCGTCACGAGGATGATCTTATCGATCTCATCCGTCTTTAGATGACCCCCCAAAATGCCCAGCCCATGCGCCTCATCGCCGTTTGCGCCCATGCCGAAATTATAATATCCGCGCGCGCTCTTGCCGCTTGGGATCTTGGTTTTAAACTCGATGATGAAGCTCGGCGTATTTTTTACGAAAAGCACCTCGCCCCAGCTCTCAAGCTCCCTAATGACCTCGCAGAATTTATCGCCGCCCGCGCTCTTGCCGAAGCGCTCGGGCAGGTTTAGCAGCACATCGATCTCCTTCGCGCCCAGCTCCTTGCAGATCTGCGCGATCGAAATTTTAGGATTTTGCGCGAACAGCGCCTCGATTTTTTCCTTCATTTTTACCCTTTCGTAAATAAAATTTTGAAAGCCATTATAATATAAAAATTCTAAGTTACAGATAACGGCAATCAATTAAAGAGGATTTAAAAAGCTTATTTGAAGAAAAATTTAGCGCTGCAAAGTGCTTATGCATAGAATTTTAAGTGATAATACAAAGAATTTTATCTGCACGGAATTTTAGAATTCTAAAATTCCGCAAAGTTTAGAGCTGTATCATAGCGGATCGTATCCGAAGCGATTGGACCCGCTATCGCCGCGCTGCACGAAAAACACAAGCAGCACTATCCAACCCACAAATGATACCAAAAGCCCGATATCGCCGAAAAAAGCACCCACGATCGGCGTTAAAATAAGCAGAAAAAACCAGCCGCTTCTATCGGTGTCATGTAGTCGCCTAACTGATACGGCGATAGCTGGCACGAGCATAGCTAGTTGAAAAAGCGCATCTATAATGCCGATTTCTTGATGGACGATTTTGCCGGCTATTATTTGATTGTACCCTATCGTAGTGCCTAAAACGCCATCTATTAAGCTCAAAACGATCCCGCCAAGCACGGTAAATAGAAAAAACCACCAGTACTCCGACCTTGATGCTCGCCCGCTAAATGCGGCGTATTTTTGCTTGACGCAAGTTTGCACGGACTCCATAAAAGTCATTTTAAACTCCTTTTTTAAAATAATATAGGATTATACTAATTGCCCCTTAAATTTAAATACCTAAAACTCCCGCCCGTTCATCTGCCTTACGTGATACGCCAGATTCGCTAGATTGTAGCCGCCTTTTGAGGCGGTAACCTCTCTAGTGCTATAAACCGCCGAAACATTTAGAATTACCGAAGCTAACCACCCTATGGCAAATACTAAAGCGAAAAGCTGCGAGTCAAGCGCTATCAAGATTAGAGTTACTATCTCCGTAGCTGCAATAACATAAAACGCTCTTAGATAGTTTTTCTCTCCGCTACAATCATAAAGCTCTTTACTAACTAGCAGCTGATAGATCAGATATACCGCTGTGCATACGTAATAAATGCTTATCATAAAAACTGATGGTTTAAACAATTCAAATCCTACAAATATAGTGCTTACTGCGCTTATAGCCGAGGAAAC
The DNA here is from genome assembly GCF_938017775.1 of uncultured Campylobacter sp. GTDB lineage: Bacteria > Campylobacterota > Campylobacteria > Campylobacterales > Campylobacteraceae > Campylobacter_B. Next base: position 26,974 of record NZ_CALIIU010000036.1, read on the forward strand.
CCCGACTAACACGGCGTTTGATAGCAGATCCGTGCTGCGTATTGCCCGCGCTAAAAAATATAACCCTACAGCTAGGCATATCATAGATATAAGTCCGACGCCCTCCAACGCACCCACTTTATCTATATTCTTGATATATCTGCCTACCGCATTTAACGCCTCAAGCCCAAATGCTATGTAAAGGGTGGTTTTGGCGGTAGATAGATTTTCGCTCTGCTCTTTAGCGTCATCCGTATAAACATACAGGATTGCTCCCGCGCCTACGGATACATTTAGCTTTCGCACCATATCAGGCAACCTAAAAAAGTCGCTAATAAGCCAAATTAAAAACAAAACATTAGGCACCGAGAAAATAACCATAAAATGAAAAAAGCCCTGTTCTATATCTTTTAGGTCTGATGCTTGCACACCCAAATCCGGACGAGACGAGTTTATAAGCGCCAACAGATCTTTACCTTCTATACTCGTCCACATGACAGTAACCACTGCTAAAAAAAGCCAGATGAGAAATGGTAAGCCGCCTAAAAGCTGAAAAATCGCGGAGATTATACGCCCAAGATAAAATCTATGCGCACCAAAAGGTCCGAGGAACATATAAAATACGTAGGCCTTATTTAGATCGTAAGCCCTAGCTGAGCTTTGCGTAGAGCTAATTCTATCGGAATTTAAGGAAGCTGAATTTCGCCAAGTGGAATTCTGCTCTGTAAAATTCTGCGAGTTTGCGGCATTCTCGGTAGAATTCAAACTTTTAGCGTTAGAATCTTGCTCGCTAGAGCCTGTCGCGGCAGAATCTCGCAAAATAGAATTTTCTTCATCCAAGCCTTGAGCTGCAAAAGCTAAATTTTGCTCCGCAGAATTCTGTGGTGTGAAATTCTGTTTTGTAAAAGTAGAATTTTGCTCGCTAGTATCATCCGCCGCAAGTTCTTCTTGCGCTAAATCTAAATTCTCAGATTGCTCCTGTGGTTTCTCGTCCAGAGGCTTTTTTTCTTCGCCACTTTTACGTCTTATACTGGCTAGCGACGCAGGATTGCTGCTGCTGCCCCAAATATCTTCGCCCATCTGCTCTCCTTGATTTTTAAAGCAATTTTACCTGAAATTTAAGGAATTTTTGTATATTCGCCGCTACAAATTCAAAACAAAGGACAAAAATGTCAACAGTAACATTTCAAGGAAAGCCCGTAGAGTTAAGCGGGCAAGAGATAAATCTAGGCGATCGCGCGCCGCAAGTGCGCTTAGTAGCCCAGGATCTAAGCGAAATCGAGATCGCTAGCGGCAAGCACGTGCAAATCATCGTCGCCGTGCCGTCGCTAGATACGCCCGTCTGCGCGACGGAGGCACGTAAGTTCAACGAGCGCGCCGCATCGCTTCCTAATACTGAAGTAATCGTCGTTTCGATGGATTTACCGTTTGCGATGGGGAGGTTTTGTACGACTGAGGGAATCAAAAATCTACGCGTTGCAAGCGATTTCCGCGATAAGGAATTTTGCCGCCGCTACGGCACCCTAATCGCCAGCGGTGCATTAGCAGGTCTTAGCGCCAGAGCGATCTTCGTCATAGATACCGCAGGCGTCGTGGTTTATAAAGAGCTCGTAAGCGACATAGCCTCTGAGCCTGACTACGACGCAGCCCTAGATTTTGCAGAGCTCGTCGCTCGCAACAGCTGCTCTAACTGAGCAAGATAATAGATCCAAGGTTTGGATAATTTTAGCCTCGCTTTAGTTCACTACTTTAAGCAAATTCGCCCTACTGCAAGTAAAAAACGAAGTAGGGCGCTTAAAATCAACTTCAATTTTACATTTTGATTTTACGCTTTGATTTGCGCTTCGGTGCACGCAAAGCTATTAACGCACTGCGATAGCAAGCGAACGAGCACGAAATATAGGATCGCCTGCTGCTAAATTTTAAATTTAGCAGCAGCGGGAGTTGAAATTTTAAATTTGCTCGCTTAACTACTTCGCGCGATAAATTCGCTAAAAGAGATCTCCCGCGCGTAAAATTTAACTCCGAGCGAGGCGAGTTTGTCCTGCAGCGGTAGTGCCAGCTCCTCTATGCCGCTAAATACGCAAAGCGGCAGGTTTTGCATCCTCTCTTTAGTCGCCGTAAAGTTCTCGTTTTCAAAAAATTTCTTTAAAAACACGAGCGTTTTTACCTTATCCGCGCCCAGATCCTCGATGAAAACGCTGAAATATTTATATCCCGGCTCCTCGCGCGCTTCATCTTGCTGCGCGTAGTCGTCCACCAGCTCGCGGTAAAATTCGTTGTTTAAATCAGCAAGCGACGCGATCAGCTCAATAGAGCAAGGCGGCTCAAGCGCGGCAAGTGCAGTTAAAATTTCTTCAAATTTAACGATGTCGTCCGCAACCTTTATCGCCTCCCAAAAGCCCGCGCCGTGATAGGCGAAGTAAACGGGTGAGGCATCCCCAAGAGCAAAATCCACGAAAAACGGATCGTCCATGCCGTTACGCGCGATGACCCGCCAACTCTTGCGCCACTGCTCGGGTGCGTCGTTTGCTAGCTCCTCGCTCGTTTTGCGGCTAGCGAGCCTATATCCTTCCTGAAAACTCTCAAACTCGCCCTCGTCAGGATAGAAAAACGGCAGCAAAATGGACTCTGGAACGATGCGTTTGCGGATAAAATTTCGGATCAAATTCGGGATTTGCACGGCGCGGCCTTTGGGTTAAATTTGAGCCAACTTTAGCAGAGTTTTTAATCCGCGCAAAATTTACGTTTGAATTTGACGAATACAAAAGAAAGTAAATTTACGCTCAAATTCAACAAATTGCGAATTTGAGCGTAAAAAGACAAGCGGAAGTATTTTAAGATGGATTTGAATGTTGCGACGAAAATTTCGTCCCAAGACTAGGCAATTAGCCTGTCGCAGGGCGAAATTTTCTAGCTCATTCAAAGACGTTTAAAAGACGACGCGTTAAATTCTATAAAGATTGTAAGATTTTTGGCTTACCAAATGCCGTAATCGGCTTAATCTCGCCTTTAAATTTCTCGATTTGAGCAAGCACGGTGTGGGCCGAGTTGCTTTGCGCGAGACTTGACGTGCCTTTATCAAACGTAAGCACATTTACGCAGCCGTGCTGGCAGAGGCTCTTTTCGCCCCAAACCTCGGGATCGTACCACGCGCCCTCGCAGATCGCTGCGACGCGCTCAGGCACGATGTCGGTGACTAGCACGCCCGCTAAAATTTCGCCGCGATCGTTGAAAACGCGCACGATGTCGCCGTTCGCAAGCCCGCGCGCTTCGGCGTCTTTTGGATTGATAAGCACCGGCTCTCTGCCGCTAACCTCGGCGAAATTTCTGATGATTGAGTTGTTTAGCTGGCTGTGCAAGCGGTAGCGAGAGTGCGGGCTTACGATGTGAATCGGATATTTCGCCGTCTTTTTCGCATCGCCTAGCCACTCCTTAGGCTCGATCCAAGTAGGCATCGGCGGGCAGTCGGCATAGCCCATCTTAGCGATTACCGGCGAGTAGAGCTCGATCTTACCAGACGGCGTGCCGAGGCGATTTTTGGCGGGATTTTCGCGGAATGCCGCAAGACGCGTATATAGCGCGCTACTCTCGTCGTCCTTTTCAAAGCGCACGAAGCCTTTGTCGTAAAATTCCTCAAAGCTAGGCATCGTTATATTTAGGCCTTTGGCTTGCTCTACGGCATCGGCGTAGAATTCCTTCATCCAGCCTAACTCGTCCTTGCCCTCGCTAAAGACCTCGCCGTATCCCCAGCGCTTGCAGATCTGCTCGCAGATCCAAAAGTCGCTCCTACTCTCGCCCATCGGCTCGATTGCAGACCTGTAAGCGACTATATATTCGCCCGTAGCGCCCGTTTGGTTGATGTCGTTGCGCTCGACCTCGATCGCGACGGGAAGCACGATGTCGCTAAGCTTCGCCGTACTCGTCCAGTAAGGCTCGGCGGTGATGACGGTGTCAAATTTACGCCACTGCCTAACAATATTATTCACGTCTTGATGGCGCGTAAACATCGATCCGCACGCCATATAGGCGACTCTCATATGCGGCAGCTTGATCTTGGTGCCGTCATAATCGATCTGCTTGCCCGGATGCTCCAGCGCCTCTATGCTGCGAGAGGACGGGATGGTGATGTTTTTCGCGCTTTTCCAAGGCGCAGAGCCCGTGTTTTCGTATTTCTCATCTATGCGCGTGCTAAGTCCCTTTAAAATCGGAGCCACTTTATTCGTAGCGCCTGCAGAGCCGTAGCCCAGGCTAAATTCAAAGCCGAGACCCTCCTTGCCGATATATCCCAGCATCGCATTAAGCGCCACTAGCGCCCAGAAAGGCTGCTCGCCGTGATCTGCGCGCTGCAAACCGCGACCGATCAAGATCGTAGTCGGCTCCTTTGCAAGCGCTGTAGCAAATTTCGCAATAGCCTCCTCGCTAAGCCCGCAAATTTTGCTCGCCCAAGCTGCGTCCTTTACGATTTTATCGCTCTCGCCTAGAAAATACGCTTTAAATTTATTAAATCCAACGGTATATTTTTTGATAAATTCCTCGTCGTAGAGGTTGTTCGTAAACAGATAATGGCACATACCGATGATGAGCGCGGTGTCGGTGTTCGGGCGCACAATGATATCTTCACTGCCGAAGTAACGCGCGGTATCGTTTCTCATCACGTTTACGCTGTAGGTTTTGATGCCCGATTTTTTAAGCTCTTGCATGCCTATGTAGCCGTCATGCGTAGGCGGAATGGATGAAATTTGATTGGTTACCGCAGGATCGGTGCCCCAAAATACGACGTTTTTGGCGTTTTTGACGATCGCTTTCCACGTAGTAGGCGCGTCGTAAACGGCGCTTGAGCCCAGCACGTGAGGCATGATGACGAGCCCCGCGCCGGTCGAATAATCGCCGCTTTCCTCTACGTAGCCGCCTAAAATTTTAAGCATTCGGTGCGCTACGGTGCGTCCCCAGCCGATCTTGCCGCTACCGCCCCACCAGTAGCACTCGCCGTAGATCGCCTCGGCGCCGTATTTGTCGAAATTTTCTTTCAAAGCCTTCGCCGCTAAATCAAGCGCTACGTCCCAGCTAACGCGCACGAACTCCTCTTTGCCGCGCAGTTCGCTTTTGGCTGCACCTTTAGCCTTTAGATAGCTTTTGCGCACCATCGGATAGAGCACGCGGTTTTCGTTCTGCACGGAATCGGGCAAGCTGTAATTCATCGTGTTTGGAAATTTATCGCCTTCAAAATCGCTTACCGAAACGATCTGCGACGAGTTTAAATTTAGCCAAAAAGTGCCGAATCTATTTGCGCCGAATACCTTTTTGTTATCAAAAATCGTCTGCGTTACTCCCTCAATCCTGCTAGCACTTGCTGCGCTTGCGCCTAAAATCCCTGCCTTTAAAAAGTCTCGCCTTTTCATCTGATCTCCTTTATCATTCAGGTTTTTTTGCGTTGTGTTGTAGATATTTTATGATCAAATTTAGCTCGTCGCCCTCGAGCGCTACGTAGTTTGCATTGATCATCTCTTGTAAATTTGCAGGCCACTGATTTGCCGTGAAGCTCTTTGGCTCATGCAGGCGGTGACACGCTGAGCAGATCTGCTCGTAGTTCGTCTTTGCCTCCGTATAAAGCGCCTTAGCGTCCTTGGCTACGGCATCCGAGCCAACCTCGTAAATCCCCTCGACCTCATACCAGATCTCGCCGTAATCGTCCTCGAGCTTTTTGCCCCTTTTAAAATTTGCTTCGGCTTCATTCGTAAAAATCGCGTAAATTTCAGCCTCTTTCATATTTTTTTGTATTTGAAGCTGATAGTTTTCGCTCACGACGCCTTTAATTTTAATCTTGGTAACGCCACCTTCGCTGGATATCACCTCGATCGGTGTTAAAATTTCAGCCTCGCCGATTGCTTTTCCCTCCTGCGAGATCGTAGCGGTTTTAGAGATTACCTCTCCGCCGAAAAGCGAACACGCACAGATAAATGAGATAAAAATTTTCCTCATAAAGTATCCTTTCTAGGTTGTCTTTAACGCGAATTATAAATCAAAGATAAATTTAAATTTGTCGCGATTGCGACGAATTTATCCTTTTTATGTAAAATTTACGTGAAATTTTATGCAAAGAGCTGCTATGATAGATAGACTAAATAACGATTACAGCGAGAAATTCGACTTTTTAAGTAAGGAGCGGATTGCTAAATTTAGACGCGAGAGCTACGCTCGCGGCGACGTGATCTACGCGCAGAAGTTTAAATTTATCATTCTGCTGCGCGGCAGAGCGAAGCTAAACTGCTACGAAAACGGCAAGGAATTTATCTTTAGCTTCGTAAAAAGCGGCGCCTACGTCTGCTTGGATAAGAACACGAGCCTTGAAATTTTAAGCTACTGCGAGACGCTGCAGATCAATATCTCGGAGCTTTTCGAGCTGCTTGGAGACGAGTTTGCAAGCTCGATCATAAACGCGCTTATCAAAAACATCTACTCGCAGCGGATTTTGATCAAAGAGATCGTCTTTGCAAAAATCCAGACGCGGATTTTAAATTTTTTAAATCGCATCGCAAACGCAGATAAGATCGTGGAGCTTCCCTTTAATATAATGACGCTGGCAAGCCTGCTCGGAGCACCCAGACAAAACGTCTCTCAGGCGATTACGAAGCTCGTAAACGACAAAAAGATCGTGAAATTAAAGGGCAATAGGATTAAAATTTTGTAGTTTGAATCTCGCGGCGGATCTAAATTTAAATATAAAAGGCTATTTTGAGCGAAACCGCCTCGTAAAAAAGGGCTAAAACCAAAATGGAATTAGCCCTAAATTTAGCCTATTTGCAAAGACTATGCAGGCGCTTTAAAAAATCGAGCCTCTGCTTGCGGGTCGCAACGGATCGTCTCCAAAGCGGTTACCTCCGTTAGTGCCTTGCTGGATAAAAAATACGATCAATACTATCGGGCCTATTATCGGGACAAGAATTAACAGATAAAACCAGCCGCTTCTATCGGTATCATGCAGACGCCTTACTGCTACGGCGATAGAAGGTAAAAGTATTGCCAATAAAAAGATTGAGTTAATGAAACCGATCATTCTACCGGAACTCGTAACGGCATAGGTGCCTAAAAAGCCGTCCAATACTAACGTTACGATTCCTAAAAGTGCCGCAAATAATGCAAACCACCAGTACTCTGAACGTGGCGCACGCCCCTCAAAATTGCAATAATTCTCTTTGAGACAAGTGCGAATAGACTCCATAAAAGTCATCTCAAACTCCTTTTTAAAAATAAGATAAATTATATAACAATGGCACTTAAATTTGTCCTTTATATTGATTAAATTTTAAAATTTACCTTCGCCACCGCGCTGTCTGGCAAATACATTAAAATTTATCTCGAATGAACTTAATAGCGAGCTGTTTGATAAGCGGAGGAGGGTAGGTTAGGCGGAACAGATTTTGCTTTTTCGCTCGCGTTAAATGACAAAGTAGGGTGGCTACGACTGGCGCAACTATAATAGCGATTTTATCCGCTTGCCACGCCGTAGCTGCTCAAATTTTAAAATTTAGCCCTTTTGACGGCTTAAAATTTTAGAAATTTTTGCAGCGTCGTAAGTTTTTGCCTGCGCTTTTAGAAACTCGCAAAGCTCCTTCTGCTTGCAAAGGCCGTGAGCGAGCAAAAACTCCGCCGTCATCTCGTCATCCAGCACCACAGCTACTTTGATAAGCGTTTCGATCTCCTTTTTATCAATGCTCGCAAAGCTTTGGAATTTTAAAATTTCGTCCAAATAGCGTAATCTCTCGTCGCGGAATTCTTTAAATTTGGCTCCCGCGGCAAACTCCCTCGCAGCAAGCGGCAGCGCCTCCCTATATCCGAGAATAGAAACGTTATTGTCGCTTAAAAATATTAATTCGCTGCCCGCAACCGAGCCGACCACGTCTTTCGTATCTCGCGCACCGTTTGCGATCAAAAACTTAAATGCCTCGAAATTATCACTTGCCGCGGCATCTCGCAGCAGCCCGCTAGTCTTGGCGTTCGCGCCGTTTTGCACCAAAAGCTCTAAAAGCCGCATCGCATCGGCGCTATCAAAGTGATAAAGCTTTGCCGTCTCGCCGCTAAATTTCGAGCCGAAAAAGATCGCGAGCTTTAGCGGCGAGAAAAAACCGCCGTCTCCGCCGTAATTGAGATTTGGTTTAAATTTAAGGATTTTTTCTATCCGCTCGAAGTCAAATTTTGAATTTCGCAGCACCTTCGGATTAAAAATGAAAGCAGTGAAAATTCTATCTTTAAACTCCCCGAAATCCTCGTCGATCCTGCCCCTGTTTTGCGCCGCGAAGGCTAAAAGTGCGTCCAAGCCCGCATCAATCTGCGCATCGCTAGCATTTTCATCGTAAAAAATTTCAAAATTTGGCTGAGATAAATTTGACTCTGCTTGCTGTGAAGCAGAAACTCTCGGATCATCCTTAGCAGCGCCGAAAGTGCAGACCGCAAGTAAAAGCCACAAAAAGATAGAATTTTTCATATCGCCCTCGCTTAAATTTTGCGCGATTATATCAAATCTAAGGCTAAATTTAATGGCGCCTTGAAATTTCATAAAAAGCAAATGACAAATAAATTTAGCCTAAAAAAGCACCTTTTGATTTTAATTTCGCTAGAATTAGCCATAAATAACCTAAACAAAGGAGCGGCAAATGAAACTACTTTTTACTTTGATCTTGCTTTGTGCGGGGCTTTTTGCAAACACGCTGCAAGAGATCAGAAATAGCGGCGTCATTAGAGTAGGCGTCAGAGACGGCAGACCGCCTTTTAGCGAGATTAGCGGTGGTAAATTTGAAGGCTTTGAAATCGAGCTTGCCAATGCGATCGCAAAGGCGATTTTCGGTGCTAAACAAGGCGAAGTGCAGTTTGTCTCTCTAAGCGCCGCCGATCGCGTCTCGTATCTAGTCAATAATAAAGTTGATATAGTTGCAGCTACCTTCGTCATCGATTCGGCGCGCAAAAATCATGTAGACTTCTCGATGCCGTATTTTTCGACCAATCTCGGCGTACTAACTCGCAAAGCGGATGCCATCAAAGATATATCGCGTTTGCGCGATATGAGGCTCATAACCGAAGAGGGCACGACCGTAGATAATTACCTCAAAAAAGAGAAATTTAGCAACGTAAGCTACTGCAAAAGCACAAGCGAATGCTACGCGATGATCCGAGACGGCAAAGCTGACGGATACATCAATCTAAATATCACGGTGCTAGCCTACGCCGTCGTTGACGATACGCTCGAAGTGCCGTTTCAAAACTTCGGCAAGCCAGATTTCATCGGTATTGGCGTGCAAAAAGGAAATAAGGAGCTACTTGATTTTATCAACGCAGAGCTTGTCAAACTAAGCAAAGAGGGCTTTTTCAAAAAGGCTTATCAGGACACTTTCGAGCCTTTTTACCGCGGTACGGCGGATAAAAAATACTTCCTTTTAGATGGAATTTATGACTTACTATAAAAGCGTAGAGCTAGAAATTAAAATATAAAATTTATCGAAGGCAGTTTGCATAACGAATAAATCTTGGGATTTAAAATTTTTCAAATTCATGAAATTTTAAATCCCCACTTCGCCCCTAAATTTCAAACCTGAATACGTGCGGTGATTGAATTTTAAACCGCTTGCATTTATTTTCTCTAAAATATATAGTGCTATAATTATTTTAAAACTAAAAAGTAGGGGGCTTTTTATGAGATTACTTTTTATTTTAGCCTTATTTTGCGCTAGCATTTTTGCAAATACACTAGATGAAATCAGGCAGGCAGGTGTTATCAGAGTGGGCGTGCGCGAAGGTCGTCCGCCGCTAAGCGAGTCTAATAACGGCAAGTTTGAGGGCTTTGAAATCGAGCTTGCTAGCTCGATCGCCAAAGATATTTTCGGCGATAAAAAGGGTGAAGTGCAGTTCGTAGCCGTAACCGCGGGCGAGAGAATCCCGTTTTTGAAAAATAACAAGGTCGATATGGTTATCGGCACCTTTATGATTACGCAAGAGCGTAAGAAGCAGGTGGATTTCTCGCTGCCGTATCTATCGGTAAATTTTGGCATCGTAACGCGTAAAGAGGATCAAGTGAAGGACTTCGCACAGGTTCGCGATATGAGAATTTCAATCGAAAAAAATCCCAACGGCTCAATGACCGAGCGCTATTTGCGTAAAGAGAAATTTAGCAATTTGGTCTATTGCAAAAATACTTCTGAGTGCTATGCGATGATGAAGGACGGCAGAGCCGACGGCTACGCCAATGACAACATCATCGTCCTAGCCTATGCCGTCGTGGACGATACGCTCGAAGTGCCGTTTAAAAACCTAGGCGCGGCGGAATTCTTAGGCGTCGGCGTGCAAAAAGGCAATCAAAGCCTGCTTGATTTCATCAATGCCGATCTAATCAAACTAAGCAAAGAGGGCTTTTTCAAAAAGGCTTATGAGGACACTTTCGAGCCATTTTACCGCGGCACTGCGGATAAAAAATACTTCCTGCTAGACGGAATTTATAATATGCTTTAGACCTTAGAATTCTAAGGCGCGGAATTTTGAAATTTTAAAATTCCGCCTCACACGCGGCGAGTGAAATTTTACGATCTGCAAATTTTGGAATTTTTGTAGCTACAAAATTTCGTAAAATTCTAAAATTTAAAATTTTATCTTACGCTCGGTTTAAAAACATCTATTCCATTCGGAGCAAAATTTCACGCTATGATAGAATTTTAAAATTTTATGTATGACGGAATTTTAGAATTTTACCCGCACCGAGAATTTTAAAATCCCATGCTGCAACAGAATTTCGTAGTTGAGGGCTTTTGCGCTGCGATAAAATATAAAATTTATCGTGCGGTGTAGAATTCCGCAGATAAGCGAGATAAATTTAAAAGGATAAAATTCTGCGTGAGGCAAATTCTGACTCACGGCAAAAGCGCGGTCGTCGCAGATACTATCTTTAAGCTTTCAGCCGTTAAATTTTATTCAAACGCCTTGTAATGCGCCTCGTCGGCGAATTCTAGCATCTCGCGATCGCCCCTGCTGTCGCCGTAAGCGATAACGCGATCAAACGCGCTCACGTCATATGCCGCGCGCACGCGAGCGACCTTTTGCGCGCCGTAGCAGTTCTGCCCCTCGATCTCGCCCGTGATGATGCCGCCTTTGCGCCGTATTTTAGTGCCTAAAAGCTCCAAGCCCTGAGCGTCGCACCACGGACGCAGCCAGTCTTCGAGCGAGGCGGTAACGATGACGACCCTATCGCCCGCGGCTTTATAGCTTGCGATCTTGTCCATCGCGCTTTGTTTTAGGATATCTTCGATGTGGGTGGTGGAGTATTTTTTGCAAATTTTATCGAATTTATCGGCGCTCATGCCCGCAAAAAAGTAGCCCAAGAGCTTTCTGCGCGTAAAATTATTGCTCGCAAGACCTAACTTATACGCCGCTAAAATGGGCGATAGCACCAAAATCCCGCGAAAAAATTTCTTAAATCCGACCACGTAGGCGACGAACTCGAGCAGCGAATCATCGCGCGTGATCGTGCCATCAAAGTCGAATAAAACAAGATTCATTGCCTCTCCTAGCAAAATTTCAGAAGCGTAAATTTTAAAATTTGCCTATAAAAAAAGCGTGAAATTTAAAAGCTAAATTTCACGCCGAATTTTAAAATTTCATCTAAAAATTCTATTTTTTCGCCATTCGTCTGCGCGTCGTAGGGTCTAAGTATCGCTTGCGCACGCGGATATTTACGGGCGTAACCTCCACAAGCTCGTCCTCCTCGATCCACTCCAGCGCGCGCTCTAAATTTAGCGCACGCGGCGGCACGAGTTTGATCGCATCGTCGCTACCGCTCGCGCGGACGTTGGTTAAATTTTTACCCTTGATCGGATTTACGTCCAGATCGTTCGGACGGCTGTGCTCGCCGATGATCATACCCAGATAGACCTTCGCCTGCGGAGCGATAAAAAGCACGCCGCGATCTTGCAGATTCCACAGGCTGTATCCTAGCGCCACTCCGTTTTCCATACTCACGAGCGCGCCGTTTTGTCGCTTCTCGACCGCGCCGATGAAAGGGCGGAATTCCAAAAAGCTATGATTCATCACCCCTTCGCCGCGAGTATCGGTCAAAAACTGCGAGCGAAAGCCGATGAGACCGCGCGCCGGGATCTCAAACTCCATACGCGTCTGCCCGTCGCCGGTAGGATTCATCACCTTCATCTCGGCCTTTTTGCGACCGAGCTTTTCGATGACTGTACCGGTACAATCATCGGGCGCATCGATGACTAGATGCTCGAAAGGCTCGCATTTGATGCCGTCGATCTCTTTAATGATGACTTCCGGGCGCCCGAGGCAAAACTCAAAACCCTCGCGGCGCATATTTTCAGCCAAAATCGTGATCTGCAGCTCGCCGCGGCCGCTTACTTTAAATTTTCCCTCGCCCGCGTTTTCATAGCGCATCGCGATGTTGGTTTTCATCTCCGCTTCCAAACGCTCGTCGATCTTATTTGAGGTTACGAATTTACCCTCCGTGCCGGCTAGCGGTCCGTCATTTACGCTGAAAATTACGCTAAGGGTCGGCTCTTCGATATGCAGCGCATCAAGCGGGACCGGATTATTGGGATCTACGATGCTATCGCCTACGTCAAGCGCGTCAAAGCCCGCGATCGCCACGATGTCGCCCGTGCCCGCCGCATCAATGTCAGCGCGCTCAAGTCCGTTAAAGCCGATGAGCTTTGAAATTCTGCCGTTTATGTGCGTGCCGTCTGCTTTGGCTAGCATAACGCTTTGGTTCTTGTTTATCGTGCCGTTAAAAATCCTAGCGATGCCGATCTTACCGACGTAGTTATCGTAATCGAGCGTGAAAACCTGCAGCTGCAAAGGATTATCATCGCTGCCGCTAGGAGTAGGGACGTGAGAGATGATCGTCTCAAAAAGAGGCTTCATATCGGTGCTTTCGTCGTTTAGATCGTATTTTGCATAGCCGTTTTTGGCCGCGGCGTAGATGACGGGGAACTCGAGCTGCTCGTCGTTTGCGTCAAGCGCTACGAAAAGATCAAAAATTTCATTTACCACGCGGTCCGGATCGGCTGCGGGCTTGTCGATTTTATTTACGACTACGATAGGTCTGAGCCCTAAAGATAGCGCCTTTTTCACGACAAATTTTGTCTGCGGCATAACGCCTTCTTGCGCATCGACGAGTAAGAGTACGCCGTCCACCATCTTTAGCACGCGCTCGACTTCACCGCCGAAATCGGCGTGACCCGGAGTGTCGATGATGTTGATTTTAACGCCGCCGTAGTGGATGGCGGTGTTTTTGGATAGGATCGTAATACCGCGCTCGCGCTCTATGTCGTTGCTGTCCATCACGCGCTCGCCGACTTCTTGGTGATTACCGAAGGTGCCGGACTGTTTTAAAAGCTCATCTACGATAGTGGTCTTGCCGTGATCGACGTGTGCGATAACCGCGATATTTCTGATATTTTCCAAATTTCTCTCCGTTTATAATTTCAAAAACTGATGATTATACTAAAAAAATTCTTAAGATCAAAATTTACGAATACTCTTTGACTTCACAGACAAAAAACTCATAAACCCGCTGTTGGATCAGCGCATCGTCATCATCATCTCCGATTAAACGGCGTAGATGCGAAAAATCAATCTTTTTGATATATTTTTTGTTATTTTTGATATCTCTGTCGATCTCTTTTAAAAGCGAATCTAAATTTAAGCTTTTATAGGTTTTCGCCTTTAAGATATACTCTTTTACGATGGAGACCAGCACGCCGATGCGCTGCTCATCACCCGGATAAATTTCACCCGCTATATCTTTGATCGCGTCGTAATCCTCGTCGGTCTGCTTCTTTTTGGCAAGTAGCATAGCGGCAAAAATTTTGGCTCTAAACTCGATAGAGCGATGATGAGGGATAAAAACCTCGCGAAATACGGATAAAAGATGATTCTTGAAATTCATTTATAACCTTACTTTAAGAAACATTTCCATATAATCCCGATTGCCCTTTCTTAGACCTGTGCAATGCTTTTTTTAGGCACCGCTTCAGGGTAGGAATACAGCAGAGCACTTAGATCTCGCATGTGCCGCAGCCATCTGGGAAGGGGTTTTATAAATCGATCTTATTAAGTCCGAAATGCTCTTTGAAATCCTCGCAAACACTATAAAAATCGACGCCTTCAATTTTCGGCTTTGCTTTGAAAAACTCTAACATCGAATTATACCCGCTAAGCAGCTCCTTGCTCTTTACGCCGTAACTGATCGAAATTCCAGCCTCAAAAAATGCCGCTAGCTTATCACAATACTTAAGCGCTTTGCCGTCGATTGTGCGAAATTTATCTTCGTTAAACATCTTTAGGCTGCCCTCTGCAAATTTAGGCTCCTTGCCTAGCTCGAAGGTGCGGTTTTCAAACTCGTCTTTTATAAATTTACTGCCCTCTTTACGGATACCCAAAATATAACTGAAATCATCTCGCATATGTTCCGGCACGAATGGTAAAATTTTATCGTCTATTAGCCGCATCTCATATTCGCTAATGATGTCGCTAAGACCCTTAACGCCGTATTTTACGGGGCTAATGATGTCGCGAGTGAGGCTTTCTGGTAGATCGTGAAATAGCGCGCAGAAAAAATTATACACCGTGCGCGAGCGACACGCACCCACTTCAAGCGAGAAAAAGTAGCTTAAGATCGCGACTACCAGCATGTGTCCAAGCACCGATGTCTCAGGGATGCGCGGCGTCTGCGCCCAGCGCTTTTGAAAACGAAGTCTGCCGCTAAGATCGACTATGCGGGCGAGCTTTTTATTCATCACGATCTTTCGCACGCCGATGAGCTCGTAATAATCCTCGAGCTCCTCCTCCACCTTGGCTTTTAGCTCTTCGATGTCGTTTAGAAACTGGCTCGTTTGATAGACGATGTTAAATTCCCACCGCGTAGAGAGGTAGCTCGCCGCCTTTAAGATCACGGCTTCTTTCTTATGATCCTTGGAATTTAGATATTTTTTAAATCGCTCGAAAAACGCGCCGTTTTGAATAGGCAAAAGATCGCTTTCGAGGACGCTTAAAACCCATTCGTTGATCTTTTTTTTCTTGGTTTTTTGGATCTGATGAAAGACGTCCGGACGGATGTCGGTTACTACGATACGCGCTAAAAACTCGAAAATCCCCGCTTCGATGACGTAGTTGATATCCACGTCGCACTCAAAGCTAGCGATGAAATAAGCGATGATAAATTTATGCGCCTGTTTGTCGAGCTCGACTAGACTTACCATCTTTGGGTAATCGTTCCAGCGGCTAATGCTTGCGGATTTAAAAATTTGTTCGACTAAATTTGAGCTTATCATCGGTAAATTTGGTCCGAGTTTATTTCGATTACCGTGTGGACGTTGCCGCGCGGATTAAAATCGCCCCTGATTTTCATAAATTTAGGCTTTAACTTACTTTGCAACGCACCGTAAATTTCATTTATACTATCCTCGTGGCTGATGTAGCGATCCATAAAGGAATTTATGTAAATTTTAATCGCTTTAAGTTCGACTACTAGCTTATCGGGGATATATTCCAAATAGATCGTCGCAAAGTCCGGATAGCCAGAGCGCGGGCAGCGGCAGCAAAACTCGGGTAGGGTAATTTTTATCAAATAATCACACTCCTGTTTATTGGGCCAAACTTCTAAATTTTTGATGTCAAATTTCTCAATTTCCTCTTCGCCGTATCTCACTATGATCTCCTTAAATTCGATATATCGTTCGGCTTTTCAACGCAAAATCCCTGAATATAATCGATGCCCATTTTATAAAGCTGCATTTGAAATTTCTCTTTGTCGATGAAACGCATCACGGTTTCAACGCCCGATTTCGCGCAAGCTTCGTTGATGCCTATAAAAATATTTTTAATCTTTTCATCGTCTAAATTTTTATTAAATTCTATGTCGTAAACGATAAAATCGACGTTTAGAAACTTTAAATACTCAAAGCTAGCGTTTGAGCCGCCAAACTGCGACAGCGCGAAGCTAAATCCGAGTTCGCGGAATTTAATTAAAATTTCGTCAAAGCGCTTGATCTCCGGGTAGATGAGCTTTTCGTTAAACTCAAACACAATCTTTTTCGGATCGATTAGGTTATTATCAATGAGTTTTAAAATTTCATTGCGAAACTCGTTATTTCGCAGCGTCTGAGGCATGATCTCGATAAAAATTTTAGCGTCGATATCTTTAAAATAGATAATCCTAGAAATTTGTCTCATCATCGAAATATCGTATTTAATATCGTAATGATTTAGAAGCAAGATATCTAAAATTCTACTTTTTGTAATCTTTTCGCCGCTTCTTAGATCAAGCTTCGGAATTAAATTTATATGAGATTTTACCCCGTTTTTATCTGCGACGCGCTGATATTTAAAACTGAAATTTTCACTATCTATCGCCTCCATAACGTCGGCGGAAAATACGTCGATTAGCACCTTTTCGACGTCGATAGACTTTTCGCCGTGCTCTTCGTCGTCCAGGTGATTGATCTTATAAAATAGCGCATTTACGATATTATGTAGATTGCGATCATAGGAGCTTGGAAGCATCGTAAATTCGCTTTTTATCTCTACATTTTTGATCGTTTGACTTGAAATTTTATGCTCAAACATCCGCAAAATATGGCTTAAATTTGTAGCTTTTGATTCCACTCCGAATACAAAGTAGCCATTTATAAAGCGACCGATCGGAAGGTCCTTAAAACCCTGCTCCGCCATAAAATTTGAAAGTTCCTTACAATACTCATATAAAATTTCATCGCCGTTTTTATAACCGTATCGATCGTTTATGTCGATGATATTTTTAATTCGCAAAAGAACGATATTTATTTGACGATTTTTGACTAGATCGTTGCTTAAAATTTTCTCGATCTCCTCGCGCACGAATACGTGAGTAACGGGATCAATCAGCGTTTTTTGAAAGCCAAAATAAATTTGATAGATGACATAATAAACATAACAAATTAAAAGTATCAAAAACAAAATTACGTCATCAAATTTAAACTCTCCGTTTCGAAACAAAATAATTCCAAAAACAATCAAAACGCAGGTAAACGGCACCGAAATTTTAAGTGCCGTTATGAAGCGATTTTCGCGCTCTTTGGTCTCACTAAATAGAACAGACATTATATATCCAAGTGTTTAACATCTTTGGCATGATCTTGGATGTAGTTTCGGCGCGGCTCGACCTCATCACCCATAAAAAGATTAAAGGTATCGCTAGCACTCTGTGCGTCTGCAATGCTAATTTTTAAAAGCCTTCTATTTTCAGGGCTCATAGTTGTTTCCCAAAGCTGCTCCGGATTCATCTCTCCAAGACCTTTATAGCGCTGAATATAAGCGCCTTTTTTCGAGCTTTTTTCGATTTCATCTAAAATTTCAATAAAATCCTTACCGAAGCTTACATCTCGCTCTTTGATCTTTGAATAAACTCTGATCGCCTCTTCAAAGATATAATTGCCAAATAAATTCTCATCTATCACAAGCTGTTCTAAGCCGCTCGGAGTTTGGACATAAATTCTAATGCCTCCATCATTTACGTAAGAATTTAATATATTAAATCCTTCGCTTTCCAGACGCGGTTTTAAAATTTTAAATAGTTCCTCGTATCCAAGGCTTCGCGCTTCGTCGTTTTCTATCAAAAATCT
>NZ_CALIIU010000037.1 GCF_938017775.1 uncultured Campylobacter sp.
GGAATAGCGACAGCATTATTAGAAAAATTAATAAGTTGGTCTAAGGAAAAAGGGAGAATGGATATAGGTCACGGCAAAACCGATACGCCGATGAATGCGATCCAGCCGCGAACGGCGGTTTATAGCGTAGGCTATCAAAGCCCGGGCGATAAATACGGCGCGGATCTGTTCGTAACCGCGGTAGCTGCGAAAAAGGCGAGAGATACCTACAATATGTATTGGTACGAGCAGTATCTAGGCGGCAAAATCGTAAACGGCAAACCTGTAAGCAATAGCGAAGTGGAATGGAGAAGCGGCGGATATACCACGATAGACTTCGTAACATACGTAAAGCCGATAAAATATCTGACGCTTCGTGCAGGCGTATATAATATAACTGATCGTAAATATATCACTTGGGAAAGCGCCAGGTCAATAAGGCCTTTTGGAACTAGCAATCTGATAGATCAAGAAACAGGGCTTGGTATCAACCGCTTTTACTCGCCGGGTAGGAACTATAAACTCACATGGGAGATGCAGTTTTAAAATTTAATCAGGTGTTTGACGTCTTATTAAAACAAAAGCCTTTGGAATCAAAATTTATAGATTTATTACTAAATTTAAAAAGATGGCGATAGTAAATCATTTGGCATCATTTAGATTTCCGAATTTTATGTAGCGTGTAAATTTAAAATTTTACGTAGCGCGGTAGCCCAAAGGCTTTTTTCTGTGATGACATCAGCTTTATAATTTTGCAATGACGCCCGCGATCTTTCCGTCGCTTCGAGATCGAATTTTTTGCCCGTGTAAATTTACCGAGCCGGAAAACATAGCATCCGTATGTGCTAAAAATTTCGCAAGCGCACAGCCCCACACTACACAAATCGCAGGGGAATTTTAATGCCGTAATCCGCAAGCGTATCATCTCGCTTCCAAGCGAAGACAGCCTTTTTCGGCAATGTGCGTAATCTATTTCTCTTCGCTCTATCTCGCCTGCTTGTAACGACAAGTCTTATAAACGCAGTGGTCTTTTAAAAATTTTAACTTCAAATTTTGCTCCGAAGCTCGCTAAATTTAAGGAAGAGCCCACACAGATAAATTGTTCTATTTTCGCGCGGCGCACGAGGTTTTTAAATTTGCGGCGCCCGCAGGAGGCTTTAAAGCTCGCTAAGTCTCGCCGTCGTTAGCGCGCAGGGCTGATCCGGCTAGCGATCTTTTGCGCGATTTATCTCCTTGTATTATTTGCTTAAAATCCCGCCGCGGTATATGTCGGCGCCGGACAAATCATAGCTTCGTTTTAAATTTAATCCTCATATCCTCTAATGCTAATATGCCTTCCCTCTATCTTAGGAACTACGGGCTTCTTTTTAAGCTTAACGCCATACAAATTAATGCCGTAAAGTTTACTAAGGCGGATAAAATCGACGTTAAGCTCCTCTAAATCGGTATCACGAAGATCAATGTATTTAAGACTCGTCATATCGTTTATACTCTGCGGTAGTTTTTTGATCGAGGTCTCGGATAGGTCTAGAACTTCTAAATTTTTTAAGTTTCCTGCGCTTTCCGGGATCTGCGTAATATTTTTGCCGTGGATGTAAAGCTCCTTTAAATTATGTAGGTTTCCGATGCTCTCAGGGATTTTCGTAATGGCTTGGCTGTTAATTTTCAGCTCTTCCAAAGCATCAAGCATGCCGATGCTCTCAGGCAGACTCTCTTGCTTATATCCGCTAATATCGAGCTTTTTTAAGCTTTTTAATGTGCCGATACTTTCAGGGATTTCTTGTATATTTTCAGACCAAATATCAAGCTCCTGCAAATTATGCAAATCCCCTAACTCAGACGGGATCGTCTGGACATCCGAATCTATATGAAGCCTTTTGAGCGACGGGATTTTCACGGCGAGCCGCAATCTATCATCATCCATATGGCCCCACTCCTCAAGATTGGGTAAATTTACGATGTTTTCAGGAGGAGAGGTAAAATCTTCGCTTAGTTCCTTTAGACTCGGCATTCGCGAAACCTCATCGGGTAGCGCCTCTATATGCGTGTTCGTAAGATATAAAATTTCCAGACTTTTCAGCTCTGCTAGATACGTAGGCAAAGTATGTAAAAAATTACAACTATAACAGCGGAGCTCTCGTAGCTTGCTCATTCCCGTAATCTGCGGCGGCAATTGCGAAATGTGCGTTTGGTCCAGTTCGAGATATTCTAAATTCTTTAAATTCGCTACATTTGCGCTCAACTCTTTTACGGGGCAACGATCCAAAATCAGCGTCTTAAGATTCGGAATTTTAGAGATATTTTCACTAATCTCTGTAAATTTAGTAGCACGCAAGCCTAAATACTCGAGCTTTTTTAAATTTTGCACGCAAGAGGGTAGATCTGAAACTCTTGTGCCTTGCAAATCAAGCTTTTTTAAATTTGAAAGCAAACAGATTTCGGGCGGAACCTGCGCAACCTCATCCACTCTAATCGGCGAAACGGTCATAAAATTCGCGTTTCTGCCGAAGTCTAGCTCATCAATGTCCGCAAGCTTTTCATACAAATCCCACGTCGTAGCGATATCGCTAAAGAAGCTTATACCATAGTAATTCTCTCGCCCTTTATCGCTAAAGCGCAGAAAATCCACCAAGTTTTGCATCTGCGTATTTTGATCCTCACTCAGCTTGGGGCTAGACTTCAGGCAGATGCCCTGCGCATCGTTTGACATACTAATTTTAATGCCTTTAAAACCGGAGATCGATTGTATGCAGAGCGAAAAAGCTACTGCCACAAATAGCGCGATATAAATCTTTTTCATTTGAGTCGCCTTTTTAAAATTTAAAATTTTAGTATCTAGCTACGAGATATTTATAAAATTTAAGCGACCGCTTTTTGCAAGCTTGATTTAAAAATCCTCACATCGCTCTGCGCTTCGTAAATCCCATCAAATTTTAAAATTTCGGAATTTCGCCAGTGTCTTAAAGGCGAGGCGAAATTCCAAATCGAATGATGCTTGTAAATTTTATTT
Organism: uncultured Campylobacter sp.; assembly: GCF_938017775.1. Taxonomy (GTDB): domain Bacteria; phylum Campylobacterota; class Campylobacteria; order Campylobacterales; family Campylobacteraceae; genus Campylobacter_B. The sequence goes on from NZ_CALIIU010000037.1 coordinate 2,990, forward strand.
ATACGCCTTGATCGCTTTGTCTAGAATTTTCTCCGCCTCGGCGGCGCTTGCGAAGTCCTTCACTTTGACCCATTTATTCGGTTCTAAAAGCTTGTAGGTTTCGAAGAAATTTTTGATCTTATCCAGCGTAGCTTTAGGCAGATCGGAGACCCCTTTAATGCCCTCATATCGCGGATCGATCTTGCTAACCGGTACGGCAAGCAGCTTCTCGTCCATGCCGCTTTCGTCCTCCATCATCAAAACGCCGATTAAGCGGCACGGGATCACGCTGCCGGCGGCAAGCGGGTATTCGTTTAGCACCAAAACATCCGCGGGATCGCCGTCGTCTGACAAGGTATTGGGCACGAAGCCGTAGTTTGCGGGGTAAAACATCGCGCCGTATAGTACGCGATCTACGCAGAGCGCGCCGCTTGCTTTGTCGATCTCGTATTTGATATTCGAGCCGTAAGGGATCTCGATTACCGCGTTGATTTTATCGGGGTTTGAGCCCACTTTTATCTTTGAAAGATCCATAGTTTTCCTTTATTTAGAATTTAAAATTTTGATATTTTTCACGTCTATCGTCGTTTTAGTAAAATCTTTGTCGATCTCGCCGCTAATTCGCACGAGCGTATTTTCATCCACGCTTACGCCGCGCCAAACGTCATCATCGATCTCAACCTCGATGCTATCGCCGTTTTGATCCACAAATCTATAATGCTCGTGTTTGAGTTGAGATTTTATCTTGCCGTCGATTACGACAGAAGAATCATCTCTTAATTTAAGCGCTTCTTTGACGCTTGACGGTTGAGTTTGCGCCGCGGAGCCGCTTGGCACAAACCCGCCCGCGCCGAATGCAGCCGCACATAAAGCCATGCTAAGTAAAAATTTTCTAACCATATCTATCCTTAAATTTTAAAAATTTTAATCTCTGTATCCGCAAACAGATCTGAAATTTCATTAAATTTAAAAGCCGCTCATATTTAACGCTCGCATTAAATTTGCGGCGCGAGCTTTTAAATTTACGCTTAAAATTTGGCTATCTAGCGCGACGGTAAGCTATAAATTTAAAGGCGCACTCGTACTAAAAAGCGCGTCTTAAATTTAAGCCGCCATCCAAGCGCGCTAGCCCAGTTTTTCGATCTGCGCGGCGATTATCGCATTGATATCGGCTACGATCTCCTCGACCGTGCGCTCGCCGTTTACGCTGTAAAATACGCCCGCGTCGCCGTAAAATTTACGGATATCCTCGATCGGCTCTGAAAATACCGCCATGCGGTTTTTAAAGACCTCCTCGTTATCGTCCGCTCCGCGAGCGCGTCCTAAAACACGCTCCTTGGCGACCTCTTCGCTAACGCATACCTCGATTACTGCGCTAAGATTTACATCATCGTCGCCTCGCAGCACCTCGTCTAGCTTATTCATCTGCTCGACGCTCCTTGGATAGCCGTCGATGATGATGAAGTCTTTAGGCGAGCTTTTAATCGCGCTAACGATAGCATTTACGACGATATCAAGCGGCACGAGATTGCCTTTAGAGATGAAGCCGTCTATCTGTTTGCCCAGAGCGCTGCCGCTTGCTACCTCGGCACGCAGCAGATCGCCCGTGGAGTAGTGCTCGATGCTTTGATTCATCTGAGCGATCATGCTCGCATCGGTCGTTTTGCCGCTGCCAGGAGCGCCAATGATTAGAAAAAGGCTTTTCATTTTTGCTCCTTCTTATGAAGCCTAAGACCTAGCTCGCGAAGCTGCTCGTCTGTAACGACGCTAGGGGCTTTGGTAAGCGGACACTGCGCGCGCTGCGTTTTAGGAAACGCGATAACCTCGCGAATACTGCTTGAGCCGGTAACGAGCATCATCAGCCTGTCAAAGCCGATCGCAATACCTCCGTGCGGAGGCGCGCCGAAGCTTAGCGCATCAAGCAGGAAGCCGAATTTCTCCCTCTGCTCCGCAGGCTCGATCTTAAGCAGCCTAAAGACCTTTTCTTGAATGTCCGCTTTGTGGATCCTGATACTGCCACCGCCAAGCTCGATGCCGTTTAACACGACGTCGTAGGCAATCGAGGTAATGTCCTCCAAATCAGGCTCATCGGGATTGTTCGGCATAGTGAAAGGATGGTGCATCGCGGAGTAGCTGCCGTCGTCGTTTTGCTCAAACATAGGAAAATTTACGACCCACAAAAACTCAAGCCTGTTCGGATCGATCAGACCAAGCTCGTTTGCGAGGAAAATTCTAAATCTGCCCATATAATCAAGCACGATTTTCTTTTTGCCCGCGCCGAAAAATACGACGTCGCCGACTTTAAGCTCGCAGCGCTTGATAAGCTCATCGAGCTCGCTTTTTTCAAAGAATTTTACTAGCGGCCCCTTTAGTCCGTCCTCTTTTACTTGGATAAACGCAAGGCCTTGCGCGCCGAATTTTTTAACGTATTCCTCAAAGCCTTGCATCTGCCGCTTGCTAAATTTCAGATCGCCGCTCTCGACTTTGAGCGCTTTTACGCGGTTAGCCTTGCGGTCTTTGGCTAAATTTGAAAAAATTTCGTTGCTAGATTTTTCAAAAATATCGGCTACGTCGATGAAAGGCATATCGTAGCGCAGATCGGGTTTGTCGCTGCCGTAAAGCTCCATCGCGTCTTTATACTCCATGTGTCTAAAAGGGGTGACGATCTCGCGACCGCAGGATTTGAAAATATCCTTTAAAACCTCCTCGGCTACGCGCATTATGTCGTATTGAGTGTTGAAGCTCATCTCGATATCGATCTGCGTAAATTCCGGCTGGCGGTCGGCGCGCAGGTCCTCATCGCGGAAGCAACGCGCGATCTGGAAGTATTTATCAAAGCCCGAGCACATCAAAAGCTGCTTGAAAAGTTGCGGACTTTGCGGAAGCGCGTAGAAGCTGCCCGGATAGACGCGGCTAGGCACCAGATAATCCCTAGCGCCCTCGGGCGTCGCGCGCGTTAAGATCGGCGTTTCGACCTCGACAAAGCCGAGCCTATCAAGAGCATTTCGCGCAGCGATCGCAGCCTTGGAGCGCATCTTAAATTTATCGAAGCTTCCCTCGGCGCGCAGATCCAAAAAGCGATATTTTAGCTTCGTTTCTTCGTTGACGCTTTTATCGCCGATTACGAAAGGAAGCGGTTTGCTCGGATTTTCTATCTCTAAGCTTTCTACCACGACTTCGATGTCGCCCGTTTTTAAATTTGGATTTTCCAGCCCTTCGCCGCGAGCGCGGATCTTGCCGACGGCTTTTAGGACAAATTCGTTTCGCACGGTATTTGCTACCTCGTATGCCGAGTGGCTATCTTTGGGATCACAGACTAGCTGTAACAGCCCGCTTCGGTCGCGCAAATCTATAAAAATCACGCCGCCGTGGTCGCGGTAAGAATTTACCCAGCCGCACACGGTTACACTTTTGCCGATATCGTTTTTACTCAAATCCGTACAGTAATGACTTCGCAAAATCACTCCTTTTTAATAAAATTTCAAGAGCCGATTATAGTTAAATTTTGCTTTTACAAAGCTAATTTTTTATAAAATAGCGCCCGAAAGTAGAAAAATGGAAAGCAAAAACAAAATCCACGAAAATTTAAAATTTGCAGGGCTGATAGCCAAAAAATCGGATGAGATTCGCCCCGTCGCGGAGCAAATTTGTGAAATTTTAAAAGTGCAAAGTATTGAGCCTTTGATGCAGCAAGATAGCGCCGAATTTTTAGGCTTCAAGCCGCATACGCTTGCAGAAATTTTAAAAAAGACCAATTTTTTAATCAGCCTCGGCGGCGACGGCACGCTCATCGGGCTTGCGAGGCTGCTAAGCGACAAAAACGCTTTTATTTTGGGTATTAACGCGGGCACTCTGGGCTTTTTAACGGACGTGCAGCCGAGTGAATTCGTAAAATTTTTAAAGGAATTTTTGCGCGGCGAATACGAGATCGAACGCCCGTTTTTGCTTGAAGTGATACTGGAAAACGGTAGCGGCAAAATTGTCCGCAAGACCGCATTTAACGACGTCGTAATCACCCGCAGCCATATCTCATCGATGGCGAAGATCGACGCCTTTTTAAATAGAAAATATTTCAACACCTACTACGGCGACGGCGTGATCGTAAGCTCCGCCGTGGGCTCGACCGCGTATAATATGAGCGCGAACGGCCCGATCGTCTATCCTCTGTGCGACGTGTTTTGCGTCACGCCGATATGCTCGCACAGCCTGACGCAGCGACCTTTGATCCTTCCCAAAGAATATCTCGTAAGCTTCAAAAACGCCGGAAGCTCCGAAGTTAGCGTCGTCATCGACGGACAAGACGTTTTTGATATGGCGGAATTTAGCAGCATGAGCGCTAAAATTTCACATGCCAAAGCAAATTTAATAAAACGCAAGAGCTACGATTATTTCGACGTTTTAAAAGCCAAACTCAGATGGGGGCACGGCGGATGCTAGAAAGAATTTATATTAAAAATAATCTGGGTTTTTGCGAGAGTGAGCTTAGTTTTGGTCCAGGACTTAGCGTATTTACAGGTACCAGCGGCGCGGGCAAATCGGTATTAATAGGCGCGATTTTAGCGGTGTTCGGTCTTAACGAATGCGAGGCTGAGCTCATAGAAGCGGACGTAGAGCATAAATTTGATATGGGAAATTTCGGCTTGATAAACGATACGCCAAATATTTTTCGCGTCCTAAAAGAGCGTAGCTTGCGATATTTTATAAATTCTCAATCAGTCTCGAAAAAAAATCTAAGCACGATCGCCGGCGAATACGTGAAATTTTTAGGCGCGAAAAACGCCGGCGAAATGAGTAGCGATAGCTTGCTAAAATTACTTGATTTTATCGCCGCGAAAAAAGATGCGGCACACGCGCTAAGCCTATCGGAGCTTCAAAGCGCTTTTGTGGAATTTAGCCGCACAAAAAAGCAGCTGGATGAAATTTTGGATCAAGAGCGCAAGATCGAGGAGTTAAAGGAATTCGCTCGCTTCGAGATTGAAAAAATCGAGCGTGTATCGCCTAAGATCGGTGAATATGAGGAGCTTTTGCAGATCAAAAAAAAGCTTAGTAAAAAAGATAAGATCGAGGAACTTTGGGCTAAGGCGCAGGGTGTTTTTGAGCTAGAACGCAGCGTCATCGAAGCGCTAAGTCTTAGCGGGCTGGATAGCGCATTTTTTGAGGATGCAATGAACGAGCTGCGGCTAAAGCAAGAAAGCTTGAGCTTAGACGAGCTCGAAAATATCGACATAGAGAAAATTTTAGATCGCATCGAAGCTCTTAGCGCGCTAAATAGGCGCTACGGAAGCGTAGAGGAGGCGCTAGCTACGCTTGAAGCGCGCAAGAAGGAGCTTGAGCATTACGAGCAGTTAAGCTTTGAAAAAACCAAGTTGCAAGTGGAATTTAAACGCCTTAGTGAAAGCACCGCTACCCTTGCCGAAAAAATCAGCGAGGCTCGCAAGGGCACTAAAAAACGGCTCGAGGATCTGATAAATTCCTATCTAAAGCAGCTTTATATGGACGGAGTGGAGCTTGGTTTTAAGCCTACGGCGCTTAGTGAGTGCGGCACAGACGAAATTTGCGTCAGCTTGTGCAAGACGGAATTTAAAAATTTAAGCTCAGGCGAAACGAACCGCCTACGCCTTGCTTTCATCGCGGCAAGCTTGGAGCTTACAAATAACGGCGAGGGAATTTTGATCTTAGACGAGATTGATTCAAATTTAAGCGGAAAAGAGGCGATGAGTGTCGCTAACGTGCTGGTAAAAATTTCAAAATTTTATCAAATTTTTGCGATCTCGCACCAGCCGCAGCTTAGTTCCAAGGCTGCGTCACACTTTTTAGTAAGTAAAACGAACGGCAAATCTAGCGTGAGATTATTAAGCGAAAATGAAAAAATAACAGAGCTAGCTCGTATGATAAGCGGCGAGACTATTACTGCAGAAGCCCTGGAATTCGCTAAAAAACTAAGGCAAAGCTGAAGGAATTTTAAGCTTAAGTTTAAATCTGAAATTTTTTGCTACAATACCGCGTTTAATTTAAATTTAAGTGTGATTTTGCAAAACGACGTAAAATCCGCTTCGAAAAATTTTATCAAGTGAGTTTTATGATTATAGATACACATTGCCATTTAGACGATGCTAGTTTCGACGCCGATTTGGACGCGGTGATTGAGCGCGCCACGATTGCAGGTGTGCGTAGCATCATCATTCCCGGTGCCGATGTAGCAGACCTAGATAAGGCATGTAAAATTTCGCATGCACGGGATAATGTGTATTTTGCCGTAGGAGTACATCCATACGAGATAGATTCTTTCGATATGGAGGTGCTGAAGCGGTATGCTGACGATCCCAAATGCGTGGGCGTTGGCGAATGCGGTCTTGATTATTTCAGACTTAAGCAGCAAGAGAGCAAGGAAACCAAAGCCTTAGAAATCTCCCGCCAAAAAGACGCCTTTATCTCACAAATCGATCTAGCAACACAACTTCAAAAACCACTTATAGTCCATATCCGAGAAGCAAACGAAGATAGCTTTGGAATTCTAAAAGATCGCGCCGGCGATTTATGCGGCGGTGTTTTACACTGCTTCAATGCCAGCAAGCTTTTGCTAGGTCTTAGCGAATACGGATTTTACTTCGGTATCGGCGGAGTTTTGACATTCAAAAATGCAAAAAACTTAGCTGAGATCTTACCGCAAATTCCGCAAGAGCGCCTTTTAATCGAGACGGATGCACCATATCTAACCCCGCATCCGCATCGCGGCGAGCGCAATGAGCCTGCATTTACGAGACTCGTGGTAGAAAAAGTCGCGGAAATTTTAAGCCTAAGCGTAGAAGAGGTTGAAGCAATAACGACTCAAAACGCCTGTAGGCTTTTTGGCGATAAAATCAAAGGAGAGATATGAAAGCCATAAAATTTATACTGCTAGCCCTACTTTTAGTGGGCGAAGCGTTTGCGAGCCAGCCCGGTCTGATGCGCGCAAATCACGACTATATTTTAAATCAATTCGGCATCGAAAATAACGAATCGAGCAAAAACGTAGTTGCGGGCATATTCCGTGCGATCAATGCAAGCGATCGCAAGCAGTTTAAGCATATCGTGACTTCGCAGTCGCACAATGCCTACTTAGTCAAATCCGAGGTCGATAACATTGAAGCTCCGGAATTCTTATTGTATTTGGCAATGGTAGAATCTCATCTTAAAAACACCGTAACTTCGGGCGCTAGCGCAGGTGGTATGTGGCAGCTGATGCCGGCAACTGCGAAAAATTTCGGTCTTAGAGTAGATAGCGCCGTAGATGAGCGTCGCGATCCCGCAGCCTCTACGGATGCTGCGTTTTCGTATATTTTGCATCTGAAGCAAAATTTTGGCAAGTGGTATTTAGCGCTAATGGCGTATAATTGCGGCGATCAAAAGCTTAAAAATGCGATTGCAGCTACTGGCAGCGACGATCTGGATCGCTTGCTAAAAAGCCCCGCACTTCCTAATGAGACTAAGAATTTTATCAAGCGCATTATTAAATACGCTTACATCGCTCAAAATGAAAATATGCGTAAAATTCTGCTTTTTGAAAGCGAGCCGTGGGGGCTAAAGCGTATTGCGGTAGCTCCGGGCACAAAGCTAAGCGCGGTTGCAAAACAGATCGGAATTTCGCCATCGCAGATGCAGGATTACAACGCGCATATTAAAAACGGAATTTCGCCGCTTAACGGCAAGTACTTCTTTTATATCCCACAAAGCAAATATGCAGAATTTGTCGTAAATCAAGGCGCGTTTCAAGCGTATGAACCACGTCTGAAACAGCGCAAGCCAGGACGCGTGTTAGCAGGTTTGGCGAACGAGCTTAGCCTCAAAGACAAAAACGAAATAGCGCTAAATAATATAAAATTCAACAAATAAGATCGGATCGCAGGTGTCGTACCAGAAAATCGCTCTTTTTAGTGCGCTTTTTGCGCTGATTCTTGCCGGTTGCTCGTTTCGTACCGCACCGTCGTCTAGATCGTCTGCGGGCGGTGCGGGCAAGATCGGCAAAAACTCTCCCGCCACCATGCGCCCTTATAAAATTAACGGCAAAACCTACTATCCAGAGCAAGTAAGCGTCGGTGACACTCAAATCGGCATCGCCAGCTGGTATGGGCCGAATTTTCATGGCAAATACACTTCAAACGGCGAAATTTACGATATGAACGGCATGACCGCCGCGCACAAAACCTATCCAATGAATACTATGGTAAAGGTCACGAATCGCGATACCGGCGCTACCACAACCGTGCGCATAAACGATCGCGGTCCATTCGTGGATGGTCGCATCATCGATCTTAGCAAAACAGCTGCCAATCTAGTGGGCGTATTTGCCAAAGGTACGGCGCCTGTAAAGCTCGAAGTAGTGGGTTTTTATGGGCGCACTATTGCTAAAGGCTCGCCGAAAGCAACCATCGTTGGCGGAAATTTTATGGTACAAATCGGTGCGTTTAGAAACAGAAGCGGCGCACAAATTTATCAGCGCGATTACCACGGCACAGCGGGATATCCTGCGATCATCAAAGAATTTAGCATAGATGGCACGCCAATTTATCGCGTCTTTTTAAGTGGATTTAAGAGTGAGGATGAGGCGAGAGATTTCGCGCATAATGGCAAGTTTACTGGAGCTTTCATCGTAAGGGAGTAGCAGTTTTCTTTGACGGCTTTTCCTTCGTTTTTTGCTTGATAAGGGCTTTGTTAAATTTATTTGTGAGCTACTCGCGGTAAAATTTCCCGTCATCTAATAGTTATCTGCTTTAGCTGCGGCGAAGTGCGGGCTACTTGCAAGCTATTCGTAGCAAAAAGTGCGCCTACCTGCTTGAGCTTTGTTTTTTAATAGGACGCCGCGGCTGATAAAATTTTTATATTGCTAGGGATAAAGCATGCAAAAATATCCGGAAGTTTATAGTTTAGAAAAGAGTTTGGCTATACTTGAAAAATATAAAGACGAGCTGAGCGTAGAACAATACGAGCAAAATAGATCTATCATCTGCAACCACGCGATAGAGGGTATGTTTGCAAACGAGCAAGATATAATCGATCTTATCAAGGTCGATAAGGGAGAAAAGACGCCCGATGAGATAATAAACGAATATAAAAAAGAGTGGGGCGTTTTATAGCGTAGTAGAAAATTGAAATTTGATAGTGAAATATTAGATGTATTTAAACGCAGCTCTTCGGTTCTTTGAATTTTAATCGTGCAGAAAAGTTACGACTTCGTGTTCTTTTGGAACATATTCCCTAT
>NZ_CALIIU010000038.1 GCF_938017775.1 uncultured Campylobacter sp.
GGAGAGTATAGCGTTTCGCTATTAGATAGAGCTTTTAGTGGTGACAATCACCCGGGACTATACTGGCGTGAATATGGTTTGGTGTATAAGCCGATAACTTGCGACAGAGAAAATAAAAAGCTTAATATGGTTGTAGAGATTACACCTCATAAAGTTAAAGCTCAGAATGAGAAAGATGGAAAAAATGAGGACGCCTATACCTTTATTAACTTTTTAAAAGAGCGAATGGCTCAATTGCTTTATTCTTCTAAAGAAATCGGCGAGCTAATGGAGCTTGGTTCATCGCTCGATCTAATTTTTATTGATTATGAAACAAGAAAAGAGATTGATAAAAGCACTTATGATTTTGCGGGTTACAAAGCGTATAATGAAAAGTAGGTATAAGTTCAACTACCTGACAATTGAGATTATCGAGTATTCGCCGCGAGAGTTAAATAAGATAGCTAATTTTTGCTTTGCTTCAATTGGAAAGCGATGCAACGGATAGAATAGCCAGCTTTTTAAATTGCCAGATTGTTTATAAATTTAAAGGAAGGAAAATGTTATGAGAACACTGTTTTTAGTATCAATTGCTATATTTTTAATAGGGTGTGTAGAACCGGACCCGGAAAGCTACTATGGAAGGGTTAATAGAAAAGATGAGTTTACGAGCAACTTTCAAAGTAGAAGGCTTGCTAACGAGCTAATCGTCTTATTTGATATGGGCGAAAAATCTCAATATGGAAACGATTACTTTGATAATTCGCTTAAGATAGCCGATTACGAAAACGATGTAAAGCTTTCGGAAGTTAAAAGCTTTTTAGCTTCAAAAGGAGCTGCGCCGTTACGCGTTTATGAGCGCGCGGTTAAGAGTAGCGGTAAAAATAAGTTTAAGAGATATTCGGGCAGGCTTAATGCCGAAGTCGCTTCTCTCGTTCCTTTCGATACTCAGTTTCGAAAAGCGCAAAAGAACTGTTTTGATGGCACTTCCCTATGCTTATTTAACGAATTTCCTTTGCTAACCGAAACGGATGTAGAAGGAGATATGGCTTCAATTATGATAAATTTTGTTGAAGTAAAGTCGGCTTTCAACAACTATAAAGATGGCTTTACGCCAGTAAAGATTACCATCCATACTGCAACTTACACTGGAGCGAAGCTCAACGCTATCTTAAGTAAAATTCCGAAAAAAGCATTTGAAAACAATGAGTTAAACTAAATAGTAGAGTCGGATGAATGAGGTAGAATGGCTCAATAAATACGGCTTTTGCTAGGAATGGTTTTAGGCGGCGAGGGATTTAGTTAGAATTTGCCCGATCTGGGGATTGAAACTAAAAAGCTCTAAATTTAATCTCTCTCATCGATTATATTTGATTAGAATCTCCCCGATATAGGGGATTGGTTCCTCTTTGCACCCAAAATTTTCAATCTACCCTCCCCTGATTTAATTAAAATTTCCCTCTCATTTTTCAAAGTTTTCCCTTGGCTGACAGAATCTGACACTACTGCTTACTATAATTGCGTTCAAAGTCGGAGGTAAAACGCCGACGAGATCAATTAAAGGAGTTGTAATGAAAAAGATTGTGTTGTCGCTAGCAGCGGCTGGAGTTATGAGTGGCGCTTTGGCGCAAGAGGTGCCGAATTTAGCCAATATCGCACCGAGCAATTACGGCTCGTACGTCCCTACGCTTGATTTTTACGTCAAAGGCAAGGATATAACGGACAATATGTCTTTTGCGGTAGGACTAGACAATAAATTCGGTCTAGCTCGAGGCGTTGCTTCGGCTAGTTCATTTTGCGTAATTTTTCAAAAAATAATTTAAGTTTAGTTGCGATAAAATTTCAAAAATATAACACGAAGGAGGCAAGATGGCTAAATACCTATACGGCGCGAGTATCCAGGGTATACAAGAGTATATTTGCGCCACTGGAAGCTGGAAAGAGCAAACAAAACAAAAGAAGCCCGAAAAAGATAGAGACTATCAAGATACATTAAAGATAATGGCAATGCTTAAGGAATTTGAGAAATGACGCATTATGAAAAAAGAAATTTACAAAAAATAGTTGCCTCTCTTTTGGGAAGCTCCCTTTTGGAGCGCAAAGCATTTATTATTATAGTCGGCGTATTGCTATTTTTCGCTTGGTTGCCGGATGGAATGTCATCGCTACTAGATAAAATTTTCGGTGGTGAAATTTTAGAATGGAGCGCCAAAGACGGCACTATGCTGGTTCAAATTTTGGGCTCCCTATTAATTTTTTGTGAAATCAAACGGATAATTCCCAAAAGCATTCCGAATGTCGATATAGATATAAATGATATGCCTAAGAGGGCTAAAGTTTTGGTGCTATTTTTAAGTGAAAATAATAGTGAAATGGAAGAAATTTTAAAATTTAAAACTATCGATGAGTATGGAAGAAATAATTATAGGATGCCACTAAAAGCGATAGATTACCACAAACAAAGGCTTAAAAAGATTATAGTCGCTTGTTCTGAAAAATCCCACGGCGATAGAGATAAATTTTTAAAATGCGTGCAAAATCTCTTTGGCAAGGAGCTTGCGGATATGGTAAATATGCGATATATAAAGAATTTTGAAGATGCTAAAAGCGTCTATAAATTTTTAGAGAGCGTATATAACCAGCTTAAGCAAGAGGGCTTTATGGAGGACGACGTCGTATTTGACGTTACTGGTGGGCAAAAAGCGGTAAGCATAGCCGGAGCGATGTTTGCGATACCGAACGATAGGCACTTGCAATACGTTTCTACGAGCGATTATACCGTTAGGCATTATGATTTAACTTATATACAAAACGAGGAGTAAAAGATGAAGGTTGTAACGATTTTAGGCAGAATTGCGAAAAATGAAAAATTTGGAATTCCTATTTATAAGTATGATGAAAAGCTGGCAGAACAGTATTCTCTAAAAAGAGAAAGATACATAAATATGCTTCCGCTTTTAATTGATAATTTTGGTGCGCAAAATGTAGTGCCTATCTTTACGAAACTGGCTAAAGAAGCTCAAACTAAGGTTTTGATGGAAGAATTTCATGCTGAGTACAATGAAATTTTTGATGATAGAAATTTTATAGATGACGAAAAGGACTTTTATAAAATTTTACGCATCATAAATGATGCAACATCCGGCAATGAAGAATATATAATTGATCTATCCCACGGATTTAGGCATATTCCTATTTTGGCTACCATTTCGCTTATTTCTCAAAGTCTAAATAATACGAATAAAATCAAACATATATTTTTTGCGAAAGAGAAAGTGCCGTATAAAAATTATGAGATAATCGATTTAAAAGAGTATTTAGAGCTTGCGAATATGTCATACGTGCTAGAGAGCTTTAATCACAACTATACGGTAGCCTTGGTATCTAAGTTTAAAAATAAGAATTTTCGTGATTTGGCAAGTCAACTTTCAACTATATCAAATCACATATTATCAAATTCACTAAAAGCTCTTAACAATGATATTAGCAAAATTTTAAATAATATAGATTTTATTTTAAAAAACGAGCAAATAGAGACATTTAAAAGTAGCCTTGAGGATATACGGCAACACATTATGGAACTCCAGAGAATAGGCGTAGAAAAAGATTCTACAAAATTTTACAAGATGTCTAGAATTCTAACCCCTAAAGGCTATTTGTTAAATGCTATAACTTTACTATTTGAGGCTATCGGATATTATTGTGCAGAGAGTTTCGAGTGCTTTGGCGACGATATAAAAACGCATATAAACAACTTTAAGAAAAGTAAAGAATTCAATGCTTATGATTTGACACATGAGTCTAGGACTTTTGTAAAACGGATGAAGTTAAGGGGTGAGGTATATTTAACAGAAGATGGCGGCATGGCGTACACTAGTATACAAAAGAAACTAAAAAGTATAAAAGCTCTTAGTAATTTTGGCGATTTCATAAAAGATGCAGAAAAACTAAGAAATAATCTAGCTCATGGTAATGCCAACGAAAGGATAGAAGACTCAAAGCAAGAGTTATCAAGATTATTAGATAAATATAATTCATTTTGTATACAGCAAAATATATTGGGAAATAAAATATGAAAATCCTCTTTACACTAATAAACCACACCTTGACGTTGGAGCAAGAAGAAGATGCGAGGAAGAATTTAGATGTTGATAAATTCGTAAACATAGCCGATGCGAGGTGGAGCGATATCGACCCGTCTGAAAAAAGCATAATAAAATTTGTTGAAACATATAAAGATAAACTTAAAAAGCAAGCAAAAGCGGGTGACGTATTGCTGGTGCAGGGTGATTTCGGAGCGACTTATAATATGATAAGGTTTGCTAAAAATATGGGTCTGATAGCTGTGTATGCGACTACTAACCGCATCGTAAGTGAGCAGGTAGAAAACGACAAAGTCGTGATTAAACGAGAATTTAAACACGCAAGATTTAGAGAATACGAGGAGTTATAATGTCATCAGATGCAGACAATAAAACGATAGTTATCTTTGAAATTTTAAAAAAGCTAGTTGCAAAGCAAGAAATTTATCTTACCGATACAGAGCTTTTAGATGAGTTAAGGATTAAGGAAAGAACGCTTAGAAGGTATATGGGCGAAATCGACAAGCTATTTCCAGATGCTTTTAGGATAGAAAGCAAGCTCATAGGGCATGGCAAGAGACCGGTAAAAGTATTAAGAGTATATGATAAAAACAAAGATATAATCGGCGTTTTAAAATGTCTTTTAGAATATGGCAATGATCTAGGCTGGTTAATTAGTTTATTAAACGAAAATGATCCTAGCTTATTTAGCGATTTAGATAAAAATGAAAAAGAGAAGGTATCTGCACAATTAAAAGAGAATTCAGGCATATTTTTATTCAGAACCAATCCTTTGGAGATATTGCAAGACGAGCCTAGTAAGAGGTATTTAAGCGAACTTCGCAATGCCGTTATGAATAGAGAATACCGAGATATTAAGTATAAATATATCGGTGAAATGGAGAATTTAATCGACGTAAAGTGCCTAAAAATAGTTTTTACAGATAGTAATTGGTATCTGGCTATCGAGGATGTTAAGGGAAATTTTAGGCTTTTAAGAGTGGCTTTTATCGTATCGCTTAGCAAAAGCTCAAAAAAATACGAAGGAAAGATCTTGAAGGAATACAAAACGTATTTTAATAAGATACAAAATGCTATGAGCTTGCCCTCCGAGCCATTGCGAAGGGCGCTATTAAAAGCCTCCCCGAAAGTGGCTATATATTTTAAGGAGGGTATGAAGCTGTTTTTCCCAACTCAAAAATTTAAAAAGAAGCTGGGCGACGGCAGCGTTACTTTTAGCATAAATTTCACTCAAGATATGGAGATATTACCGTTTATAAAAAAGTGGCTTCCCGATATAGAGATACTTGAGCCGGAAGATCTAAGAAAAACATTTAAAGAGCAATTAAAAGCGGCTCTTGATATATTAAGTAAGTAGGAAAGACGCGCGTTGTCGTGCTAAGGGCGCAACAAAATTTAATCTGAGTCTATTCACGCGCTACGAAGCGGTAAAATTTTAGAATGTTTGATGAAATTCGAAGCGCATAAAGCCTCGTCGCAATCTCATATAAAGATCGTGTGCCGTAAGCGGCAGTGGCGAGATCATAATACTATACAGAGTGGATTTGCACGGGGATAAATTTATAGGTGAGTGATAAAATCTAATTAAAATTTAACGCAAAATCTCATAAAATTCTGCTCGGCGGATTTTTGCAAATAACGTGCCTGTAGTATTGTCTTGGACGAAAGCGGAGCCGAAAAGCTTCTAGGCGCAGGTGATATGCTAGTAAAACTAAGTGGTTCACAGCCGCAGCATATATTTGCACCGTATTTAAGCAAGGGCGATGTTAAACGGCTTTTAGAGCTAAAATAGATCGCTGATTTTGTCACAATATGCTAGGATAAAAATAGCTAAAAGCCCTAAATCCTATGTCGTAAAATTTGCATCGCTAAAAAATTTTATAAATTTCATGGTTTAAATGCCCTTGAAATTTCAAATAGAATTTTGTTGCAGCGGTTGCGGCGTAGTAGCTCGTAAATTTAAAGCGAAAGCCTAAAATTTTGCAGCGATCTATACCTTAAATCAGAGCTTTAATTCAATCCTGCCAGATATTTTCGTTTAGTTTCAGGCTTTTTACGATGGAGAGAAAGAATAGAAGCTCGTGCTTGATAAACGCGGCGGGATCAAAGCCAAATACGCTGCGATCCACGCTAGGCTCGAAACTATCGTATCCCGTGCGGATGAAAATATAGACGTTTCTACCGGAAAAACTTAAACTGATCGATCCGCCGGCACCGCTTCTAAAGCGAAGCAGGCGCCGCATAAAGGCGGGCGTGATGGCATACATTGCAGACACGCATCGGCGCTATACACGTTAAATGCGGAGCTAAACTCGCTATCATCCATCGCGATCTTCTTAAGTCCGCCGAGTATTGGCCTCGCGCTGAGCGAAGGCAGGATCACCGCCACCGAGTTTACGCGCTTTTTAAATTCCGCGTAGAAAAAGATCCCCCTGCTGCTACGTCGTTCGTCAGTATGAGTCACGCAAACATCCGCAAAGCTGAAAAATACTCCGTCATAGACGCCGGAAATTTTATCTTCGCAATCAAAATAGCTTATGCCGTCCACAAATAGACCGCTAGCGCGCAGATACGCCGGCCGAAACGAGCCTGAAATTTCGTAGCGATAACCTAGGCTTGCAATATAGGGCGCAATATATTGGTGTTTAAAGGTGCGGACGAATTTTTTGGATCTGTTGTATTTGATCCGCTCCAGCGCGGCATCCGCGATATTAAACAAAGAAAGACAGATGGTTACGAATGCGATGACGAAGCGCAAGGTATCATTCTCGCACATTTCTACGCCTTTGGCAAGCATCCACAGTAAGGTGCAAAAGATAAATACGCGCACTATATTTGCATCTTTATTCACTACTCTAAAAGAGATGCTGCCGCAGCTAAATACCACTATGATCCAGCAGAGGCCTACTGCTGCTTCTTGATCTCTAAAATTGAAAAATAGCCACAGCGCCGAGGCCAGCACTGCCAGTGCTATTATCGAAAACGCCGTGCCTTTGCGCTGCTCCGCCTCATCTAGGATGCCTAGTCTTAGTTTTTCCAGTTCGTTTGCGGTCATCTTTCTCTTTCTAAATTTATCGAAGCAAATTTTAAAATTCAGCTTCGAATCCGCCCCTAAATTTAAAGAACTAAGCTTTAAAATTTACAAAATTCCGCGGAATTTTGCTCTTTAAATTTAGCGCGAATCTCTGCGCTAAATTTAGCTTCGGCACAAAATTTCTACGATCACCTGCGGCAATAGCTCATGCTCGATCTCGTGGATTTTGGCCTCATAAGCCTCAAGGCTCATTCCCGCGCTCTTTTCAAACGCGCGCTGAGCGATGATCGCGCCGCCGTCAAGCTCCTCGCTGACCCAGTGCACGCTCACGCCGCCCACTTTCATATCGCTCTCGAAGCTCTGCTCTATCGCATGCGCGCCCTTAAAAAGCGGCAGCAGCGACGGGTGCAGGTTTATCGCGCGAACCCTGCTCGTAAAAACGGGCGTGAGAATCCTCATAAAGCCCGCGAGTACCGTAAGCTCCGCGCCGCTTTTTTCGATCTCGCGCACGAGCGCGGCGTCGAATTCCTCGCGGCTAGCGAAGTCTTTGTGATTTAGGATCACGCTTTTTAGACCGAATTTTGCGGCCTTTGCTATGCCTCCCGCGTCCGCTTTGTTGCTTAGCGTTAGCACGACCTTGATCTTGGTTTCGCCAAAAACCTTGCCGTGCAGCTTCTGCAAGATCGCCTCTAAATTTGAGCCGCTGCCGCTAAAAAGCACGGCGAGCTTTTTCACAACCATTTTACCTCCTCGATGAGATCGAGCGGACTTAGAGCGTAGGAGTTTTTGGCGAAGGCTCGCGCGGCGAGTGCGTGGGCTAGGACGCCGCAGATTGAGGCTTGCAGAGGCGAGTAATGTTGCGCGAGCAGCCCGCCGATGAGCCCTGCGAGTACGTCGCCGCTGCCGCCTTTTGCGAGCGCGGCGCTTCCCTTGTCGCAGACATAAATGACGCCAGCTTGCGCGATGAGCGTGTTTGCGCCCTTTAACACGAGTACGCCGCTAAATTTCTCGCTCCATGCCCGCGCAAGCTCGAAGCGCCGCTCTTGTAGCTCGCTCACGCTAAGATCCGCGATACCTGCGATCTTTAAAAGCGAGCAAAACTCCTTTGGATGGGGCGTTAGGATTAAATTTGAATTGGCGTTTAGTAAGCTTAAAATTTCGCTCTCGTAGCACAGATCGGCGTCGATGACGCAGCTTTTGTCCCGCAGCGCGGCAAGATCGATCTTTTGCTCTCCGAGGCCGCAGCCGCAGACTACCACCCGCGCTGCATTGAATGAGCTTTTTTGCATCAAAATCGGGCTTAAGTTTAACGGCTCATCGCTAACGACGCTAACGAGCCCGCTGCCGATCGCGTGAGCCGCTAGAGCCGCCATCTGCGCCGCTCCGCTCATCTGTCCGCTTACGACGTAGGTGTGCCCGAAGTCGCCCTTGTTGGTGTTTTGCTTCGTGCGCAGCGGCAGCCTCAGATCGCTTTTTTGAAGCAGAAAATATTCGCTCTGCTCCTCAAAATTTGAGCGCGAAATTCCAAGATTTGCGACCTTGATCCGCCCTACATAATCCTTCGCCGCATCCGAAAACAGCGCGAGTTTGAGCGCTCCCATCGCGATCGTCAAATCCGCGCAAAATGCACCGTCTAAAACGCGCCCGCTCTTATCGATGCCGCTTGGGATATCGACTGCGATTTTTAGGGATTTCGTGCCGTTTGCGAGAGATAAAATTTCACAAATTTCAGCGCTTAAGGCTTTGTTCAAACCGCTGCCGAAAATCCCGTCGATTATGCAGTCTGCGCTTATAATTTCATCGCGCAGGACGCTCGGTTTGCCGCATTCGTTGCCTAGCTTGCCGAAATCGCTGCCGTGCTCCGTGGTTTTAAATTTAGCGCTCGTAAATTTTAAGTCCTTAAATTTTACGCATAGTTTATCGCCGCCGCCCGAAATGTCCGCGCCGCTTAGGCTTTCGCGCTCGCGCTGCGGCTCGCTCGCGCCAGCGTCTTTTAAATAGGAGCCGCTTGCACTTTCATGCGCGCAGACATCCCTGCTAGACGCGCTGTCTGCGTGCCCGTAAGCGTCTTTTGTGCTTGCGATGTCGATAAGCTTAACGCTCGCAGCCCGCGCCGCATCAGCTTGAAATTTACCTGCCGCGCTTCTGTTTTGAAGCACGCAAAGCGCGGTGCAGCTAAAATCGCCGCTTAGCCTTCGCAGCGCCGCCATCGCGTCGGCGCCGTTGTTTCCGCCGCCGCAAAGCGCCAAAACGCGCGAACCCTTTTTGAGCCGCTTTCTGATCTCGCTCTCGATCCTGCCAGCGGCGTTTTCCATTAAAATTTGCTCGCTAAGCCCAAATTTCGCACTAGCTCGCGCGTCGAGCTCCTCGGTGCTAAAGAAAATTTTTTTCAAATTTCGCTCCTTATGCGAAAGCTAAGAGCCTCTAAAATATGCGCCTTGGCGATGATCTCGGCGCCTGCTAGATCGGCGATCGTGCGCGCGAGTTTTAGCGTCTTATTCACGCCGCGCTGCGAAAGATCGTAGCGGGTGATCGCCGTTTGCAAAACCTCTCGCGCAGCGCTTTCGCAGACGCAAAATTTTTCGGTCTCCTCGTCGCGTAGCTTTGCGTTTAGCTCGCTCTGTCCGCGAGCCTTTTGCGCGCGAAACGCCCGCAGCACCGCATCTGCCATCTCCTCGCTGCAAACGTCGCTTCTGTCGTCCGCGCCGATCTCGTCCATCGCGACGTATATGTCGATGCGATCGAGCAGCGGCGCGGAGATCGTGTTTTTGTAGCGCCTGATGTCGTTTAGCGAGCAGGTGCAGGTTAGGTTTTTGGAGAATAAATTTCCGCACGGGCAGGGGTTTTGCGCCGCGACGAAGATAAATTTCGTTTGGTATTCGACCTTGGAATTTACGCGCGAAATCAGAATTCTATTATCCTCCAGCGGCTCGCGCAGGCTTTCTAAAATTTGCTTGCCGAAGTGCGGCAGCTCGTCGAAAAACAGCTCGCCGCCGTTTGCAAGCGCGACCTCGCCGATCTTTGCGCCGCTACTGCCGCCGCCGAAAATCGAGCTGCGCGTGCTGGTGTGGTGCGGCGAGCGAAAGGGACGTAGCGCGCTAAAATCGACGTCTTTGTTATTTAACGACTCGTAGGCGCACGAGAGCAGCACTTCGCCCAGGCTCTGCGGCGGTAGAATTCTGGCTATCCGCTTGGCGCACATGCTTTTGCCGCAGCCTGGGCTGCCCTCAAAGAGGATGTTGTGCATACCGCACGCGGCGATCAGGCTCGCGCGCTTGGCGCGCTTTTGCCCTTTGACGTCTTTGAAATCGAGCGAAAAATCGCGGTTGGGGACGTAAGCTTGCCCGCCAATCTCCACTACGTTTTTAAAAAGCGGATGGGTTTCTCGCATGAGCCTACTTGCGGCGAACTCCTCGTCTAAAAAAAATCTGACCGCGTCGCTTAGGCTATCCACCGCATACACGTCGTAGTTTGGGATCGTGCAGGCCTTTAGAGCTATGCTTTGCGGCACTAAAATTTTAGCGCGCCTCACCTTCGTGCTTAAAAAAAGCAGGATCGAAAAGAGGCTCGCCGTGCTCTTTAGGCTGCCGTCTAAACCGAGCTCGCCGAAGACGAAAAAATCGCCGTCGATGCGCTCTTTTTGCAGCGCGATGAGAAGCGCGATCGCAAGATCGAAGTGCGAGCCGTTTTTGGGCGTGTCGGAGGGGGAGAGATTTATGATGATTTTGGATGCGGGAAATTTAAAATTTAGGCTCATAAGCGCCGCTTTTACGCGACTTTCGCTCTCTTTTATCGTAGCGCCCGCAAGGCCAACGATATTAAATCCAGGCAGTCCCCGCACGAATGTCGACTCGACCTCTACGGGGATCAGTGCATCCGTGAAGGCAGCGCATTTTAGGGATTTCATTTCGATTTTTCTTTTAGACTTTTTTTGAATTCTTTATCAAATTTTTTGCGTTTGTTGTATCCGATGCGCTCGATGAAAAGATGTCCGTCGAGGTGATCTATCTCGTGCTGGATACAGACGGCTAGCAGCTCGCTAGCGCCTATTTGCTGGGTATTGCCGGCGCGGTCTTGAAACTGCACCGTGATAAACTCGGCGCGCGTGACGTCCTCGTAAAAGCCCGGTACCGAGAGGCAGCCCTCCTGGAATACGACCTCGCCTTCCTTTTTTAAAATTTGCGGATTGATGATCTCGATGAGGTCTTTTTTATCTTGGATTTTTTCCTCATTGGCTAAATTTATAATCAAAGCGCGCACGGGCCTGCCTACCTGGATGGCGGCAAGGCCTATGCCGTTTTTTGCGATCATCGTCTCATACATATCGTCTAAAAGCTCGCCCAGTGCCGCGTCGAATTTCACGACCTCGGTCGATCTTTGGTATAGCTTTTTATTCGGATAGGTAAGGACATCCAGGATCATCTATTTAAAGCTCTTTTGAAGTACTTGATCGATCAAGCCGTATTGCACGGCATCCTCGGCGCTCATGAAAAAGTCGCGATCGGTGTCCTTTTCGACCTGCGCGAGATCTTTGCCGGAATTTTGCGAAAGGATGTTATTTAAAATTTCTTTCATTCGTAAAATTTCTTTGGCTTGGATCTCGATGTCGGTAGCTTGGCCCTGCGCGCCGCCAAGGGGCTGGTGGATCATTATGCGCGAGTTTGGAAGCGCGTAGCGTTTGCCTTTGGCGCCGCAGCTTAGCAAAAACGCTCCCATCGACGCCGCTTGACCGATACAGATCGTGCTTACGTCGGGTTTGATATAATTCATCGTGTCATAAATGCTAAATCCGCTCGTAACCACGCCGCCCGGGGAGTTGATGTATAGATAGATATCCTTATCCGGATCCTCCGCTTCCAAAAACAGAAGCTGCGCGACGATCGAGCTTGCCACTGCGTCGTCAATCTCGCCGCTAAGCATTACGATACGGTCTTTTAGCAGCCTCGAGTAGATGTCGTAGCTGCGCTCTCCGCGACTAGTTTGTTCGATAACGTAAGGAATCACCATCTATTCGCCCTTCTCTTCTTTTTTGCCCTGCTTTGAGAAAATATCGTTAAATAGCTTCTCCTCTATAAGTGCCATTTTAACGGCCGGCAGCATGCCGTTGTTGCGGTATCTATTTAGATGCTCCTTCGGATCGGCGCCGTATGTGTAGGCCTCCATATAGACCGCTTGGACGAGCTCCTGATCGCTCACGTCGATATTGCGTTTTTTGGCTAGCTCGTCTATTAAGAATGTAAGTTTTACGCTGTTTTCGGCAGCCTTTCTAAACTCTTCGCGCTTTTTATCCAGGGCGTCTTTGTTGTTTTTAAATTCCTCGATCTGCTCTTTTGAAAAGCCGCTCCAGGCGTTGTTAAACTGCAAATTTATCTCCTGCTCAACGATCGCTTTTGGAAGCGCGAAGTTAAATTTCTCGGCGAGCGCATCGGCAAATTTAGGCTTTAGATCCTCGTTTATCAGCTTTTGAAGCTTATCGTTTTTGATGCGCTCTTTGATGCGCGCTTCAAATTTCTCCTTGCTCGGCTCTTTCTCGCCCGGAAGGGCTTGCTTTAGCTCCTCCTCGCCGAGCTCTTTGGCAGGTTTTTTAGCCTGAATTTCATGAAGCTTGACTTTAAAAATCGCGTCCTTGCCGGCTAAGCTTTTCGCGCCGTAATTCTGCGGAAATTTAACCGCTACGTCGCGCTCCTCGCCCACTCTAAGCCCGATCATACCGTCTTCAAAGCCAGGGATAAATTGATTTGAGCCGATTTGAAGTACGTAGTCCTCGGCCTTGCCGCCGTCGAATGGCTTGCCGTCCACGAAGCCTTCGAAATCAAATTTTGCAAAATCGTCTTTGGCTAGAATTTTTTTGTTGGTTTTAGAAAGCGGAGCGATCATCTGCAAAAATTCCGCTACTTTCTCGTCGATCTCTTTTTGAGTAACGCGCGGGCTGCTAAATTTAGGGATCAGCTCCTCGTACCCCTCGACGCTAACCTCCGGTCTGAAAGAAATTTCGATCTCGACATCGATGTCACCTTCTTTTTCGTCAAATTTAGAAAAGACCGGCTCGGATAAAATTTCATCTTGTTTTTTCTTTAAAATTTTAAGAGACTGATCGATCATATCTTTAAGAAGCTCCTGCTTTGCATCGCCCTCAAGCTGCTTGCCGTATCGCTTCAAAACCACTGCGGTAGGCACTTTACCCTGTCTGAATCCGTCGATTCTTAGCTGCTTGGAGGCCTTTTTGGCTAGCTCTTCTACTTTGGCTGCGATCTGCTTTGCTTCGATCTTGCTCGCAGCTACCGCATTCGCGGCGTCTTTCATTTTTGCTTTTACTTCCATAAAATTCCTTTAGAAAATTTAAAAATAGCTCGTAATATATCAAAAAATTTCTTATTTAAAGTATAAATTCCTAAAATTTACCGAGCCTAAGCGGCTCGCGGCTTTTAAATTTTAAAATTTTAAGAGCCCGCCTTGAAATTTAAAGCGGGACTAAGGCTAAAATTTTACCGATACGTTAAACATAAACTGCCGCGCGTAGCTCGAAATTTTAATCGAAATTTTAAAATTCATCAGCGTTATAAAAGGCGTTTTTGAGTAATATCGCGCATCGATCTTTAAGGAATTGCTAAAAATGGACGAAAAAAGCCGAGCTAAATTTGAAAACTGCGTGTCGCAGATGCTTGAAATTTTAGGCGAGGATCCGAAGCGCGACGGGCTTGCGAAGACGCCCGAGCGCGTGGCTAAAGCCTATGAGTTTCTAACTAGCGGCTACGAGCTGGATCCAAAAGAAATTTTAAACGACGCGCTGTTTGAGAGCAGCAACAACGAGATGGTTTTGATAAAAGATATAGAATTTTATAGCCTCTGCGAGCACCATCTGCTGCCGATCATCGGGCGTGCACACGTCGCGTATATCCCGAATAAAAAGGTCGTAGGGCTTAGTAAAATTCCGCGTATGGTAAATATTTTCGCGCGCAGGCTGCAGATCCAAGAGCAGCTTACCGAGCAGATCGCAAGCGCAATCCAAGAGGTGATCCATCCGCTCGGCGTGGGCGTGGTGCTGCAGGCGCGGCACATGTGCATGGAGATGCGCGGCGTGCAAAAGATCAACTCGACCACGACTACGTCGGCGCTTAGGGGACTTTTTATCAGCCGAAACGATACGCGCAAGGAATTTTTCGATCTAATAAATTCTCCGAAAACTTTTGGTTTTTAAAACGGCAAGCGTTAAAGAAAAATTTAGCAATTATGTTATATTATCGTGCGAAATTGATAAAAGAGCGAAATTGTCTGATTAAATTTCAGGCAAATTTTTAGAAAGGAATTTTATGCAGCGCGTTTATTTGGATAATAACGCCACTACGATGGTCGATCCTGAAGTTTTTGAGGAGATGAAGCCGTTTTTTTGTGATAAATACGGCAATCCAAACTCCCTTCACAGCTTCGGCAGCGAGACCCACCCCGCGCTAAGAACTGCGATGGATAGGCTCTATGCAGGACTCGGTGCTGCGGATGCAGACGATATCGTCATCACGAGCTGTGCGACCGAAAGCAACAACTGGGTTTTAAAAGGAATTTACTACGATAAAATTCTAACCGGCGAGAAGGATAATATTGTCATAAGCTCCGTAGAGCACCCTGCAATCAGCGCGACCTGTGCTTTTTTAGAAAAAATTTGCGGCGTAAAGATCACGCGCCTCGGCGTCGATAAAGACGGACTAATCGATCTTGACGAGCTTAGCGAAAAGATCGACGACAAAACTGCGCTTGTTAGCGTGATGTGGGCAAATAACGAAACCGGCACGATCTTCCCCGTAAAAAAAATCGCACAAATCGCACACGAGCATGGCGCGCTATATCATGCCGACGCGGTGCAAGCGATAGGTAAGATAAAGGTGAACGTGCGCGATGCGGATGTGGATTTTTTGAGTCTTTCCGGGCATAAATTTCACGCTCCAAAGGGCGTCGGCGCACTCTACATAAAAGATAGTAAGCCACTTACGAGCCTACTTCACGGCGGCGAGCAGATGGGCGGGCGCCGCAGCGGCACGCTAAACGTCGCGGGCATCGTGGGGCTCGGTAAGGCTTTAGAGCTAGCGGATAAATTTATGGATTTTGAGCGCACTCAGGTAAGCAGACTGCGCGATAAGCTGGAAGATGCGCTTTTACAAATTCCAAACGTAAGCGTCGTGGGCGACCGCAGCATTCGGGTGCCAAATACCATCCTCGCCTCAATCCAAGGCGTCGAGGGAGAGGCGATGCTGTGGGATCTAAATAAAGCGGGCATAGCCGCTTCTACGGGTTCTGCATGTGCGAGCGAGGCGCTCGAGAATAACCCAATAATGGAAGCGATCGGCGCAGATAAGGAGCTGGCGCATACGGCGCTAAGGCTTTCGCTGTCGCGCTTTACTACGGAAGCGGAGATCGATTATGCGATCGAACATATTGGTAAAGCTATCGCTCGTCTGCGCGGGATTTCAAGCACGTTTGCTTACGCGCCGCAAGGTTATGAGAAAAATAAAGGATAAAAAATGGCAAAAAATAGTTTGATAAACGGCTCAATCTGGGAGCAGTACTCGCAAAAAGTGCAGGAGCGTATGAATAATCCTCGCTATATGGGCGAGATTACCGAAGAGGAGGCGAAAGCCAAGGGAGCCAAACTCGTGGTCGCGGACTTCGGCGCCGAGAGCTGCGGCGATGCGGTGCGGCTGTATTGGCTGATCGATCCTAAGACTGATAGAATTTTAGACGCTAAATTTAAAAGCTTTGGCTGCGGCACCGCGATTGCGAGTTCGGATACGATGGCTGAGCTTTGTATCGGAAAGACCGTCGATCAAGCGGTAAAGATTACAAATTTAGACGTAGAGCACGCGATGCGCGATAATCCCGACGAGCCCGCCGTACCGCCGCAAAAGATGCACTGCTCGGTAATGGCATACGACGTTATCAAGCAGGCTGCGGCGAATTATAAGGGCGTCGATCCCGCGCATTTCGAGGACGAGATCATCGTGTGCGACTGCGCGCGCGTGAGCCTCGGCACGATCAAAGAGGTGATCCGCCTAAACGACCTTCACACGGTCGAAGAGATCACGCAATACACCAAAGCGGGCGCGTTTTGCAAATCCTGCGTGCGTCCGGGCGGGCACGAGGAGAAGGACTACTATCTGGTCGATATTTTAAAGCAAACCAGAGAGGAGATGGAGCGAGAGAGGCTTCAGGCCCAAGCCGAGGCGAGTGCCGCCACTAGCGTGAAAGCGGGAGCTGAGATGAGCTTTGAGCAGTTAAATTTAATCGGTAAATTTAAAGCGGTCGAAGGGGTGCTTGACGAGGATATCCGTCCGATGCTTCAGATGGACGGCGGCAATCTCGATGTCATCGACATCAAGCCTGCAGACGACGGCAAAACGGACATCTATATCCGCTACCTAGGCGCTTGCAGCGGCTGCGCCAGCGGTGCGAGCGGCACATTATACGCGATCGAAAATGTTTTGCAAGAAAACCTTAGCCCAAACATCCGCGTAATGCCGATCTAGGGCTATTACTGCTACGTTTGCATCTTAGCTTAGTCTTACGAAATTTTAAGAGCTTAAGCTTCTGCGCAACAGCGGAGCTAAATTTCGCCCCTTAGCTAAATTCGCAATTAGACGCTAAATCTGCGTAGAATTTCGCCGTTTGCTTTTAAGAATATCGTAAATTTTGCTAAGGTTTTCTAGCGTGAAATCCATCCGTAGATTTTGTCTATAAAATTTAATTAAAAGAGCTTCTTTTTTCGCTCGTGCAAGTTTTTTATGAGATTTCGTTTGTAAATTGGACATAGAATTTCTCCGCGAATTTCATCTTTTCATAAATTTAGATGAAAATGCGCCATAAATCGCAGAATTTTAGCTGGCTATAATTTCTTTTTATTATAATTGCGCCTTATTTCAACTAAAAGGGGAGCAAATGAAAGTATTTGTTTTGGCGGCTCTACTACTTGGTTTTCTATCTGCAAATTCTTTGGATCAGATCAAAAAGGATAGGCTCGTTCGTATAGGTGTATATAACGATCAGCCGCCGTTTAGTGCGCTCGTAGACGGCAAATATAGGGGATTTGAGATTGCTCTTGGCGAAAAGCTCGGTAAGGAGATTTTCGGCGATAATCCTGGCAAGGTAAAATTTATCCCGATCACGGCTTCAAGGCGCATTAGCGCTTTACAGCGCAATGAAGCGGATATGGTGATTGCGACCTTTACTCCGACGCCCGCGCGAGCGAAAAAAATAGATTTTTCGGAGCCTTATTTTAAGGTGCAGGTAGGTGTGCTAGCCAAAAAAGACGAAAATGTCACGAGCTTCGATCAGCTGCGCAAAAAGAGGATTTTTGTCATCAAACACTCTCCTATTCACAATTTCTTACGCAAAGCGGGCTTTAGAAAGAATTTAAACTTTTGCGCCAGCTCGGCTAAATGCTACCGCGCTTTCAAAAGGGCGAAAAATGCCGTGCATGTCGATGATAATCTAATCCTGCACGCATACGCGATCATCGATAATAAATCGCAGGTTGCTTTAGATGGTCTAGGTAAGCAAACTTACAACGCAATCGCCGTGCAGAAGGGCAATAATGCGCTGCTAGAGCTAATCAATAAATCTTTAGCAGGACTAAAAAAAGATGGATTTTTGGATAAGACCTTTGATGATACGCTCGGGATTTTCTATCACGGCACGATCGATAAGAAGGAATTCTTGGTTGAATAAAATTTCGTGCAGAATTTAATTCGTGCGTTTGACTTCCGCGTAAAATTCAGTTCATTGTAATGATGGAGCGAGAAAAATACGTTGCGGGCTTAATTTGCTTTTAGAATTCGGTCTTGATTTTGCTTGCCTCTACTAAAACGCAAATTTTATCGAAATTGGTGAGGCTATTTAAAACGCGCGCACCACTAGCGCGGAATTCCATTTTCTGAAGTAAAATTTTTAAGCGATTTGGCTGTATTTAAAATTTACGCAACTTTTATAGAGCTCGTTTTAATTTTGCGTCTCACAAAACCCGCGCTAACTTATAAAATTCTATTTTTAGCTTTAAATACTTGCTTTCCCGCTACAGCTTTATGATTTAAATTTTAAAAATTCCTCTAAAAGGAGCTAAACTCCCAAGCGCTATTGCCGCCTCGGTATGGAGAATTTAAAATTTACGCCCTACATCAAAGACAAATTTTATGCAAAGTAGGCGCCAAATGAGCAGGCGGAGCAAATAATTTCAAATTTAGCGGCGCCTGTCTTATCGGGTGCCGCGAAGCTGCATTTTATAAAGACGCGGCGAATACAAAAAATGGTCGTAAAAATTTTACCTCAAGAGCCAATCCCGATTTACTTCACCAGTTCGTAATTATACTCTTTCGTGCCGTCGAGTAGATTTGTGACGTTGTAGCCTCGCTCGTTTAGGGCTTTGGCTAGCTTGGCGCTGCGGTTGCCGCTGTAGCAGTGCGTGATTATCTTTTTGTCTTTATTGACCTCAAGCATGTCCTTGTAGTTTTCTAAAGGCTCGCCGTATGGGATATTTATCGCGCCCTTCATATGTCCGGCGTCATAGTCTTTTTTCTCTCTAGCGTCGATAATCAGCACGTTCGGATTATTCGCTATTTTCAAAAACCCCTCCGCGTTTATGCTGCCGACCTTATACAGCTCGTAGTCATACTGCTTCACGCCGGGCGCGTTCATAAGCATGCTAAAGCCCTTTTGTTTAAGCAGATCAAGCGCCTTGCCGCTGCGGTTGCCTGTGTTGCAATAAAGTACGACGTTTTTATCCTTGTAGGCGTTTATCTCATCCAGCCTGCTTTCAAGCTGCTCAAGCGGGATGTTGATCGCGTGTTTTATGTGGCCTGCAGCGTACTCATCCGCGCTTCTGACGTCGATGACTAGATAATTTTCTTTCGCCCTATTGTCCTCCTCTATCGCTGATAGCGCCGCGCCGCTTATGGCGTAGCCGTTAGGCTGTTGCATCTCGGCGCCGCAAGTCGCAAAAGATCCCAATGCCGCCAGCAAAACCGCGCTTTTTAAAATTTTGTGAGAAATAAATTTCATATGTTTCCTTTAAATTTTAATTTTTAAAGCGGAGATTATATCGAAATTTTAGCTAAATAGTGTGAATTTACGCCGTTAGCAGATGTGAGCGATCAAGTAGGCGATTTACTTGCAAAAGCAAAAGAGCGATAAAATTTAAAAGTTCGGTCAAACGCTCGAACAATACCAAAAGATAGGGGTTAAAATATATAGACTGCGCCAAGTACGATAAGAGTTCTTAGACAAAAGCCGCCCGCAAGCACGCCGAGCTTTTATCTCCTTGCCGTCGCCGTGCACAGAGGCTCGCTCGTCACGCTTGCTTGCTGTCTTGGTCCGCGAAGCCTGCGCTTGAACTATAAAATTTTAACCTCTAGCTCAAGCGCGACGCCGAAGCGCTGCAAAACCCGCTCGCGAGCGAGATCTATCAGACTCATCACATCCTCAAAGCTTGCACCGCCGAAATTTATGATGAAATTGGCGTGCTGCTCGCTAAATTTCGCGCCGCCGATCGCGTGGCCTTTTAATCCCGCCGCTTCGATCAGCCTGCCCGCGGCGTCATTCGGCGGGTTTTTGAAGCAGCTGCCAAAGCTAGCTCCCTTTGGCTGGTTGGCGCGTTTGGCGGCGAAATCCGCGCCGAGCGAGACGTCAAAGCCGCGTGAAATTTTAAACTCGGCGCCCAAAATCGGCTCCTCGATCCCGCTTCTTCGGTAGCCGAAGCTTATCCGCTCGCGCTCCACCCAGCCGCGCGTTAGGCACACGGCAAGCAGGCTATCGCTGATGCTAGCGCCGGCGAGCCCCGCATTCATTTTGATTAGTCCGCCGAGCTGGCCTGGGATGTTTCGCAAAAACTCAAAGCCGCCGATGTTTTGCTTTTTGGCGAAGTTGTAAATTTTGCCCGACTTCGTCGCAGCCCCGATGCTAAGGACATCTCCGCTTAGGCTTATACGGTCGAACTCCTCGCTTAGCATCGCAAGGTGCGGCGGCGCGGGCGAGATGAGTAGATTATTGCCGCCGCCGATGATCGTGCCCCCCGCTATGCTCTCAAACTCCGCAAAATCGGCCTCATCTTTTAAAATTTGCACCGCAAAGCTCCCGCCGATGCGCACGGAGGTGTATTTGCTAAAATCTATCTGCTTTGTTTTCAAAATTTTGCCTTTTAAATTTCATTTTTTGGTTTCGTAAATTTAAAATTTCATGCTCGCCGCGTATCGTTTTAAAATTTAGCGGTACCGCCCCGCCGCAAGGTGCGAAACGCGAACACTATCTTAAAATTTAGTGCTGCTGCGATTAAATTTAGCTCGCCTGCGATACGTTTTCGGCGGCGCGCTACGTCGCACGCGCAGCTCGCACCCTGCGGTACAAAATACAGCCGCACAATGTACCTCCGCACCGTGAAATTTCATCGCCGCGTAGCCGTAAATTTGAGGCGGAACATCGCACCGCGACAATGGCGCCACAACACGCGGTCGATTGACGAAATTGGCGGCAAAATCGCGGCAAGCTCGGCGTCAAATTTCAGCTAAATTTTAATCTCGCTCGGCCTTACATCGGGTTTTGCCCGCCGCAGTCCGCAAAACGGATCTCGTTATATTCGCGCGGGATAAAATTCTCCTGCGCGCTAATCGGCGCAGGGTAAAATCCGCGCTCGTAACCAAGCTCAAACAGCCTATCCACCGCCCTTATCTGTGCCCCCGAAAGCTCGATCGAGGCCTCGTTGGCATAAAGGCTCAGATATTTTTCTAGCTTTGCGTCGTCCACGCGGATGAGATTTCGCTCCATGAGCATGTGCGACAAAAACGGCTTATGCGCGGTGGCGATACGCACTCCCTCCGTTAGCACGCGCTCGCACTCGATGGCGTCCGTTATCGGTAGGCTGCGGCGAACCGCCATGCCTCCCAGCGGTAGCGGCAGATTTTCGCCAGCCAGCTCGCTCCAAATGTCCCAGATCTCGCGCTCCACGCAAAGCTCGTCCGAAAAGTCCAAAATACTCTCGTGTATCAGCACGCCCGCGTCCACCTCGCCGCTTAAGACCGCGCTCTCGATCTCGAGAAAATTTTTATAAACTATGCGCGCCTGCGGGTAGGCCATGCGAAAAAGCAGGGCGTTTGTCGTGTGTTTGCCGCTTAGCGCGACCTTGAAATTTCGCTTTAAAACCGCGCCTTTTTTCTTGACGAGCTTTGGGCCGTAGCCATCGCCAAAGCTCACTGCCGTGCGCAAAAGCGCGTATTCGTCGCAGATGAGCGGATATAGCGCGAAGCTGATCGCCGTGGCCTCAAATATGCCTTTTAGCGCCTCGTCGTTTAGCGTCTGGATATCAAGCGCGGTGGCGCTAAATTTTAGATTTTTCGAGCTCACCCAGCCAAAATCAATCGCCTTATACATAAAAATATCGTCGGCGTCGGGCGAGTGAGCGACGTTTATATGCTTAAAAATCTTCAAATTTTATCCTTTTTGCTCCGCTTTAAATTTCGCGCGCGGCGCGCAGCTTGATTTTAAAATGTTGCGAAATTATAGTGAAATTTTGCTACAGCCCTCATAAAAATGCGGAATTTCTAAAGAAAAACGTGAAAACCAGGCGTGCTTAGAAGTGTAAATTTAATGCTCTCCGCTTGCCGCGCAGAGCTTCTGCGCTCCTTAAAAATTTCAAATTCCGATGCCGCGCCGAATTTGAGCGAATAATCAAAAATTCATTTCAAATTTGGTAAAATCAAGTGAATTTATTTTTAAGGAAAAACATGGACGAGGGAAAGAAAAAGACGCTGGATGCGGCACTAAAATCGATCGACAAAGCTTTCGGCAAGGGTACGCTGGTGCGGCTGGGCGATAAGCAGGTCGAGCCGATAGACGCCATCTCTACAGGCTCTGTGGGGCTTGACATCGCGCTTGGCATCGGCGGCGTGCCGAAGGGACGTATCATCGAGGTTTACGGGCCTGAAAGCTCGGGAAAGACGACGCTTACGCTTCACATCATCGCGGAGTGCCAAAAGGCGGGCGGAATTTGCGCATTTGTAGACGCCGAGCACGCACTAGACGTCAAATACGCTTCAAATTTAGGCGTCGATACCGACAATCTCTACGTCAGCCAGCCCGACTTCGGAGAGCAGGCGCTTGACATCGTAGAAACCTTAGCAAAGAGCGGCGCGATCGATCTTATCGTCGTAGATAGCGTCGCTGCGCTCACGCCGAAAAACGAGATCGAGGGCGATATGGGCGATCAGCACGTAGGGCTTCAGGCGCGACTTATGAGCCAAGCGCTGCGCAAGCTCGCCGGCGTCGTGCATAAGATGAATACGACGGTGATCTTTATCAACCAAATCCGTATGAAGATCGGCGCGATGGGCTACGGCACGCCAGAGACCACGACCGGCGGCAATGCGCTTAAATTTTACGCTTCGGTGCGCATCGACATACGCAAGATCGCTACTTTGAAACAAAATGAAGAGAGCATCGGCAACCGCGCCAAAGTCAAAGTCGTGAAAAATAAGGTGGCGCCGCCGTTTAAGATCGCGGAATTTGACATAATGTTCGGCAAGGGTATCAGCAAGGTGGGCGAGTTGATCGATTACGGCGTCAAGCTAGACATCGTAGATAAAAGCGGTGCGTGGTTCAGCTACGGCGACACTAAGCTGGGTCAAGGTCGCGAAAATGCTAAAATTTATCTAGAGAATAACCCTGCCGTCGCTGAAGAGATCACTGCAAAGATCCGCGAGCAGATGGGCAGCGTAAATTTCAGCGCAGACGCGGACGATGAAGAAAATTTACAAAGTGGAGATGAATGATGATTTATATCGAAGATGTTTATGCGATAGAGGTGTTAGATAGCCGCGGCAACCCGACCGTGAAGGCGACCGTGGCTCTAAGCGACGGCACCGTAGCAAGCGCGATAGTGCCAAGTGGCGCAAGCACGGGCAAACGCGAGGCGCTGGAGCTTCGCGATAAAGACGAGAGATACTGCGGCAAAGGCGTGCTAAAGGCGGTAGAAAACGTAAATTCGCAGATCGCCGAAGCCGTGATCGGGCTAGATGCCTTCGATCAAAAGGCGCTTGACGATGAGATGAGAGAGCTTGACGGCACCGATAACTACTCAAATTTAGGCGCGAACGCCGTGCTTGGCGTATCTATGGCGGTAGCGCGCGCGGCGGCAAAGAGCCTTGACGTGCCTTTGTACCGCTACCTAGGCGGCGCGAATGCCAGCGTGCTACCCGTGCCGATGTTTAATATCATCAACGGCGGCGCGCACGCGAACAACAGCGTGGATTTTCAAGAATTTATGATTATGCCGTTTGGTTTTGATAAATTTAGCGACGCGCTGCGAGCGGCGAGCGAAATTTACCACACGCTAAAAGGCCTGCTAAACGCAGCCGGCCACAGCACGGCGGTGGGCGATGAGGGCGGATTTGCGCCAAATTTAAACGATAACGAAGAGCCGATCAAACTAATCATGCAAGCTATCGAAAAAGCTGGCTACAAAGCGGGCGAGCAGATCAAACTAGCCCTTGACGTGGCAGCCAGCGAGCTATACGAAAACGGCAAATACAAGCTAGAAGGCAAGGAATTTAGCAGCGAAGAGCTGATCGAGCGATATGCGCAGCTTTGCGAGAAGTATCCGATATTTTCGATCGAAGACGGCCTAAGCGAAGACGACTGGGCGGGCTGGGCGAAGCTGACGAGCAAGCTTGGCTCTAAAGTGCAGCTCGTGGGCGACGATCTTTTCGTAACGAACGAGAAAATTTTACGCGAAGGCATCGCCAAGGGCGTAGCTAACGCGATTTTAATCAAACCGAATCAAATCGGCACAGTTAGCCAAACTATGCAGACGATCCGCCTAGCTCAGCGCAAAGGCTACCGCTGCGTGATGAGCCACAGAAGCGGCGAGAGCGAGGATAGCTTTATCGCAGACTTCGCCGTCGCGATGAATACGGGCCAAATAAAAACGGGCGCAACCTCAAGAAGCGAACGCAACGCAAAATACAACCGCCTTCTTGAGATCGAGCGCGAGACGGACGAGTTTTTAGGAAGCCGAATTTAAAATGTTTTTTAAAAAAAAGTCCAAGCGGGGCTTAAAAGGTAGCGCGCAGCGCACCTATGCGGACGGGGTGGATTATACGGACACGCAAGGCAGATATTCAGAC
The DNA here is from genome assembly GCF_938017775.1 of uncultured Campylobacter sp. GTDB lineage: Bacteria > Campylobacterota > Campylobacteria > Campylobacterales > Campylobacteraceae > Campylobacter_B. Next base: position 24,267 of record NZ_CALIIU010000038.1, read on the forward strand.
GCAGACCTTGACGAGGACGATTTTTTTGACGATGATGAATTTTATAGCGATGAAAATTTTGGCGGAGGCTTTAGCGAGGTAGGGGCTGGCTTCCGAAAAAATCGCAACGGAACCTCACACAGCGTAGACGAAACAGGCTCTGCCTCTGAAGCCACAAGTAGCAGCTCTAATTTAAGTGGTAAAAGCTCCGCTGCAAGCGGAAACTACGAAAGTAGCGTGCAAGCAGACGTGGGCTTTTACAGCGCGGAATTTATTGGGGGCGGCGATTTAAAGAGTGCAGAATTATACGCGAAAGAAAATCACTTCCCAAACGACGCGGATTTTGCGGCTCAGAGCGTAGAGCGCGGCTCTCAAGGCATAGGCTTTACGGCGCAAGGTATAAATTCTGCCACGCAAGGATTTTCTTTTGCGCCACAGAACGCAGATTCTGCCGCTAAAAAAGCTTTAAAGAAGCGTAAAAATTTAAAAGAACGGCTGAATTTTATCAATCCGTTTTCACCGCTTAAGCAGATTTTTGCAGCTCTTGCGCTGATCGTCTGTGTCGTTTTTGCGGGCATCTTCGTGGGTGACGTGCTGTTTGGCAAACGATCGTTTGAGGTGCTACGCCAGCTGCAAAAAGAAAAGGCGTTTTTATTCACCGACGTCGAGCGGCTAAAAGAGGAAAACGCTGAGCTGCAAAAGCTTTATTTAGAGCGTCGCTCGCTCGACCCGGACCTTAAAAAATGAGAAAAATTTTTTTGCTAATTTTAGGTCTTTGCGCTTTTTTTAACGCTGAGAATTTAAATGGCGCAAATTCAAACGCTACGAAACCTAGCATCGTCGCGATAAAAGAGCAAAATTCTACCGATTTGGCGATTAAAGAGCCAAAAACAGGTGCGCAAAGCCCAAACGCTAAAAAGCAAGCTGTAATGAAACCTGAAACATCTAAAAGCCCTATCGCAGCAATGCAAAAAAGCGCCGCAGAAGCTAATTCCAGTATTAAAGCAAGCGCCGCCAAAAAAGCCATGAGCGCGCAGCTATTGCAGACTGAAAAAAAAGCTCCTGACCCCAAAGCGGGCATCGGCGCTCCTTCGCAGGTTATAAAAATGGAGCTGAACTCTTCCGTGCAGCATTCAGCTACGACGCTTCCGCCTCCTGATGAGTTACCGATTGCACCGGAAGTAAGCGAGCCAAATTCTACGGTAGCGCAAAATTTTAAGGCGACACAGAATTCTACAGCTCAAAATTCTACGGTGCAAAACTCCACTATGCAGCAAAACGCGCAATCTGCTCCGCAAAATTCCAATCCGGCGCAAAGCTCCGTCGCCACGCCGCAAAATACTCCTGCGCCTAAAAATTTTACGCAGCAAACCTTTGCGCTTCCTTCAGACGCTCTTACGATCGAAAGCATGATCGTGCGATATAGGGACGACGACGGGGCTCTGCATGAAAAGATCGTTGATATCAATCGCTCGATTGATTGGCACGATGATTTCGTGCTAAGCGCGAGCGCCAAACCCGCGCTACATAGGGCACTGGACGTCTCGGTTACTTCGACTGATCCAAATTTACAAAAGCAGGTCTCGCAAAGTGGCATCACGCCTAGCTTCGCGCCGCGCCTGGAGCTACCGCTAGAGACGCTTAAATTTGACGACGGATTAAAATTTGTCATCCGCAAAGACAGCGTGCAGCTCATCACCGCAGACGATTTCAAAAGCTCCGACGCAAATGCTTCGGGCACGCTTGAAGCGGAGTTTTGGCGCCAAGAGATCCCGCTTAGCGGCGCGAGCTTCGCTGTAAATATCGGTGGCTTTAGCGATATTAATGTTACTAAAGAGGACGGCTACTACCGCATCGGCGTACGCTCGCGCGAGGGTAACCTCAGCATCAGACGCAAAGATGGCGGGTATTTGATCTACAAAAATTCTAATTAAGGAGAGACTATGACACATTTAGAGATTATGAAATTTCGCCACGCGTGCAAAATTTTTGACGAGAACAAAAAGATCGGTAAAGCCGATTTTGACGCTATTTTGCAGGCAGGCATCTTAGCACCTAGTTCTACGGGGCTAGAACAATGGGACTTTTTGGTTGTACAAAACAAGGCACTGCGCGAGCAGATTCGCGAAAAATCATGGAATCAGCCGCAGATCACCTCTTGCTCACATCTGGTCGTGATTTTAGCAAAGATCAAGGACATAAAGCTAGGAAGTGATTATATCGAGCGAATGATTACACGCAAAAAAGACGAAGCGCCCAAATATATCGGCGACAGGCATAAATTTTATCGAGATTTTTTAAGCGGTTATTTTCACAACGACGATGAGGAGCTATTTAATTGGTCGCACGCGCAGTGCATGTTCCCGGCTCTGGCGATGATGAACGAGGCCGCCAGCCGCGGTATCGATAGCTGCCCTATGGAGGGGTTTGATCGCGCAGTGCTAAATAAAATTTTAGGCATTGATTGGAACGATCGCCGCGTGGCGCTACTCGTACCTTTCGGCTACCGCGTAAACCCGCAGCCGCAAAAGATCCGCCGCAGCATGGATGACGTAGTAAAGTGGATCGAATAAATTAAAAACGGCTTTAAGGCGTTAAATTTACAGCGCGCAAAATTCCAAAGCCGGCGCGCGAAGCGGCAAGCGCGTTTTTAGGAATTTACCGCGCTTTAGCCTTTTTTCTCGCCCGCAAATCTTGTGCGGCGAGATTTAGAATTTTAAGAAATCACCGAAAATTTAAACGAAGGAGCGAGCGTGAAAAAAATGTGGGAGGGGCGCTTTAGCGAGGCGAGTTCGGCGCTTTTGGAGGAGTTTAACGCCTCGATCGGCTTTGATAGGGCGCTTTGGCGGGAGGATATCGCGGGCAGTAAGGCGCACGCAAGAATGCTCGGCGCCTGCGGGATTTTAAAGGCTGACGAGAGCGAAAAGATCATCGCGGGGCTTGATGCCGTATTTGAGGAGATAAAAAGCGGTAAATTTGAGTTTAAAACCGCCGACGAGGATATCCACATGGCGGTCGAAAAGCGCCTAAGCGAGCTCATCGGAAGCGATCTTGGCGGTAGGCTGCACACGGCGCGCAGCAGAAATGATCAGGTCGCGCTTGATTTTCGTCTCTACGTGCTTAAAAGCGGCGCTGCAATCGCCGAAAAAACTCGCGAACTAGTAGAGGCTCTGCGAGATATAGCTAGCGAGCACATGAACACGCTGATGCCAGGCTACACGCACCTCCAGCACGCTCAGCCCGTGAGCCTTGCCTATCATTTGCTAGCTTACGCGTTTATGTTTCGCCGCGACTACGAGCGCTTTGCCAGCTCGCGCGAACGAAATAATCTCTGTCCGCTAGGCTCCGCCGCGCTTGCGGGCACGCCGCATCCGATAAAACGCGAGCTGGTCGCGCAGCAGCTCGGTTTTGCGGGAGTGACGCCAAACGCGATGGATAGCGTCAGCGACCGCGATTTTGCGCTGGAGATTTTGTTTAACGTAAGCGTGCTGATGACGCATGCATCGCGCCTGTGCGAAGAGCTCATCTTGTGGAGTTCGCAGGAGTTCGGATTTGTCACGATCAGCGACGCGTACAGCACGGGCAGCTCGATCATGCCGCAGAAGAAAAATCCCGACGTCGCCGAGCTAATACGGGGCAAAACGGGGCGCGTAAACGGCAATCTCGTCGCGCTGCTAACGGTGATGAAGGGCTTGCCGCTAGCCTACAACAAAGACATGCAGGAGGACAAAGAGGGCGTTTTTGACAGCGTCGCCACCGCTCTTGCGAGCCTTGAAATTTTAAAACAGATGCTAAAAACGGCCAAATTCAACGAGCAAAATATGCTCGCGATGACGCGCCGCGGGCACCTCACGGCAACCGATCTGGCTGATTATCTCGTGCGGGAGAAAAACGTGCCGTTTAGACAAGCTCACTTCATCACGGGCAAGGCTGTGGCGTATGCGGAAAATTTGGGTCTAGATTTGAGCGAGCTAAACGCGCAACAGTTTGCAAGCGTGGATGAAAGCTTGGGCGGCGATGCGGTTAAATTTCTTGATCTAAACGCTTCTAAGGAGGCGCGCAAGTCGCAAGGAGGCACGGCAAATGAGAGCGTAGCAGCGCAGATTGAAATTTTAAACGAGTGGCTGAAAGGCTAAATTTAAGGAGCTAAATACTGCACGGATGCTCGGACGAAATTTAGTGCTAAGTTTGGGCGAGAGCATGCCACTTGAAGCGCGCGAGATAAACGGATACAATCTGATACCGATATTTAAGGGTTAGATCAGCAAAATTTTAAAATTCATAGTTGTGATTTTAAAATTTCGTAGCCGCGGTTTTAAATTTTAAAATTTGGCGAGCTTGACGATCTGTGTGGATGCATACACAGGCTGCGCGGAGCTGACGAGCTATGTAATACGTCTGCCGCGCGCAGATTAAGCTTTGCGGCGGCGTTATTAAGTGCCGCCGCAGACTGTAAAGTAAAATTTAAAGGACAGGCTCCGCGCAAAGCGGAGCGCTTGACTTGAAGTTTAGGACGTGGGCTGAAATTTAAAAGCGCACCGATAGATTATCCAAGTGCAGCTAGAAAGCGCGAGCAGACTTTGCGGGCGGGTTTTAATCGGCGTCGAGGGCGGCGCGGAGCGGAATTAATTTAAACTCAAAGATTAATGACGGCGGATCGGATTTTTTTCGAGAGCGGAATTTAATCGAAGCAAATTTAAACATGGAGGGCGTTTTGATATATCTGGTGTCTAATACGAGATTTGATCATCCGCAGGTGAGGCAGCTTACGGTCTGCGAGATAAAATTTCTCAAATTTAGCCTGCCTGCGCAGATCGGCGCGCTAATTTTTACCTCCAAAAATGCGGTGGCGGCGATAAAATTTAATGAAATTTCGCCTGATTTAGATACGCCCGTTTACGCTATCGGCGAGCCATGCGCTGCGGCTGCGCGCGAGTTTGGATTTCGCGGCATTTATACGGCGCGGCACGGGCACGGAAATGAATTCGCCGCCGAGATCGCGCCGCTCTTGCGGGGCAGAGACGCGCTGTATCTGCGTGCGCGCGAGACGGTATCGAAGCTGGGGCAAATTCTATCTAGCGCCGACGTGCAGCTGCAAAGCGTGATCGCCTACGAAAATTCTATTCTCAGCCTCCCCGCCGCCGCAAAGCCGCCGCAAGGCAGTACGCTGATTTTTACCTCTCCTAAAAACGTCCGCGGCTTTACCGCAAATTTCGGCTGGGACGGGAGCTATAGGGCGATTTGTATCGGCAAGACGACGGCGAGCATTTTGAGCGAGTTTTGCGAGCCGATAATCTGCGAAAGAATGTCGATAAAATCCTGCGTCGATCTGGCGCTTTTGCCATAGTTTAAGCAAATTTTGACTATAATTTTGCCCAAGCCTGGGTGAAGCGAGAGCGTTTTATATGAGGGTTCAACATATTTGTATAAGCGACGATGTGATAGGTCCGTGTGACGCGGCTCGGCTCGAGCTTTTTTTAAAGTTACGGGTTGCGACCTAGAGATTTTTCCTAGTTGCAAGATTGGCTTTGTTTGAGCCGATTCTTTTTACGCAACGCTCACTTGGGTTTTTTACGTTACGGAGGCTTCATTGAATATCCTAATAATCGGCGGCGGCGGTAGAGAATACGCGATCGGGCTAAGACTTCGCGAGGATAAAAACGTTTTAAATCTGTATTTTGCTCCGGGAAACGGCGCTACAAAGGCGCTCGGTAAAAATTTAGATTTAAAAGATTTTGATGAACTTGCGCTCTTTGCCAAAAACAACGACGTAGCCCTTACCGTCGTAGGCGCCGAAGAGCCGCTTACAAAAGGTATCGTGGATATTTTCAAAGCGCAAGGTCTTGCAATATTCGGTCCCAGCGCCGCTGCGGCGAAGCTTGAGGGCTCTAAAGCCTATATGAAGGACTTTCTGGCGCGAAATCATATTAAAACCGCAAAATTTCTAAGCAGCGACGATCTCCCCGAAATTTCAAAATTTATAGACGATCTAAACGGTCACGTCGTGGTTAAAGCGGACGGCTTGTGCGCAGGCAAGGGCGTCATAATCGCAAATTCCAAAGATGAAGCTAAAAAAGCCGCCGCGGACATGCTAAGCGGCGAAAGCTTCGGCGAAGCAGGCAAGCGCGTCGTCGTGGAGGAGTTTTTAGAGGGCTTCGAGCTGAGCTTTTTTGCGATCTGCGACGGGGAGAATTTCGTAAGCTTGCCCGTAGCGCAGGATCACAAAAAGCTTCTTGACGGCGATCTAGGCCCGAACACCGGCGGCATGGGAGCCTATGCGCCAAGCCCGCTAGCGGATACCGCGCTGATAAAAAGAGTAGAAAGCGAGATCGTAGCGCCTACGCTAAAAGGGATGAGGCAGCAGGGCACGCCATTTTGCGGCGTGCTGTTCGTGGGGCTTATGATCGTGAGCGGCGAGCCTTACGTACTGGAGTACAACGTCCGCTTCGGCGATCCGGAGTGCGAGGTTTTGATGCCGCTAATTGACGGCAATTTGAGCGAAATTTTATACAATGCCGCCGTAGGCAAGCTAAGTAGCATAAGCTTAAAAGAGCGATTTGCGGTGGGCGTCGTGATGGCTAGCGAGCGCTACCCTTACGGCTCTTCGCAGCCTGAGCCGATCAAGACGGGCGAAATTCCTGCGGACGCGCATATCTGCTATGCAGGCGTGAGCGAGCGGGAGGGGCAAATTTACGCTAGCGGCGGACGCGTTTTGGTAGGCGTGGGCGTCGCACAGAGCCTAAAGCAGGCGCGGGACACGGCTTACGCGCTGTGCGAAAATATAAAATTTAGCGGCGCGCAGTATAGGCGTGATATCGCGCACCAAGCCTTAAGAGATAAAATTTGATCATCGCTCCGCTTAGCAAGCGCGTAATCGCGTTTAGTATTGACGAAGCGGTGAGCGTAACGCTTTTTGTGGTCGTGCTATTTGCTATCGATGAGCCAGAGCTTGTCGCAGCGGCGCAGAGCGGAAGCAATCTTGAGGTACAAAAGATCGCGTCAAAATTCATTTTGCATTACGCGATAATAAAATTTTTATATCAGGCGATTTTTGTCTATCTATACGGCGCGACGCTAGGCAAGCTTGCGGTTAAAATTTATTGCGTCCGCGCTGACGGCAGCTCTATGGATATCGCTACTGCAGCGATCCGCGCGGCGGTTAGGTTGATAAGCGAGATGATCTTTTATATGGGATTTTTGGTGGCGCTTTTTACGAACTCGCGTCAGAGCCTGCATGATATGGCGGCGAAAACATTGGTGGTAGAGATTGAAAAAGAGTAAAAAATTTAAAATTCTAGCGCTTAGTTTTAGCGCTCTTTTAGCAAGTAGTGCGAGTGCAAAGGTCCAAGACGTCGAGCTCATAGCAGATAATGTCGAGAAAAACGGCTTTTTGACGGAGGCAAGCGGCAACGTAACGGTGTATTCGCAGGACTACTTTATCACCGCCGATCGCGCTACATACGACGAACAAAACGGCATCATCGAGCTTTTCGGCAACGTCAATGCGATGCGCGGTAGCAGCGAAACTACGCGCGCGCAGCACGTCAAAATCGATCTGAAAAACGACAAGCAGGAAGCCGACGTAAATTTTATGATGGACAAGGACTCCGAGCTTTGGATGCAAAACGACGCCAGCTGCAGCGACAGCGAGTATTACCGCGTGGAGGGCTCTAGCGTATCTAGCTGCAACGTCACCGATCCCGATTGGCGTATTAAATTTAGCAGCGGCATGCTCAATAAAGAGAGCAAATTCCTCCATCTGTTCAATCCGAGATTTTACGTGGGCGATGTGCCGGTGCTCTATCTGCCGTATTTCGGCTTCCCGACCGACCGCACGCGCCGCACGGGCTTGCTGCCTCCAGAGGCTGGTTACATCAGCAAGGAAGGGATCTATTATAAGCAGCCGATCTATTTCGCGCCTTACGATAGCTGGGATTTTCAGCTCGATCCGCAGGTGCGCACGCGCAGGGGCTTTGGCGTATACGGGACATTTCGATTTACGGAGTCGCCGTATTCTTACGGCGAGATTAGAGGTGGAGTTTTCGATAACTTCTCGCGGGCGCAAAAACGCCTCGAATACAAAAATGAGCGCCACCACGGCTTTGAAGTGCAATACGATCGCAGCAAGCTTGCGACCTATCTGCTAGACGGCGATCTGCGCGAAAATTTATGGATCGATTTTACTCAGCTAAACGACCTTGAATACTACGATCTGAAGGAAAAGGGAGGTCTTGGCAACGATGCGGATAACTCGCTCGTAACTTCACGGCTGAATTATTATTTGACCGGCGACGAGCACTATTTTGGCGCTTACGGACGCTACTATATTGATACTAGCAAGCTAAACGCCGATAATACCTTCCGCAACGAAGATACCGTCCAAGAGCTTCCGACGCTGCAATATCATAAATTTAGCAATGATTTGGGACTGCCAAATTTGATCTATTCGCTTGATGCAAAAGCGCGTAATTACACCAGATGGGAGGGCGCGACTGCTCGCCAATACGAGTTTGACATACCGATTAGTATAAGCACGCCGCTACTGGCGGATTATTTAAATTTCGCCTTTACCGAGCGAGTGTATATGACCAATATCGATTGGCACGATAAATTCTACTACGCAAACGGCGATCTTGGCGAGGATAAAAGCACTTTCTACGCTAATCAATACACAGAGCTTTCGCTCTACACCGACGTAGCCAGGGCTTACGATAGCTTGTATCACACTATGAGCTGGAGGGCGGATTTTAGAATTCCCGGATGGCAGCAAGGCGATATAGAGGATAGAATTTTAAAATATCATCAGTATAAATACGACCTTGCTCGCGGCGCAGTAGATCGCTCGCGGCTGGGTAACTTGCAAGACTCGCTTTATTGGGAGGATAACTTCTTAAGCGAGCTTAGCGACGAATACACCCACGAAAATGCAGCTTTAAGTATGACGCAGTTTTTTTATAATGAAGACGGACGTAAATTTTTACGCCATAGCGTCAAGCAGCGATATGACTTCGACGATCACGAGTTTGATGATTTAGAACACCGCATCGATGCATATTTTGCAAATGGGCTAAATATCGGAAACCGCTTTACCTACTCACATAAATATAAAAGCTTTGATAAGGTCTATACCTACGCCAACTACTCCAACGACGACTTTAGCTTTGGACTCAGCCACGCTTACGAATACGAAAAGCTAAGCATGGAGCCTAAACGCTATACGAAAGATAACTACGGCATCGTAAACGCTTCGGTAAATTTGCCTAGGAATAATAAAATTTTTGGGCGTTGGGATTACGACTTGGAGCGATCTTATTCTAAAATGTGGCGCGTGGGGCTTTCTCATACGCGCAAGTGTTGGAATTACTCTTTTGTGTATCAAGAGGATATTGAGCCTAAAAATACCAGTACGACGGGCTACAGCAAAGCAAGCAAGGAGCGCGGAATTTACTTTCTCGTAAATTTCTATCCGTTCGGCGGAGTAGGGTATGATTTTTCGGTAAATAGCGAATACGGAAGCGAAAAATAATGACGCCTAGAGCTGAGCTGATGTTTGAAAACCAAATCGACGCCGCGATGAAACTCGCAGAAATTTTACCCGCTACCGTGATCAAAAACGAAAATTTTCTAATAATCGCTCAATCCCTGGAGTCGCTTCCTATCGCAAACCATCTTGCTCTAAAATTAGGGCTTGCTTATGAGTTTTTATTTACAGAACCCGTTTTAGCGCCAAATAATCCTGAATGTGCGATCGCGTGCGTAAGCGAAACCCAAGAGATCGTGATGGTGGATGAGCTCGTGCGAAGCTTCGGCATCAGCCTGGATTATGTTTACGGACAGGCAAACAGACTTTATGAGGAGAAAATTTTAAAAAATATGTATAAATTTCGCAAGGGCGAGCTTTTGGGAAATTTGGAGAAAAAAAACGTCATCTTGGTAGATGAGGGGTGTGAGAGCGGGCTGACCGCGCTTACTTGCATAAAGACGCTCGTAAGCTTAAACGCCAAAGCGATCTTTTATGCCACGCCCGTTATCGGCAGCGATAATGCGGACGAGATCGCTATGCTGGTGGATGGAATTTATGCCGTTCACAAGATCAGAGATTTCGTGAACGTGGATTTTTATTACAAAGAAAAAACGCTCTCAAGCGCGGAGGAGATAATGCAAATTTTAAACAAATGCCCGCTTTATCTGCCGTTTCACGAAACCAACAAAAACAAGGAGAAAATTAATGCAGTGCAAAATTGAAGTAAATGGCAATACCGAAATTTTCGATATCAATAAGGTCGCAAAGCAAGCCGCGGGTGCGGCGCTTTTGCGTGTGAAAAATACCGTCGTGCTGGCTACCGTAGCGCGCGAAGAGACGCAGGTGCAAGAGGACTTTTTACCCCTTACCGTTCAATATATCGAAAAGATGTACGCAGCGGGCAGAATCCCCGGAGGCTACATCAAGCGCGAGACCAAGCCGGGCGATTTTGAGACACTTACCAGCCGCATCATAGACCGCTCGCTGCGCCCGCTTTTTCCGAAGGGATACGCGTATCCGACGCAGATCGTAGTTTACGTGCTATCGGCGGACCCCGAGGTCGATCTGCAAGTCGTCGCTCTTAATGCGGCGTCTGCGGCGCTGTATCTTAGCGACATCCCGATTAAGGCGCCCGTTTGCGGCGTGCGCATAGGCTATCAAAACGGAAATTTTATCCTAAATCCGAGCAACTCCGCACTTAAAGCTAGCGCGCTCGATCTTTATGTAGCGGGCGTCGGCGATGAGCTTTTGATGATCGAGATGCGCTCCTTGCCGCAGATTAATGGCGGCGCGCAGCAGATGAATGAATTTAGCGAAGATCTGATGGTAGATGCAATAGATTTTGCCGCAAAGGCGATAAGCGCGGGTTCAAACGCCTACGAAGAGGCTTTTCTGCCGCTTAAAAAGCCGGATGCGAGCCTGGAGTACAAGCCCGAGATCGAGGATGAGGATATCGCGGATTTTATCGACGCAAACTACAAAGACGCCGTCAAAGCGGCGATCAATCAGATGGCAAAGAGCGAACGCGCTACCGAACTAAATAAAATCGTAGATCAAATTTTAGCGACCGAAGCCGCGGCGCAAAACGAATGGAGCCAAGAGGTGATCTCCAGCGTCATCGGCAAGTATAAGCGCGGCATCATCCGTACGCAGATCATTGAGGATCATTGCAGAGCCGACGGACGCGCGCTTGATGAGGTGCGTCCGATCAGTATCGAGACAAATATCCTGCCGTGCGCGCACGGAAGCTGCCTATTTACGCGCGGGCAGACGCAGGCTTTGGTCGTCACTACGCTAGGCGGCGATAGCGACGCGCAGCTAAGCGACAGCCTAACGCAGCTCGAGCCGATCAACGATAGATTTATGTTTAACTACAACTTCCCGGGCTTTTGCGTCGGCGAAGCAAGCCCGCTCAAAAGCCCGGGCAGACGCGAGCTGGGACATGGAAATTTAGCCAAAAGAGCGCTATATCCGAGCATCGATCTAAACTCGCCGCAGTCCATCCGCGTAGTGAGCGAAATTTTAGAGAGCAACGGCTCAAGCTCGATGGCTTCGGTCTGCGGCGGCGCGCTATCGCTTCGGGCGGCGGGCGTACCTACGCTAAAGCTCGTTGCGGGCGTCGCGATGGGCTTAATTTTTGAGGGCGAAAAACACGCCGTGCTAACCGACATAATGGGGCTTGAGGATCACGACGGCGATATGGATTTTAAGGTCGCGGGCACCTATGAGGGCATCACCGCGCTTCAGATGGATATCAAGCTTGGCGGCATCAGTCTGGAGGTTTTAAAAGAGGCTCTAGCGCAGGCAAAGCAGGCTCGCGCGCATATTTTGGGCCTTATGGAGCAGGCGGATGCGGCGATCGTTATAAACGAGGACGTGCTTCCGAAGCTCGAAATTTTTAGCGTCGAGGCGAGCAAAATCCCCGACATCATCGGCCAAGGTGGCAAGGTCATCAAAGAGATCACCGAAAGCTTCGGCGTAAATATCGATCTGGATCGAGAAAAGGGCGAGGTTAAGATCCAAGGCGCCAAAGCTAGCGGCGTATCGGGCGCGAAAGATAAAATTTTATCGATAGTCTCTAATTCTCGCGATTTTCGCAAGCCGCGCGGTGAACGCAAAGAGGTAAAATTTCAGATCGGCGAGGAGTTTGACGGCGTGGTGCAAAGTGTGCTGGATTTCGGCACCTTCATCTCGCTGCGAGACGGCGTGGACGGGCTACTGCGCGCTAAATTTATCACGACGCCTTACAAGGCGGGCGATGTGGTGCGAGTGCGCGTGACCGATCAGAAAGGCTCTAAAATTTCACTGGAACTGGCTTAAAATTTTAATAGGAGTATGAGATGCAGCTTAAAAAGATATTTTTCCCTATTGGCGGCGGCGAGGAGCTGGCCGAGCGTATACACGGAGCGCTGCTCGTAAATAAATTTTTCGGTACGCACATCAACATAATGGCGTGCCAGCTCGATCCTAAGATGATCTACAACGTCCGTATGACGCTAAAAGGCGGCGTGTTGATGGAGGAATTTTTAAAATCCGCGGGCGATGAGATGAGGGCCGAGCGTGAGGTGATCAAAGCTATCTTCGACGCCGAATGCGCTAAGCTCGGCTTAGATCAAAACGACGACGATCACGTCCCAAATAGCGCCGCTTTGAGGCATATGGTAGGTATCCGCTCCGAGCTGGTCGAGAAATACTCCAAATATTGCGATTTGGTGCTGGTTTCGGTGCCGCCTACGGGATCTATCACGGGCACATTCGAGGCGGCGGTCACCAAAAGCGGCAAGCCTTGCATCGTCATACCGCGCAAGCTGAAGGAGTTTAGGGCGGATAAAATTTTAGTTTCGCTTACCGGCACTGCGGCGTCTGCGCGAGCGCTCGATAATTGGCTGGAGCTTTTGCAGCGTGCCAAATCTATCACCGTCATTACCGCAAATCACTACCTTCAGGATGATCTTGCCGAAACGAAGCGCCGTATAAGCGATTATCTGGCTCTGCACGGCATTAAAATTGATGTTTTCGAGGCACTGAATGTCGAGGGCAAGATCCCGGGACAGGTGCTACTAGAGTACGCCGACGCGGGCAATTTCGATCTCATCGTCGCGGGCTTACACTCAGACAGCGGCATAAAGGAGATCTTTTTAGGCGGCGCGTCGAAATACTTCCTACAAAAGACCAAAATTCCGGTCTTAATGTAGCTTAAAGCTTAGATACCGCGTCGCGGCACACCGCCCGCACCGCGTCTAGGCTTAAGTCGGCTTTAAGCGCCGCAAGCTAAATTTTAAAATTTAATCGGCTCGCTTTGGCTTTATTAACCTGTCCGCAAATCGTGCAGTTATGCCATTTTGCGGATGAATTACGATTAATTTTTACCGCTAGCTTTGTTGACGAGCCGCGTTTGCTTTGCCGCGGCTAGCGGAAGCAAGTATATCTGCGGCGAGCGAGGGCTGGCAGTCGCGTCAAGTGCGCCGGTCCATATTTAAGCGCGGCGAGTTTGGAATTTCCATGCTTGTCGTTTCGGCTGCGTCGCGGATTTCGCATAAATTTGCACTTAAAATTTCCGCTTGCACGTTAAATTTTAAATTACAAGGAGCGCAGATGGCATTTGAAAATGCAATCATCACAAAAGATGATGATGAGAAGTATGGATTGAGTAAGATTTACTACAAATATAATCCATACTATGAGACTTTTATTAATGAGCTGCGATGGACTATTGATCGAGATGCGGATTGTTGGCTGTGGAAAATTTATAGTTTTCCCGATCCAGACTATGACCATGGCACTGATTCTAAAGGAATTTGGATTTTATATTATAACGGTGAAGTTATTGAAGTCACTCTTGATTATGATATCGACGAAGCATTGAGACCCGAAAAATTCCATAGAATTTGGAAACTGCTCAATCTAAATCCAAAGCAAACACCTCTTTTGTCGGCAAGCGATATAACGAAGCTGTTGAATGTAATATTAAAAGCGTATGGTTATTCTACTCGGGAACAAATCCCAAACTACACTATGGAACTACAAGACCTAACCGATTGCGGCGTAAAATAGAGCTTTAAATTTAACTCTATTTTAATCCTGCACCAGATCAAATTTCATAGAATTCTGAAATTCCGAAATCCTATAATTTTTAAATTCCCGCCCTAAAATTTCTTGTAAATAAAATTTATCAAAATCATCGATGCAAGCGCCTCTATGAGCGAGGCGATGATCATCGCGAAGTATATCTCTTGCGAGATCGCGGCGGTGGAGTAAAAAAGCGTCGCCGTGGCGATGACGAGGGTTAGCGGCATAGAAAGCGATAGTGCGAAAAGCGCCGCGCCTTTGCGCCCTAAGGTGCTTAAAAACGTAGCGCTTGCAAGTAGCCTGATGCCGAACATCAGCGCCGCTAGGCTCGCAGCAAAGCTCATCACTCCGGGCATAAGAAGCGCTTCTAGCTTGATCACGGCTCCGGTGTGTATGAAAAATATCGGCACCAAAAAGCCAAAGCCGAACGACGATAGCTTCTCGATGAGGTCGTCCTTGTGAGAGAAAAAGGTTGGCAGAAAGGTGCCTGCGATAAAGGCGCCGATGACAACCTCGAGCCCCAAAAGCATCACCCCCGCGCAGATTAGGCAAAACAGCGCCATCGCAAAGCGCACATCCTTTTCGTTTTTGTCGTATTTGGGCATGATGACCGTTTTTAGCGCGGGGAACCACCAAAATAAAATTTCAAGCCCTTTAAAAACCGCTAGGGCTGCCACGGAAAAGCCCAAAAGCGCGCCGATATGAAGCGCCATCTCTACGCCGAAGCCGTTTTTAAGGTAGATGCCGCCCACCGTAAGGACGGCGATACTGATGAGTTCGCCGATCACGCCCGCGGGCATCGCGAGATTGAGCCACGCTTGATCCTTGCCGTACTCCTTATATAGCGCCGAAAGCAGCCCAACGCTCATCAGAGGTGCTGCGATGATAAGCATCTGCGGCAGTTCAAACACCCAAACCGCAAGCGCGCTTAGGATATAAAGCAGCGCCAAAAAGATTAGGATCAGCCGCAAAATTTTGCGCGGCATCGCAAGCAGCGCGCGGAAATCCACCTCGCAGCCCGCCAAAAACATAAGGTAGCAAAAGCCGATCTGCGCGGCTAGATCGAAGGTCGCGCTTGGCGGCAAAAGCCCTAAATTTGCGGCTATGATGCCAAGCATGATCTCCATAGGCGAGAGCGGAATTCTAGCTAAGCTAGCCAAAAAGGGCGAAGCAAAGATCAAAAACGATAGCGCGATTAGGACGTAAATTTCATTCATAGTTTTATCTCGCGTTCTTGCCATTTTAGAGCTTTTTCAGGTGCGGCGCAGACGTGGAATACGCGGAGCTTCCCGTCCTGTGCCACGACGTAAGCAAACTCGAAAAGCCGCTTTTTGCGCCCGCAAATCTCGCCCGGATTTAGCACGAGCGTGCCGTTTTTATCCACCGCCGCGGCGAAAAAGTGGGTGTGGCCGTAAATTTTGATAGTTGAAATTCTATCCGCGCCACACTGGCACAAACCCCGATTTTTACTTTCGCCGTTTGCATCGGGGCTCGAACTCGCGGTCAAATTTGAGTTCAAGTTCGGCGTGAATAAATTTACATTTAAACTCGGCGCCGTTAAATTTACTGCGCGATCCGCACTGAAGCTTGCTTTTGAGTTCATATTGGCGGCCAAATTCGCGCTTGCATTTGAGTTTAAATTTACGTTTGGGCTCGAAGCGAGGTCTACATTCAAATCTAAGTCTAAATTTGCATTTGAGTTCACGCCCGCATTCAAGCTCAAGCTCGCATTTAGACTTGCGAACTGCACGCTTTTTAAATTTGTGCTCGCACTACCTATGTTTTTAAAATTTGCATCTGCACGGCGCGTGCCATTTAAAATTTTATCATCGTCCGCAGCATTAAAATTTGCGTCTAAATTTGTCTCGCGATCCGCCGCTTTAGAATTTACGACTAAAATTTCCTTGTGATCCGCTCCGTAGCCTGAGCCTAAATTCGTGCCGCGACTTACTTCGTCGCTAAAGCTAGAATTTTTGACTAGGTCTGCGCCGAATTCCTTGCGAAAATTTGCCGCGCGATCCGCACCCGCACTTAAATCCGTGTTTAAATTTAATCCGTCGGCTTCATTTTGCGCTGCGGGCTCCTCGTCAAAGAGATAAAACGGACGGTGCATGATTTTTAGTCGCAGCCCGGCAAACTCCGTGCAAAAGGGTTCATCGTGCAGGTTAAAGTCATTTTTTAGCTCCGCAAGCGCTTCGTCGTTGTTCCCTAAAACCGCAAAGTAGGGCTTGCCGCTTTGTCGCAAAAGCCGTAGCGTCTCGCTCTCGACGATGCCCTCTGCGTGTACGAGCAGATCCGCTCCTCGCGCGAGCAGCCACTCTATGGCGCTGGCAGCGACCTTTTTTTTGCGATGAGAGTCCGAGATGGCGCCTATTATCAATCGATCTCTTCTTTAAGCTTGCACTGCGGGCACTCGGCGAAATTGCCTTTTTTCAGCTCTTTGCGGAGCATGTATGAGTTGCCGCACTGCGGGCATGCGCGCGCGATCGGCGCGTAGTTGCTCACAAAGCCGCATTTTGGGTAGTTCGTGCAGCCGTAAAATTTGCCGCGTTTGGAGAAGCGCTCGACGATCTCGCCCGTGCCGCAGCTCGGGCACTTGACGCCCGTAGAGACGAGCGGCTTTTTCTCCTTTGCGGCGCCCTCGATTTTGCGCGAGTATTTGCACTTCGGATAGCCCTCGCAAGCGATAAACTCGCCGTATCTGCCCTTGCGCTTGATCAAATTTTTACCGCACTGCGGGCATTTCTCATCTAGCACTTCGGGCGCCGCCTTCTCCTCGCTCGCCCCCTCGGTGCCGGCGTCCGCGTTGCGCGAGTATTTGCATTTCGGATAGTTCGAGCAAGCGATAAACTCGCCGAATCTGCCCTGGCGCTTAAGTAGCTCGCCGCCGCAGTTCGGGCATGCTTCGCCGATCTTTTCGGCTAGCTTTTGGCTTGCGATCGACGTTTTTCCTTTGGCGATCTCATCCATAAAAGGATAATAGAAATCCGCCAAAATTTGCTGCCAGTCCGCTTTGTTTTCGGCGATGTCGTCGAGCTTCTCTTCCATTTTGGAGGTGAACTCGCTATCGACGATATTTTTAAAATTTTGCTCCAGCATCTCGGTGATCTTAAAGGCGATCTCGCTCGGCACCAGGTGCTTTTGTTCGATATTTACGTAGTTGCGCGCAGTAAGCAGCGAGATGGTAGGCGCATAAGTCGAGGGCCTGCCGATGCCGAGGTTTTCGAGCTTTTTGATGAGGCTCGCTTCCGAATAGCGCGCCGGCGGCTCAGTAAAGTGCTGCTGCGAGCTTAGGCTTTGTAGGCTCATCGCGTCGCCCGCGCTAAGGCTTGGTAAAATTTTATCTTTATCTAGATCGCCGTAAGCCTTGTAAAAACCGTCAAATTCCACCTTGCGCCCGCTGATCTTAAATGCGCCCGCTTCGCCGCGCACGATGATCGTTTGGATTTGCGAGACGCTAGGGCTCATCTGTGAGGCTATGAAGCGGCTGTAGATGAGCGCGTAAAGGCGGTATTCGTCGCGAGGCAGGATTTTTTGCGCGAGCTCGGGAGTAAGCTTTAGATCGGTAGGACGTATCGCTTCGTGCGCCTCCTGCGCGCCTTTACTTTTGGTGGCGTATGAGTTCGCGCTTTTGGGCAGATACTTTTCGCCGAAGCGCTGCTCTATGAGCTCGCGAGCTGCCGCGATCGCTTCTTTAGCGATATTTAGCGAGTCGGTTCGCATGTAGGTGATCGCACCGCCGTTTTTTGTATTAACCCCCTCGTAAAGGCTCTGCGCAAGGCTCATCGTCTTACGCGGATTAAAGCCCAGAGCCGTGCTCGCCGCCTGTTGTAGCGTCGAGGTCATAAACGGCGGATAGGGGTTCGTCTTGCGCGATTTGCTCTCGATGCTTTCTACGTTAAATTTGTCTTTTTGCAGCGTCAGGACGATCTCGCTAGCCTGCGCCGCGTTTTTGACCGAGAGCTTTTCCATCTTTTTGCCGCGAAATTCCACGAGCTCGGCTTCTAAATCCTTCTTAAAAACCGCGTCGATGCTGTGAAATTCTACCGGCTTAAAATTTAAAATTTCACGCTCGCGATCGACGACAATCTTAAGCGCGGCGCTTTGGACGCGACCCGCGCTTAAGCCGCGCTGGATCTTTAAATTTAAGAGCGGGCTTAGTTTGTAGCCCACGATGCGATCGAGTAGGCGGCGCGCTTGTTGGGCGTTTACGCTTGCGATATTGAGCTTGCGCGGCGAACTTAGCGCGTTTGAGATCGCGCTTTTGGTGATCTCATGAAACACGATGCGCGGCAACTCCTGCGCCTGCTTGCCGATCGAAGCGGCGATATGATAGGCGATCGCCTCGCCCTCGCGGTCCTCGTCCGTCGCGAGGTAAATTTGATCCGCCTTTTTGGCGAGCGTCTTTATCTGCTTTACGATCTGATCGTGATCGGCGCTGATTTCATATTCGGGCTCGAAGCTTTTATCTTTGATTTTAATGCCGAATTTTTTCTGCGGCAGATCGCGGATATGGCCTTTAGACGCGATTACGTCGTAATTGTCGCCTAAGAAATTTTTGATCGTTTTGGCTTTTGCGGGAGATTCTACGATGATTAAATTTTTCATTGTTTAATCCTTTAGAATTCTAGGCAGCGTGATGCCCTTTTGGCTTTGGTATTTGCCCTTTTTGTCGCAGTAGCTCACCTCGCACGGTTCGTCTCCTTGCAGAAACAAAACCTGCGCGATGCCTTCGTTCGCGTAAATTTTTGCAGGCAGCGGTGTGGTGTTGGAAATTTCAATCGTGATGTGCCCTTCAAAGCCCGGCTCAAACGGCGTTACGTTTACGATGATGCCGCAGCGCGCGTAGGTGCTTTTGCCCAGGCAGATCGCAAGCACGTCGCGCGGCATTTTGAAGTATTCGATAGTGCGCGCTAGAGCGAAGGAATTCGGCGGCACGATGCAGACGTCGCCCTCAAAGTCCACGACGTTTTTTGCGTCGAAATTTTTAGGATCGACGACCGTTCCGCCGACGTTTGTAAAAATTTTAAATTCGCGCGCTACGCGTATGTCGTACCCGTAGCTCGAAAGTCCGTAGCTAACGACGCCGCGGCCGATATTCTCCTCGCAAAAGGGTGCTATCATATCGTGCTGCTGCGACATCTGTCTGATCCATTTATCGCTTTTCAGTCCCATAAAATTTCCTTAAAATAATCAAAATTTTTCGCGCATTATAGCAGCAAAATAAAATATAATAAAAATTTTATGCTAGAATTTTGCTTAAATTATAAAAATTTTATCACTTTTTAAGGAGCAACTATGGGGCTATTCAAGAAATTTGCGTTTATTACGTTTTTTATCGCGTCATCTTTGGCTGCTGCGAAGCCAAATATTTATATTTTAGCTACCGGCGGCACTATCGCGGGAAGCAGCGCAAGCGCCACGGAGGGCAACTATACCGCAGGCTCAAAGGGCGTAGAAGATATCTTATCGGCAGTGCCGCAGCTAGGGGATTTAGCTACGATTAAAAGCGAGCAAATTTCAAATATCGGCTCGCAGGATATGAATGATGAAATTTGGCTCAAGCTCGCAAACCGCGTAAGCGAACTGCTTACTAAAAACGACGTAGACGGCGTCGTCATCGTGCATGGAACCGATACGATGGAGGAGACGGCGTATTTTTTAAGCCTGGTCATAAAATCTAAAAAACCGATCGTTTTGGTGGGCGCGATGCGAAACGCAGACTCGATGAGTGCTGATGGACCGCTTAATCTATACAACGCCGTTGCCGTCGCGGCAGATAAAAACGCTCGCGAAAAGGGCGCTCTTGTGGTGATGAACGACGAGATTCATGCTGCGCGCGAGGTTACGAAAACAAATACCACCAATGTTGCTACTTTCGCTTCCCCGAATTCCGGCAAGATCGGCACCGTAAATTATGGCGCCGTAAATTTCTATATGGCGCCGCTTCGCAAACACACCGTCGCAAGCGAGTTTAATATCAAGGATTTCAAATCCTTGCCGCGCGTCGATATCATCTATGGACACGCGCAAGATAGCGGCGATTTGGTCGATGCAGCGGTGCAAAAGGGCGCTAAGGGCATTATCGTAGCGGGCGTAGGCAATGGAAATTTATATCCGGATTTGCAGGCTGCGCTTGCAAAAGCTAGCGAAGCAGGCGTGATCGTCGTGCGCTCAAGTCGCACGGGCAGCGGCTCGACTAGCGTTAGCTCAGAGGTGGACGACGCTAAGCTCGGCTTTCTAACCGCAGATAATCTAAATCTGCAAAAGGCGCGCGTGCTGCTGATGCTGGCTCTTAGCAAAACGAGCGATAAAGCGAAAATTCAGAGCTTTTTTGCGACACATTAACGCACAGGACTTCGCTCGGATAGGATTTCGGCGCGGGGTTATAAAACAAAATTTCGGCGCGAAATTTTAAAGAAAAGCAAGACGCAGGATTTTGATACGAGCCCGAAGGTGGAATTTTAAAGCAAAGCGCGGAATTTTCGCGCTCGGGGCTTGGGCGTAGAATTTCGATCGTAAAATTAAGTGCTAAATTTTAAAGAATTCAAAATCATTTCGCGCTCTTGCTGCAAAATTCCGTGTCTCGCTTGCGAAGTTCGAGCTTAAAATGAACGAGGCAAATCTCGCTCCGTAAATCCTTAAAATCAGTCCGCAAATTCTGTCGTAAATTTCGCTTTGCACTTCTTAAAAGTCCCTCAAAAATCCATTTAAAGAAACAATTATAAAAATTTAGCTAAAATTTCGCAAATTTTTTCAGGAGAAATTTATGACAAAAGCAGAAATCAAAGAGTTAATGGATTTTTTCGGCGAAAAGCAGGGCATTAACGAGCTAAAAATTAAAGATAAAGATTTTGAAATCGAGATAAAAAAATATGGCCCATGCGGTGGGAGCACGCCTCAGCTCGCCGCACCGGCACCTGCCCCGCAGCTTGCTGCGCCTGCGGTAAATGTGCTCGTGGGCGATAAGCCCGCCTCAAAAGGCGCGATGGATACGATCGACAGCCCGATGGTAGGTACTTTTTATAAAGCGCCAAGTCCCGGTGCGGCAGAGTTCGTAAGCGTGGGCCAGGTCGTGCATAAGGGCGATACAATCGGCATAATAGAAGCGATGAAGATTATGAACGAGATTGAGGCGGAATTCGACTGCCGCATAAAAAAAGCTCTCGTCGAAGATGGACAGCCCGTCGAGTACGCTATGGCGCTGTTTGAGGTCGAGAAGCTATGAGGGAGCTTAAAAAAATTCTAATCGCAAATCGCGGCGAGATAGCGCTTAGAGCGCTTCGCACGATCCAAGAGATGGGCAAGCAAGCCATTGTCGTGCACTCCACCGCCGATCAAGACGCGCTTTACGTCAAATACGCCGACGCATCGGTCTGTATAGGCGGACCGCGCAGTAGCGATAGTTACCTAAATATCCCCGCGATCATCACAGCCTGCGAGCTAACCGAAGCTGACGCGATATTTCCGGGATACGGCTTTTTGAGCGAAAGTCAAAATTTCGTAGAAATTTGCGCTAAGCACGGCATTAAATTTATCGGCCCGAGCGTCGAGGCAATGACTTTAATGAGCGATAAGAGCAAGGCTAAGCAAGTGATGATGCGCGCGGGCATCCCCGTAGTGCCTGGCAGCGACGGCGCGATTGCAAGTGTCGAAGAGGCACGCAAGCTAGCCGCCGAAATCGGCTATCCGGTCATCATTAAAGCCGCAGCCGGCGGCGGCGGGCGCGGAATGCGCGTGGTCGAGCGCGAAGAGGATATCGAAAAGCTCTTTTGGTCGGCAGAGAGCGAAGCGATGAGTGCATTCGGCGACGGCACGATGTATATGGAAAAATATATCACAAACCCGCGCCACATCGAGGTTCAGGTCTTGGGCGACGAGCACGGACACGTCGTGCATATCGGCGAGCGCGACTGCTCAATGCAGCGCCGCCACCAAAAGCTGATCGAAGAGAGCCCAGCCGTGATCTTGGACGAGCCGACACGAAAGAGCCTGCACGAAACGGCGGTTCGCGCCGCTAAGGCGATCGGATACGCAAGCGCGGGAACGTTTGAGTTTTTATACGATAGCAAGGATAAAAAATTCTATTTCATCGAGATGAATACCCGCTTGCAGGTCGAACACACCGTAAGTGAGATGCGAAGCGGGCTCGATCTGATCGAGTGGATGATCCGCATCGCGCAGGGCGAGAAGCTGCTACCTCAAAGCGAGATAAAATTTAGCGGACACGCGCTTGAGTGCCGCATCACCGCCGAGGACTCCAAAAGCTTTATGCCAAACCCGGGCAAAATCACAAAATACGTCGCTCCAGGCGGCAGAAACGTGCGTATGGACAGCCACGTCTATGAGGGTTACTCGGTGCCGCCTTACTACGACAGCATGATCGGCAAGCTCATCGTTTACGACAAGGACCGCGCGCGTGCGATCGCAAAAATGAAGGTTGCGCTAGATGAGCTCATCATCGGCGGCATAAAATCGACGCGCGATTTTCATCTTAGGATGATGAACAACCCCGATTTCGTGGATAATAACTACGATACAAATTACCTAGCCAAGCACTGAATTTAAAATTCCAAGGGATGAAATTCTCTTGGAATTTTAAAATTTATTTGAAATTCTAAATTTAAGATTCCGTTTGAAATTTTGCATTTAAAAATCTACTTGAAATTTTGTTTTAAAATTTCGTCGCGCCACGCTTAAAATTTTGCTATTAAATTTACCGCTAAATCTTGGTGACGATGCGCGAGATACGCCATTGTGCCGCTTATGTATTTTACGATGAGATTGACGGCGGGCTTGGTTAAATTTTGCATTCTGCGGCGGTTGAAATTTAGAATACGTGTCTTGGCTACCGCAAATACTTGTTTTCGTCTGCACCGATCTAGTTAAAATTTAATGCCATGCATGCACTCTATCATCATTTCGGCAATGGGCTGCCGACGTGCGCGAGTAAGCGGCATAAAATTTACCGCACGAGCCGCTGCACCCGTTCGGCGTAAATTTTATCGCGCTCGCTGTTGCGAGAGCGAAGTAGTATCGAGCCGCAAATTTTAAACTATCTCGCTGTATGCGCTTGAGAATAGTGTTCTTCTTTGCGGACAAAGCACGCTAGGTCTTTAAGCCGTCAAATTTCAAGCCCTGAAAATTCCTCGTAAAATTTATTCAGATAATCGGCGTAGTAGAAGTTTTGATTTCTAGCGTCAAATTTACCCGCCAGTTCCAAAGCCGTTTTGTAGTCGCCCTCATCACCGAATGCGCTAACTGCGATGAAAAATCGCAGGTCGTTTAGATCGTCGTTGCCCTCAAGGATTGCCGCAGAGTGCTTGCGCGCTAAGTTTAGCGCCGTCTCGCGCTCATCTAGCCTAACGGCGATCTCGATTAGCGGCGCGATCTGATTTATGACGCTAGGATTTGACTCGATCGTCGCCGCAGCCTTTGGTAAAAGGGCTTTTGCCTCTTCTATCTTGCCTGTTTTAATCATGCTAAAAAGCATCGGCGTGTAGGTCGTGTGAGGCACTTCGCCGCAGGTTAGCTCGCCCGAGAGTATCGGCTCGGCAAGACCCAGCGCCGCTTCGTGCTCGCCGGCAAAATTTAAATACGCGATCTCATCGCTTGCTTCGCACGCCTCGCAATCACCCATATCGTCTTTGGCGAGCTTTTTCCACAGCTCGTAGTTGGACCTTGCCTCTCTAGCGTCGCCCATATCGATGTTTTGGTTCATCAAAGCCTTGTAGTATGAGGCCGGCGAGAGCTCCAAGCGCTCGTAGTAAAACAGCATCGCCTCGTTCACCTCATCTATGAGCTCTTTTTCGATCACGGAGCTTTTGGCGACGCCCGAGACAATCCATTTAAATTTCCACAGGCAGCTTTCAAAGTCGCCAAAATTCGGGTATTCGCTTTCTTTTAAATTTTGCGCGATGTAGCCCGTGAGCCACATTAGCGCCCTCGTTCTTAAAACCGCGCCGAATTTTTCAAATTCCTCGTTTAGCACAAAGTCGCAAATTTGCGCGGCAAAGTCAAAATTTTCCGCCTTGATGGCGCCCTTTATCGCATCAAACAGACACTCCTCCTTATCCGCCAGCCTATCAAATTGCCTTAGCTTTTCATAAAGCCCCTCTAGCGAGCCCTGTTCCATCCTTGCTCCTCGTTAAATTTTGCGGTAATTATATCCGTTTAGTCTGAAGTTAAGCAGGCTCGTTGCGATTTTAAAGCCCAAAAGGCAAAATGAAATTTAAGCGCTATTTTTAAAACAGTTCTGTTCGCGTGCCGTTTTGGCGCCCTATTTGCCGCCGCGATAGGTAAATTTCAGCTTTGTTATATAAATTTAATATTAAAATGCCGTATTCATAAATTTTTTAAAAAAGGGGATTTATGGACATAAACATGCAGCGCTTTAAAAGCGAGTTCGAACAGATAAGCCGCTTCGGGGCTTTGGCGGGCGGCGGGCTTACGCGGCTTGCATTTTCGCGCGAGGATAAAGAGGCGCGCGATTTCCTCATATCGCTATTTCAAAAAGAAAATTTCAAGATCAAAATCGACGATGCGGGCAATATTTTCGCTAAATTTGAAGGCGTTCAAAATCCCGATCTACCGTCCGTAAGTGCTGGCTCGCATATCGATAGCGTACCGCAGGGCGGCTTTTACGACGGCACGTTGGGCGTCATGGCCGCTTTGGAGGCGATCCGCACGGTGCGAGATAGCGGCGAGGAGCTTGCGCGACCGCTGGAACTCATCGTCTTTGTTTGCGAGGAATCGAGCCGCTTTAAAATGGCGACCGTAGGCAGCAAGATAATCAGCGGCAAGCTCTCTCGGCAGCGGCTGGGCGAGCTAAAGGATCCGGACGGAATTTCGCTATTTGACGCCATGCAGGATTTCGGGCTAAATCCCGCAAATTTAAAAAGCTGCATCCTGCCAAAATCCAGCTTTCATAGCTATATCGAGCTTCATATCGAGCAGGGGCCGGTATTGCAGCGACGCGGCATCCCCGTAGGCATCGTCACGGGTATCGCCGCACCCGTGCGATACGAACTACGGATCGAGGGTAGAGCCGATCACAGCGGCGCTACGCCGATGGATATGCGCTGCGACGCCCTAGCTTGCGCGAGCGAGATCGTTTTAAGCGCGGAGAGGATCGCAAAGATGGGCAAAACCACGGTAGCGACGACGGGCTATGCAAACGCGCTACCCGGCGTGCTAAACGTGATCCCCGGCTCCTGCACGCTAGGTCTTGATATACGCGATATAGACGAGGATGCGCTCAGGGCGGCGGATGATAAAATTTGTGCGGCGATAGATGAAATTTGCGCTCGCCGAGGGTGCAAATTTGAACTAAAAAATCTCATCAAGGATCGCCCCGTAAAGCTAAGTGAGGAG
Organism: uncultured Campylobacter sp.; assembly: GCF_938017775.1. Taxonomy (GTDB): domain Bacteria; phylum Campylobacterota; class Campylobacteria; order Campylobacterales; family Campylobacteraceae; genus Campylobacter_B. Next base: position 49,711 of record NZ_CALIIU010000038.1, read on the forward strand.
ATGATAGATCTGCTTGGAAGCTGTGCCGGCGAGCTTAAAATTCCAAGCCTAAGGCTTCCTAGCGGTGCGGGACACGATGCGATGAATATGACGGAGCTTGCGGATCGCGTGGGGATGCTTTTCGTGCCGTGCAAGGACGGCATCAGCCACAACGTAAATGAAAGTATAAACTGGCACGACGCCTTTGCCGCTACGAAGGTTTTAGCTGCGGCGATGTTAAGCTTAGCTAAAAAATAAAGGAGAAAAGATGGATGCTATCGCACAAAAAGTAGAGGCGCTCAAAGGCGAGATGATCGGGGATCGCAGGTTTTTTCACTCGCATCCCGAGACGGGCTGGTTTACCTTTTTTACGACCGCCGTTATCGCAGATCGTATGCAGCGCCTGGGCTATGAGATAAAGCTCGGTCGCGAGGTGGTAAAGGCTGAGGCGAGGCAGGGCGTAGGTAGCAAGGATGCCTGCGAGAAGGCGAAGCAGCGCGCCAAAGAGCTGCTAAATGCAGATCAGATAAAATTTCTTGATGCGATGGAAGACGGGCTAACGGGTCTCGTAGCCGAAATAAACACGGGGCGCGCGGGCAAGACGGTCGCTTTTAGATTTGACATAGACGGCGTGGATGTGACCGAGAGCATGGACGCGGATCACCGCCCTTTTAAGGAGGGCTTTCGCTCCGACATTAGCGGCATCACGCACGCGTGCGGGCACGACGGGCATATCACGATGGGGCTTGCCCTAGCGAAGCTGATCGCGCAAAACTTGGACGATTTTAGCGGTAAATTTAGATTTATCTTTCAAACCGCCGAGGAGGGCACCAGAGGCGCCGTAGGTATGGAAGCTGCGGGCGTCACCAAGGGCGTGGATTATCTGCTTGGCGGTCATATCGGCTTTCAGGCAAACACCATGAGAGGCATCATCTGCGGTACCAAAAAGCTGCTTGCGACCACTAAATTTGACATAAATTTAAAAGGCAAGTCCGCTCACGCCGCTGGCGCGCCGCAAAATGGAGCCAATGCTCTGCTCGCCGCAGCCGAGATGGCGCTTGATATGCACGGCATAACCAGGCACGCAGACGGCGTCACGCGTATCAACGTCGGAGTGCTGCGCGCGGGCGAAGGGCGCAACGTCATCGCGCCCAACGGCTATCTTGCGTGCGAGACTCGCGGCGAGAGCACGGAGCTGAATGAGTTTATGAAGGCTAAATGCATGGACATAGTGGAGGGCGTTTCTAAAATTTACGGCGTCAGCTACGACGTGCAGGTTACGGGCGGTACCGCAGGCGGCGATAGCGACGAGGCCACCACGCAGCTTTACGAGGAGGCCGCGAAGGCATCGCCGTTTATCGACGACGATAAAATCGTAAGGGAGCTAAGCTTCGGTGCATGCGAGGATTTCGCGCATTTTATGCGCTCGGTGCAGGACGCGGGCGGCAAGAGCGGATATCTGATGATCGGCACGACGCTTGCGGCGGGGCATCACAATGGCAAATTTGACTTCGACGAGGACTCGCTGCTTGCGGGAGTGGACGTTTATCTGCGCTGCGCGTATAAGCTAAACGGTAAAATTTAAGGAGAGCGGTATGAAAAGAGCACTACTTCTAAGCGCTTCCAGTTACAAAGACAGCGGCTATCTAAACCACTGCAAGGGGTGGATCAAGGAATTTTTAGGGGGTCTTTGGGAGGATGAAATTTTATTCATTCCGTTTGCAGGCGTTAGGCGCACGAACGATCAATACGAGCAGAAAGTCGCGGACTGTTTGGGGAGCAACAATATCAGATCGATCCATCGCTTTGCCGATATGAAAGCCGCCGTTAAAAATGCCAAATCGATCTGCATCGGCGGCGGCAATACCTTCGTGCTGCTAAATGAGCTTTATAAATTTGATCTTTTGGGTGCGATCAAAGACGTCGTGGACGGCGGTACGCCGTATTTCGGCTGGTCTGCGGGCGCAAACGTCGCGGGCAAGACGATGATGACTACCAACGACATGCCGATCGTCTTCCCGCCCTCGCCGGTAGCTCTGGGGATCTTTCCGCACCAGATCAATCCGCACTTCATAAGCGGTAAAATTTCAAACCACAACGGCGAGAGTAGAGAGGAGCGACTGGAGGAGTTTTTGATCGTCAATCAAAATGACAGCGTCTATGCTATGCCCGAGGGTAGCGCGTTTTTGATAAACGGAAACGAGTGCGAGGTGATGGGGTATGCGGACGTGCTGAAATTCGAGTATAAAAAAGAGATCTCGCGCATCGCCGTGGGAAGTAAATTTAAAATTTAAAAGGAGTTATCGTGCAGACGTTTAGGCTATTTTTGGCGCTTGCGGGTATCGTCGCAGTCGTCGCTTTACTGATTATGAAGAAGGATACTAAAACCGTGCTTATCGGCGTGGGTTTGGTGCTGTGCGTGCTTTGTCTAAAGCCGCTGGACGGGCTAAATGCCTTTACCTCGTATATGACTAAGGCGGGGCTCATTAAGGCGATCTGCGCCAGTATGGGTTTTGCCTTCGTGATGAAATTTACCGAATGCGACCGCGCTCTTGTAAATTTACTCACCAGGCCTCTTGGAAATATCGGATTTTTATTGATACCTATCGTCGTGGCGCTTACATATTTTATCAATATCGCTATCCCTTCCGCTGCGGGCTGCTCGGCTGCGGTCGGCGCTACGCTGATTCCCGTGATGATGGCTGCAGGCGTTAAGCCAGAAATGGCGGGAGCTGCGGTATTTGCGGGCACTTTCGGTAGCGTTTTAAGCCCGGGCTCGGCGCACAACGTATTTGTAGCCGATATGGTAAAGGCGCACAACCCATCTTACACGGTTCAAGACGTCATCGCCGTGCAGTTTTCCAGCGCGATTACCGCTTTGATCGTGGTTTTGATCGTAATGAGTATAACGGCGATAGTTTGCAAAGACTACACCAAGGGGGTGAATTATCTCGCACAAAAGGAGGGCGGCGTAAATTCCGTTGCGTCAAATTCCGCCGACGGTTCAAATTTAGACGCGCAGCCTCAAAAGATAAACGTCTTATACGCGCTTATGCCGTTAGTGCCGCTAGTGATCTTGGTAATCGGCGGCACGAGTCTAAATCAGGTCTCTTTCCTAAAATGGACGAAGATGGGCGTTGCCGAAGCGATGCTGCTGGGCGCTATCCTCACCATCGCCGTTACTCTAACCGATCCTCAAAAAATTACGAAGGAATTTTTCAAAGGCATGGGTAGCGCGTATGCCGAGATCATAGGTATCATCATCGCTGCGGGCGTCTTCGTCGCGGGGCTTAGCGCGTGCGGCGCGATCGATTTCGTAATCGAGTGGCTTAAGAACGAGCAGGGCTACGTAAAATTCGGCGGAACCTTCGTGCCGTTTTTTATGGGCGTCGTAACGGGCTCGGGAGACGCGGCGTCGATGGCGTTTAACACCGCCGTGACCGTGCACGCCGACGCGCTGGGTTTTGAGCAAGATAAGCTCGGTATGGCGGTTGCGATAAGCGGCGCGCTAGGCAGGAGCGCATCGCCGATTGCGGGCGCTTGTATCGTTTGCGCGGGACTTGCAATGGTAAGTCCTATTCAGATCGCTAAAAGAACGGCTCTAGGGATGTTTCTATCCGTCTGCGTCATCGCATTTTTCATTTTGTAAAAGGAGCTTATCATGGATATCGTGCAGAGGTTTTTAAACTACACCAAAATTAACACCACCACGAATAGAGCCGCGGGCGCTGCGGGCATAATGCCCTCAAACCCCAAGGAGCTCGAGCTGGCGGGTTTCATAAAAAACGAGCTCGAAGCTCTGGGCATAAAAAATATCAGCCTTAGCGAGAAGTCGATTTTGATCGCTAAAATTCCCTCAAATTTAGACGCGCCCGCTGCGAGCATAGCGTTTTTCGCCCACCTTGATACCAGCGCCGAGCAGAGCGGCGACACCAAAGCGCAGATCGTAAGATACGAAGGCGGCGATATCTGCCTGAATAAAGAGCTAGAGATTTATCTTAAAGAGAGCGAAAATGAGGAGCTGCAGGGTTACAAAGGAGACGAGATCATCGTAACGGACGGCACTAGCTTGCTGGGCGCCGACGACAAGGCAGCGATCGCCGCGATCGTAAATGCGCTAGAATTTTTCGTCCAAAATCCGCAGATCAAGCACGGCGAGATAATCGCTTGCTTCGTGCCGGACGAGGAGCAAGGCTTGCGGGGCGCAAAGGCGCTGGACGTAAGCGAGGTAGGCGCGGATTTTGGCTACTGCCTTGATTGCTGTGGCATCGGCGAGTTTATCTACGAGAATTGGAACGCGGGCGATTGCGTCGTTACCTTTAAAGGCCAGTCCGCTCATCCGATGAACGCCAAGGGCAAGCTCGTAAATTCCTTGCTTTTGGCGCATAAGTTTATCTCGCTGCTGCCTGCGGGCGAGGCGCCCGAATACACAGAGGGCAAGGAGGGCTATTTTTGGGTCAAGGAGCTTAGCGGCAACAGCGCAAAGACCGTCCTAAAGATCGACGTGAGGGAATTTGACGAGAAAAGATACGAGCAGCGTATGGATTTTTTGCAAAAAACTGCGGACGCGCTTCGCGCGATCTGGGGCGATCGGATCGAAATTTCGCTAAACGACCGCTACAAAAACGTCTATAACTTTTTGAAAAACGACGATGCACCGGCAATTCGGTTTGCGAAGCAAGCTTTTAAAAGCCTAAACATCGAGCCCAAGATCAAGCCTATGCGAGGCGGCTACGACGGCGCCGTCATCTCCGCAAAGGGGCTGCCGTGCCCGAACCTCTTCACCGGCGGGCACAATTTCCACTCGATCTACGAGTATCTGCCCGTAGGCTCTTTAAAAGCGGCGAGCGAGGTGGTTAAGCGGATTATAACGCTGGCGGCGGCGCGAGCCTAGCTAGGGCGCTTTCTACTCCGCGCGCAGATTTGATTTTAATTTAGCTCGTTCATTCCGCCGCGAAATTTTACCCTGCAGGACATAATTTTTGGCTCTGTGGCGACGGATGACGCGGGCTACGACTACGACGCGGCTTTTAAGCGCTATCATTCAAGCGAGGAGATGGCGGAATTTCTGCTCGCGCTTTACGATAGCGACGCGTGCGTGGGTGCGGTGGATCGAAACAGCTTTGAGTTTAGCTTACAAGCCCCGCGATTTGACTACGCGGGCAAACGCGTAAATTTAAGATGAAAGCGGGTAAAATCATCCGCATCTTTTAGGGAATATAAATTTAAAGACTAAGGAGCAAAAATGGGAAAAACGGCTTTGGTGCTGGGCGCTACGGGCGTCGTTGGCAGAGAGCTGGTACGCGAGCTTTGTGAGAGTCCCGGTTACGATGAGGTAGAGGCATGGGCGCGCCGCGAGATAGGCTTTTGCCACCCTAAGTTTCACGTGCGGATCATTTGATTTTGAGGGTATCTCGGATATCGCACCGCATAAATTTGACGAAATTTTTTGCGCGCTTGGCATGACGATGAAGCAGGCGGGTTCGCGCGAGGCGTTTTTGCGCGTGGATGTGGACTACGTCTATGCGGCGGCGAAGTGGGGCAAAGCAGCGGGCGTGCGGCGCTTTGTTCTCGTATCATCTCTGGGTGCGAAAGAGAGCTCGCTAAGCTTTTATCTGCGTGCCAAAGGGCAGATCGAGCGATGCGTGAGCGAGCTTGACTTTGAGTACCTCCAGATCGCTCATCCGCCGCTAATCCTCGGCGAGAGATTCGACACTCGCCCAATAGAGCAGATCGCTGCGGCGATTTTTAAACTGCTGCCCGCCTGCGTGCTTGGTAAATTTAGACCGCTTAGCGGCGCAAGTATCGCCCGCGCGATGATAAATGCGGCTCGCGGCGGCGCCCGCGGCGTGCAAATCTACGAGCCGCGGGAATTTCTATAAATCGCGGATGGAATTTTAGTGCAAAGGTGGAGCTTGGGCTAAATTTAAAACTAAAGTTTTAGGCAGTGTGGATAAAATTTTATAAATTGATCTACTTAAATTAAATTTTAAATTTAATAGAATTTTATAGTAAAATTTCTCGCTTGAAATTTTAAGCGTGGAATCTTGCATACTGTGTTGTTGCAAAATTTTGTTATAAAACCCTATGCTAAAATTTTAGAACTAAATTTGCGGTGTATTTAGTTTAGCCGCGAATAAAGCCTCCTAGTGCTTCAAGCTCACATGCGGTTATGGCAACTTCAAACCCCGAAACAATCGTAAGTTTTACAAGTTTTATAAATCTGCGACATTAAATTCTAAAAATTATGAGCTACTTAGGAGGCTAAAATGGTCTATTTTTTCGCTTCTTTCTGCGCGGTCGGTGGGTCAAGCTGCATGATCTTATCGCCCAGGCGCTGAAAATTTGCAAGGCTTTTTAAGTGGAAATACACTAGCTCCAGATATCCGCGGCGCGCAAAATCCGCAAGCTTTTTATCGCTTAACTTCAAAAGCTTTTCGCGATTTACGACCGAAAAGCCGTTTAACAGGGACGATTCCTTGCCGCTAGAGTTGATGCCGAGCTCCTTGGCCTCTAAAATCCCCGCCTTTTGAAATTCCGCCGCCGCAACGCGCGTGCGCATATCTAAATCGGCGTAGTTTTTCATCACCTCTTTTAAATTTTGTAAAAACGGCGTCGGCTTGCCGTCTTTAAAAAGCGCCTCGCCGTCGCCTTTGATCTGCTGCGCGTCTTTGTCGAAGCAGATCGCCGTCTGCTCGCCGATCTGGGCTAGGAAAAATGGATAATTCTGCACCGAGGAAGGCACCGTTCCTTTATAATCCTTATCGATTAGGATGTTTTTGGTGCGCCCTAGCAGCGCCACTATTTTGGGCTCTTTTTCGATGGTAAATACGATAACGAGGTTGTCCGCACAAAACGGAATCTCCGGCGCGATCACCGGCACGAAAGGCGCGGTAGGGAATGCATCCGCGTGATACTGTAAATCCGCGTGTTTAACGCTATCTAATACGACTGGGGTCATGTTGATCCTTTAAAAAATTTTAGCAATTATATAAAAAAGAATATTAAAATTCTAAAGGGTTTTGAAATTTTGCCTGTTTTTTTATTTGCGTAAATTTAGACGTTTAGAATTTTAAATTTGATAGAATCACCGTTAAATTTAAGGAGCAAAAGTGGGCTTGGATGAGCTTTTGGCGCTTGCTGAGGACGCCGCAAAAAAGGCAAACGATGCGATAATGCAAAATTACGACAAATTCGATATCTTTGTCAAAGCGGACAGATCGCCGCTTACGAATGCCGATCTTGCGGCAAACGATGTAATAATGAGCACCCTGGAGCCTAGCGGTATCGCGATCTGCTCGGAAGAGTGCGTGCTGGATAGCAAGCGGCGCATGAGCGAGGAGAGATTTTGGCTGATAGATCCGCTGGACGGCACGAAGGAGTTTATCGCGCGCAACGGCGAGTTTTGCGTCTGCATCGCGTTGATCGAGCGTGGGCGCCCAATTTTAGCAGTGATCAGCATACCAATAAGCGGCGATATATATAGCTCAAATGGCGGCGGAGTTTATAAAAACGGCGTACTGCTCGCTCGCCCCACTAGCGCGCCGCAAATCTTCATGCAAGGGCACTATAGCAGATCCGCAAAATACGTGCAATTTGCGCAGAAATTTGGAATGCAACTAATGTGCAAAGGCTCTGCGATAAAATTTTGTATTTTAGCCGAGGGGGGCGCCAGCGCGTATGCGAGATTTAGCGACTGTTCGCTCTGGGACATCGCCGCTGGGGATTTTTTGCTGCATCAAAGCGGCGGAGTGGTGGTAGATCTAAAGACGATGGAGGCGCCTCTTTATAACGGAAAAAGCCTGATAAATAACCATTATTTGGCGGTCGGCGCGAATGCGATGAAAAATTTATCTGAAATGTTAGAATTCGCAAAGAACTTTTAAGTTAAATTTATAGTAAACGCTCTATAATATAAATCCAAAAATTTTTTATCAAAGGATAAAAACATGAAGGGCTTTACTATGATCGAATTAATTTTCGTGATCGTGATTTTAGGTGTTTTGGCGGCAATTGCCATTCCAAAACTAGCAGCTACGCGCGATGATGCAGAGGTGGTGAGGACGGCGCAGAATATATCTACGTCGCTAACGGATGTTATGGGTTATTATATGGCAAAAGGTGAGTATAATAGCAATTTTTCAAGTATGACAAACGTAACCAATCCTATTAAAATTAGGCAAAATGTCTGTGCTACTTACGAGTACAACAGCAATACTCAAATGACATTAAAAAAGAGCTATGGTGGGTTGTGCGAAGCAGTATGGAAAGTATCGAGCCTAAAAACTATAAATAGTATTTATAGCTCAGATGCGTTACTAATCGTCCAATAATTCTTATCGGGTGCGAGCTAACATCGCACCTTTTTATTTATAAATCCAAGCAAAATTCCAATCATCCAAACAATCGCGAAAAATATAAAGATAAAACTCCAAAATTGCGCCAGATCCACGCTTTTACTTGCCGGGAATAGATACCAGCCTCCGCTATAAAGCGCCGTTAGTTTGGCTTGCAGTCCGTCTAGCATTGTATCGGTTGGCACCGCCGGTACGTCGAATGCGCAGCTGTTAAATGGCTTAAAAATTGGCACTACGCTTAGATCAAAATTTAAAAATTTCACCGCTCCACCACAGCCGCTCATCCCGCTCATATCTCCGCTCCCTCGCAGTACCGTGTGAATTTTAGCTAAATTTAATGACGATACGAAGCCCAGCGCCGCGCCGTAAAACCACACCGCATATCCACAGATTGCGCCGTAAACGTCCTTGCCGCAAACCACTAAAATCACCGCTCCTAGCGCTACGGCGCAAAGTGCGAATCTCACGTGAATGCTAAAGCTTTCCGGATAGATAAAAAGGAATTTTTGCAAGAAAAAATATGAAAATGCTAGCCAAAAAAGCGCCCAAATAGCGCAAAAGGCGAGAAATCTTTTAGAGTATCTGTTTTGAAATTTTAAAATCATAAAAATCCTTTCCGCGCATAATTTTATAATAAATTGCAGATATTTTTGCTAAAATTCCAGCTTTCATAGCAAAAATTTCAAGCAGAGGGTAAAATTTTGAGGGATTTTTTACGCAGACTAGAAAGAGCTTTTGATGCGTTCGCAAATATTTTAGGCGTATTGAGTATCGTATTTTTGGCGCTTTTAGTTATAGTCGTTTTTTACAATGTTGTGGCGCGTTATCTTTTTCCAGCCGCAAATTCCGTCGCTATGCAAGAACTTACATGGTGGCTATATTCGGCGATGTTTTTATTCGGTGTGACCTATGCGCTTAAAGAAAACGCACACGTTCGCGTGGATATTTTTTACGAAAATTTTAGCCCCACTGCAAAAGCGCTCATAAATATCTTAGGCACGATATTTTTCATTTTGCCTTTCGTAGCGCTCGTGGCGTTTTTTTCGATCGATTATGTGAGCGAGGCTTATACGAGTCATGAGGCCAGTGCCAATCCCGGCGGTATGCAGCATCTTTGGATCATCAAGTCCGCAATCACGCTTAGCTATGCGTTTTTATTTATCTACGCATTTGGATTTTTGATTAAAAATATTAATGCCTTGCTTGATGTTAGGGAAAACAAAGGCTCGGAATTTCTTAGTGGGAATTCTTCGGGCGCACAGAGTGTGTGAGGGCAGAATGAGCTTAAATTTAAAATTCTATAAATTTTACGCTTTTCGCGCTTGGGCGGAATTTTGCCACGGCAAGATAAAAGGTGGCGAGCTATGATAGGCATAGTGATGTTTGCGGCAGCGCTTTTTATGCTGTTACTCGGTTTTCCCGTTGCGTTTACGTTCGGCGCCGTGGCTGTGATTTTCGGCTTTATCTACGGACTTAGTGAGGCGTGGGATTACGCGCAGGGCTTTGAAATTTTAACCGAAGCTTTCGAGGATATGAGCAGACAGTTTTTTTCACTGATGCCTAATAGAATTTACTCGATTATGGAAAATCAGCTGCTAATTTCGGTGCCGCTTTTTATTTTGATGGGTATGATTTTGCAAAAGACTCGCCTTGCGGAGCGTTTATTAGAGTCAATGGCATTTTTATTCGGCGGCGTACGAGGCGGCGTGGCGATCAGCACTGTTTTGGTGGGGGCGTTACTTGCGGCTACGACGGGCATCGTGGGCGCGACTGTCATCGCTATGGGCGTCATCAGCCTGCCCGTGATGATGAAATACGGCTACGATAAGCCTTTAGCTACCGGCACTATCGCTGCTGCGGGCACGCTTGGGCAGATTATCCCGCCTTCTATCGTGCTGATTATTTTAGGCGATATACTTTCTGTTTCGGTAGGTGATCTTTTCTCTGCAGCAGTTATTCCTGGGCTCGTGCTAGTGGGTTTTTACGTGATTTATATTGCGATTATTTCATATATTTGCAAAGATTATGCGCCGCCTGTTCCGCCGCTAGAGGGGCTTAGCAAATCAAAGCAAATTTTTATTGCGCTTAAAAACGTCGTGCCGGTGCTCGTGCTGATTTTGCTAGTCTTGGGATCTATTTTTGCGGGCATCGCTACGCCTACGGAGAGCTCGTCGGTAGGTTGCTTGGGCGCGATAGCACTAGCTGTTTTGTACCGCACGTTTTCGTTTAGGCTGATCTATGACGCGCTAAAAAATACCGCTAAAATTTCGGGCATGGTTTTTATGATTTTGATGGGCGCCACGGCATTTTCGATGATTTTTTCTTACACGGGTGGAGATGAGGTCGTAAAAAATTTTATGGAAAATCTGCCCGGTCAAGCATGGGGATTTATCGCGCTTACGATGGTAGTTATCATAGTGCTTGGATTTTTTCTCGATTATGTAGAAATTTCATATATCATTTTGCCGATACTTTTGCCGATAGTAGAGTCTTTGCATATCAATCCTGTCTGGTTTGCGATCTTAATCGCTGTAAATTTACAAACATCGTTTATGACGCCGCCATTTGGATTTTCGATATTTTTCTTAAAGGGCGTAACGCCGCCGCAAATCCACACCACGGACATTTACAAGGGCGTACTGCCTTTTATTTTATTGCAAATTCTAGTGCTATTAACACTCGCAATCTTTCCGGGGGTTTTTGGTTTAAAAGCTTTTTTAGGCTAGAAATATTAAAATTCACGCTAAATTTAACCTAGGAGCTAAAAATGGCTAAAAAGCTTATCGACGTTATGGATACGACTTTTCGCGACGGATTTCAGTCAGTTTTTGGTGCGCGCGTGGCGATGGAGGACTTCTTGCCTGCCGTTAGCGCGGCAAAAGACGCGGGCATCACGCACTTCGAGTTTGGCGGCGGCGCGCGGTTTCAAAGCCTGTATTTTTACCTAAACGAAGACGCCTTTGAGATGATGGATAAATTTAGAAGCATCGTGGGGCCTGAGGCGAACCTGCAGACCCTTAGCCGCGGTGTAAATACCGTCACGCTCGATACCGGCAGCCGCGAGATCATCGATCTGCACGCCAAACTTTTTGCTAAACACGGCACGACGACGATTCGAAATTTCGACGCGTTAAACGACGTGGAAAATTTAAAATTTAGCGGCGAGTGCATACATCGCCACGGCCTTAAACACGAAGTCGTGGTTACGATGATGGATCTGCCGCCGGGATGCAGCGGCGCGCACGATGCGGCGTTTTATGAGAAAATTCTACGTCAAATTTTAGACGCGCAGATTCCGTTCGACAGCGTCTGCTTCAAAGACGCAAGCGGCACCAGCAGCCCGCAGAAGGTCTATGAGACGATCAAGCGCGCGCGTAAAATTTTAGGCGACGGCGTGCATATCCGCCTGCACACACACGAGACGGCGGGCGTTAGCGTCGCATGCTATCAGGCTGCGCTCGTAGCGGGTGTAGACGGCATCGATCTTGCCGCGCATCCCGTAAGCGGCGGCACCAGCCAGCCGGACATCCTTACGCTACTGCACGCGACGAAGGGGCAAAATTTCGATCTGGGGCTAGATGCAGAGAAAATTTTAAAATACGAAGAGGTTTTGGGCGAGTGCTTGAAGGATTATTTCATGCCGCCCGAGGCTACGCAGGTAAGCCCACTCATTCCGTTTAGCCCAATGCCTGGAGGCGCGCTTACCGCAAACACTCAGATGATGCGCGATAATAAAATTTTAGACAAATTCCCAGCCGTCATCAAGGCTATGCGCGAAGTCGTCGAAAAGGGCGGTTTCGGCACGAGCGTAACGCCGGTTAGTCAGTTTTATTTCCAGCAGGCGTTTAATAACGTAATGTTTGGTCCGTGGAAAAAGATCGCCGAAGGCTACGGCAAGATGGTGTTAGGTTATTTCGGCAAAACGCCCGTTAAACCCGATGACGGCGTGATTAAGATGGCGGCGGAGCAGCTGGGACTACAGCCTACGACTAAACACGCCGTAGATATAGCCGATGCCGACGAGAACAAGAGCGTCGCGTATGCGCAGAAGATTCTACGCGAGCAGGGCATCGAACCTAACGAGGAGAACATATTTATCGCGCTTGCGTGCAAAGAAAAGGGCATCGCGTTTTTGAAGGGCGAGGGCAAGGTGATGAGTCGTAAAAAAGAGGACGTAGCACCTGCCGCAAGTCATCAAAGCGGTATTTCTAAAAACGGCAAATTTGACGTTAAAATTAACGGCAAAATTTACAGCGTAGAATTCGCCGGGCAAAATGTGCTCGTAAACGGCGATCGATACGACGTCAGCTTCGATACCTCAGCGCCCGCGAAGCCGCAGCCGCAAAGCTCCGCCGGCGAGCAGCCCACTGCTAACGCGCGAGGTGGTGCGGACGATAACGATATAAAAGCGACGCTTCCTAGCAACGTATTTAAAATTTTAATAAAGGAAGGCGACGCTGTTAAGGCAGGACAGAATGTCATCGTGCTTGAAGCGATGAAGATGGAGATAAATATCGAAAGTCCGCGTGATGGCATAATCGATAAAATTTTGATCGCTCAAGGCGATACGGTCGATGCCGATCAGGTGCTCGCGATTTTAAGATAAATTCCAAATTTAGGCGGGTGCTTCCGCCTAAATTTCATGGCGATCATCCTCGGTGCTTAAGCGAGCTCACCTAAATTTTAAGCTATAATAGCGCAATCTTTTATCAAAATTTAATTTAAAAAGGACGCAAAATGACAACTCCGAACGATCTGGATAAACTAGGTCTTAAAAATATCAAAAAAATCAACTACAACTTAAGCTACGACGAGCTTTTCGAGCTTGAAAAGGCTATGGGCGAGGGACGCGTGTCAAGTAACGGCACCTTTATGGTCGATACGGGCATCTTTACGGGTCGTAGCCCAAAGGATAAGTACTTCGTAAAGCAGGACCCGAGCCAAAAATACATCGCCTGGGGCAAGATAAATCAGCCTATCTCAAAAGAGCTTTTCGATAAACTTTTAGCCAAAGCTAAAGCTCAGTTAAGCGGCAAGGAAATCTTTATCCAAGACGCCTATTGCGGCGCCAGCAAATCCAGCCGTAAAAACGTGCGCTTCGTAACTGAAGTCGCGTGGCAAGCGCATTTTGTTAAAAATATGTTCATCCGCCCAAGCGAGAGCGAGCTTGCGGAATTTCATCCCGATTTCGTCGTTTACAACGCGTGCAAATGCAAAAACGAAGATTACGCGAGCGACAGGCTGCACTCCGACGTTTTCGTTATATTTAATGTCGAGGAAAACGTCGCCGTTATCGGCGGTACGTGGTACGGCGGCGAGATGAAAAAGGGAATTTTTTCTATGATGAACTACTGGCTACCGCTTGAGGGCAAGCTAAGCATGCACTGCTCGGCAAACGTGGGCAAGGACGGTGATACGGCGCTATTTTTCGGTCTAAGCGGCACGGGCAAAACGACGCTCTCGACCGATCCAAACCGCAAGCTGATCGGCGACGATGAGCACGGCTGGGACGATGAGGGGATATTTAACTTCGAGGGCGGCTGCTACGCGAAGTGCATAAATTTAGACCCGAGCAGCGAGCCTGAAATTTACGCCGCGATCAAACGCGACGCGCTACTTGAAAACGTGGTCGCGGATGAGGCGGGCGTCGTGGACTACAAAGACGGCAGCAAGACCGAAAACACCCGCGTCAGCTACCCGATCTATCACATCGATAACTACGAGCCAAGCTCTGCTGGCGGCCATCCGAAAAATATCATCTTCTTAACCGCCGACGCATTCGGCGTTTTGCCGCCGGTCGCAAAACTAACCAAAGAGCAGGCGATGTATTATTTCCTAAGCGGCTATACAGCCAAAGTCGCAGGCACCGAGCGCGGTATCACCGAGCCCGTGGCGACCTTTAGCGCGTGCTTCGGCGAGCCGTTTATGCCGCTGCACCCGACCGTTTACGCTAAGCTTCTAGGCGAAAAGATCGATAAGCATAATGTCAGCGTCTATCTCGTAAACACCGGCTGGAGCGGCGGCGCGTACGGCGTAGGCAAGCGAATGAGCATCAAAGCCACGCGCGCATGCATAAACGCGATCCTGGACGGCAGTATCAAAAAGTGCGAGTTTGAAAATTTTGGTATTTTTAACCTCGCGATCCCAAAAGAGCTCGCAGGCGTCGAGACGAAGCTGCTAAATCCTATTAATACGTGGACGCACCCGGCGGAATATAAGATCACGCGCGATAAGCTAGCAAAGATGTTTGAAGAGAATTTTAAACGCTACGAGGACGTAAAAGAAGGGGTCGAGTTTGCTAAAGCGGGCCCTACGGCTTAGGCTCCTGGGTCTTGGGGCGATCTGCGCGCTTTTTGCCGCATGCGAAAATACCCCCTCAAATTTAAAACAGCCGCTCGTTGCGATGAGCGGCTTTTCCTTTTACGACGATCCGCTAAGCTACATCAACAATGTGCGCGCAAAATCGGGGCTAAATCAGCTTTCGCAGAATGAAATTTTAAACACCTCCGCGCTTAATCACGCAAAATATGTCGTCGCAAACGAGGCGATGTCTCACGACGAGAGTCCGGGCAAGCCGAATTTTACGGGCGAAAATCCGTCAAAGCGCGCTTTTTACGCAGGCTATAATGCCGTCGTGAGTGAAAATTTATCCTATAACTCAAGCGATCTAAAAAGCGCGATCGACGGGCTTTTAAGCGCGATTTACCATAGATTTGCATTTTTGGATTTTGCCTCGGATGAGATCGGCATCGGCTATTTTGAGCACGGCAAAAAAAGTAGCTACGTTTTTGAGATGGGAAATTCGCGCCTCAACGCCTTTTGCTTACGAAATTTAAACGACGAAGGAAGCGGCAAATTTCTACTGGGGATGTGTAAAAATGAAACACTACGGATGAAGGAGGATAAGTTCAAAAGCGCCACTGCGCTAAACTCGCGCCCTTACGTTTACTACCCGAACGACGAGCCCGCGCTTGCATTTTTCAGCAACGAAATTCCAGATCCCATGCCAGAGTGCAAAATCACCGCAAATCCTGTAAGCGTGGAATTTAATGCCGAGGGACCGCCCGTAGCGATGAAAAGTTTTAAAATTTACGAAGGCGGCAGGGAGCTTCAAAACGTTAAAATTTTAGACAAAAACTCCGATCCTAACGCCATTTTAAGCGATAGGCAGTTCGTGCTTTTCAGCAGAGAGGTTTTTAAATTTGACACCAAATACGGCGCGGAGTTTAATTACGAGCAGGGCGGCAAGCAAAAAACGCTACGGTGGGAGTTTATCACGCAAGCGCCTAAATTTAGATATTTCGTCGTGCAAGGTGGAGAAAATCTGAGCGTAAAAAACGGCGCATTTTACGATATATTCGTAGCCCCCAAAGACTGCAACGATTTGATGAAAAGCTACAAAACCAGCTACTCTTTTATGGATAAGCCCGAAATTTCAAGCCCCGCGGCGAATATGCTGCGCGTAAAGCTAAACGGCGCAAAGGGCGCGAAGCTTGAAATTTCGACAGACAACGGTGCGATAATAAATCTGTATTTAAGCGACGACTCCAAAAGCTACGGCGGCATGGGCAAAATTTACGCCGCAATCGCGGTGGTTTTAGCAGCGATCATTTTGTTTTATCTTTTAGCAAGAAAGCGGTGATGACGGGTGCGGGAGGGCTATTTGGCGCAATGCCCGCTTACAGGCTAGGGGTTTTGCTTTGCAGACGCGACGCACCGCTTGCAAAAGGCAGACAAAAGGATAGATCATGACAAAAAATGAAGGTAAATTTTATATTTCGCTAATGGGTGAAAATAGCCATGAGGTGGATATCCCCGCGGGGCAAGGCAGCTTTAGTATCACGCCTAAGGGCTACGGCGATGCCTATGTAGATGCGGATACGCCCATTTCGTGGAGCGCATTTGACGGCATGCAAATACCGGCCGGCGGGCATTGGCCCAGGTTTTTCTACTACGCGGGCAACGACGCGGGTTTTGCGCAGTGGTCGCAGGAGCGTGAGATAGAGAGCTTTTTCTGGGCGCTGCAAAAAGACGTCTCGCTGGATCTTAGCAAGGCTCACATCCGCCGCCTAAGCCTAGACTGCGATCGCTTTAAAATTTGCGTTCGACTCGGCGCAGATACGCGCAAGGCGGAATTTTACGGCAAGGCAGAAAATTTTACGATCGAGGACGCGAGCGGACTTAAAGACGTTTCCTTTTGCTTTCGCGAGGATGGCGCCGAGGGCGTGGAGCCGTTTAAGCTACTGGTATTTACGGCGCTAGTAGGCATAGAGCGCATAGAAATAGACGCGCCCGTTTGCTGCGAGCCATTTGATTGCGAGAGTTTGTTGCAGTTTTCCGCGCTAAAAAGCGTCAGTCTAAACGGCGCGGTCTGCAACCTGCGCGCCCTTAGCGAGCTTGAGGGATTAAATTCCATCCAGATAAGATACTGCCGCGATTTGAGCGGGCCGCCTAGCTCGTGGAGCGGGCTTAATTATTTTATCGCGTGGAATGTCGAGCAAGACGCAGGCAAGGCGCTTAAAAAGGAGCTTGCCGCGCCTGCTAAAACGCGAGAGTTTGAGTACGCCGCCGTCGCGCAGCTGCGTAAAAAGGCGTGGTTTGAGAGCGAGTTTAACGCCCCCTTTACAAACTGTGGAGGGCAAAAACGGCAAAGCCGCGCCTACAAAACCGTGCTAAAAGCGATCAAAAAAGCAAGCTGCGAGCGCGAAGCAAGAGCGGTCGTAGAGGGGCTCGTAGGCGCGATAAATAAGCTACCGGATATCGAGACGCCCGAGCGCGAGGACGCTTATGTGGCGGTACGCCAGATATCTGATAATGCGCGCTTTGAGATACCGCAGAGCAAAACGCAGGAGTGGTTTGATGCGGTGCGGGATTTTTAAAATTTATCCGAAGCGCAGCGCAATCTAAATTATCCATAAACAGCGCTATTTCGGCAAATATCCTGTTTTAAATTTCATATCTGCCGCCGCAAATTTTATCGCTCGCGACGAAAAAGTCATAAATTAAAATCGCAAGCAAGGCGAGGCTTGATTTTTTGCGACTTCTGTTTTTGCCTGCGCGCACAGGGGCGCATAATGCCTATCCTGCGTGAAATTTAATGCGGAGTCCTGCTTTTAAATTTCTAAATTTCATCCCCGTTTATCTCATCCGCAAGTTTTAAAATTTTAGCCTGTACCGCCTCGGGAGCGTAGATATCGATCCACTCTATCCCGTTTGACGCGCTAAAAAGCACGGCGATCCGCCCCTCGCTCATCGCACGCTTGGCAAGCTTGGTCGCTGCGGGGCTGTTGCCCATATTGGCGTTTCGTATATGCTTATCTCGGCGCAGCGGCGTAAAATAGGCGCCATATCAAACTCGCCCTCAAGCAAAACAACGACCGAGCCGCGTCTAAAACTGCAAGCGTTCCAAAAAATTTCGGCGCCGTTTACGCATTCTCGCGAGAGATCGAGGCGAAATTTACCCCGCTCGCGCACGAGGAAACTAAACTCGCTCAAGTTTAGCGGGTGCTCCACGCTGCCGAATGCCCCCACGATGCTATCTTTACGCCCGTTATAGACGTAGGCGGCGAGCGCATTTTGCAGTAGCGGCGCGATGATCTGCTCATGCGCGCTCGTATGATCGTCATCTCTGGCGCGCCCTGCGATCTTTACGAAAAACGGTTTGAAATACTCCATAAACGCTCCTTAAATTTATAAAATTTGTTTAAATTTAGCGCTCGCGGCGGTTAAATTTAACTCTGAGCCTGACGCATTTTCGGTTTATTTCGGGCGTTGCCATTTAAATTTTACTCTTGTATCTGCTATCGCAGCTTCTTGCGCTTATGTATCGTTTTTATTTCTATTAATACAACCTAGATCGCGGTTTAGATTTTACACAAAGTACTCGCGCGCAGCATCCTTGCTCTCAAAGGGGTTTGCGCTCAGCTCGCTGCCCTCTATGAGCAGGGCGTAGCTGCGCGCGGCGTCCGTTTTGGTGTATGTTAGCGCCAGCCTCGCCGCAAGCTCTCTATCCGCCTCGCTCGCGCCCCTGCTTATGAGGCTTAGCGCGCCCACGACGTCATCTTTAAATTTTATCTCGCTAAATTTCGGATTTTGCACTTCGGCAAGCTTTTTGTTATCGCTCTCATCTCGCCCGATTATGAGCTTCGCGCCGCCCGGCAGGCGCAGATGGCGTCCGAATTTTAAAATTTCAGCATCCGCGGGCGTTTCGATCTTTTCAAATTTTACCGCATCCTTGATCCGCTCGCTGAAGCTCTGCACGGTCAGCAGACAGCCTCCTGCGGGCGTTTCGTAATCCTCAAAGCCGAACTCCGCCGCCAGCTGCATCTGCCTAGTGCGCCCGCGCCCGCTGATATCAAGCAACGCGTCGCGATCAACCCAGCCCTTGATCTCGGGCGTCGTAGGCGGCAGCAGTTTCGCGCACAGCGGGCGCAGGATCAGCCCCTCCTCATCGCCGCTAAGCCCGCCGACCTGAGCTAGAGCCTGTGCGCGCTGGCTCATCGGGCGCTGTCCGAGCACCTCGCCCGTGATAATGAAGCTCGCCCCTTCGCTTTGCAGCATCGCGAGCGCAGTCTTAAACATATATCCGTGGCAGTCAATGCAAGGGTTGAAGTGCTTGCCGTAGCCGTATTTGGGCTCGAAAAGCACTCGCTGTAGATATTCGCTTCTGATATCGACGCTTTTAAAATCCGCTCCCGCAGCTGCGGCTCTGCGGCGCATGATCTCGCTCTTATCGTCCTTTCCGCCAAATCCGATATCCATATTCAGCGCGAGCACCTCGATGCCTTGCGAGACGATGAGTTTGACCGCGAGCATGGAGTCAAGCCCGCCGCTAAAGAGCGCCAATGCCTTCATTTCGTTCCTTTACTTGAGTTGATTGATCTTTTTTTGATACTCCAAGATCCGCTCGATCTTGTCGGGCGCGTCGGAGTTTTTGAGCTTTTGCATCAGATCTTGCAGGGCGTTGCGGCGTAAAATTTTGCACGCGTCGTTAAAAAGCGCCGCGCCGCCGATCGGCAAAATTTCATCATCTAGCGCTAGCGCGCGCAGATTTTCAAAGGCTTCGTTTTCGACGCTTTGGGCATTTTGGACGCTTTGAGCGCTTTGAGCATTTTGAGCGGCAGCTTTCTTTTCGCCTTGCTTTGCGGCGCTGTTTGAGCTCCGTCTCTCGTCGTTATTTGCACTCTCTTGCTTCTTGCCGTCGTTTGCGCCCTGCTGCGCGGAGGAGCCTTTTAAATTTACGACGCCCGCAGAGTCTTGCCCGATAAAATTTTGCTCGCTAGAGCTCTCGTCGCCTTTTAAATTTACGCTCTCGCTACGGATAAAATTTTCTCCAGCGCCGCCTGCAGTAAAATTTTCGAAAGCGCTACCATTCGCATTACCGACCGCGATGAAATTTTTAAAATTCACGCCGCTGCGAGCAAAAGCCAAAAACGCCTCGAAGATATCGCCGTGCATGCGAAAATCGCGCCGCTCCAAGCATCCGAGCCCAAGCTGTGCCATCTCGCCATCAAGCAGCATCGATTTTATGATCTGAAGCTCGGCGATCTCCTTGCGGCGCAGTAGCGTCCGCCCAGCCCTCGCCGAAGCGGTAGGCGGCGCGGAGCTTTCGTAGCGCGCCGTGTTTTGCGCGCGAACAAAATTTCCGCCGTTTAAGTTCCCGTTCGCACCGCCCCTGCCGTCTGCGCCACGCCCTCCGTAAGAGCCGAAATCGCGAGAGCCGAAGCCTCCGCTCTCGTTAAAATTTCGTCCCTCAAAGTCCGCGCCGAAATTTTTACCGCCGCTAGAGAGATTGAACGAACCCGGCGAGACGTTTAAAATTTGCGCCACTAGGCTCTGGTAGGACTCGGCTAGCACGGGGCCGAGCGCTGCGGTAAATTCTTTGATCTCATTTAGCGCAGCCTCTTTTTGCACAGGGCGGGCGAGGTCATATTTTTTAGCGATCTGTCGAATCAGAAACTCCCCGCTCTCCATGCCACTAGCATAAATTTGCTCTAGCTCGCGCACCTTGCCCGCGACTATCATATCCGCGGGATCGGCGCCTCCGCCGATTATAGCGACGCTTGAGTCGATCTTATTCAGGCACAAAAGCCGCGCCGATTTCATCGCCGCATTGATGCCCGCGGCATCGCCGTCGAAGCTAAGCACGACGTTAAGCTCCGCGCGCTTTATAAGCGGTAGATGAGCGGGCGTCAGCGCCGTGCCGAGCACTGCTACGGCGTTGTCGATGCCCGCTTGGTGCAGCATGATGACATCCATGTAGCCCTCGGTGATGATGAGAGTTTTTTTGGCGATCGCGCTTTTTTTCGCAAGGTCGAATGCATAGAAAATTTTAGATTTATCAAACAGCGCGCACTGCGGCGAATTGACGTATTTGGCAGGGTTGTCACTTATCGTGCGACCGCCGAAGCCCACGAGCTTGCTCGCGTGGTTGTAGATCGGAAAGGTGATGCGCTCGATGAAGCTAGCATAAAGCCCGCGCTCGTTTTGCTTCACCGCGCCCGCATTTAGCGCATCTTGCGGCGGAATTTCTTCATTTTGCAAAACCCTGATCGTCTGCGCGCTAGCTCCTGCGTAGCCAAGGCCGAATTTGCGAATGCTTTGTTCGCTTAGGCCGCGATCGTGCAGGTATTTCACGGCGGCAGGATTTTGGTAAAGGCAGCTTTGATAGTAGGCGTTTAAAATCCCGAGCACCTTCTTCTCTTCGCTGCGCTCCTGGACTTTGGCGCCGGTGTATTGCAGCGCGAAATTATACATCCCCGCAAGCTTTTCGACCGCTTCTGGAAAGCTTATCTTTTCGTAATCTTGGATAAATTTAATCGCGTTGCCGCCGGCCTTGCACGAAAAGCAGTGAAAAATTCCAAGCTTTGAACTCACGCTCATACTCGGATGCGAATCGTCGTGAAAGGGGCAGACGCCCACGAAATTTGCGCCGCTGCGCTTAAGCGGGACATATTTTTCTACGACGTCTACTATATCTACGGTGGCCAGCAGATTTTCTATACTTTCGTTTTTAATCATAAGCGAAATTATACCCGCACTTTGCTATAATTGCCCTTTATTTTTGCGACGAGGTTTGATTTGGATAATTTTTTCTTAGACGATCGCGACCCGATTTTCGGGCTTATCATGCTGATAAGCATAATCTTGCTAGTGTCGATTCTAAGCTATATTTGGGGAGTTTTTTCTAAAAAAAACGAGAGGCAGAGTTTAGAGAATTTTATCAAAAAATTTGACACCCTAGACGCGCTTAGCACCGAGCACAGACAGCTTTTAGCAAGCCCGCAGATAGACATCCCTACGCTTGGAATTTTGGCTAGCTCTTTCGTAAAAAGCGGCGACTTCGAGCGCGCGATAGAAATTTATCTAATCGCGCTAGGCAAGGCTAGCGGCGGCGTGCAGAGGGAATTTATCCTCACCAATCTCGGTATCGTATATTTCAAAGCGGGCTTTTTAGGGCGCGCCGAAGAGGTGTTTTTACAGGCGCTGAAGTTGCGCCCGAGAAACAAAGAGGCTCTTACGCATCTTACGGTGATTTATGAGCGGCTGAAGCGCTTTAATGAGGCGCTTGAGGTGCTTGACGCGTTGCGCGAGCAGGACGCCGAAGTATATGCCCAAAGCCAGTTCGAGCGCGCCCAGATCATCGCAAACGACGCCAATACGCCGTTTAACAAGAAGATCGCTAAAATTTCAAAGCTAAACTTCAAAGGCTCGGGGCGGTTCTGCATGGAGCTTTTTATCAAAAACAAAGAGCCTATGGAGGGCTTTGAGCGCTTCCCGCCGATCGAGCAGGCGATCGATCTAATCTATGATTTTCCTGCGGCGGTAAATACGCAGGATGCGGAGTACAACGCGCTTTTTTACGCGCTTGGAAGAAGCGATCAAAAGCCTAAGAGCGCGAGTAAAATTTTTGAGATCAACGCGCTTATGGCTATGAAAGATGCGGGCTTTGAGGACGCGGGGCTTAGCTTTAGCTACACCTGCGCGAAGTGCAAAAGCTCGGTGGGGCTTTTTTCGCACCGCTGCCCGGTCTGCTACGAGCTAGGCAGCATGGAGATCAGGGCGCAAATTTCGGAGAAAACCGGTGAAATCGGTCAAACTTTTTAGCGACGGCAGCTGTCTCGGAAACCCAGGAGCGGGCGGTTGGGCTTATATCTTGCAGTACGGCGACGCGATAAAAAAGGCAAGCGGCGCAGAAGCGATGACGACTAATAATCAAATGGAGCTAACGGCCGCTATAATGGGGCTTAGCGCGCTTAAGCAGCCCTGCCGCGTCGAGCTTTTTACCGATAGCGAGTATGTCGTCAAGGCGATAAATTCCTGGCTTGCAAAGTGGGTCGTTACCGATTTTAAGGGCAAGAAAAACGCGGATCTGTGGCGCAGATACCTTACGGCGGCGGCGCCTCACGAGATCAAGGCCTCGTGGGTCAAGGGGCATGCGGGTCATCCGCAAAACGAGGAGTGCGACGCTATGGCTCGCGCGGCTGCAGAAGCGATAAAGGGCTGAAATTCTATGGCGAAGCTCGCGGTTACGCGGATTTAGCATGGATTTGCCCGCGTTTGCTTTGTACGCAGAGCCGCTTCGGCGTAAATTTTATCGCCCGAAGCCGGTTTTAGCGAGTTTGGTTCACGCAATCGGGCTTTTGTATTTGAGGGCAGGCGTGTTTTTGGCGAAGATTAAATTTGCGGCAAGTGGGCTTCGGCGCGATTTGTGTTAGAATTAGCAGGCACGTTTAAATTTTATTCGCCTCGGATCGGCGACGGTGCGTTTTATTCGGCGCATTAGTGCAAATTTGGCGCGGGCTGTGCTTGCACTCGTTCGTTCCGCTTGCACGGGTTTCCTTCGCACCAGGCGCCATTTGCATACGAGTTGCCGCGGATTTCATAGAATTTTATAAAAAGGTTGATAATGCAAAATTTAGAAAAATTACAAGAAAAACTGGGCTATAAATTTAAAAATTTAACCCACCTCAAGATCGCTCTTACGCACAAAAGCGCCAAAAACGGACACAACAACGAGAGGCTAGAATTTTTAGGCGATGCGGTGATGGATCTGATCGTGGGCGAGTATCTTTTCAAAAAATTTAGCAGCGACGAGGGCGATCTGAGCAAGCTGCGCGCCGCACTCGTGAACGAAAGCAGCTTTTCTAAATTTGCAAAATTTTTGGGCATCGGCGAGAACCTTAATATGTCGCTGTCCGAGGAGCGCAACGGCGGGCGCGAGAAGCCATCGCTGCTTTCGGACGCCTTTGAGGCGATAATGGGCGCCGTCTATCTTGAGAGCGGGCTGCAAAACACGGCCCGCATCGCGACCGCAATCTTAGAAATCCTCTATCCGCGCATCAGCTTTAACGAGCTCGTTAAAGACTACAAAACCGCGCTGCAAGAGCTCACGCAGGCAAAATTCGGCGTCACGCCCGAATATGTCCTTTTGGGCTCGAGCGGCCCCGATCACAAAAAAAGCTTCGAAATGGCGGCGCTTGTTGGCGGCAGGCGGCTCTCATCCGCCGTGGGAGCGAGCAAAAAAGAGGCCGAGCAAAAATGCGCGCAAATTGCGCTCGAGCTTTTACAAAGCAGCGCCTCACACGGCACTAGCGCGACAAATAGCGAGCAAACAGCATGCGATAGCGAAGCACAAAGCCGCGCGAACTGCGCTCAGGACGACAAAAAAGGCTCACAAGGCAGCAGCGGACGAGCGCGGGGCAGCGCAAAGAGCGATCGCGCCGGCACATCGGGCGGCACGCCGAGCGCTAAAAAAAGCAATGAGCGAAGCGGGCGTGATACGGATAAACAAAGCAGCGGCGATCAAGGAGACGCGCTATGAACACCTTCGGCGAGAGATTGCGCCTTAGCACCTTCGGCGAGAGCCACGGCGCGGCGATCGGCGGCGTTTTGGACGGCTTTCCGGCAGGCGTGGCGATCGAGATTTCAAATATCCAAAGCGAGCTTGACCGCCGCAAGCCGGGCGGCAAATACGCTACGCCGCGCAAAGAAGCCGACGAGATCGAAATTTTAAGCGGGATTTTTGACGGTCGCAGCACCGGCGCGCCGATCGGATTTATCATCCGCAACGCAAACCAGCACTCGAAGGACTACGAAAATCTAAAGGATATTTTCCGCCCCGCACACGCCGATTTTTCATATTTTGCCAAATACGGACTGCGCGATTACCGAGGCGGCGGGCGAGCAAGCGCGCGCGAAACCGCCGTACGCGCGGCTGCGGGAGCGTTTGCGCAAATTTTGCTAAATCACTTTAAAATTTCCGTAAAAAGCGGGATTTACGGCGTGGGCGAAATTTACGCCAAAGATTTAAATTTTGATTTTGCGCAAAATAGCGAAATTTTCGCGCTCGATCCCGCTGTGGAGGGCGCGCAGAAGGAGTTAATTCTAAGCGTCAAAAATGCTGGCGATAGTATCGGCGGCTGCGTGCTAACGCGCGTCACGGGCGTGCCTGCGGGGCTCGGCGAGCCGCTGTACGGCAAGCTGGATGCGACGCTTGCGGGCGCGCTGATGGGCATAAACGGCGTAAAGGCCGTGCAGATCGGCGCTGGAGTGAAAGTAAGCACGCTAAAAGGCAGCGAAAACAACGATTTTATGCACGCTAGTAAAAATTTGATCCGCACCAACGGCGGCAAGATCGGCGCAAATTTTGCAAGCAACAACGCAGGCGGGATCTTAGGCGGTATAAGCAGCGGCGCGCCTATCGAGATTGCGACGCATTTTAAGCCCACTCCGAGTATTTTTATGGCGCAGCACAGCGTGGACGTGCACGGCGCAGACGCGATCTGCGAGCTGCGCGGGCGGCACGATCCGTGTATCGCCGTGCGCGGCAGCGTCGTAGCCACCGCGATGGCGCGGCTGGCGATCGCCGATGCGCTGCTGCTAAACGCAAGCGCGACGCTGGGAAATTTAAAGCGAATTTACGGCGAGGATTAAATTTAGACGGGCGGTGCGGCGAAATTTTGCGAAATTTAATGAAATTTCAAGGGCCGAGCGATGAAATTCCCACGAGCGAGGCGGGCAAATTTTAAATTTACGCGGTAGGGCTATCGCGACAAGGAGGGCAAATGAGACTTGAGCGTATCGGCGAGGATTCGGCGCTGATCGCGCGCATAGAGGCGATCAACGTCGCGGCGTTCCCCGAAATCGAGCGTATCAGCATAAAAAATTTCTTAAAAATGTCGCGCAAAGGACAGCTTGAAATCGCGGCGATTTTCGAGGATTTTAGCGCCCTGGGCGGTGGCGCGGCTGATAAACATCACGCGGCGAGCGAAAATTTAAACGCGCCGAAACAAGATTTTTGCGCGGTAAAGCAAGATTGCGACGAAGCTAGCCAAGATCGCGATGTTGCGAGTAAAAATTCCGATGCGAGCGACTGCGGCGCGGTAGAATTAGCCTTTTTGAGTTTCGAAAATCGCGGCGCGGCTGATAAAAAATCTAATGCGACGTGTGAAAAATCCAGCTTGAAAAGTAAAAATCCCAGCAAAGCGAGCCAAAATTGCGGCTCTGCGGATAATTGCGCCACGACGGCGCAAAATTTAAGCGGCGAGGAGCTGGTTGGCTTTTGCGTCTATAGGACCGAGCAAACCTACAAGCGCGCGGTTTTGCACCACAAACAGCCGCCGCCTCGCCTCAATGCGGATAAAATTTTAAGATCCAAAGCCCATAGCGGCGTGGAATTTGAAGGCGCAGAGGATGAAATTTCAGGTGACGAAGTGAAATTTTCAGAAGCAGAATTTTCAAACGATACGATTGGTAAAATCGCAGACCGAAAAACGCAGTCTCTTGGCGGCGATGAAATTTTAAATGCGAGCGCAGATAGCAAAATTTTAACCGCTGCAGACTGTTCGATTTGCGGTGCGGGCGGCAAAATTTTATCAAGCGCCAGAAGGGATGAAATTTCATCAAGCGCCGCAGATGGCAAAATTTCATCGATCGCCTCGGAAAGCGGGATTTCGCGTCGCGATGAGAGTGAAATTCCAAGCGGCGGAGAAAGCGAGATTTTTTACGTGGCCTACCTTGGCATCGATGCGAAATTTCGCGGACTAGGGATCGGCTCAAGGCTGCTCGCGCTCATTGCCGAGCAAAATCCAAGCGCGCAAATCGTCCTTGACGTCGAGCCTCCGCACGAGGACGCGCCCAATCTCGCGCAACGCCTGCGCCGCATAGAATTCTACGGCAGACACGGCTTTCGGCGCTGCGGCAAGTTTTTCAACTACGCAGGTCTTAGCTTCGAGATCCTTGCTAAACCGCCGCTAAGCGCGCCGCAGCAGGGCTTTGACGTAGCGAGCTTCGTGAAATTTATCGGCGCAGGCAATAAATTTAGATTTAAAATCACCGACGCGCCGCTATACAAAAACTAATGCAAAAGTCCGAATTCAGCCTCATCTGCGACGATACGTTTTATAGAATTTTCTCCGCCTCTATCCTTGCGTTTTTTTGCATTTTTATCTCTTTGGACATCGGCGGATCGGGGGAGCTGTTTTACACGGACAGCCTGCTACGCTCGCAGCGAGCCAAACCTAGCCTGACGATCGTTTTTT
Source organism: uncultured Campylobacter sp. (assembly GCF_938017775.1). Lineage (GTDB taxonomy): Bacteria > Campylobacterota > Campylobacteria > Campylobacterales > Campylobacteraceae > Campylobacter_B. The sequence goes on from NZ_CALIIU010000038.1 coordinate 76,589, forward strand.
TGTTTTTAGCGTTACTTTATCTGCGAAGCGGTAGCAAAGAGGCGGCGCGCGTGGAATTTGACGAGCTTAAAATATCCTTTCGCAGAGGGCTAGACAAATACGATCTTATGCTTGGATGCGTCGATCTGATAGAGCCGTCATTCGGATTCGTGCGGACATTTCGCGTGCCGTTTATAAGCTACGAGCGGTTTTTGAAACTGCAAGAAATTTTAAAATTCTTGCTTCTTTTCGCATACGTCGCGGGCGTGTTTTTGACGATCAAATTCGGCTTTGTCGAAGCTGCGATCTATGCAGCGGCGGGCATTTTTGCTATTTTGATCGCCTCAAAGCTCGTCGTCGCGCGGAGGCTAGACGGACGAGCGGGGCTACGACTGCGCGACTGCCTGCTACTGCGCGGCAAGGACGATACGGGCGCGGCGGTATTTTTTTGCATCCGTCCTAGCCGCGCCGAGCGTGAAGCTTTACGTATATATTTTTTGAAAAATTTCAGCTACGACATTAAGGCGTGAAATTTTTCGGTTTTCAGCGTAAAATTTAGACCCGCGGAGTAGTTTGGCTACGGCTAAACGTAAACGAAGCGCAAAGGCGGATGCTGCGCGAGTATTTCGCGGCGAGATTGGGGTTAGATTTCGAGCAAAATTCCGTCCGCGGCAATCGCAGATGAGATCGCTCTGTGTCTGAAAAGCCCCATAGCTAGTCGCAAAGAGCGCCACATTGTCCGTCCGCTTAACGAGGATGGTCGCCGTTCGTCGCAACTCGCCTCGCCGCAAGAGCCTCCGCAAATACCCCGACCTTTAAACGCACCGAAAGCAAGGCGGTGATAAAATGCGCTTCGTCAAAAATCATACCGAAAAGGAATTTTATGAGGGACTAAGACAAAGAGCCGATCAAAATCATAGATAGGGCGGTTTACTTTCAAAACAATATCGTTCTTTTTCTTTCACTCGGTTGCCTATATAAAATATTCAATCTAGAAGTTACTCCGTTAAACTTGAAATTTTACACGCATTTTAGTGCCGATTTAGTTATGTTTATCGTAGTGGTCTTTTTATTGTTGCCGGCTACATTACTTTGGCCTATTAAAAGAAAGGGCAGCCCCGCGTATTTTTTATTGGAAAATAATAAAATCAGCTATATAAATGCTTTCGACGATAAGCCTGGATCGCTAAATCAAGCGCTAAATGATTTTTATTTTGTCAAGAAAGAGGAAATAATAAAAATTTGCAATGCCTGCGAATAGATAAGGTGAGTTTTTGCGTTATATCAGAGCTATACGATAGCTACGGAAGATTTCACTATTTTTCGTCATACGAGCTGTATAAAAAGTCGTCCATAGGGGTACACATAGGAAAGGCTGTATTGTTTTTATATCTTACGATAAATTTTATATTATTCATCTTGCCGTTTAAAATTTATATGCTGATAAGAGCGGATGAGCCTTTGGGCTTAATCCGCAAAAATATCGTGCTAAGGTTCAAAAATAGAAATTACTTCCTTATAAATATATATTCTAGGCGAGATCTGGATGAGATACTAGAGTATTTTAAGCAAAAAGGCGTCCAAGTTACGGATAAAGTGGTCTTTATGCCGCAGGCGCAAAATAAAGGCTTGTTTACCGATAAAAACGAAATTTGGAGCGATGATTTTAGCGATACGCAAATTCCAAAAGACACGTTTAAGCGAAAGCTTAGACGGTTTTTTAGCTTGGATTGAAGAGCGATTCCGCCCGTTTCAGCGTAAAATTTAGACCCGCGGGGTAGAATTACAAAAATTTTTACACGGAGCAAACAATGAAAAATTTCTTTCTAGCCGCAATAGTTTGCGCGCTTTTTAGCGGTTGCGCATATGAAGCGCAGTTTAATCAAAACGCCGACGTAGCGCCGTTTGACGACACTATAAGCGCGACCAACGCCATGCAAAGTGCGCTCATTTACATCCCTGGCGAGCTAATGGGGACAAAAAGCTACGTCGCAAGCTCGAAGTTAGGCAGAGACGATGAGCTTAAAATCGACGTCGGCGAGTTCGTCGCAGGCGAGGCAAAGCGCTTCTTCGGCACCTACCTAAGGCGCGTGAGCGTCACCGACGACGAAAAAGCGCTGCAAGGCAAAGGGCTCGTTATCGCGCCTGAGCTTAGCTCATTCGGCTTTGGCTTTTACAGCTCTGACGGCATCGATGTTTCGGCAAAGCCCTATGTGCGCTACAATCTACGTCTAAAAATGTTTAAAAACGGAAAGCCGATCTACAACCAAAATATCGCCGTAAACGAGCGCAACTTCGGCGAGGAGGAATTCTTCGGCGGCGGTCAGGGCTCATACGCGCAGATCGGCGGGATCTTTCAAAAATCGATGGCGAATGATTACGCCGTGCACGCTAGAGAGATTTTGGACGTAATCAACGATAATTAATCGTGCTTGCGCCTTTGTGCGTGGTAAGCGACATCTGGTTGCTTATTTTTACCTGCCGTCTTGTGGTAAAATTTGTCGCGGCGATCTTACGGCACGCGCTTGCGGATCGTCGCGCCTAAGCTCTATCTGGCGATATAATTAATATGGCTTTAAAGCTCCCATAGACGCGCTTTCTTGCGGGATTTACTCATTTGGGGGCATTGGATTTTGATATCGAGTTTGCCAGCGCTCTAGACATCGAATTAATATCACAAGCTGGGTAAATTCCGTAAAAATCACGTTATGAAATTAACTTGGCAGCCCATATTTAAGTGCGGCAAGCCGATAAATTCCGCACCTTGACATACTGCCTAATTCCGTTTTTTAGGGCTAAACTCCGCAAATAAACTTTTCACGTTCTCTGCCCTGCTTGCATAAATTTTATATTCGCAGTACCAAAAGATTCGCCCTAAATTTAAAGCACCGATTAATATTAATTTTTATATCATTACTAAATTTTTTAAGGAGAGAATTATGAAAAAGTTTTTATTGCTTCCGTTTGCTTTCGCGGCGCTTTTTGCGGCACCAAGTTGCGATAATGTCCAACTCAAAGCGGCTGTGGAAGGTATCAATAAGAGTGCGCCGATGCGAGTCGACGAGATTACCACATTAACGGGTGCTGAGTGCAAGGATGGCAGCTTCATCTATAACTACGAGCTAAATGACGGCATGGGAATGAAATTTGACAGTGTCGGAAATGATCAAAAAACCGTGATACAAAATGTCATAGATAGTCAAAATAAGCAAATTTTTTGCAACCAGATGAAAGTAATGCATCCGCTAATAAACAGCGCGATATGGAGCTATAAGATAAAAAGTGGCGAAGAATTTATAAGGGTAGAATTTAAGCCTAGCGACTGCAAGTAGCGCTTGCGCGAGATTTAAAATTTAGCGCGGTGTGAGCCTTTGCCTACTCGCCCGCGCCGAATTCGCTTAAAATTTATCCGCTTCGCTTTTGATTTCGCCTGCGCAAAAGTAACATGTTAAAATCTTTGCTTGACTTTTACCGCGCCGCCGCGTATATCATGACGCGGATCGGCGTGTATTTCGTCACCACAAAGCGCTAAAACGCGCGAGTCCTTTTTAAGCCGCGATCTAATTTTGCGTCAGGTTCTGCCAGTGGCGTTTTTCATTAAAATTTGACTATTTCACGCGGAATTATATCTATGTAGCAGCGCAAACACCGCGTAAAGCTTTCGCGCGAAATTCTATAAGTTACGGAATTTTATTTGAAACAGCATCGTAGATTTTGAGTCAGAATTTTAGAATTTATTGTGACGCTGCACCTGCTGCGATGAAATCTTGCTGAATTGTATCCGCGATCTGCTTGCATAAAATTTTGCGTCAAAGCACAAGCTCGCTTGCAAGCTTGCAGATGTGTCAGCCAGCTAACGCACCGCCACACAAAACGCGGCTAATCAAATGCTTCGCTTGGGTTTTAAAATTCACTGCGCACAACTGCTTTTATCCAGCGCGATTTTTATCGGCGGCAAGCCCTCTATCTCGTAATTTAACACCATAGTTTTGCCGAGCTCCCGCAGGCGCTGCGAAAATTCCGTGCTGCAAAAGCTAGCCTTCGCCTTGGCAAACAGCATCTCTTTTAAAATTTCCGCATCACCCGCATCTAGCGCGCTAAGATCTAAATTTGGCGAGCTATTTAGCGCGTAATCGTATATGAAGCTACCCTCTTCGCATGCGGCGCCTTTTAAAGTCGTAGCATCGTCGATCCTGCGCGGCACGCCCTCGTTTATCCGCGCTAGCGCATCTCGCACCTGTTTGCTTTCGCAGAAGTTTCGCTCTAGCTCGCCGCGTTTTTTCTCCGCATAAAATTCCATCGCCACATTTGCCAAAATTCCGATTCCAAAAAGCACTAGCAAAATTTTAATCGGCTTATTTAGCCGCGCGCTTAAGCTTTGCGCGTCCATCAGCGCGCCCTTTCGCAGCACAGCAGCGTGTGTCCGACGCCCAGCCCGTCGTGGATGCGTGAAATTTTAAGCCCGGCGCGCTGCGCAAATTTAATCATATCGTCCGAGTGATAAATTTTGCTATTTCCGTTTGCCATCGCGGCGAAATACACGCTGATCTGCGTCATGCTATACGCGGCGGTTTCGTAGCGCTGTCTGTCCCAAAACGGCTCCAAAATATAAAGCCGTGCCTGCTCGCTCATCGACTCCGCCGTACGCGAGAGAATGCTTACGATCTGCTCCTCTGCAAAGCAGTCCAAAAACTGACTTAGCCAGATCGCATCAAAGCCGTACGGAAAGCGCGTGGCAGGATCCAGCAGATCGGCCGCAAGCCCCTCTATGCGCCCTGCGCCCTTCTCGCCTGCGACGGCGTCTTTCATCATCGAAATTTGCCCCGCAAGATCCATTATCGTGACGCGCACATTTTCGTCGTAGCCTACGCACCGCTTAGCAAAGCGCCCCGTGTTGCCGCCTACGTCTAAAATTTTATCCGTCTTGCGCGAGAAAATGATCTCTAGCGCGGGCTCAAACGCCAAATCCGAATAAAAATGATCAAACGCGAGCCAGCTCTTGCGCACGTGCGGCGGAAGATGCGAAAGCGCCTCGTAGATCGTAGCCCACTGCCCAAAAACCTTTAACCCCTCGGGTTTGCCCGATTTTAGCGTCTCTTCGAGCCTAAAGAGCCCCTCGTAGCACACGTCGTGGATGAAGTCCATATCCACGCCGACGAGCTCGTCGGTGAGTAGAAAATATCCCGCCTTACTAAGCCGAAATTTCTCGCCGCACAGCAGCACCGTGCCGATGCTAAGCGAACTTTCCAAAAGCAGCTTTACGGCGTATTCGCTAAGCGAGAGCTTCTGCACGATCTCACTTATGCTTAGCCCGCCCTCCACCTCATGAAGTGCGCTTAAAATTCCAAATTTTTTCATCAGCCTACTTACCTGAAAAACTACAGGTGCAAAGGCGATCTCATTCGCCGTCCGCTGCGCCTCGCCCGCGCTTTGACGCTCGGCGCCGTAACGATCTAAAAGCTGTTTGGGAAGTTTCATTTTTGATCCTGCTTATGTAAATTTCGCAAAATTTTAGCAAAAAATTCTAACTTTTCTTGCGCCCGCTAAGAATTTGCGCATATCTTAGAATTTTGCGATGAAATTTTAAAATTCCGTCTTAAAATTTATAGAATTTTAGTTAAAATCCTTTCACCAAAATTTCGCGTAAAAGCTCTGCGAAAATGTCAAATTTAGGAGAATCCTTGAAACTTCAAATGTCCTTGATGTCGGTTGCTTGCGTCATAATCATCCTGGCTGGTCTTAAAGCCGCGCAGGCTATCGTCGTGCCATTTTTGCTAGCTATTTTCATCACGGTGCTCGTCTCGCCGCTGGTGCTTTATGTCCAAAAGATCCGCGTCGGGCGCGTCTTTAGTTTCCTCATCATTACCTTTGCCTTCGTGGCGATTATAGTGTTTTTCGGCGCAGTCATCTTCGATGCGATCAAGGAATTTTCAGCGCGCCTACCCGAGCTGCAAGCAAAATTTGAAGAGGTGCTAGGAGGCGTGAGTGCGAAGCTCTCTCTATTCGGCATAGAGCTTAACGCCGCAAGCCTAGGCATTGATCCGAGCGAAGCCGCCGCGCAGCTATCTGCACTACTGCGCAAAACAGGCTCGATAGTCTCGACGGGATTTTTCATTTTTATAATGGTTTCATTTATGGTCTTTGAAAGCTCTGTGATCGACGAAAAAATCCGCTATTTTTCGCAAAGTAGCCGTGCTACGCACACTTTCGTGAAGAAATTTGCCTCCAGCCTCAAAAAATATCTGCTAATTAAAACTATCGCTTCAGCTTGCACCGGTGCGCTCATCGGGCTCGGACTATGGGCGCTCGGAGTTCCGTATGCCGCGCTGTGGGGGATTTTAGCCTTCGTACTAAATTTCATCCCCACCATTGGCTCGATCGTAGCGGTCTTTCCGACACTTTTCGTGACGCTAGCTACGATGGATATAAGCTCTAGCATCTGGACTATCGCAATCTATTTGGTTGTAAACGTAGCGATCGGAAATATCATCGAGCCACGATTTTTAGGGCAAGGGCTCGGGCTTTCAACGATCAGCGTACTTGCAGGGCTGCTGCTATGGGGCTTCGTGCTTGGTATCGGTGGGCTGTTTTTGGCTGTGCCGCTTACGATGAGCATTCAGATCGCGCTTGCCTCAAATGACAAAACGCGCTTCATCGCGACTCTATTAAGCAACAAGGTCGAAAGATAAAGCGAAATTCCGCGGAATTTTAAAATTCTATAAATTTTAGCTTGAGCGCGCTCAAGAGTATTTTTGTCTCTTTTAGATAAAATCCGCCCAAAAGGATCAAATATGACGAGCGAAAAATTTATTTACGAAGTAAACACGGTGACGAAATTTATCCAAATTTACTGCGATGGCAAGCATGCGGATGCGCCTAAAAAAGATGGTGCCGTGCTTCATAACTACAAAGACGACAAGGGGCTCGTGCAGACGCACTTTCATCTCTGTAGCGACTGTGAGCGAATGCTACGCTATGCCTACGTGCGCCTTGGTGCCTGCCCGCATACCGAAAAGCCGCGCTGTCACCACTGCCCGCATCCGTGCTACGAGCGTGAAATGTGGGTAAATATGGCTAAGATGATGAAATATAGCGGCATGAAGCTTGGGCTTACGAAGATCAAAAAGCTTTTTTCGTTTAAAAAAAGCTAACTTGTACTTATAATTCAGCTAGAGTTTGCGGGTAAAATTTATCTTTGCAAGCTCGCTTCATCCTTATGCAAAAAGTATAAAAAAGTAGCGTGAGAACAAGCGCAAAAAAGATATAAAATAAATCAAAATGCTAAATCTTAGCGCGTAAAATTCTACCTTGCAAACGCAAATCCTCCGCAATCCTTGATAATAAATAATTAAATTTGAGTTTATAGTTTTAAGTTAGAATTGTGCCCAATCAAAGGAGAAAATATGAAGGTCATTACCATCGCGGTCGTTAACGGCAGGGTCGTAAACGAAAAGGAATTAATCGCGTCTATCGCCGATTATGACGATTTTACCGCGGTTGCCGAACAACTCCGCAAAGGGCTGAAATCGAGATATTTTACATCTAGAGAGCATGCGAGAATCTATAAAAAAATCAGTGTCGAGACGGGCTTTAGGCGTGTGCGATTCGATTACAAACCTTATAAAGATAAAATTTCAAACCTTATTGCCGAGGGCTACACCGTCAAGGCGATCCTAAAAAAGATCGGCGAGGAGGATGAAGCGTTCAAAAACGCCGTTACTGCGCCCGGGCTTACGCACTTCATCTCCGTGACGTTCAAAGATGAAAAAACAAGACTTCGCGCAACCGCCAAAAAAAGCGAGGATTTCTTATACGCGTATCGCTTCGAGATAAAGAAAATGCACTTCCAAGGCGTTAGCAATAAAGAAATTTTAAAATATATGAAATCTCAATACGAAAAAGATTTTGCCAAAGTAAGCGAGCGCGATCTTGCCGCTTTTATCGAGGCAAACGCCGTGCTTGATACCGACCGCAAACTCTCGCTGTATAAAAAGCCGAGCCTTTATGATCCGCATTTTAGCGAGATTATGAAGCTTTACGCAAGCGGTATGCGCGTCTATGACATCTGGAAGACGCTTAAGGCCAAATACCCAGAGTTAGCCAAGCTTCAGGCGCCGAGCCTTTATCAGTTCATCGCAAATAACGCCCTTGGCAAAGCCAAATATATGCAAAAAGACTGATATGCCTGCGCTTCTTTCAAATTTTACTTTCAAATTTAAAATTTCGCCGCGATAAAGATCGATGAAAGCCGGTGAAATTTCGATGAAAACCTGCGTCATTCTCTGCGGCGGTAAAAGCTCGCGTTTCGGCAGCGACAAAGCGCTGTTTCCATTTCGCGGGCATCCCAGTATGACGCACTTTCTTTTCTCGCGCTTAAGCCGCGAGTTTGAGCGGGTTTTCGCCTGCGCCAAAAGCTCTAAATTTAACCCGCCGCTTCCTATGATCTACGATGAATTTGAGGAATTTTCGCCGATGGGCGCGTTGTATTCGGCGCTAAAGCCATTTAGCGGCGAGCGCATTTTTATCATCCCAGCCGACATGCCTTTTGTAGAAATTTCCACTATTCGCGCTCTTAGCGAGCAGGAGGGGCAAATTTGCGTGGCGGGCGACGAAGCGCATAGACATAGCCTGTGTGGATTTTTTGACGCAGATCTCGCGCCGCGCGCGCTTGAGCTCTACCGCGCAGGAGAGCATAAGATCGGCGCGCTCATCGGATCTGCAAATTCCAAAGTGCTAAATTTCAAAAACAAAGAGCAGTTTTTAAATATAAATTATCAAAACGATTTAAAGGGCGTAGATGAAATTTAAAGCTTTAGCATTCGCATTTTGCGCCATGAGCCTAGCCGCACAAGACCTATCCGATCTATACGCAAAGGCTAGCGAATACGAGGCCAAAGGCGATTACAAAAACGCGATGATCTATTACAAAAAGATTGCCGCAGCAAGCCTGGCGGATAAAGGCGATAAACCGCGCCGAAAAGTCGCAGAAGATTCTACCTCGTCCGCAGAAAACCGCGCTTCGCACAATGATACCGCCGTTTTAAGCTTTGCGCCGCCGCAAAACTCTTTCGCACAAAATTCCGCCGCGCCAAAACCCATCGAGCCAAATTCCACTTCGTCAAATTTTGCAGACACAAACTCGGCCACGTCAGGCTCCGCGTCAAATTTAGCATCTAATTCCGCCTCGCTCCCGCAAAATTCCACTGCCTCAAATTCCGCGCCGCAAGGCGAGCAAAATGGTCGAAATTTTGGATTTTTGGGGCTTAAATACTACGAGCCGATCTATATGCTTTTCACCCACGATTTTAGTAAAAAGCCCGATCGTAAGGCGGATGAGTTGCATTTTGAGTTTAGCTTTGAGCGGCCGATTACCTACGACGCACTGGGGTTTGGGGAGAAAATTTCATTTGCTTACGCGCAAAATTCCTGGTGGCAGATCACGCAGGATAGCGCCCCTTTTCGCGAAAGCAACTACCGCCCCGAGCTCTACGTTAGCGCACCGGTGCCGTTTGCGGATGAGCTAAAGATCGGCGCCATGCACGAATCAAACGGCAAGGGCGGCGAGGAATCGCGCTCGTGGAATAGACTCTACGCACAAAGCACCTGGAGCGCGGACGGATTTTCTATTACCCCCAGAGCGTGGTATGCGTTTTGGCTGGACCGCACGAACGAGGACATCGCGGATTATATGGGCTACGGCGATCTGCGCGCGTCATACACCTTCGGCAAGCAGCGACTTAGCGCTCTGTGGCGAAATAATCTGCATTTTGACGGCAGTAACCGCGGCGCGATCGAGCTAAACTATAGCTTCCCGATCTTTAACAGCGGATTTTACGGCTATCTGCGCTACTTCAATGGCTACGGCGAAAGCCTCGCGGATTATAAACGCAGCGTCAATAAGATCGGCGCGGGTCTTTCGTTCGTAGAATTTTAAGGCCGCAGACACCGAGCCGCGGGCTAAATTTAAACTCGCGGCTCGGTCGCGCGTCTTAAAATCGCGCCAAATTTCAACCGCTTTTAAATTTCTTAGAAATTAATATTGTTTTAGATACAATTTAGGATTAAATTTTAAACAAAGGATCAAGAAATGGCACAAATTCAAGAGGCCGAGCTCATCTGGAAAGACGGCAAGCTAATCCCATGGGCGGAGGCCACTACTCACGTTTTGACGCACTCTTTGCACTATGGAAACGCCGTATTTGAAGGCGTACGCGCTTATAAAACCGACAAAGGCTACGCGATTTTCCGCTTGGACGAGCACACTCGCAGGCTTGAAATTTCGGCAAAACTCTGCCTAATCAAGCTTCCGTTTAACTTCGAACAGCTTCGTCAGGCTCAGATCGACGTCGTCGCAAAAAATCGCTTCAATCAGACCGTTTATATCCGCCCACTTGCGTACTTCGGCTACGGCTCGATGGGCGTTTCGTCTACGAACTGCTCAGTAAACGTCATCGTCGCAGCGTGGCAATGGGGCGCGTATATGGGCGAAGAGGCGCTACGCAAGGGCATCAAAGCCAAAATTTCATCGTGGATAAAGCCGGCGCAATTTTCGATGATGGCAAAAGCCAAAGCAAGCGCGAATTATTTTAACTCGCAGATGGCAAATTTTGAGGCGGTCGATGCGGGATACGATGAGGCGATACTGCTCGATCCGCAAGGCTTCGTCGCAGAGGGGCCGGGCGAGTGCCTATTTATCGTAAAAGATGGGCTCATCATCACTCCGCCTAACGACACCAGCCTAGAGAGCATCACTCAAAATTCAGTCATAGAAATCGCGCGCAGCCTGGGCTACGAAGTCCGCAGAGAGCGCATCGCTCGCGATCAGCTCTATGCCGCGGACGAAGCGTTTTTTACCGGCACCGCCGCGGAGGTCACGCCGATTAGCAACATCGACGGCAGGATCATCGGCAAGGGTGAGATGGGCGAGGTCACGAGCCGCTTGCAAAAGGCGTATTTCGCCGTCGTTACAGGCAAAGACCCGAAATTTGAGCACTGGCTCACTTACATTAAATAAGGACGCGCATGCCAGCGGATTTGAATGATTATTTTAATAAGAAAAATAGCGACAAAAAAGGCGGGAATTTAAATTTTAAAATTCCTAATTTTGGAGGAATGGGCAAGTTTAGCGGCGTGATTTACGCTATTATTGCGATAATCGCGCTACTCGTGATCTCAAAACCCTTTGTCACGATCCAATCGGGCGAGGTGGGGATCAAGTCAAATTTAGGCAAATATGATCCGACGCCTCTTGGCGCGGGACTTCACTTTTTCGTACCGTTCATACAGGACGTATTCGTCGTAGATACTCGCACGCGTATCATCAACTACACCAGCAGCGAAGATATGAGCGCAGGTATCGCCACTAAAAGCGGTACTGCGGGCGGTATCATCAGCAAAAACTCGCTCTCGGTGCTAGACTCGCGAAATTTGCCCGTCAGTATCGACATTACCGTGCAATACAGGCTCAATGAAGCCACGGCGCCCAACACGATCGCCGAGTGGGGCTTTTTGTGGGAGGATAAGATCATCGATCCGCGCGTAAAGGACGTCGTGCGCAGCGTCATCGGTAACTATGCCGCCGAGGAGCTGCCTACCAAACGCGACGAGATCGCCAAATCGATCGACGACGGCATCCGCAAGAATATCGAAGCACTGCCGAATTCGCCCGTAGATCTGCTAGCCGTGCAGCTTCGCGAGATCATCCTGCCGGCTAAGGTAAAGGAGCAGATCGAGCGCGTGCAGATCGCCAAACAGGAGGCTGAGCGCACTAAATACGAGGTCGAGCGCGCAAATCAAGAGGCGCTTAAAAAGGCTGCTCTTGCCAAAGGTAACGCAGACGCCGTCAAAATCGAGGCTCAAGGCCGTGCCGATGCCGCTAAGATCGAGGCTGACGCGCAAGCCTACGCCAACAAAGAGATCGCAAAGAGCTTGGATGCAAATCTTTTAAGCCTTAAGCAGATCGAGACGCAGGCTAAATTTAACGAGGCGTTGCGCGAAAACAGCGACGCGAAAATTTTCCTAACGCCGGGCGGCGCGGTGCCTAATATCTGGGTCGATACGAAAGATAAAGCAAAGCAAAGCGCCATCGAGCGGGAAAATTAAAATTTCAGGGGCTGTGCGCTCCGATTTCGCGAACTAAATTTAATAGCGAGATTTGAAATAAGCCTGCTCCGGGCGCATAAGCTTAACTCTCGATTTCGCAAGTTAAGCTTAGCGGCGAGCGCAAAAGCTCGCGACGAGCAGAACTCGCGCCCGTCGTGGCTTAAGCCTAGCGGTCGCTTAAAATTTAGCCGCCAGGCTTATCCTTTTAAATTTACGAGGCGCGCCGCTTCGTAAATTCATAACTCAAATTCCGCGTGCGGCGGCTAAATTTAAGGCGCGCGACTTCGCAAACTAAGGATCAAAGATGAAGGTAGATTGGCAAAAACTGGGCGGGCTGCTCCCCGCGATCGTGCAGGATGCGGGTGACGGCGCGGTTTTGATGCTCGCGTATATGAACGAAGAGGCGCTAAGCCTGACGCTGCAAACGGGCTACGCGCACTACTTCTCGCGCAGCAAGGGGCGCATCTGGAAAAAGGGCGAGGAGAGCAGGCATGTTCAGCTTGTGCGAGAGGCGTTTTTAGACTGCGATAACGATACGCTGCTACTTAAAGTCGAGCAATGCGGTGGATCTGCCTGCCACACGGGCTCGCGAAGCTGTTTTTACAAAGAGATCTCGCTGCAAAAATGCGGTGAAAATTTCGATAGTTCGAGCGCTTGCGGCACGAAAAATTTCGCAGAGTACGGCTCTGCAACCCCTCTCGCGCAGAAAAATTCCGCGAATTCTCGCACAGGGCAAAATTCCGCTTCCTGCGACGGCTCGGCGGATTACGCGCCCAAAAATTCTACTACCTACTGCAGCAATCAGAGCTCCGCAATGCAAAGCCCCTCTGCGACGAATTCCGCGTTTACAAATTCCGCCGCAGAGCGCAGCGAGCAAAATTTAGACGCCGCCGCGCAAAATTCTACGCTCGAAAGCTCCGCAGAAAAAAGCCCGTACGGCATTTTGGACGAAATTTATCACGTCTGCTTGGATCGCAAGCTAAACGGTGAGCCCGCGCTCTCCTACGTCGCTTCGCTCTACGCGAAGGGCGAAAACGCCTATCTCAAAAAGATCACCGAGGAGGCGTGCGAGTTCGCGCTGGCTTGCAAAGACCTCTCGCGCAGAGAGCTTTACGCAGACGTCGCGCGCGAGGGCTTCGGCGAGCACAGAGCGGGCGAGCCGCGATACGACGTGATTTATGAGGGGGCGGATCTTTTATTTCACCTTCTGCTCGCACTTGCGGCGCACAATATCCATCCAGACGCCCTGCTTGACGAGCTAGCGCGCAGGCAAGGGCAAAGCGGCATCGAAGAAAAGCGCAGCCGAGAAAAATGATGCGTAAAATTTAATCGCGAAGACATCTTTTCCGCTTCCCCGCCTTACGCGGCGAGCAAAATTTAAAAAGCGACGCCGAAATTCTACGCCGAATTTCAGCGACGAAAGCATGCTTCAACCGCGCTATTGCCGTAAAATTTAATCGCGCTGCGCGAGCAAATCCGCGCGTAAATTTAAGCGCTTGCGTAAATCGTAAAATTTCACTAAAATTTTAAAATCAAATTTTAAAGGATAGCTGATGAAACAGATCACGATGCAGGAGGCTTTGGACGCGGTTGGCGAGCGCTACTGCAAAGGCCATCACTACGAAAGCGTAGCGCTAAGCGATGAGATGGTGCGCCGCATCTGCGAGGTAAAAAGCCTCGTAAATATGGGCTTTATAGCTACGACCATCACGGACGCGGCACTACAGCATCTAGCCACGCTACCGAAGCTTGCGTATCTGCTTTTGCAAGATAGCGATAAGATAAGCGGCGAGGGCTTTAGGCATTTTCGTAATCACGCCAAGCTCGAACACGTCGGCATCGAAAACGTCAGTATCACGGATGAGGGGCTAAAAGCGATCGTGCAAATCCCGAAGCTAAAATCGCTGCGCCTGGTCAATTCGCACGTGAGCTTTGCGGGGCTGCTAGCCGCGGCAGATACGAAAATCCAGTTTTATCTTAGCGGCGGGCAGTTTAGCAAGGAGCAAATCGCGGAATTTGAGCAGGCGCAAAGAGACGCCGCAAAGAGCAAAAAGAAGCTTGATCCAGATGACCTGGCGGCGGCGCAGAGTGCGCTTTTAGAATTTTTCGCGGCGATGAGCGAGTGGGAGAAATTTGCCACATCGCGAATCGATGACGCAGACGACGGCGAGGTGCAGCGCAGGTGCGAGGAGCTCTTTGCGCGCTACTGTACGCCCGTTAGGCGCAGCGGCTTCCGCCCCGAGGGCATCTCCTTTTCGATGATGGAGGGCGGCACCTACGGCGGGTACGAGCTAACGGACGCCGAATGCGAGAGCAAAAATAAAATTTACATCTACGCCAAGGACGAACACGGCTTCGCGCGCCGCTTCCTGCTCGTGCGCAAGAATGGGCGCTGGCTCGTAGATAAATACCAAGGCATGGACAGCAAAAACCGCGGGCTGTAAAATTTGAGCGCAAAACGGGGTTTAAATTTCATTCTCGGCGCGATCGCAGAGATAAAATTTAGCCTGCCGCGGGCACTGTGATAAAATTTCATCGGCGCTGCAAAAACAAAGATAAAGAGGGCAAATGAGCGGTAAAATTTCTGCGTACGACGCGCACGGCGATCAAAGAAAGGTGCGAATGAAAAGGCGAATTTTCTCCGAGCTGGGCGGCTTCGTGGTGTACGAGCCCGCGCTACTCGCGCGCTATCTGGATGAGCACGGGCTTGCGAGCGGCGATGTTCTTGCCTATTTTACGCAGACCGAGCACGGGGGCGCGGTCACAGAAGAGGGTATCGCGGTGCCGATATCGGGCGTCCGCAGCGATTATTACGATTTTGCGGTTACCGTGGGCGAGGCGAGCGAGGAGATATTCGCACAAGACGAAGCGAAAATCATCTCTCGCGGCTGGGTTTTTCATTCCTCGGGCACGCTAAAAATCGCAGGCATCGGCTATTTTAAAGATATGAGCTGCATTAGCGAGCAAAACAGCCTGAGTTTTCGCGTAGAGCGCGGTCGGTACAGCTTAGAAATTCTGGGCGGATACCGAGGCGCAAATTTTGGCGGCACGCCCGCTTCCCGCGATGATACGCCTATTTTAAGCGATACGCCCGTTTTTCATCTGCGGCTTACGCCTTCTGCCGAGCCTAAATTTAGCGGCGATTTGGGAGCGTCATTTTATTTTTAACAGAATTTATAAAATTTTACGTAAAATTTCTCTTTTTATACGCAACAAGCAAGCAAAATTTTATAAATTTAGCCGCATTTCACCGCTGCGCCCAGCAAAATGCTATAATCGGCGCCAAATTACGGGAGGCGAGAGATGGCTTTTGACAAACTTATGGACGCGCTAGCTCAAAACGGCTGGCAGATACGGCGCAGGGATGAAATTTGCCCGCCGCGGGGCGAATTTTTGGGCGGCAGATTTAAAAATTTAAGCGAAAATTTTTACCGCTTCGTTTGCTCTTTTGAGACTTTACATGACGCTGCGGACGCCGTTTGGTTCGTGTCTGCTCGGGATTATGCGTCGTCAGGCGCGGATGAGGCGGAATTTTGCTACGGAGATTTTGAAAAAGACAGCCTGGAGTGCGCGGCTAACGATGCGGAAAGAGCCGCCGTGAGCGCGTTTTGGAGCAGGTGCTTGCCGTTTTTATTTTCGGTCAGGGGCGAGCGCTGCTTTGCGGGCATCCTCACGCAGGGCACGGACGCAGGCAAGATCGTATTCGGCGCGGAACCGATCTACGAGGATGCCCTGGTCATCGCGCAAAACCTTGAGGAATTTATCGCTCTTTTCCTCGCCGCACTCACGGACAAAAGCGCCGCGAAATATCCGCTTTCTTGTTTTGCGTAGCAGCATGCGATACGAACAAAGCGGTACTGCGAGCGCGAGTAGAACAGCGGCGGGATGCGGGTAAATTTTAGCCTCGCGCAAAATATGCGCCGCGGATCATATCGGAGAGTAAAATTTCGCCCGATGTTTAGAGTAAAGCGCGGAAAAAGCGGTGCCACAAATTATACGAGCTACAGAAGTCTGCCCGCACAGCCCTGCCAGCCTATCTCCTTAAGTGCTTCAAGAATATCATCGTTTTGAAATTTAATGCTTACCGATAGAAACGGACAGCGCTCCACCCGTCCTAAAAGCGGTAAGTCACTTGCGCAAAGTAGGAATTTCTGCATGTCGTAGCGATACTGCTTGCCTCTAAATTCCACCATTTTACCGCCGCGCAGACACAAGCACACGCCAGGCTCATAGATCGTCGCGATGAAGTCTGGGGCTTTTTTGACGATAAAAGCTAAGCGCCCCTATAGGCTTCTGAGCGTGCCCCTAGGCGGGATATAGCTCGTCCGCGATCTTTGTGGCGTCTTTTAAAATTTTATCTACTTCGTTCATCCCCTCTCCTTTAAATTTACGCGGGTTATACTTAAATTTGCACGATTGGGCAAGGAATTTGGACTATCGTGCTACCGCAAAATTTTAAAAAAGGCTATAATTTAGCAACTTTATTTAAAGGAGAGAATATGATAGATTTTAGTTTTTACAACCCCGTGAGGATAGAATTCGGCAAGGATAAAGAAAAGCATATCGGGCAGTATATGAAGGAAGCGGGCGCGAAAAAAGCTCTCGTGTTATACGGTAGCGAGCGCGTGCGAAAAAGTGGTCTGATGGACGTCGTGGAGGGCAGTTTAAAGGCAAGCAGTATAGAATTTGCGCAACTTGGCGGCATAAAATCAAATCCCGTGTTAAGTAAAGTAAATGAAGCGATCAAGCTCGCTAAAGAATTCGGCGCCGATAGTGTGCTTGCTGTGGGCGGCGGAAGCGTGCTGGACTCGGCGAAAGCCGTAGCCGCGGGCGCTTGCTACGAGGGCGACGTGTGGGATTTTTTCACCGGCAAAAATCCTAGCGCCGCGCTTAAAATTTTTGACATCATCACCCTCGCCGCGACGGGCTCGGAGATGAACTGCGGCGGAGTGGTGACTAAGGAGCAGACCAAGCAAAAATACCCGATCAGCGCGCCGTGTCTATACCCGAAGGTCTCGGTCATAAACCCGCAGCTGCAAGCAACCGTCAGCCGCGAGTATCTCGTATATAGCGCGAGCGACATCGTCGCGCACAGCATCGAGGGATATTTTACCGCTAGCGTCCACCCGGGCATCGTGCGAGCCTATATCGAAGCCAACATCAAAACCGTCATCCGCACGACTGAAGCTCTGCTTGCAGATCCGAGCGATTACGATGCGCGCGCCGAGTTTGCATGGGCTGCTACGATGGCGCTAAACGGACTAACCTACGTGGGCGTGGGCGGCTTCGGCTATCCGAATCATATGATAGAGCATGCGATGAGCGCGGTCGTGGACTGCGCGCACGGAGCCGGTCTTAGCGTGGTAATGCCTGCGTGGATGAGGTGGTATAAGGATAGGAATTTAAGCGCATTTGAGCGTTTCGCTCGTGAAATTTTCGGCCTTAAAAGCGCGGATGAAGGCACCCTGGCGCTTAAGGCGTGGTTTGATAAGATCGGTACGCCTACTAGCCTCGCGCAGCTTGGCATCGAAGGTAAGGTACTAGACGAGGTCATAGACGTAGCCGCGACAAACGCCAAAGCGTGGAATATGGTGGAGCTCTACAGCCGCGAAAATATCGTTAAAATTCTTGAGCTGGCAAGATAAATTTAAATGGAGTAAATCGGCTTATGTCTTTAGCCTCTTGCTTTGACTTTTGATTTTCGGACGGTCGTTAAACCGTCCGAATTTATCATTTTGGATTGAGCTCTTTTAAATATTTGGCTAGCCGACTTTGCCTATTTACTTGCTAAATTTGAGAAAGTGGGCCGGTGGATATTCGCAGCTTGCTATTTTATAAATTTTACTAAAATTCAAAAAATCAAGGAGGCACAATGAGCAAGATAGATGAAATTTGCAAGTATTTGGGCGCTAAATTTAGCTCAGACGGCAAGATACAAAGCGATATAAAGGAGCTATTTATCTACCGAGCAAGCGTGCCGACCGAGTTTTTAACCGGCGTTTACGAGCCGGCGCTTTGCATAGTTTTTAAAGGTTCAAAACTAGCCAAAGTCGGTAAAGATTTTTACGAGTACGATGAGCAGCGCTATCTGCTAGCCGCTACGCATATCCCCGCCGTTGCGAAGATCAAAGGCTGCCCGTATCTAGCCATAAAGATCAACTTCGAGTTAGAAGATATCTTAAGCGTGATCGAGAGCATTTGCGGCGCCGAGAGCAAAAAGGGCGAGTTTGCAGGGCTGGCTCTTGGAGCGGTAGATGATGAGCTGCTTGAAGCCGTATTTAAATTTATCCGTTTGCTAGAGCGTCCAAACGATGCTAAATTTTTAGCAAAGCTCGCGATAAAGGAAATTTTATACATACTCTTAAAGGGCAAAAACGGCGATTTCTTGCGTCAATACGCAATGCTAGAAACCATAGAAAACCGCATCACGCGCGCCGCTAAAGAGATAAAATTAAACTACGCCGAGGCGATAAATATCGAAAATTTAGCCAGAAAGCTCGGTATCAGCGCATCGTCGCTATATCATAACTTCAAGCGTATCACGGCGCTTAGTCCGCTTCAATTTCAAAAAAAGATCCGCCTCGAAGAGGCAAAAAATCTCTTGATAAATCAAAATTTAGACGCCGCAGAGGCTGCATTTGCCGTCGGCTACGCGAGCCCGTCGCAGTTTAATAGAGAGTACTCCAGGATGTTTGGCATGCCTCCTAAGGCGCACGTCTTAGCCATAACTGGCGCTTAAATTTAGTGCGGGCAGGTCTGCTGTCTCTCGTTGATTTTATCTCCCAAGCCTCTTTTATCTAAATTTAGATTTTCGACCCACCCCAACTACAAATTTGATCTAAATTTTGTATTTTTTATAATATTTGCAGAAATAGGCAATGATTTTACAGGATCGTTCTACCTCCTTTTTTTTAAAACCGTTATAATCACTTCAGTTAAAAAATTAAAATTACAAGGAGTAAAAATGCAGTATTTAACCTTAAACGACGGCAACAAAATGCCGATTTTAGGCTACGGAGTGTATCAGGTGGAGCCCGCAGAGGCTCAAAGGTGCGTTGAGGATGCGATTGGCGTGGGTTACCGCCTCATCGACACTGCGCAGTCTTATCATAACGAAGAGGGCGTTGGCGCGGCGGTTAAAGCGGCAATAGCCGGCGGCGTGAAACGCGAAGAGCTTTTTATAACGACAAAGCTTTGGGTGAGCGACGTAAGCGAGGATAGAGCGCTAAAAGCCTTTGATGCGTCGATGAAAAAGCTAGGGCTTGATTATCTCGATCTGTATCTCATCCATCAGCCATATAGCGACACTTACGGCGCATGGCGAGCGATGAGTAGGCTTAAAAAAGAGAGTCGCATCCGCAGCATCGGCGTTAGTAACTTTAACCCCGGCCAAATTATGGACTTTGCGATAAACAACGAGATAAAGCCCGCGATAAATCAGATCGAGTGCAATCCTTTTCATCAGCAACTCGCAGCGCAGGTAAATTTAAAGGAGCTCGGCATCGCGATGCAAAGCTGGGCACCTTTTGGCGAGGGTAGAAAGGATATGTTTGGCAACGCAGCGCTAAAAATGATCGCACAAAAGCAAGGCAGAAGCGTGGCTCAAGTGATTTTACGCTGGCTCGTGCAGCGCGGTATCGTCGTCATACCAAAGAGCGTGAGTAAAGAGCGCATGGCGGAAAATTTCAATATATTTGACTTCTCGCTAAGCGAGGCGGATATGCAAACGATCGCAAGGCTAGACGATGGTGCGAGCCTATTTTTCGATCACAGCGATCCGCAGATAGTAAAGATGATAAATAACCTATTAAGATAAGTTCGGCTTCGCCGGCTAAATTTAAAAAGGTTAAATTTGAAAAAAATTTTGATTTCGGCGCTATTTGCGGCAGCACTAGCGGGAGGGCAGATGAACGAGAGCTTTACAAAAGAGAGCAAAATTTCAGATGTCGTCCGTGATGCGGCGTTTGGTGATTACGGCAGGTTGCTTTTCCCTACGCACAAG
Organism: uncultured Campylobacter sp.; assembly: GCF_938017775.1. Classification (GTDB taxonomy): domain Bacteria; phylum Campylobacterota; class Campylobacteria; order Campylobacterales; family Campylobacteraceae; genus Campylobacter_B. The sequence goes on from NZ_CALIIU010000038.1 coordinate 96,672, forward strand.
GGTTATTTTAGCGGCGCTAAGCTTGGCGAGCTAAATTTGACGTGGTACGAGCACATCGATGCCAATAAAACGGTTGAAATTTTAAACTATCTAAAAGATCGCGCTAAGGCCGGCGAGCAGGTATTTTATGATATTTACTCAAATACCGAAAAAGCCGCCGATCCGCGCAAAAACGATACTGGGCTTTTTTATTTCAAAGGAGAGCGGGGCAAACCGTTTGCAGTGGTGGTTGCCGGAGGCGGCTTTACCTATGTGGGCGCGATGCACGATAGTTTCCCGCATGCGCTTGAGCTTTCTAAAAAGGGCTACAACGCCTTTGCGTTGATCTACCGCCCGGGCGCTAGGAGCGGGGCGCAAGACCTTGCTCGTGCGATTAGCTTTATTGTTGAGCACGCAAAGGAGCTTGAGGTGGGAGTGGAGTTTTATTCGCTGTGGGGCGGCTCGGCCGGAGCTAGACTTGCGGCGATGCTGGGAAGCTACGGCACGCAGGCTTTTGAGCAGGGCTCGCATCCACGCCCTGCAGCCGTGATAATGCAATATACGGGCTATTCGGACTTTACGCGAAATGATCCGCCGACCTTTGCCGTCGTTGGCGAAAACGACTGGATCGCAAACCCCGGCGTGATGGAGCGACGGATACGAAATTTAGCCGCTGCGGGCGTTAAAACGCAGTTTCGTAGCTACGCAAATTTAGGTCACGGATTTGGCTTAGGCACCGGCACGGCGGCACAAGGCTGGCTGGATGAGGCGGTCAAATTTTGGCAAGAACAGATGAGATAAAAGAAAGGAAAATAAAATGAAAGAACTAAGTAAAATAATGGCTACAGCGCTTGCTATGTGTTCATTCGCGGCAAACCAAAGCGCAGCGGAAAATATCAAATTTGAGCCGCAAAAGACGCTCGTAGTCTATTTTTCAGCAGGCGGCAATACGGCTAGAGCGGCAAATTTAATAGCGCAAAATTTAGGTGCTAAGATAGTCGAGCTAAAACCGGCACAACCCTACACAAACGCAGATATGAACTACAACGATCCAAAAAGTCGCGTTAGTCGCGAGCACGATGATGCATCGCTTAGGAGCGTACCGCTAACTAACGCTAAAATCCCCGGCTGGGAGAACTACGAGACTGTTTTTGTGGGCTATCCGATCTGGTGGCACGATGCTGCGTGGCCGATCGACGAGTTTATAAAAAACAACGATTTTAACGGCAAAAAAGTGATCCCGTTTTGCACCGTTTATAGCTCCGGGCTTGAAAATAGCGATAAAAATTTAGCCAAGAAAGCAAACGGCGGCGAGTGGCTAGCGGGGAAGTGCTTCGGCGAGAGACCGAGCGAAAAAGAGATAAAAGAGTGGCTTGCGAAATTTTAGGCGAGCTCGCACTTTGGCTTTAAATTTGTGATTAAATTTAAAGCGGGCATAATGAAAGATAAAAAATGAACGCTAAAATTCTTAAAATTTTGAGTTTAGCGACCGGTGCGCGCGTTAAATTTAAGCGCACAAGAGCACTGCGAAAAATATAGACAAAGGAGAAGGGATGCAGGAAAAGCAAGTTTTGGTTAAAAAGGAAAATCTCGCCGTCTATGACAAGGTGAGCGATAAAATTTTTGCAGGCGGTCTGCCGAAAGTCACGCTACTTTTCGGCGCGACGCCTTATGCAAATGCAGGAGCAGCGCTAGTGCATTTTCCGCGTGGAGTACGCACGGCATGGCACACGCATCCCGTGGGCCAAAATTTAATTGTAACGCAGGGCAAAATTTACACCGGTACGGCGGACGGAATCGTGCAAATCGCTCGTCCTGGGACGTAGTGCTTTGTCCGCCGGGCGTCAAACACTGGCACGGAGCCGGACTGCACGAAGACGGCGAGCACATCGCGGCAGCCTTTGAAAAGGACGGCAAAAACGTAACGTGGATGGAGCATCTAAGCGAGGATGAGTATAAAAGTCTCGTCAAAAAAGCGGACGCAAAGGATGCGGAGTAGTATCCTCCAGATAGAATTTACGGTAGTTGCAGGTAAATTTTTGCGTGCCGTTAGGCACATTTAAATTTACCACTCGATGCTGAGCAGATCGCCGAAAATTTCTTTGCAATACTGAATGAAGCGTTTGGGAATTTTAACGCCGCTGATATCCACGGTGATGACGCTGTCTTGGATCTCAAAAACGATAAGCTCGCTAGTGATTTTCACTGCCTTGCAGCCGTTATAACATACGTCGCCATTACACTCGGCGTATAAGCCGTTATGCGGCGCGTCTGCGTCCTCGTATCGCCCGAGCTTGATCGGTCTTTGGAAAAGCAGATAGTTTTTATAGTCGTACCTGTCGTCCGCAAGGCCTATCATATAATAATTCTCGGCGCTGTTTTTGGAAGCGGTCGCAACACCTGCTTTAAAATTTAGTCTAAACATAAATTCTGCTTTGGCAAAAAGCGGCAAATTTTACCGCTTCAAATTTACACGAGCTGTGCACCTTGTCCTTTTACGACCTCGCCAATAACGTATCCATCGGTATTTGCCAGCACGAAGTCTGCGTTTTCTTTCGGAGCTACGACGATCATGCCAATGCCCATATTAAACGTCCTCATCATCTCGGCAGGCTCTACCTTTTGCGCGACGATTTTAAAGATTTCGGGCGTGCGGATTGCGGCGTGTTCGATCTTTGCGCCTAGTCCCTCCGGAAATACGCGCGGCAGATTTTCCACGATGCCGCCGCCCGTGATGTGCGCGAGCGCGTGGATTTTGTCTTTTAAATTTAAAAAGTCGCCGACGTAAATCCTGGTCGGTTCCAAAAGCACATCGATGAGCGCGCGACCGTCCACTTTGTCGTCAAATTTTAGCCCCAGCTCGGCGATCACTTTGCGCGCGAGCGAGAAGCCGTTTGAGTGCAGGCCGCTGCTAGGAAGCGCGATGAGCACGTCGCCCTCACGGACGAATTTTGAGCGGTCGATCTCGTCCTCCTCGGCGATGCCCACGGCAAAGCCTGCAAGGTCGAAGTCGCCTTTCTCATACATCGAGGGCATCTCTGCCGTTTCGCCGCCGATCAGTGCACAGCGGGCGAGCTTGCAGCCCTCGGCGATGCTTTTTACGACCTCTTTGGCATCTGCGATCTCGAGCTTCGCCGTTGCGTAGTAGTCGAGAAAAAACAGCGGCTCGGCGAAGTTGCAGATGAGATCATTCACGCACATCGCGACGAGATCCTGCCCCACGCCGTCAAATTTACGCGCGTCTATCGCGAGTCGTAGCTTTGTGCCAACACCGTCGGTGGCGCCTAGGATCGCGGGCTTTTTGTAGCCTGCGGGCAGCCTCACCGCACCCGAAAATGAGCCAATACCGCCCAAAATGTGCGGAGTTTGCGTCGCTTTAACGAACGGTTTTATCGCGTTTACGAAGTCATTTCCTGCGTCTATATCGACGCCCGCGTCTTTGTAGCTTATCAAATTTTATCCTCCAAGATGGTATAATTTCGCAGATTTTAGCTAAAATCGAATAAAAACGCTATAAAGGCTCATCTTGAAATTTAAACACGCCGTCGTCATCACGGGCAGCATCGGTAGCGGCAAGAGCGCGGTTTGCGAGCTGCTTGCCGGGCTCGGATTTGAGATCATCGATGCCGATAAGATTTCGCATGACGTTTTGGATCGCTGCGCCGCGCAGGTGGCGGAAATTTTTGGCGCGCAATACGTCGTGCAAAAAGACGTACAGGCTGCAAATTTGAACCCCCAAGCGGAATTTAACGCTAGATCGGGCGAGGAAATTTCAGCTGCCCCTTGCACCTCGGTGGACCGAAAAAAGCTAGGCGAGCTGGTGTTTAAAAACCCTGCTGAGCTTGCAAAGCTAGAAGCGTTGCTGCATCCAAAGATAACGGCTGAAATTTTATTGCAGGCGCAGGCTTTGGAGGCAAAAGGAAGGCTTTATTTTGTCGATATTCCGCTATTTTTCGAGGGCAAGAGATATGAGTTTTTTGACAAAGTAGCGGTCGTTTATGCGCCTAAAGATACGCTGATCGCGCGCGTGATGAAGCGAAACGGGCTGGATCGTGCCGCCGCAAAACACCGCGTGGAGCTGCAAACGGACATAGAGCAAAAGCGCGCCATGGCGGATTTTGTGATAGACAATAGTGGCGATCTTGCCGCGCTTAAGGCCGCGGTGGAGAGATTTTTAAAAGAGCTAAAAGATAAAATTTAGCCCTTTGCGCGGTTGCGCAAAATTTCTACGTAAATTGAGATGAGTTGAAAATAAAGGAGAGGCGATGAGGATCGGTAGCTGTGCCCAAAGCGGCGCTAAATTTCAAAATTTTAAAAGCACGCCGCTTAAAGAGCGATTAAAATTTACGGCGCGAGCGGTTTTACTCTCCGCGCTGTTTGCGACGGGCGCTTCGGCGGAGATCGACGATCTAAGAAAGGGCTGCGCCGCGGGGAGCGAGATGGATTGTAAAAAACTAAGCCGCGTGATAAATGAGCTGCAGCGCGGCTGCGACGCTGGCGGCGAGGAAAACGCGCTGGATTGCGCAAATTTAGGCTATGCATACGACTCAAATAGAAGCTTCAGGCAGGCCGCACGCTATTACGACAGGGCGTGCAAGCTCGGCGAGCAGAAGGGCTGCGTCTATTTAGGGATGCTCTACAACGACGGGCAGGGGGTAACGCAGGATCGCAAGAGGGCGAATGAGCTTTTTAGCGATGCTTGTAAGAAAAGCAGCAGCGAGGGGTGCGCGAGCCTTGCATACAACTATAAAAAGGGGCTCGGCGTCTATCCAGACACGAAAATGGCGATCGAGCTTTTGATTAAGGCTTGCAAGATGGGGCAAGTAGAGGCGTGCCATAACCTAGGGCTTAGCTACGTTCTTGGCGAAGGCGTGAAAAAAGACGCGGACAGAGCCAGGATATTTTTTACGAGGGCTTGCGAGCAGGGACACGCGGATTCGTGCGTAAATTTGGGCGTTACGTATTTCAAAGGCGACGGCGGGCAAAAGGATCATGCGCTTGCTGCGAAGTATTTTAGCGAGGCGTGCGAGAAAAGCGATGAGCCGCTAGCCTGTTCAAATTTGGCGTATCAATACGAAAAGGGCTGGGGCGTAGCGAAAGATAAAAAGAGGGCGCGCGAGCTTTATGAAAAGGCTTGCAAGCTCGGAAGATTTGATGCTTGCGAGCATTTAGAGATTATGAGATGAGACTCTAACATCAAGCGCGAAAAACGCATAACAAAATGGGCTCACGAAAGAAGATACGTTAGTAAATTGAGTCTTAGTAAAGCCTAGGAATAAGCGATACGCTTAAATTTAGATATAAGTAAAATTTTAATAAAGCGTTAGTGAGCGTTAGTAATTTTAAAAATTTGCGAGGTAGATAATGAAAATTTCAAAATATAATGCGAGCGGAAATGATTTCGTAATATTTACGGATTCAGTTAAGGCGGATAGATCCAAGCTAGCGCGCGAGCTATGTGATAGGCGCGATGGAGTAGGCGCCGATGGGCTCATCGTTGTGTTGCCGAAATTTAACGGTATCGAGGGGATAAACTTTGAGTGGGAATTTTATAATAGCGACGGCAGTAGCGCCGATATGTGCGGCAACGGCTCGCGAGCGGTATGCATGTATGCGTATGAGAATTTTTTGGCCGCGCAGAGTATGAAATTTCTAAGCGGCGCAGGCGTAATTAGCGGCGAAATTTTCGGTATTTTCGGCGGAAATTTGAGCGAGAGCATGCGAGGCGAGCTACGCAATGTAAGCTTTGGCGAGATTTTCAATCTTCGCCCTAACGCTCACGCGTTAGTAGCTAACGTAGAGGTAATGTTAACTTGTCCTAAACGCCTAGGCGAAAGCTTTGAGGAGGCAGGACTAACGTGGTATTTTTATAACACAGGAGTGCCGCACTTAGTAACTTTCGTTAGCGATTTAAATGAGTTCGACGCCGCGCTAGCCCGCGATCTGCGTGAAAAGTATAACGCTAACGTTAATTATGCGTTAGTTCAAAGCCGCCTCGCAAGCAAAATTTTAAAGGTGCGCACCTTTGAGCGTGGCGTAGAAGCCGAAACTCTCGCATGCGGTACGGGGATGGCAGCATGCTTCATCGCAGGCGTCGAAAATATGGGGCTAGCTCCCGACATCCGCGTGATACCTGCAAGCGGTGAAACGCTAAATTTGCGCTTAGGGGATGGAGGCAAAATTTACTTTCGCGGCGACGTTAGGCATACTTTCGATGGCGAATTTATCGGATACGTGGAGTAGGCAGACGGAATTTCGAGCCGGTTTGCGCGAGAATCCGTGAAATTTTCGAGTGTAATTTATACAAAATTTCGCTTTTCGCTTCGTTTTATAAAATAATAGATTTGCAATACGACATTGGAATTTTAAAATTTTATGATGATGAAATTTTAAAATTTACAGGGCATGGTTTGCACGAGAATTTTAATTTTGAGGTAAAATTTGGCGCTTCACTGCAAATTTAATTCCAAATTTCGGAATTTTATGAAATAAAATTTTAAGATTTTAGCGTGCGGAATTTTGCTACTAAATTTAAAATTTTTGCTTGAATTTCATATTTGTATTGCATTAATTCGGGCTTTTGTGGAATTTAGCATTATAAATTTACGCTCTAGCCCGCTCGTTCGGTTTATAATTTTTGCTGCCACCGGAAAAAATCCGCCGTGTTCGCACAAGTGAAATTCCGTCGCATTTGCACGAGCGAAATCCGCCACTAATGGCAGAAAACGCGGTATCCAAGCGCAAATCCTCGCCGCGGGCAAAATCTGTCAGACGATAAAGGCTGGATTTATAGATGTGGCAATTCTTGAAGCGCGGTAGAATTTACTAACGACGATAAAAGCATAGTGTGGATACGGCGAAATTTAAATTTGCGCCCGCCGAATTCCGTCGCGCCGTCTTTTTGTCGTTTAAATTTTAAATTCCATCCGCGTCGGTTTGGCTGAAACTAGGCATAAAATCTGATGATTAACTCTCTGGCGAGCGCTAAAATCACGACGAAGATTGTAAATTTTAATAAAGATTTTTGTCGTATCGCGACAAGCATAACGATGCCAAATAAAACGAGCGCAATGTCTAAAAATGTATCTTTCATACGCTTAATTGAAATTTAATCAAAATACTAAGTATGATAAGAAGTATTATAAAGCGCAAGATTGATCGCATGGAGGATAGATCGCCAAATTCTTTGTCATATTCCTTTTTTACCTCCCACTCGGCTTTCCATGCGAACATTTTTACTATAAAATCCAGCATTTTCATCTCCTTTTTTTAAGGCGAGTCGCATAAAAATGAAATTTTGTCGCTCCACGTGAAATTAAAGAATTCTATCTAATTGGCGCTTAAAATTTTTAATTTTGGGCTATTTGTCGGCGTTTTGGACGAGCGCTTTTTCGTATTTTTCGATAAAGCTTCGCCCTGCCTCGCATAGGCGGTAGATGAAAATCTTCGACGCCTTGCCCGCGTCAAGCCCCGTATCCTTAATGCTTTCGCGCTGCAGATAGCCCCAGTTTTTATGAATTATGTCAAGAGTTGATTTGATCGATGTGTAGTTGCGCCCACTCGCAGCTGCGAATTCGTTCACGGCTCGCATAAACTCCGCATCGCTTTGCTTATTGCGACACAAAAGCCCATCTTCGCCTTGTGATTCGACCAGTTTTAGCGTTTCATAAATGAGTTTGTCTTTTAATTTGATCATCGGCTTTCCCTTGCGTAATTGATATGGGTTTGCCAAAATTATATCATAAAATTTATATTTTTATGATATGAAATATCAATAATTAGAAGCTAAGCACGAATTCATGAAACGGCACGACATCGCAGCGGATACCCTCAATCTCGAGCCTACCGGAGTTTGCCATAGAAACGACTTTTAAGCTCGTGATACCGAGTCTCTTGAGCGCGCTTAAGATTTTGCGGAATTTTAAAAAGATGATGTCTGCGTCGCTGAAAGGAATGACGAGAACCCCCATTTTTAGAGCAGGCAGGTAAAAATCCAGCTCTTTTGTGTAAAAAATCGGCGTATTTAGCCCCAAAAGCTCGCAAAAAAGGACGTTGGCAAATTTTTTCGAGAAGTCCTTTTTGCTTGTTAAAATTTCGCGCATATTAAAATGCGAAAAATATAGCTTTTTTGCGCGCGTAGGCTCGCCCGCTTTGCTTAAAAATCTGATGAAATTTTCTTGCTCAAGCTTGGCGATAGTGCCGTATACGGCGTCTTTGGATATTTTGATGCGCGGCTTTAGCGCGGTATAAATTTTATTTGCGCTAAATGCGGCGTGGACGAAGCATAGGCACTCTTTGAGGATTAAAATTTCCGTGCGGCTAAAGTTTGCCGCAAGCAGCCTCTGCTCGAATTCTAAAATTTCGGCAGGCGCTATGAAGGGGTTTTTTGCGCCGCCGCCTTGGGCTAAAAATGCCGAAATCATCGAGTTTATCTCGTTGTGGCGCTTGTCGAAGGCGATAAATTCTTCAAATGAAAGCGGCAAAAGCTCAAGCCGCTCAAAGCCCGGCAGGGCCAACTCTCTATCGCGAGTAGAGATGATAAAGCGCTTTAAATTTAGTCCCTCGGCGAAACTTTGAAGCGATGAAATTTCAAAATCGGCGCTACTGAAATTATCTAAAAAAAGAGATGAAATTTGCTCGTTGGTGGCTAAAAATTCTTTGATCTTGCGGAAGAAATTCTCGCTCCTGTTTTTTATGCCATCGGACTCCGCATTTTTTGCGTTGTTTAAGCCGTTTACGCTTTCATTTTTTGTATCTGTATTTTTTATGGCGGCGCAGTAAAATTCATCTATATCCGAAATATCTGCATCGAGCGTAGTTTCTTTGCTTATTTCATTCTCATTTACTTCGCTGCCGTTTATATTGTCTGCGCTATTTTTAACCGCAGCGATAGTGCCGCCCGCTACCATATCCTCAAGGCGTAGATCGGCTAAATTTAGATACAAAATTTCATCTTTCTTAAGTTCCGAAATTTCATTTTTCAGCACGGCGCTTTTGCCGGAATTTAGCACTCCGTAGATTATGGTTTTGGGAGAGTTTATACCTCTTTTGCGCGGAATAAAGCCCATAAATTCCGGCGGATTTTCGTAAAAAAATTTTAGATCATTCATGGCGAGTATTTTAAAATTTTCCTTATTAAAAGGAAATAAATCTGAAAAATCCTATGAAATTTTTATGTCTATTTCAAATTTATCTAAAATTTTTGTATTGAAAATTTCCGACACTCTAAAAAATTTTCGAAATTCTATATATTTTTCCTTATTAAAAGGAAATATTTCCATAAAATTTGGCTATTTTCTTGACAAAACCGGAGCGCTTTTATATAATGTGCGTCTTTTGTTTGAAACAAAGGGTCGCGCGTTGCGACAAGTTCTTTATTAAGGAAAAGTGATGCAAAAAATTAGGTTAAAACTCAAGGCTTATGACCATCGAGTTTTAGATCGCACAGTTTCGGCTATCGTTGAAGCCGTAAAAAGAACAGGTGCGGACGTCAGAGGTCCCGTGCCGATGCCTACGAAGATTAAACGCTACACCGTTTTAAGATCTCCGCACGTAAATAAAGACTCCAGAGAGCAGTTTGAGATGAAAATTCACGCTCGTATGCTAGACATCGTAGCGGCGACTCCGGACACGGTTGATTCGCTAACTAAGCTTGATTTGGCTCCGGAAGTCAATGTCGAAGTTCACGCGATGGGCAAATAAGGGGTAAAACAATGGAATATATCGTAGAAAAAATAGGTATGAGTAGGACGATCGACACGAGCAGCACGCCCGTGACGCTTTTGCGACTTATTAATACCAAAATTTGCGAAGTTTGCGATGAGAAAAAAGCTATCGTAGCCTACGCAGACGGCAAAGCATATAACAAAGCTATCGCCGGAATTCAAAAGAAATATAGCCTAAGCAAGGAATTTAATAAATTTACGACTCTAAGCTTAGAAAATGCCGAGCTTGGCGATCAAAATTTAGATGTTTTGAGCGGAGCTAAGATCGTAAAAGTAAGCTTCAGATCCAAGGGTAAAGGTTATCAGGGTGTCATTAAGCGCCATGGCTTTGCGGGCGGTCCTGCAGCGCACGGTAGCCGCTTCCACCGAAGGCCTGGTTCTATTGGCAACTGCGAGTGGCCGGGTCGCGTTCAGCCGGGTATGAGGATGGCGGGACACACTGGAAATGAAACGATCACCGCTAAAAACGAAGTCGTAAGCTTTGATGCCGAGAATAAAATTTTGGTGCTTAAAGGCTCGGTTCCTGGATTTAACGGCGCAATGGGCAGAATAAGGATAGTAAAATGAGTAAAGTAAGCGTGCTTAACGAAAAACTAGAAAAAGCAAGCGAAATTGAAATTCCTGTGAAATTTTCGGAAGTCAATTCGCACAATCTATATTTGTACGTCAAATCTTACCTTGCTTCGCTTCGCGCAAACACGGCGAAAGTAAAAACTCGCGCCGAGGTTAGCGGCGGCGGCAAAAAACCGTGGCGACAAAAGGGCCGCGGCGGTGCACGTGCGGGCTCAACCAGAACCAATGTCTGGGTAGGCGGCGCGGTCGCATTCGGTCCGACTAACGAGCGAAATTACGAGCAGAAGGTCAATAAAAAGCAAAAACGCCTTGCGCTGGAATTTGCTATCAATGAGAAAGCAAACGAGGGTAAAATTTTTATCTTCGATGATTTGGAGCTAAAAAGCGGCAAAACTAAAGACGCGGCAAATTTTATTAAGAAACTAGGCGTTAGAGATGCGCTAATCGTTAAAAACGAGCTGGACGCGCAAACTCTTTTGGCCTATAGAAATCTTAAGAATTGCTATGTCATCGATGCAAGCGAGGTCAATGCTTACCTAATCGCAGTTTACGGCTCGGTCGTATTCGAAAAAGCGGCATTTGAATCAATAGTGAAAGAGGACTAAAATGGCAGATATAACAGATATCAAAACGATCCTTTATACGGAAAAGTCTCTCGGTCTTCAAGAAAACGGCGTGGTCGTTATCCAAACTAGCCCGTCGGTTACGAAAAACGGACTAAAGAGCGTTTTAAAAAACTATTTCGGGATTACTCCTCTAAAGATAAATTCTTTAAGACAGGATGGCAAAGTAAAAAGATTTAAAGGCAGAACTGGCGCTAGAAACGATGTGAAAAAATTCTACGTCAAACTACCTGAAGGCGTAAGCCTAGAAAGCGTGGAGGCGTAAAATGGCGATTAAAACTTATAAACCGTATACTCCAAGTAGAAGATTTATGACAGGGCTTAGCAGCGAGGATATCACTGCAAAAGCTAGCGTTAGAGGCTTGCTCGTTAAAATTCCTGCCGCAGCCGGAAGGAACAATAACGGTCGCATTACCAGCCGCCATAAACAAGCAGGGGCTGCTAAACTTTATAGAATCATCGATTTTAAGCGAAATAAATTCGGCGTTGCTGGCAAGGTCGAGGCGATCGAATACGATCCGAATCGCAACTGCCGTATCGCGCTGATCTCATACGCAGACGGCGAGAAGCGCTACATTATCAAGCCTAACGATCTTAAAGTGGGCGACGTGGTAGCCGCTGCCGAGGGCGGATTAGATATTAAACCGGGCAACGCGATGAAGATGAAAAATATCCCTGTGGGAACCATCCTGCATAATATCGAGTTAAAACCGGGCAAAGGCGCTCAAATGGCACGTAGCGCAGGAGGTTATGCTCAGCTTATGGGTAAAGAGGAAAAATACGTCATTTTACGTCTGCCTAGCGGCGAGATGAGAAGAGTGCTCGCAGAGTGTATGGCCAGTATCGGCGTAGTGGGTAACGAAGAGTGGGCAAACGTTGTCATTGGTAAAGCCGGACGTAACCGCCACAGAGGTATCCGTCCTCAAACCAGAGGTTCTGCAATGAACCCGGTTGATCACCCACACGGCGGTGGCGAGGGTAAGAAAAACTCCGGCCGCCATCCGGTAACTCCGTGGGGCAAACCGACGAAGGGCTATAAAACTCGCCATAAAAAAGCGAGCGATAAGCTTATAATTTCAAGAAGGAAAGGAAAATAAAAATGGCTAGATCGCTAAAAAAAGGTCCTTTCGTAGATGATCACGTAATGAAAAAAGTCGTTGCGGCAAAGAAAGCCGGCGATAATAAACCGATCAAGACTTGGTCGAGACGAAGCACGATCGTGCCTGAGATGATCGGACTTACGTTTAACGTTCATAACGGAAAGAATTTTATCCCGGTTTACGTCACCGAGCATCATATTGGTTATAAATTAGGCGAGTTCGCTCCTACGCGCACTTTCAAAGGCCACAAAGGCTCCGTGCAGAAAAAGATCGGCAAGTAAGGATAGAATATGAGTAAATCAACTATTAAATTTGTTCGCCTTTCGCCGACAAAAACAAGACTTATCGCAAAACAAATTCAAGGCATGAATGCGGAATTTGCCCTTGCTACTTTGGAATTTACGCCTAATCGCGGCGCTAAATATATCGCTACGGCGATTTCAAGTGCGGTCGCAAACGGCGGCTTTGAGCCTGAAGAGGTCGTAGTTACCAGCTGCCGAGTGGATGTAGGTCCGGTGCTTAAGAGATTTCGTCCGCGCGCCAGAGGTACGGCTAGCCGTATCCGCAAGCCTACTTCGCACATTATCGTCGAAGTAGCAAAACCAAGTAAGAAGGAAGCGTAAATGGGACAGAAAGTAAATCCGATCGGTTTAAGATTAGGAATTAATCGAAATTGGGAGTCTAGATGGTTTCCTTCTAAAGCGACGCTTTCCGAGAGTATCGGCGAGGATTACAAGATCCGCAAATTTTTAAAAGCTAAGCTTTATTATGCGGGAATTAGCCAAATTTTGATCGAAAGAACGGCTAAGAAAATTCGCGTAACGATCGTAGCCGCAAGACCGGGTATTATCATCGGGAAAAAAGGCGGCGAGGTTGAAAATTTAAGAAGCGAAGTCGTTAAGCTAGTCAATAAAGACATAGCCATCAATATCAAAGAGGAGCGCAAAGTAGGCTCGAACGCACTTTTGGCTGCGGAAAACGTAGCCATGCAGTTGGAGCGCCGCGTTGCATTCCGCCGCGCTATGAAGAAAGTCATCCAAGGCGCTCAAAAAGCAGGCGCAAAGGGAATTAAAATTTGCGTCGCAGGTCGCTTAGGCGGCGCTGAGATGGCTAGAACCGAATGGTATTTGGAGGGACGCGTTCCGCTCCATACTCTAAGGGCTAGGATCGATTACGGCTTTGCCGAAGCACATACGACTTACGGTAATATCGGCATTAAGGTTTGGATCTTTAAGGGTGAAATTTTACAAAAAGGCATCCAGGCCGAAAAGACCGATGATGCGCCTAAAAAAACACGCAGACCAAGAAGAGGTAAATAGTTATGTTGATGCCAAAAAGAACAAAATACCGCAAGATGATGAAAGGTCGCAATCGCGGCTATGCGACGAGAGGGAATTCCTTGACGTTCGGCGATTTCGGTATCAAAGCGGTAGAGGCGGGTAGGGTAAATTCTCGCCAGATCGAAGCGGCTCGTGTCGCGATGACGCGCTTCGTGAATCGTCAAGCTAAAATTTGGATTAAGGTATTCCCAGACAAACCGCTTACCAAAAAACCTCTACAAACTCGTATGGGTAAGGGTAAGAGCGGCGTAGAAGAGTGGGTAATGAATATAAAACCGGGCAGGATCATTTTCGAGATGACCGGCGTTAGCGAAGAGGTTGCTAAAGAGGCGCTTATGCTTTCGATTCATAAACTACCTTTTAAAACGAAAATCGTAAGTAGGGAAAGCGAAAATGAAATATACTGATTTGAAAGATAAAGATTTGGCTGAGCTAAATTCTATGTTGAAACAAAGTAAGTTGCTTTTATTTACGGCTAGACAAAAGCTAAAAACTATGCAGCTAAGCAATCCTAACGAGATTCGCGCTATCAAAAAAGATATCGCTAGAATCAATACAGCTATTAAAGCGAAATAAGGATAGGTTATGGCATTTAAAAGAGAAATTCAAGGCGTAGTCGTAAAGAAGGCGGGCGATAAAACAGCTACCGTTTTGGTAGAGCGAAGGGTTATGCACCCTAGATATAGAAAGATCGTAAAAAGATTTAAAAAATATCTGATCCACGATGAAAACAACGTCGTAAAGATCGGCGATACCATATCTGCGATCGAGTGCAGACCGCTAAGCGCTAGAAAATCGTTTCGCTTAAAAGCGGTTTTGAAAACAGGAGTTGAATAATGATACAGAGTTTTACCAGACTTGCGGTGGCTGATAATAGCGGCGCAAAAGAACTTATGTGTATTAAAGTTTTGGGCGGAAGCAAAAGAAGATACGCCACAATCGGCGATATTATCGTTTGCTCTGTAAAAAAAGCGCTCCCTAACGGCAAGATTAAGCGCGGTCAAGTAGTAAAAGCCGTAGTCGTTCGTACGACTAAAGAGTTGCACAGAGGCAACGGCTCACTAATTAGATTCGATGAGAACGCAGCCGTTATTTTGGATTCAAAAAAAGAGCCGATCGGCACTCGTATTTTCGGTCCTATCGGTAGAGAGGTCAGATACGGCGGTTTTATGAAGATCGTTTCGCTGGCTCCGGAGGTTTTATAATGGCAGTAAAATTTAAGATTAAAAAGGGCGATCAAGTAAAGATCATCGCAGGTGACGATAAGGGCAAAACAGGCACCGTTAAGGCCGTGTTTCCTAAAAAAGCTCAAGTTATCGTCGAGGGTTGTAAAATGGCTAAAAAGGCTATCAAACCAACCGAGCAAAATCCACAAGGCGGCTTTACGAGCAAAGAGATGCCGATGGATATTTCAAACGTTGCGTTGGTAGAGGGTTGATTATGAGCAGACTAAAAGATAAATACGCTAATTCCATCAGAGCTGCTTTGCAGAAAGAATTTGATATAAAAAATCCTATGCTTATCCCGGCGCTTGAAAAGATCGTTATCAGCGTAGGAACTGGGGAATCAAGCAAAGATCAAAAGGTGCTTCAAAATATGGCCGACACTATCTCGCTGATCGCAGGCCAAAAAGCGCTTATCGTCAATGCAAAAAAATCGGTCGCAGGCTTTAAAGTTCGCGAAGGTTTTCCGGTGGGCATAATGGTTACGTTACGAAAAGAGCAGATGTTTGCCTTCCTAGACAAACTGATCTCTATCGCGCTTCCTAGAGTTAAGGATTTCCGAGGACTACCTAGAACGGGCTTTGACGGACGCGGCAATTATAACTTCGGTTTGCAAGAGCAGCTGATGTTCCCTGAGGTCGAATACGATCAAATTTTAAGAACTCACGGTATGAATATAACCGTCGTAACGACTACAAATAACGATAAAGAGGCATTTAAATTGCTAGAGCTATTCGGCATGCCTTTTGCAAAAGGAAAATGATATGGCAAAAAAATCAATGGTAGCCAAGGCGAAACGCCCCGCTAAATTTAGCACTCGCGCATATACCAGATGTCAAATTTGCGGTCGTCCGCACTCCGTTTATAAGGATTTTGGAATTTGTCGCGTTTGCCTTCGCAAGATGGCAAACGAGGGCTTGATCCCAGGTCTAAAAAAAGCAAGCTGGTAAGGAGAAGAGATGATTAACGATCTTATTTCAGATGGACTAACTCGCATCAGAAATGCTGCGATGCGAAGGCTAGATACTACTAAGCTTTTTCACTCAAATGTAGTCGAGGCTATGCTTAAAATTTTAGCCGAGAAGGGCTATATCGAGAGCTACAACGTAGTAGAGGAAAACAATAAAAAGATCATCAACGTAGTGCTTAAATACGACGAAAAGGGCAGGAGCGTGATAAACGAAGTTAAAAGAATTTCGACTCCGGGTCGCCGCGTATATCAGGGCAAAGACGAGATCAAGCGCTTCAAAAACGGCTACGGAACCGTCGTCGTTAGCACAAGCAAAGGCGTTATGAGCGGTATCGACGCACACAAGGCCGGCGTCGGCGGCGAAGTGCTTTGCACGATCTGGTAAGAAGTTTCTACTTTTTATGGCATTGTGGTATCCATTCGTAAAAGTAGACATACCCTAGACAAATAAAAAGGAAAATTATGTCAAGAATTGGTAAAAAACCGATCTCTATTCCAAACGGAGTTGAGGTCAAAATCGACGGCTCGTCGTTAAAATTTAAAAAATCGAATAACGAAAAAGAGCTTGATTTAAAAGGTCATGTCGATGTAAAAATCGAAGACGGAAAGATAGAATTCTCACCTAAGGGTGAGGATAGGCAGAGCAGGGCATATTGGGGAACATACCGCGCTTTAGCCAACAATATCGTCCTTGGTCTTACCGAGGGCTTTTCAAAACAGCTCGAAATCAACGGCGTCGGCTATAGGGCTGCGATGAAAGGCAAGGTGCTTGAGCTAAATTTGGGCTTTTCGCATCCGATAAATTTTGAATCTCCAAAGGGAATCGAAATTTCCGTAGATAAAAACGTCGTAACCATCAAAGGCGACGACAAGCAGCAAGTAGGTCAAGTGGCAGCCGAGATTAGAGGATTCAGACCGCCTGAGCCATATAAAGGCAAGGGTATTAAGTATCTTGAAGAGCGCATTATCCGCAAAGCCGGAAAAACAGCTAAGAAATAAGGGTTGAGAAATGACACAGAACGTATTAAAAAGAAAGATCTCTTTACGAATCAAGAGAAAAAGAAGAATTCGCGCTAAAATTTCAGGCGTCGCATCTTGCCCTAGAATTTCTATTTTCAAATCCAATAGAACCGTCTACGCTCAGGCTATCGACGATGTAGCGAGCGTGACTTTGTGCGCCAGCAGCGGTAAGGTTTTAAATTTAAAGGCGAACAAAGAGGGCGCGGCTAGCTTAGCTAAAGATTTAGCCTCCAAGTTAAAAGATAAAGGCATTTCTGAAGCGATTTTCGATCGCAATGGCTATTTGTATCATGGCGTAATCGCAAGCTTTGCCGAGTCGCTACGCCAAAACGGCATCAAACTATAACCCAAAGGAATGATTGTGGAAAAGTATAATAGAGAAGAATTCGAAGAGGTAATCGTCAATATCGGTAGGGTTACGAAGGTCGTTAAGGGCGGTAGAAGGTTCAGATTTACCGCGCTCGTAGTGGTAGGCAATAGAAACGGTCTAGTAGGCTTTGGCTTCGGCAAATCCAAAGAGGTTCCTGACGCGATTAAAAAGGCGGTAGACGATGCGTTTAAAAATATCATCAAGGTAAATTTAAACGGCTCTACCATCACTCACGATATCGAAGTTAAATACAATGCGAGCAAAATTTTACTTAAGCCGGCGAGCGAAGGTACCGGCGTTATCGCAGGCGGCTCCGTGCGCCCGGTTTTAGAGCTTGCAGGCATTAGGGATATCCTAACCAAGTCGCTAGGCTCTAACAACGCATCCAACGTCGTAAGGGCTACTATGAAAGCTCTTAGTATCTTAAAACACTAGAAGGATAAAAGATGGGATTAGAAAATCTTAAAAAAGCCCCAGGCTCGACTCACGCTACTAAGCGCTTGGGTCGCGGTCAAGGAAGCGGCCTAGGTAAAACTGCGGGTCGCGGCGGCAAGGGTCAGACCGCACGTACCGGCTCTCACGAAAAAAGAGGCTTCGAGGGCGGTCAGCAGCCGATTCAACGAAGGCTTCCAAAGGTAGGTTTTACTTCTAAATTTGAAAAACCTTACGTGATTAATGTCGATAAAATCGAAGCTATCAAAGATCTTAGCGAGATTACGATTGAAAGCATCAAATCCGTTCATAAAATTTCAAACTCCGTTAAAAAGATCAAGCTGATCGGCGTAGGCGCAAAAGCGCTCGCTAGCAAGATCAAAGACGAGAACGTAAAATTTAGCGGACAAAAATAATGAATAAATCGCTACGCAACAAAATTCTCATCACTCTAGGCTTTCTTTTTGCCTATAGGTTGCTAGCTTACGTGCCGGTTCCGGGAGTGGACGTTGAGGTTATAAAGCAATTTTTTCAAAGCAATAGCAACAACGCTTTTGGAATGTTTAATATGTTTAGCGGTAACGCGGCGGAGCGATTCAGCGTTATCTCGCTAGGCATTATGCCTTATATTACCGCTTCGATCATTATGGAGCTGCTCGCCGCAACCTTTCCAAATTTAGGCAAACTCAAAAAAGAGCGCGACGGTATGCAGAAATATATGCAGATCATCCGATACGCTACAATCGCAATCGCTATGGTTCAATCCATCGGTGTTAGCATCGGCTTGCAGGGCATCCACGGACAGACCGGAGCGCCTGCGATAATGGCCGAAAATACCAACGAGTTTGTTTTCATCTCGTGCATTTCGATGCTGGCAGGCACCATGCTTTTGATGTGGATCGGCGAGCAGATTACGCAGCGCGGCGTTGGTAACGGCACCAGCCTTATTATCTTTGCAGGTATCGTAAGCGCCATCCCTAGAGCGATCGGAAGTACCGTAAATTTAGTAAATACCGGCGAAATGAACGTTTTAAAGCTAATCGCGATCGTGCTAATTATCCTGGCTACTATCGGGGCAATTTTATATGTGGAGCTAGGTGAACGCAGAATTCCAGTATCGTTTTCGCGCAAGGTATTGATGGCGAATCAAAACAAGCGCATTATGAACTATGTGCCGATCAAGCTAAATTTAAGCGGCGTCATTCCGCCTATTTTTGCAAGCGCGATTTTGATGTTTCCGACTACAATTTTACAAGCAAGCACCAATCCGATCATCCAAAAGATCCACGATTTCCTAAGCCCTAGCAATTACTTCTTTAACTTTTTGACCTTTGTGTTGGTTATATTTTTTGCGTATTTTTATGCGTCAATCGCTTTTAATTCCAAGGACATTAGTGAAAATTTAAAGAAGCAGGGCGGATTTATCCCGGGTATTCGTCCGGGTGAAGGAACGGCGAGCTTTTTAAACGAAGTTGCTAGCCGTCTTACGTTTTGGGGTTCGATCTATCTCGGGCTAGTAACCGTCATCCCGTGGCTGCTCGTTAAATTTATGGGCGTGCCGTTTTATTTCGGCGGAACTAGCGTGCTGATCGTCGTCTCCGTCGCTCTTGATACGATGAGGCGCATCGAAGCGCAGATCTATATGAACAAATATCAGACTCTAAGTGCGGTCGGGCTATAAATGGCGATTTTGCTTAAAACAAAAAAAGATTTAGAGGGGCTTCGTGCGGCGAACAGGATCGTCGCGCAAGCTCTCGATTACGCAGCTTCATTTATAAAACCGGGTCTTAGCCTACTCGAAGTCGATAAAAAGATCGACGATTTCATCACATCCAAGGGTGCGTATCCCGCTTTTAAAGGGCTATACGGCTTTCCAAACGCCGCCTGCCTCTCGCTAAACGAAGTCATCATCCATGGCATTCCCGATGAGACGATCTTGCAAGAGGGCGATATCTTAGGCGTCGATCTGGGCTCGAAGCTAAACGGATATTTCGGCGACAGCGCACGCACCCTGCCCGTCGGTAAAATTTCAAAAGCCGACGAGGAGCTTATCGCATGCAGCAAGGACACGCTGGAGTTTGCCATCAAAACGATCAGGGTAGGGATGCACTTCAAAGAGCTAAGCTTCGAGATCGAGAAATTTATCCGCGCACGCGGCTTCGTGCCGCTGTATGGCTTCTGCGGTCACGGCATCGGCAAGCACCCGCACGAAGAGCCTGAGATCCCAAACTATCTGGAGGGCAACAATCCAAAATCGGGCCCCAAAATCAAAAACGGCATGGTTTTTTGCATCGAGCCGATGATCTGCCAAAAGGACGGCACGCCGGTCATCGCCGAGGATAAATGGAGCACGAGAAGCAAGGATGGGCTCCGCACTAGCCACTATGAGCACTGCATGGCGGTTTTCGACGGTAAGGTAGAAGTTCTAAGCGTCGCGTAGATTTCGCACAAAAGGCGACTTGGACTAGTTAAAATTTTACACTTTTGCCAAGGCGAAATTCCGCCCGCGATTAGATTTCGACAATTTTACATCGCTCGTGTCTTGGAATTTTACCTCAGCCGCTTCATGCATAAATTTTTGTCCGAAGACCTTTCAAAGCTTATCGCGACGGTTCGTAGCCTGGACGTAAATTTTAAAAAATATCGCGTCGCGGTCGCTTCATCTGCTCTAGCCTCATAGCCGGCTTTATGAGGCATGCAAGCGTTATAAAACGCGCCATTTGCCGCGCATCTTATTAAAATTTTTGCCCAAGCGTTTTGACCGCGGCAATATTGCTTTGAAATTTTAATTAGCTAAATTTTTTGAAATTACGTTTTAATAATTTTATCCCAGAGCTTCTGTCTCATAACCTCACTCATAAATCCGCTTTCAATTAAAATTTAGCCTCAAAATTCTGTCGTCCAATTACAAACTCCCCGTATCTTTAAAATTTAGCCGCAAAATTTGAAGCGTAAAGGCGCGCAAGTAAGCGAGCTCAAAGCTTTAAGCGGCTAAGATTGCGCCTTGATTTTAAAGCGAAAATATGTCGCGCTACGCAGAGTGCGCGTCATCGTGTCTTTGTAAAGCTAAGGAAGATGAAATGAGAGAAAAATTTTATGTAGCGCTAGCAAATATAGGCGGGATTATGGCGCGGACGAAAGCGGGTAGGCTTATAGCGTGCTTGCTTATAAAAATCGACCGCGGCTTTTTTGCCGCGCTTCGCGAGCGTCCCGTATGGAGGGTGTTTTGGCTTAGCACGGCGCTATGCTTGCTTGCGTGCTGGGCTAAGATACATTATCAGATCAATGGGTATCATTTTTCGCATGTATTTAAAGGCTTTTCTGCGGTGCTCATCATAAATTTACTCATCTTTCACCTTTGCTATCTGCTTAGCGGCCGATTTTTTAAGCTCGTTTCGTTCGTGTTACTAGCGCTAATTGCGCTAATTGCGAGTGTGGCTTTATTTTTGATCGTAAATTTCGACTCAAGCTTCAACGTCGTGGCGATCGACGCGCTTGTGCATACCGATGCAGCAGAGACGCGTGAGTTTGTTTTGCAGTTTCTTAACCCTGCGACGATTTTGTATCTAGCGGTGCTGCTTGGCTGCATCTTTGCAGCGCTAAGAACGGGGCGGAGAAAGTGGGAGCAAACGCATAGCCGCCTAGGATTGCTGCTAGCAGCGCTTTATCTTATCTACGGGGCGATCTTTTGCGCGGATATCGCCGCTAAAGCTTCCCAGGGCAAGCAGGGCTATATAACCAAACTATCGCAATACGTCCCGCTGGAGTTTGCCTTTACGATAAAAGACTATCTTAGCGATAAAAATTTCATCACCGATATGCGCGAAGTGCAGCTCGGATATGACGAGGCCAAGCGCGCGAACGAAAGCATTTTAAATGGCGGCGGAAATTCAGATCCGCAAGGCGCCGCCTCGGGCTCCGCGTCTGAAAATTCCGCTCCCGCATCAAGCGTCCAGGCGCAAAATTCCGGCGCAAATTTAAATTCTACGTCCGCCCCGGGCGCTGAGCCGCAGAGCTGGGGCAAGACTTTAAATTCTACGCCGCAAAGCCCCAGCGCGATTTCAAATTCCAAAACCACTGACGCTACTACAAACCCCGCCTCGCAAAAGTCTCGCGTCAAAAATATCATCCTAATAATAGGCGAGAGCTTGCAGCGCGGGCATATGTCGCTCTACGGCTACGGCGTTAAAAATACGCCGCTTTTGGAGGGTCTCGAAGCAAGTGGCAATCTGATAAAATTTAGCGATACAATCTCGCCTTACGGCACGACTAATCAGGTGCTGATGCGGCTTTTAAATTTCAGCGATTACGAAAGCGAGCGCAAAAGGGCGTGGTTTCGCAACCTTAGCATCATTGATATGTTTAAGCTAAGTGGCTACCGCACCTTTTGGATCAGCAATCAAGAGGCTTTCGGCGCGCATGCGCTAAGTGCCAAAAGCGCTGCCGATCGCGCGGACGCTGAATCTTTCCTTTCAAAGAGCAATCTTTATGAAACCGTTCGCATCAAACCTGACGGAGTGCTGCTTCCGCTCATAAATCAGGCGAAAGCGGGGCAGAGCGAGCGAAATTTCTATGTGATCCATCTCATCGGCAGCCATATGGATTACAGCCTGCGCTATCCCGAGGGATTCGGCAAGTTTAGCGCGGCGGACATAAAGGCAAAACTTACTTCCAAGCAGAAAGATGTTGTCGCGTATTACGATAACAGCGTGCTTTACAACGATTTCGTCATAAATGAAATTTTTAAAATTTTCTCCGGCGACGACAGTCTCATCGTCTATCTTAGCGATCACGGAGAGAATTTATACGAAAATGGACGCCTTGGGCATGGCATGGAGAGCCGCTTTACTTACGAAATTCCGCTAATTTTCATAGGCTCTCGCGAGTTTTTGAGCGATCACGCTAAGCTATGGCAGAGGCTAGCTGCGGCGAAAGACAAGCCTTTTATGAGCGATGATTTAGCGCATCTGCTAGCAGATATCATCGGTGTCGCGCCACTTGAGTTTGACGAGCACAAAAGCCCGATACGATCGGATTTCAATGCCTCTCGCAAGCGAATTGCTAACGGAGTCGATTATGACGAGAAATTAAAAAACGCAAAGGGCTACGAGCTCGAATAACGGGCGGATTGCGCTTTATCTACACATATTGCGCTATACAAGCGGCGGGTCTCAAAATTTCAAAGAGCTTAATGCTCGATCCGAAAAGACAAGTTCGGCGCAAAGTCTATAAAATTTCATATAAAATTTAGAAATTTAGATAAAATTTCAAAAAATCTACGCCAAGGAGCTCAAATGAAAGAGATCTATCCGAGCGGCTTCGCGCCGAAAAAGGCGCATTATGCGCCGGGCATCTTAGACGACGACGGCACGCTCTATGTCTCGGGGCAGCTAAGCGTGGATCCACGCACGGGAGCCGCTCCAGATGGTCTTGCTGCGCAGACCGCGCAGGCCCTAAGCAACGTCGCGGCAGTGCTGGCCGCCGCGGGCGCAGATAAAAACGACGTGCGGATGTGTCGCGTCTATACGCCTGACGTCGCGAACTGGGACGTGATCGACGAGCAGTACGCGCTGTTTTTCGGCGCGCACAAGCCCGCTCGCGTCGTAGTGCCGACTACGGCTCTACACTTCGGCTGCCTCGTAGAGATTGAGGCCGTCGCAAAAATCAAAGAGAAAAAATAGGAGCGAAAATGAGCGATTTCATCTGCACTGGCTGCGGCAAGCACGCGCCCATCGATACTTTGAGCTATAAATGCGACTGCGGCGGGCTGTATAAGCTAAACTCCGATGCGCCTAAATTTAACCCCGCGCTCGTAGATCAAAGCGAGTTTAGCATCTTTAGATACCGCAGGTTTATGGGTATCGATACGGCGAAATTTAGAGGAATTTCGATGGGCGAGGGGCTCACGGCGAGCGTAAAATTCGGCGAAAATCTCTATCTCAAGCTCGATTACGCGATGCCTACGCTTTCGTTCAAAGACCGCGGTGCGGCGGTTTTGGTGCTGCACGCCAAAAATATCGGCGTAAAAAAGGTGCTACAAGACTCCAGCGGCAACGCAGGCAACGCCGTGGCAGCGTACTGCGCTCGTGCGGGCATCGAATGCGAAATTTACGTCCCTAAAGGCACATCGCCTAAAAAGATCGATATGATCAAAAGCCACGGCGCGCATGTCACGGTCTTTGACGGTAGCCGCGACGAGACGGCGGACGCGTGCCGCAAAAAGGCTGCGGATGAGCAAATTTATTACGCCAACCACGTTTATAATCCGATCTTTTACGAGGGCACGAAGAGCTACGTTTATGAGATCTACGAGCAGCTGGGCAGGGTGCCGCGCAATATCTTTATCCCCGTAGGCAACGGTACGCTACTGCTGGGCGCTCAAGCGGCGCTGGGCGAGCTATATGAGGGCGGTCTTATCGAGGCACTGCCAAAAATTTTCATCGTTCAGGGCGAGCATTGCGCTCCGCTTTTCGGCGCTAAAGGTGCGGCGCGAGCGATAGAGCCGCAGCCGACGCTAGCGGAGGGCATCGCGATCGCAAGACCGATGCGCGCGAGCGAAATTCTCGGCTCTAGTTACGCGGGCGAGCGCGAGGTGATCTTAGCGAGCGAGAGCGACATACTGCCTGCCAGAGCGGCGCTTGCGCGCGGCGGATTTTACGTCGAGCACACGACCGCGGCTACCTACGCGGCGTATCTGCGCTACAAAGAAAGCCACGATCTACAAGGAGATAGGATCATCCCGCTTTGCGGCGCGGGGCTGAAGAGCGATCATTAAATTTAAGTGCCAGACGGATTTGTGCGGCTAGCTAGCGGTGAGGAATTTTAAATTTTCGCCGCTTTAAATTTAGCGGATTTAAGAGCCCATATTTTTGTGGAATGTTTAAAATTTATGACGCGTAGGTTTTTAAATTTAAACTTGTACTGAAGCGCGGAGATGTCTTTGCTTGAATATGATGTGGGTGATACGACGCATTTTATGGGCGACTTTGCTGCTGGTGGAATTTGTAAAATTTTATCTACCGATAACCGGGCGGTCGCTCTTTAAATTTGAAATTACGGTCAAAATTTTATAAAAACCAATCTGCAAGGTGCGGCGCTATCTACCCATTTCGTTTATAAAATTTAGCCATTTTTATCGCTCTTGGTGAGAGAGCTTCTGTGTAGAGATTAAATTTTTGCGCGGTTATTTTGAATTTTCTTTAGCGATGCGCGTAAATTTAAGCACAAATTCGCTTTTCGCCGCAGTATAGGCGTCGCGGTCAAACTCATAGCGCTTGCAAAGCTCTAATTTAAGCGCCTCGTACTGCGCGGCGATATCCGCATTCGCCCGCAAAAAATCTCTAAAAAATATCTCATCTGTATCGCCGAAATTTCGCAGATGCACGTGAAAAACGCGCTCGGCAAACCCCGCTTCGGTGTAGCCTTTATTTAGGCTGCAGCGGCTCCCCTTTTCGCTCATTAGCAGATAGCCCGCCTCTATCAAGCGCTGTTTGGCGGCGGCAATATCTGAGCATTCGATCAAAATATCTACGATCGGCTTCGCCCAGATCCCGCTTACCGCGGTGCTGCCGATATGGTGGATCTTGATCTCGCCATGATCTCGCAGCAGCCTGCGCAGAATTTCGCGCTCCTGCCTAAAGTATTCGCTCCAGCGCGGATCGTGCGGCACGAGACGTATCGGAAAGAGCCGCCACAGCTCTTGCAGGCTCATCGAAAGGAGTTTATTGCTCATCTGGCTCCCGAGTGTTGGGTGAAATTTGGATGAATGGCGGGTAGATAGGGATTCGAACCCCAGAAGGCTGACGCCTTACGCGCTTTCGAGGCGCGCTCCTTCGACCGCTCGGACATCTACCCTAATGAAAGTGTAATTTAAGCCAAAAATGGCTTAATAACAGATTTAAAAATGAAATTCCGCGCGAAATTTCGCCTGATTTTGCGAGCGGGGGTTGAAATTTAACGGCGCAAATTTAGATTTCATTTTAAATCTACGGCTTAAGGTACGGCGCGGCTTTCGGCATAAAATTTATTTTCGCGCGTAGTTTTAGGCACGGAATTTTACCGCTTTATGGATGAAATTCTACGCAAAAGCTCATCGTCGCGGCGGCGAAAAATCACTCCCCGTTTATAAATTTCATGCGCCGCCCTACAAAACCGAGATAAAAATTTTGATCTCCTCTCCGCCGTAAAACTCAAAATCCGTTCCAAACGCTCTTTTTAGTTCGCCGGCCTCAAAAAAGCTCCAAATTTTGCCCCAAAACTTTGCTACGTTTTGCGGCTCATTTGGAAAACTAAAAACGGCGTATTTGCCGCTTTTGATCTCCAAGGCTTCGTCGCTGCGGGGCGCTTTGGTGCCGATAAAGATATTGTAAAGCCCGTCGGCGCCGTCTTCGTAATCGTAATAGACGCCGTAAATCTCGCTCCACCCGTCATAACACTCTTTCATAAATTTCGCCCACAGCGCGGGAATTTTGCCGCTTCCGCCTATCTCGTCCGCGTTTTTCGTGCGGGCTTTTAATCCGTAAATTTTAAATCCGTCTAAATACGAAATTTTGATTTTTTCGCTCAAATTTTACCCTTTCCGCTACTGCTCTAAAAGCTCTTTGGCCTGCTTTGCGATCGCGACGTCGGTGAAGCCGAAAAGCTTAAATAGCTCGTTTGCGTTGCCGCTTTCGCCGAAGCTTCGCATGCCGTGTACCGCGTCTGCAAATTTATACCACTCAAGCGCGCTTGCGGCCTCGACGGCTAAAATTTTAGTTTGCGGCTCTAGGATTTGCGCCAAATAATCTGCGTCCTGCTCGCACAAAAGCTCGAAGCACGGCGCGCTTACGACGTTTGCGCCGATGCCCTGCTCTTGCAGGATCGCCGCCGCTTTTAAGCAGAGCGAGACTTCGCTGCCGCTTGCGATGAGCGTGATACGTGCTTCTTTGCTCTGCCTTAGCAGATACGCGCCGTTTTGCACGTCGCCCAAGACCGCCTTAGGTAACGGCTCAAGCCCTTGGCGCGAGCAGACGAACGCTGCGGGGGCATTTAGAGCAAGTGCCGTTCGCCAGCATTTTACGTTTTCGTTGCCATCTGCCGGGCGGAAGGTGTAGAAGCCGGGCATCGCGCGGAAGGTGCTAAGCTGCTCGATAGGCTCGTGCGTCGGCCCGTCCTCGCCCACGCCGATGCTGTCGTGCGTGAAGACGAAGTAGTGGCGCAAGCCCATCAGTGCCGCAAGTCTAGCGCCCGTTTTGAGATAGTCGCTAAAGATAAAAAACGTCGCGCTAAACGGAATGAAAAGCCCGTATCTCGCAAAGGCGTTGCCGATCGCCGCCATCGCGTGCTCGCGGATGCCGAAGTGTAAATTTTTGCCGCACGGAAAGTCGCCGCCGCCTTTTAGCTCGGTCTTATTCGATGCCGCCAAATCGGCGCTTCCGCCCAAAAAGCCGGGCACCGCGTTTGCGATAGCGTTTAAAATTTTACCGTTACTATCGCGCGTGGCGACCTTAAGTCCGCTAAAATCAGGGAATTCTATCTTGCTAAAGTCGGGATTTAAAAGCTCGTTTAGAAGCGCTCTTTTCTCATCGCTTAGCTTTGCGAGCTTCTCCTTCCAAAGCCGCTCCTCTAAATCACCCCTCTCGACCGCGGCGCGCGTCGCAAAAAGCACATCCTCGCTTACGACGAAGCTTTGGGCGGGATCAAAGCCCAGGCTTTGCTTGGCGCGTGCAAGCAGCTCCTCTCCAAGCGGTGCGCCATGCGTCTTGGCCGTGCCCTCAAGCTCTAGCGCGCCCTTGCCGATCGTGGTATTTGCGATGATGAGGTAGGGTTTTGTTTTATTTTTGACCTCGTCAAGGACGAATTCTATCTGATCGAAATTATGCCCGTCGATGCGTGCGACCTCAAAGCCTTGCGCTTCAAATCGTACCTTCACATCCTCAAACCACGCGATATCGGTGCTGCCGTCGATCGTGATGCCATTAGAATCATAAATTATCGTAAGATTATCGAGGCTATGTCTGCCCGCAAGCGCGCACGCTTCGTAGCTGATGCCCTCCTGTAGATCGCCGTCGCCGCAGAAGCAATAGACGCGGTGATCGATGATCTCGTTTCCTTCCTCATTGAGCAGATGTGCGGCGTATTTTGCGGCCATCGCAAATCCGACTGCGTTTGCGACGCCTTGTCCGAGCGGTCCGGTAGCGATCTCGACGCCGGGAGTGGTTATCTCCGGGTGGCCCGGGGTTTTGGAGTGTAGGCGCCTGAAGCTTTTTAGATCGTCCATGCTCAAATCGTATCCGCTAAGGTAGAGGTAACTATACACGAGCGCGCTTGCGTGTCCACCCGAGAATACGACGCGGTCGCGGTTCAGCCACGCGGGATTTTTGGGATTGTGGCGGACCTTGCTCATAAAGACGCTCATTACGTCGCTTAGCCCCATCGGCGTGCCGGGATGGCCTGAGTTAGCGCTTTGGATCATATCCGCGCTTAGAAATTTGATCGTATTTGAAATTTTACTTAGCTGCTCGCTCGACATTTTTCATCCTTTCAGGTATTTTTCTATCAAATTTAAAACCAAATCGCGTAGGCTCGCATCATAGCCGCTCATCGCGCCGCTTACCTCGTCTATTAGGCGCCGCTTGTAGCTCCTCGCACCCGCAAGACCTAGTAAATTTACGAAGGAATTTTTCGCGCCGTCCGCTCCTACGGGCTTGCCTGCGCTTGCCTCGTCGCTAGTGGCGTCGATGATATCATCCTCGATCTGAAATATGAGACCTAGCTTCAGCCCGATCTTATAAAGCTCATGCGCGAGCTCGTCCTTTAGCCCGCCGATTATGGCGCCTAGCTCAAACGCCGCTGCGATGAGCGCGCCCGTTTTATGCAGATGCAAAAACTCAAGCTCGCTTTGCTTTAACGGACTGTTTTCAAAATGGCAATCGATTGCCTGACCGAGCACCATGCCGCCACTGCCTGCATTTCGCGCTAGAGTTTTAATGCATTTTATCTTGATCTCGTCGCTTAGGTTTGCGCTTGCGGCGATTAAAAACGCGTCGGTATTTAGTGCATCGCCCACCAAAATCGCCGTGACTTCGTCGTATTTTTTATGCAGGCTCGGCCGTCCGCGGCGCAGATCCGCATCGTCCATCGCGGGCAGATCATCGTGGATAAGCGAGTAGGTGTGGATCATCTCAAGCGCCATCGCCATCGCTAACGCGCCCTCAAAGCGCCGCTCATCCACCGCCGAAACGACGCCTAGCAGCAGCTGCGCGCGAAAATGCTTGCCGCCCGCTTGCAGCATGTAATTGAGCGCCTCCTCAAAATACGGATGAAAGCTCGGCGCCTTCAGCTCGTTTTGCTTCAAGTAGTCTTTAAATTTTTCTAAAATATCCATCGATCCTGCCTTGCAGTTTTGATTTGCTCTGCTTGGGCGCGCCCTTGACGAATGCAAATTCGCGCCCTTCGAATGCCTTTTCGTCGCGCAGCTTAGACTTTGCTGTCGCGAGCCGTTTGTACGTCGCATAGAAGTAATCATGCCGCTTAAAATTTTAAATTTTAATTTCCCTAGCTTTACGCAGTGCGCGAGGCGAAGGATGCTCCGCTTTTTTGAGCCGCATCTTACGCTCGATTTGCTCGCGGATGTCGCGCAACGGCTCGCCCGCTTTGCATTTAAGCCGTGCGAGCTAAATTTTACTTTGCGCCGCAGCGTAGCAGCTCGCCGAAATTTTAGAATTTGCCCTCGCGCCGCCCGTTAAATTTGACTGATTGATTTGCTAAGGTTAAAATTTAACAATCGAGCATCAAATCAAGCAGGCCGCACTTTATGCAAAACGTATCGCCACAAAATCTAAATTTAACTTGTCGCCTTATACAATCGGGCTTCATTTAGTTAGCTACAGAAGCCGCTCGCTCCGTAAAATCCAAACCGTTCGCTAAGCAAAACAGCCATTCTATATAAAAAGCTTATTTTCACCATTTTTGAACTACGCTTAGCCCTTATCGCCGAGCAGATCGCCTAGGCCGCCGAGCCCTCCTAGCATGGACGCTTCGGCACCTTTCTTTTCGTTTTCGACCAGCTTTATCGCGTCGCCTATCGCCGAGATCAGTAGGATCTGCAAGCTTTCTTTGTCGTTAAAAAGGCTGTCGTCGATGCTTAGATCGAGCACCTCGCCCGCACCGTTTAGCCTGATGGCGACCATGCCCGCGCCCGATTTTACGGTGAATTCCTTGCGCGCATTCTCCTCCTCGATCTGCTTAGCCTTGGCCTGCATCTGATCGAGCATCTGCCCCATTTTTGAAAAATCTATTCCTTCGAACATCAAAAATCCTTTAAATTTTGGCTATTTTAGCAAATTTAAGCTAAATTTAGTGTTTGACTTGGCGTTGCGAGTTTTATTCTCAGATTTGATTTTTCGGCGGGCACGCGCAGTCAAAAAGCGGCTTAAAATTTAGCTTGGGCGGGTAAAATTTAAATAAGAGGCGCCATTAAAGCTCGGCGATGAAATTTATTTTAAAAGGAGCTAAAAATGGGCGATTGGGGCTACAGAGCGTACGAAAACGACGAGGCGGCGGATTGGTTCGCGAGGTTTTGGGAGAGCAAAAATTTTGATCTGCTGCAAAGCACGGCAGCGAATTTCGATCCGAGAAACGAAAACTACGACGAAATTAGGGCGGTCGCGTATATTTTGGAGCGTTTCGGTTCGCCGTATGCATGTCCGTCGGATTTTTTAGATAAATTGCAACCGACCATCCGGAAAGTCGTTGCGATTTTGGAAAATATGATCAACCCGCCAAGCGACGAATGGGCTTTTCTTGAAATTTGGGAAAACTCGCCGCAGATAATAGACGAAGTTAAGCGGCAAATCACGGAGCTGAAAGAGCATTTGAAGTAGCGGACGGAGCGGTAAATTTAGCCTTACCGTAGAAATTTTAGCAGAGACGCTAAATTTAAATCGGTTTTTAAAGAGCGCGCAAACTCGCGAGAAAGTCGCACGAAAATTTTAGAATTTTATATCGCCGATTTTTAAGCGAAATATGGCCGAAATTTATGATTTTAAAGTCGTCAAATTTCATGCTCGGAGCGATCTGAAATTTTAAGCGTACTCTCAAATTTTACGGCGGACGCGAGACGCGAAATTTAAAATTTCAAACCGCAGAAATTGGCCGAGCCCTGCCGAAGCGGCGCATGCACGATAAGCGAGCGATTTAATTTCGCCCGCAAATATGAGCGAGCAAAGCGATCTCGTTAAATTCGCTCCGCGAATTTTGAAATTTAGCCGCAAAATCCGCCGCCTACTCGTACGTCCGTCCCATTTCGAGCAGTTCGCCGAGCATTTCCCAGCCGTCGCGCACGGGCGCATCCTCGCCCGCGTGATCCATCAGGCCGCGCGCTCCGCACTCCAGCAGCGAAAACGGATCGAAATTATACCAGCCATGCCCGCCTGACGATACGATGCCGAAAAACTTGTTATCGTCCGCAAAGCTGTCCGCTAGCGTGCATCCTGCTAAGCTCCGCTAGCTGAAATTTTATGACCTCCGCGGAATACGCAAGCCCGCCGTGCTTGTCTGTGGCCTCGAATTTTAGGGGCTCATTCGTCTTCGGTCCCAAGGGCTCGTTTCGCACTGTTTTTGCAGAGAGGCTGCCGCTTGCTGCGATAGAATTTTGCTCTTGCGTCTTGCTCTTGCCGTTCATAAATTTTGCCTCGCTTGGCGCGGTTTTTGGCTCCTCCGCCGAACGAAACGTATCGCCGCCGCCCGCAGGCCCATCTTTGCAGAAGTGTGCAAACTCGGGCGCTCGCTCTATCTCAAGCCACGTCTCGCTGGGCTCCGCCCTCTCGCTCTCAAACGCCGCGCTTAGAATTTCAAGCATCAGCTCTGCGCTAAAGGGCTCGCCGCCGCGTGCCTCAAGTAGCCTCAAAAGCGCGAGTAGATATGCGTCTAGCTCTCTGTTCGCGGCCCGGCTCGCTTCAAATTTTTCCGCCATTTCGCAGACGGCGCCGTAAAATTCTTCGTAGTTCAAATTTGCTCCTTTTTTTGTGGATCGATAGGCGGCTATAGTGGGCTGTTCGGAGTGAAATTTAGCGCAAATCGCGCCTCTTGGCGCGCAGTGAACAGGCGCGCCTGCGTACAAGAGGCAAAACTTCGCGTAAAGAGCTAGCGCCTGTAGCCGTAAATTTTTAAGCTTTGCTCGCCCGGCTCCATCTCAAATTTGCCCAGACGCTCTAAATAGCGCACTATGGCGTCAAGGTCTTGACTTTTGTGCTCGGGCGGTAGCAGCGCGCCGCGGCTTGCGAAGTCGTAGAATTTCGCAAATTCTATGTATTCTATCTCGGCGTAGAGGGTGGGCTTTTCGCTCGTCGTGAGGCGCTGCGAGATGTAGCCGTCGCGGATGCCTTGCGCGTAGTCTGCGGCGGGCAGGGCGAATCTGATCTCGTTTACGCAGGAGCCGAAGAAGTCATAGATCTCGCACTGCCTAGCGGGCGAGCCTTCAGCGCAGATCGCCGAAAAGAGCTTGCGCCATTTTGCGTCGTTCATAAAGCCGAAGCGAAACTCGGCTAGTTTTTTACCCAGCCGCGCTTTGTATTTTTCGTAGTGCTGCGGCGAGGCGAAAAGCCCATCGAGGCGCGGCGCCATGTTATTTTACGATCTCGTTTTTCTCGTTTACCTGTACGATTTTTGGCTCAAAATCTTTCGCTTTTTTGGCGCTCATTTGTGCGTAAGCTACTATGATGACGATGTCGCCGACGCAGACTTTGCGCGCGGCCGCGCCGTTTAGGCAGATCTCGCCCTTTTTCTCGCCGCGGATCACGTAGGTAGCGAAGCGCTCGCCGTTATTGACGTTTAGGATATCGACTTTTTGGTACTCGAAAAGCCCCGCAGCCTCGATGAGCTCGGGTCCGATCGTGACCGAGCCCACGTAGTTGAGGTTGGCGTCCGTCACACGCGCGCGGTGGATTTTGCTTGATAAAATTTCGATTTTCATCGGCTGTCCTTTAAATTTAGTCTAAATTTGACCCGCCTCGCGCCGCGACGAGCTCACTCACGACCTGCTTGTCGCTAAAGGGGTGCTTCACGCCCTTGATCTCCTGGTAGGTCTCGTCGCCCTTACCCAAAATAGCGATCATCTCGCCGTTTTTGGCAAGATCTAGCGCGCGCGCGATCGCCTCTTTGCGATCCGCGATCTTTAAAATTTTATCCTTTCGGCGCATCCCGGCGCAAATTTGCTCGATGATCTCGTCTGGATCCTCGCTGCGCGGGTTATCGCTCGTAACGATGCAGATTTTAGCAAAGTGCTCCGCGATGGCGCCCATTTTCGGACGCTTGCCGTGGTCGCGATCGCCTCCTGCGCCGAAAACCGCGATAATCTCGCCGCTTGTGCGTAGCGCGTTTAGCACCTTTTCGATGCCGTCCGGGGTATGAGCGAAATCGACGATTACAAGCGGATTTTTATTTACGATCTGCACGCGACCCTCGACGCCGCCGAAGTTTGCCAGGGCTTTTGCTATCTTTTCGTTCGGCAGCTTGGTTAGAATTTTAACCGCCGCAAACGCTGCGGTAAGGTTGTAGAGATTAAACTCGCCGATGAGATCGCTTTGTAGCTGCGCATTATCGCCGTTTGGAGTGCGCACGAGCGCGTCGATGCCGCCCTTTAGCCCGTATCCGATCACGCCGAAGCTCGCGGGATTTTTTATGCCGTAGGTAAGGGCGTTTGCGGGGTTAAATTTAATGTGTCCACCATCGGCGTTTATAAGCTTTGGCGCGTCGTCTGCAAAAAACGAGCTCTTGACTGCGGCGTATTCTTGCATGCTGCCGTGATAATCGAGATGATCTTGGCTCAAATTCGTAAAAATTTTAAGCGCAAAATTTAGCCCCTGGATGCGGTTCTGTGCGATTGCGTGCGAGCTGACCTCCATAACGAAGTACTCGCAGCCCTGCTTGCCGGCTTCGTAAAGATAGCTCATCGTCTTAAAAACTGAGCTCGTCGTAAGCCCCTTCTCGTCGATTCTGCGCTCGTTTATGAAGGCGCCGCGCGTGCCGCTTAGGCCGCAGCTAAAGCCCAGATCCAGCAGCGTCGAATAGATTGCCGCCGCGGTCGTGGTCTTGCCGTTCGTGCCGGTGATGCCTACGATTTTGATGCGCGGATCGATATTCAAAAGCTTCTTTGCTTGCGCGATAGAGATGATCTGCGCGCCTTTTTGCGCCGCTTCGGGTTCAAATTTAGCGTTCGCGTCCGTGCGCATAAAAAAGCAGCCCGCCTCGCACTCGGCGGAGTTGTCGGTGATAAAGCTATTTTCGAGTCGTATTCTCATGATTTTTGATTTTTTGCATCAGCGCTTCGAAGCGCTCATCGCCTGCGTACGCAGCAGCCGAGCTTTCGACGTAATTAAGCCCCATCTCGTAGTAGCCGTTTTCTATCAAATTTTCTAAAAATTCTATCATCTCGCTTTTGTCCGAAATGGCGATTTTAGAGGAAAAAATGATCGATTCAAAGGCGTTTTTAAAGCCTTTTTGGCCTACCGCGCGCATAAAATCGGCATAAGCGATGACTGCAATCTCATCCTCGGCGCCGGGTTCGGAAGCCGCTTCGTTCGCGATCTTTTCGTTGATGGAGTTTAAAATTTTAAAAAGCTCCGCAGTTTGAGTTTTGGGGCTGAGATTGTAAAAATCAAAGAGCATAAGCGCCTCTTCGCGGTCTGCCAGCGCAGTCTGGCAAAGCTCGAGCAAAAATAGAATTTCCTCCTCGCCGCTTTTTTCGTATGCGAGCGAAAAATACAGCTTCGAAAGTTCGAATTCTCCGCGCGAAAAGGCCTTTAGCCCCAGTTTTTTATAGTTCAAACTCTTCGCCTTCGGGGATGTTTACGACGCTAAGCTCGGGGTGAATATCCATGCGAAGCTGGCGCTCGACGCCGTATTTTAGGGTCTGCGCACTTGCGGCGCAGCCGTGGCAATGCCCGGTAAGGCGGACATAGACGACGCCGTTTTTTATGCCTAAAAGCTTCATATCGCCGCCGTCGTTTTGCAGCATCGGTCGGATTAGCTCCAAGCTATCCTGTACCGGAGCTAGAAGCTCTTCATCGCTAAATGGTATCATTAAAATTCCTTATTTTAGTTTTGGCGCATTATATCCAAAAGCGATAAAAAAAGGCTTATTGGGGATGAAATTTAATCTGAAATTTTGCGCGAGGACGCGGATTTTGCGTAATGGCTCGCAAAGAATTTTATACGGTGCGAACGGCGAGCCGCGATTTTAAAAATTTTATCGATTCGGCAAGGACGAAACTCGCAAATCATCGGGCTTGCGTATATTTAAATTTAGACTATTTGCGCCATAAATTTGAGATGAAATTTCAGCCAGACCGAGGGCTAAATTTGAGATGAAATTTTGTTTGAGCGGTAGAGAAAACCTTAGGCAAACAGCCTAAATTTAATCAAGACAGACACCGATACGATTAAATTTTTTAGAAAAACAATCCTGCTTTTAATGTAAATTTTGCGACTACAAAAGCCCGGGCGGCGAATATTGTTTTGAAGCTCGTAGATGAAATTTACGCTACGTTTTATATCGATCGCGGCTGTGAAATTTTAGCGCAGGCGCGTGCAATCACGGCAAAATTTCTATCGGCGTGCCGATTTTTACGTGCTCGAAAAGCTCGTCCATATCGTCATTGACGAGCGCTATACAGCCCTCCGTCCAGTCGCCGAACGCCGCGATACTCTGCCCTAGGTAGCTAAATTTATTCGGTAGCCCGTGGATTTTGATATCGCCGCCTGCGCTCTTGCCGAGGGATTTTGCGTGCGCTACGTCGGCTTTGTTCGGATAGGAGATGCCTAAATTTAAATGATACGCCGAGTTCGGATTTTTGCCGTTTATAGTGTAGTTGCCCTCCGGGGTTTTGCCGTCGCCTTGAATTTCCTTGTGCCCTTCAGGCTCGCGTCCGAGGGCGATTTTGTAGCTTTTTGCGACGCCTTTTGAGGTTAAAATTTCAAGAATTCGTTTGGATTTATAGACGCGGATTTTAGAAATTTGCTCGCCGTCCAATGCTTGCTTTAGCGGAATTTCTGGGTTGATCGTTTCGATATTTTTGTAGCTAAGATAATTGTCCAATGCCCACGCCAAGCCCGCAGCGATGATAATAAGCGGGAGTAAAATTTTAAATTTCATAGAAGAAATTTCGGGAGTGATCCCGAAATTTTATTTGCTGATTAGTTCGATATAAGCCATCTCTGCGGCGTCGCCCTTACGAAGGCGGGTTTTGATGATGCGAGTGTAGCCGCCGTTTACGCCTGCATATTTTGGAGCGATCTCGGTGACCAGCTTATTTGTCGCAGCCTTATCCTGAAGCGCTGCAAAAACGAATCTATGCGCCTCGCTGTCGCCTTTTCGCGCGCGAGTGATTAGCTTCTCGGCATAGCTTCTTAGCTCTTTTGCTTTAGGAAGCGTAGTTTCGATCTTGCCGCTAGTAACTAAAGCGATGGTTAAATTTTTAAGCAGGGCGGCACGGTGAGACGAAGTGCGCCCTAGCTTCCTATATCCGTGATTATGTCTCATTTATTGTCCTTCATTCTTTTGTCTTTGAGCCTTCAGCTCGTCAAGCTTGCGTTTTAGCTGCTCTTTTTTATCGCCGAGCTCTTGGTTGCCGATAGGATAACCGATCTCCTCCATTACGGCTTTGATCTCCTCAAGCGATTTTTTGCCTAAATTTTTAAGGTCTTTAAGCTCGCTTTCCTCCATGATCGCAAGCTCACCGATAAATCTAATATCGGCGCGATCTAGGCAGTTGAAGCTTCGTGCGCTTAAGCTTAGATTGCTAACGCTCTCAAAAAGCTTTGCAAACTCGGAATTTGCGGGGATCGCTCTACCGAAAGTATCTGCAGCGCTGATATTTACGATACCTTTGAAAACCGCCAGCTGCTGATACATCGCCTCAAGTGCGTTTTTAAACGCATCTATCGCGCTGATCTGACCGTCGGTAGTGATCGTAAAGACCACCTTTTCGTAGTCGGGATTGTCCTCTACAAATACGTTTTCGATGTCGTAAACGGCCTTAGTTACCGGGGTAAAAAACGCATCTAACGCGATGAAATCAGCGTCTAAATTTTCTCTGATCTCTTCGCTTGGAACGTAGCCGATGCCCTTTTCGATGATGAGCGTAAATTTAAGATCGGCATCCTCGTTTATCGTAGCCAGATAAGCACTTGGATTTACGATCTCTACGGCGTCGTTATTTAGGTCGCTGCCGTAAATTTCTTTAGGCCCTTTAAAGCTGTATTCTACGACCTCGCGTAGGGAATCGCCTTTGATTTTAAATCTTAAGCCCTTTAAATTTATGATAAAAGCCGCCATATCCTCGAGCATACCGCGCATGCTGTCGAATTCGTGGCTTACGCCTTCGATTTTAACCGCAGTCGGCGCAAAACCGACCGTGCTCGTATAAAGTAACCTTCGTAAAGGATGAGCTAGAGTGACGGCATATCCCGTTTCAAAGGGATATGCTATGATTTTAGCAACATTTTCGCTGACATTCTCAACCTTTATTTCAGTTGGCATATGAGCTGATGTTGTGATTTTTCTCATATTAGCACCTACTATTTCGAGTAAAGCTCTACGATAAATCTTTCCTCTACAGGAATAACAACTTCTTCTCTCTCCGGAACTCTAGAAAAAATTCCGTATCTTTTCTCTTTTTCTACGTCTACCCACGCTACGATGCCGGTCTGTGCCGTAAGATCCAGCGCTCTTGAAATTTGCGGGTTATTTTTGCTCTTTTCGATCACTTCGATCTTTTGTCCTGCGCGGACGGAGTACGAAGGGATATCGACGCGCTTGCCGTCTACTAAAATGTGTCCGTGCGTAACGAGCTGGCGCGCAAATCGTCTAGTCGTAGTAAAGCCCATGCGGTAAACGACGTTATCTAGCCTCTGCTCTAAAAGCTGAACCAAGATCGCTCCGGTGTTACCCTCTCTGCGAGCCGCTTCGGCAAATAGCCTACGGAACTGCTTCTCGCTTACGCCGTACATAAATTTAGCCTTTTGTTTCTCGCGAAGCTGTGAGCCGTATTCGCTTAGTTTGGCGCGTCTTTGTCCGTGCTGACCCGGAGCGTAAGGGCGTTTTAAAAGCGCGCTCTTGCCCGCAAGCCTTCTCTCGCCTTTCATAAATAGATCGACGCCGAGCCTTCTTTCTAATTTTTCAACCGGTCCTGTATATCTAGCCATAAATTTCTCCTTTTATAATTACACGCGACGTCGTTTAGGCGGTCTGCAACCGTTGTGCGCAAGAGGAGTGATATCTTTGAAATACGTAACTTTAATCCCTTCTACGCTACCTACGCTTTTAACGGCGGTCTCGCGTCCGCTTCCCGGACCCTGAACCTTGACGCCTACCTCTTTAATGCCGTGCTCTTTGGCTTTGTTTAACGCGTCCTCTACGGCTTGCTGCGCCGCATAAGGGGTGGATTTTTTGCTGCCTTTAAAATTTAAAGCGCCCGCACTGCTCCACGCGATCGCGTTGCCCATCTCGTCCGTTACGGTAATCATAGTGTTGTTAAACGTAGCGGAGATGTAAACTATGCCTTTGGCGATATTTTTTCTGACGGTTTTTTTCTTAACTACTTTTTTTTGTGCCATATCTCAATCCTTATTTAGCTGCCGCGCCGACGGTTTTGCGTTTGCCTTTTCTGGTTCTGGCGTTTGTTTTTGTTTTTTGACCGCGAACCGGAAGGCCCTTTCTGTGTCTTAAGCCGCGATAGCCGCCCAAGTCCATAAGCGCTTTTATATCCATAGCCACTTGTTTGCGAAGATCGCCCTCGACCATATAGTGTTCCTGGATCTCTTTTCTGATAGCGGCGGCTTCATCTTCGCTCAGATCGGCGACTCTTTTATCGTAAGAAATTCCTGCCGCATCGAGAATTTTTCTCGACGTAAATAAACCTATACCGTAGATATAAGTTAGTCCGTATTCAATCCTTTTTTTCTTTGGTAGATCTACACCTGCGATACGAGCCATAACTTATCCTTGTCTTTGTTTATGTTTTGGATTTTCACAAATAACGTGAACAACACCTTTGCGCTTGACAATTTTACATTTGTCGCACATTTTCTTAACGGATGGACGAACTTTCATTCCACTCTCCTAAAATTTTCTCCACTTTAAATGCAAACTGCACCTAGGTTTAATGAAATTTCAAAAGCGAAAGTATCAAACCAACTGTTTTCAAAATAGTGGGGATTTTGAAAACACTTCTTCCTACAGTTTAGTCGCAAAATCGCGAGTATATCTAAATTTAACTTTATCCTTACTTATAGCGGTAGGTGATCCTGCCTTTATCGAGGCTGTAAGGGGTCAGCTCGACTTTTACGCGATCGCCCGGCATTATCTTGATGTAGTGCATCCGCATCTTGCCCGCGATATGGCATAAAATTACGTGTTTGTTGTCCAGCTCGACCTTAAAAGTCGCGTTCGGCAGCGCTTCTATGACGTTGCCGTCGATCTCTATGACGTCGTCTTTTGCCACAAATTCTCCTTTCTTTTAAATTTAAAAAGGGCGATTATATAGAATTTAAAATTTTAAACAGCTTAAAAGAAATTTAAAATAAGCAAAATTTCAGATTTACTTCGCTACGCGCGCACCGTTTTTGCAAAAGCAAGACGGCACTCTTTTTAAAATTTCAGTATAATGGCTCAAAAATTTTAAAGGAAAAATATGAAATGGCAAGACGGCAGACGAAGCTCAAACGTGGAGGATGACCGCGCAAGCAGCATGCGCACGAGCTCGGGCTCGCTTGGGATGCTGATTCCGATCATCAGGTTTTTGCTCGGCTCAAAGATCGGGCGCATAGTGCTTGTAATCGGCGCGGTAGCGTATTTTATGGGTTACAACCCTTTGGCGCTTTTAGACGGAGGCGCCAGCACGCAAAGAGAGCCGACCGATAGCCCGCAGGAGCAAGAAAAGCTTGCCTTCGTCTCGGCAGTGCTAGCTCAAACTGAAGACGTTTGGGGCGAGATATTTAAAAGTGCGGGCGCGCGCTACGAGGAGCCCGGACTTCGGCTTTTCCGCGATCAGATCGCAAGCGGCTGCGGCTTTGCGAGCGCGCAGACGGGACCCTTTTATTGCCCGAGGGATCATAAAATTTATCTCGATCTCGGCTTTTTCGACGAACTTGCGAATAAATACAAAGCGGGCGGTGACTTCGCGCAGGCCTACGTCATCGCGCACGAAGTAGGGCATCACGTTCAAAATTTAGTCGGCACGCTGGAGCAGGTCGCCACTCTAAAAAGGCGCGCTCGCAGCGAAGCCGAGCAAAACGCGCTTCAGGTCAAAGTCGAGCTGCAGGCGGACTGCTACGCGGGAGTTTGGGCGCATTATCTCGCAAAAGCCGGGCGCGTGCTGGAGGCGGGCGATATCGACGAGGCGCTAAATGCCGCCAGCGCGATCGGCGACGATACGTTGCAACGTAAATTTAGCGGTCGCGTCGTGCCCGATTCCTTCACGCACGGCACCTCGGCGCAGCGTAAAGAGTGGTTTGAAAAGGGCTTAACGGGCGGAAACCTAAAAGCCTGCTCATTTGAGCCGTAAGCGCGGGCTTTGAGCTAGCTTGCGGGCTAGATAAAGGCGGCTTAAATTTTAAAATTTAGCTCTAAAATGAGGGCTTGCCTTTTAGCATAAAATTTTTATCAAGATATATGCGAGTAGACTCGCTACAGGCAAAACACTTGTTTTAATTTAAAATTTTTTACCCGCGCCGCCCTTTGCGCCTAAATTTCTTAAAAATTCCGCGTACTCCGCCGCGCCTTTTTCTATCTGTTCGGTGCTGCTTTGATAATCCACGCCCGGCGTCTCTTCCGCGCCGTAAAACGCGAAAAATCCGCGCCAGTCTGCATGAAAATAGTAGCGGAATGCCGGCTCAAACGGCGCTAAAATCTGCTCCATCGTGAAATGGTACCGCCCGTTAGGCGCGTAGTCGGCGCGCTTGATGCCCGCGCTCACCGCCAGCGCCACGGCGCGCCCGCGCATGCCCTCACTTGTGCGCCCATAAGCAAATCCATACGTCATCGTCGCATCGATCCAGCTTTTTAAAATCGCGGGCGAGGAGAAATTATGCAGCGGAAATTGCAGCACCAGCGCGTCGTGGGCTTTGATTATCGCGCGCTAGCGCTCGCTGTCTATTTCGCCGCTAGGATACTCGCGCGCTAGGTCGCGCACGGTGAAGCTTTGCGCGGCAGCCTCTTTCAAAAACCGCTTGTTTATAACCGAATTTTTAATGTCGGGGTGAGCTAGAATGATTAAGTTTTTCATATTTTTCCTTTAAAATTTTGGTTTGGGGCAATAAAATTTGCCGCTAAAATCGCAGATATAGCCCCGCTTTGAAATTTTATTTTCAAATTAGCGTCGGAATTCTGAGGCAAAATTTTAAGGCGAAATTTTAATGCCGAAGCTTCGGCGCTTCAATTTGACGCCGAAATTCCGTAGCAAATTTCAGCGCATAAATTTCATATAATTAAAATTTAGCGCCCAAATGCGTGCAAGCTCTGCTTCAAAATACCGCCTAGCGCTTTACTTTCCCGCAGCCAGTAGATCCGCGAGCACCTTTGCGGCGTGATCCTTTGCCTTGACGCTTTTATAGACCTTTAAAATTTTGCCGTCCGCACCGATCAGAAAGGTCGAGCGCACGATGCCTAGATACTCGCGCCCGTAGTTTTTGCGCACCTGCCACGCGCCGTATAGCTTGGCTACCTCGTGCTGCGGATCGCTCAGCAGGATGTGTTTTAGGCTCTGCTTGGCGATGAAGCCCGCGTGGGATTTGGCGCTGTCAGGGCTGATGCCTACGATCACGCAGTCTGCGGCGATGAAATCATCGTACGCGGCGCTAAATTCGCACGCTTCGGTCGTGCAGCCGGGGGTGTTATCCTTGGGGTAAAAATACAGCGCGATCTTTTTTCCCGCGAAATCCTTTAGCGCGACACTCGCGCCGTCGGCATTTTGCAAGCTAAACTCGGGCGCCGCATCTCCTGCTTGCAGCGTGATTTTACGCTCGCGATCCTCTGCGCTAAACTCGCCTTCGATCTGTGTTTTTCTCTGCATATCGTGTCCTTTTTTTTGAAATTTTCGGGCTTGTAGCCCGAGTTGCGGCTAAATTTTAATCTTTTTTCATAAATTTATCCTTGCTTGGACGAAATTTTGCTCCGTGCCGCAGCTGCGCGCGCATTGGACGGATTGTAAGTAAGATCGTTTTAGACGAGGGCGAGCGTGGGAGCTTACTTTGCGGCACGCGTAAAAACATTTTGTTGCACATGCCTTGAGGCAGTATGGTACGAGAGCGCCTCGTATCTATCTCGCCTCACGAATCCCATTCCTCGCGAGCAAAATAACGCTTCGTTTTCGCAAGCCTCATTATTCTACTTTTAGCTTTTTAACGATATGATTCTACAAATTTTAACAAAGGATACAACATGAAAACGCTCTTGATCTTATCGCATCCCAATTTCGCCGCCTCGCGCGTGAACAAAGCCCTATCGCAGGTCGCAAAGGGCGCTGCCGGCGTAGAGGTGCGTCATTTGGAGGGACTTTACGGCACCGATACTGCGCGCATTGACGCCCGCGCAGAGCAAGACGCGCTACGCGGCGCAGATCGCATCGTATTTTTGTACCCGCTGTACTGGCTAAACGTGCCGCCTATGCTAAAAGCCTATATCGACATCGTCTTTTCGCACGAGCTGGTGGGCTCCGGCGCGCTTAAGGGCAAGGTTCTGCAGCTCGCGCTAAGCGCCAGTACACCGCTTAGCGAGTACTCCAAACAGGGCGCGATAGGCTATAGCATGGATGAAATTTTAACTCCGCTTAAGATCGCGGCAAACTACTGCGGGATGGATTTTGCCGTGCCGTTTATCAGTGGCGGATTTGAGCCGGGCGAGTTTGGCGACGATGCCGTAGAGACCGCGGCCGCACGCTTCGGCAAACTTTTACGAGGCGAACTAAGTCCCGGCGAGTATCAAATTTAGCAAAGCAAATGCCCGTTACCCGCGGCGATGAGCTGAAATTTTACAAGAGTGATTTTATTCGCGGAATCTACGCCTTTTAACGAGCCGATCGACAAAAGCTTAAAGTGAATCAAAACACGCTATGGACTGTTGCGACTAACTAATACGTGTATGCACTCGTTGTAGCCAGTGTTTATTGCCTGCAGGTACAAGCGTATTTAAACGCGCGCATCGGCTAGCTAATGTTGTCATCTATGGAGGCACGAATGGCGTTCGGCTCGCAGTCATCGGCGTAAAACTCATCGTGTCCTATTTGCGCAAGAGTGGTTAAATTTCGCAGCAAGCGGCAAAGTAGGGGGTGAAGTGCGTGTCGTGATCTTTTTGGATCGGGTCTGGGTTTTGTGAAGCAGTCTCTGTCGCGCTTGAAGAGTTTAAATTTTAAAATTTACCGCATTGCGTAGTATTTTGCAAAACATCGTACCGCCGCCGCGAAAAGATATGCTGAGCCTGCCGCTGTAAAAGTGTGGTGATCGGTCATTACCGAGCAAAGTAGCGTAGCGAGCGCGCAAATAAAGTCGTTATAACCTAGCGAGGTAGGGCAAGGGCGGGTCTGCGTTTCATAAATATCTCGCGCGTGGGCTTACCTGCTGCATAGATGCAAAGCCTGCGCGAAACGTGCACTGCGGCAAAATAGTGCAAGACCGCTCTTGGTGTGATTGAGACTGGATGTCGCGCGGGGTGTATCTGCGCGCATGAGAGAAAAGAGCGCTTATAGCGCGATTTGAGCTGCTACGAAATTTGATTTATCAAAAAAGATTTTTGAAGAAGGAGCAGAATTTATAAAATTTCGCTCCTTGATTTTGTGATGTTTAAAGCGTGCACATCGTTTCGTACAATGCAGGATTATTTTACGCCGACGATGATTTGAGTAGCTTTGATGATTGCGGTTACTTCATCATCTTTTTTAAGAGCTAAATTCTTAACCGATTCGTTTGTAACGGTCGCGCTTAGGTTCTCGCCGCCGGCGCTTTTGACGCTGATCTCGGCATTTACCGCGCCCTCTTTAACGGCGGTGATTTTGCCCTTTATTTGGTTGGTCGCGCTTAAGCGTAGATCGTTATCGCCTTTGGAGATGATGACGCTTGGGGCTTTGAATAAAAATACCGCCTCTTTGCCTGCTTTTAAATCCAAA
Organism: uncultured Campylobacter sp.; assembly: GCF_938017775.1. GTDB lineage: Bacteria > Campylobacterota > Campylobacteria > Campylobacterales > Campylobacteraceae > Campylobacter_B. The sequence goes on from NZ_CALIIU010000038.1 coordinate 140,165, forward strand.
GTTTTTTCAGAATCAACCGTCACGGTTGCTTTTAGCACGTCGCCGCCTCTGGTTTTAGCTGTGATTAGCGAATTTACCGCACCTGTTTTTACGTCGCTGATTACGACGTGAAGCTGATTTCTAGCACTTATTGCCATAGTTTCTCCTTGTAAAAAATTACGAGCAATGTTAGCGGCAAATTCTTAAATGAAATTTAAAAATGCTGCGTGTAAGAAATTAATTTGATTTGTTGCGAATTTATATTAAGCCCACTTTTTAAATTCCTAGCTTGCATTATTAAAAGTAGCGTTAAAAAATAGATGAAATTCTAAATTTGCATATATTAAATCGAGTTATTTTCCTTGAAATTTTATCGCTCTTTATAAAATTCTGCGTTTTTTTAGAGTTCTGGCGCAAAATTTAGCGTTTGTTTTGCGCATCTGCGAAGTGTACATCCGGATAGAAAATTTATCTCAAATCGCGCCCGATAAGGCTTTAAGAGCGCTCCGCTTACGCCTGTTCGCTGAATTTTACGCCTCGCGCATCGGTTTTACGAGTGGATTGGTGAGTGAGGCGGTTTTACATTTGCTTTAAAATACAGCTAGCGGTGCGCTTTGAGCGCAAAATTTCAGTGCACCTTACTTTGCAGAAAATCACGCAGAATCATCGCGTGGTTGCAGTGCTCGTCTTTCGCAGCGTATAGCAACGTGACGACCGGCTCGTTTTTAACCTTTTTCAAAAATTCGGCCACGGCGGGATTTTGCTCAAGCTCAGCTAGGTAAAGCTCCTTAAAATGGGCGAAATTCTCAGGCTTATGCGCGAAAAGCTTGCGTATTTCGGTGCTAGGCGTTATATCTTTCGCCCACATATCAAGCTCCAGCGCATCTTTTTTTATGCCGCGCGGCCAAAGTCTGTCGCAAAGCACGCGAAATCCATCCTCTTCCTCTGCGCTCTCATAGACGCGCTTAATCTTAAATTTTGTCATAATTTGTTCCTTTAAATTCGTTAGTCTTTGATGAAATAATCGCCGTCGAAGCTTACGAGCGAGTACTTGCGCTCGCTTCCAAGCGCCTCTACGAGCTCCGGCACGCTAAGAAACGTGAGGCTGTCGGCGCCTATAAATTTGCAAATTTCATCCGTGCTCATATTCGCGGCGATCAGCTCGCGCACGCTCGGCGTGTCGATACCGTAGCGCTCGGGATACTTTAGCTCGGGGCTCGCGATGCACATATGCACGCGCGCCGCGCCCGCATGGCGCAGAAGCTCGACGATCTTTTTGCTCGTGGTGCCGCGCACGATGCTGTCGTCGATCACCGCGACGCTCTTGCCGTGCAGTGCCGCGCCAATCGGATTTAGCTTGAGTTTGACCTTTAAATTTCGCACCTCTTGCGTCGGCTCGATAAAGGTGCGACCGATGTAGTGGTTGCGCACGATCGCCATCTCAAAGGGGATTTTGCTCTCTTGTGCGAAACCCAGCGCCGCCGGTACGCCGCTATCGGGCACGGGCACGACGAAATCGGCTTTTAAATTTTTACATTTTCGCGCGAGCGCAGCGCCCAGTTTTTTTCTGACCTCATATACGTTTTTGCCCTCTACGACGCTGTCTGGGCGCGCAAAGTAGATGTATTCAAACGCGCAAATTCTAGCCTCTGCGGCTTTTAAAATTTCAAGCGAGCTAAACTCATCCTTGCCCTCTTCGAAGATCACCATCTCGCCGGGTTTCACGTCGCGGATGAACTCGGCTCCTACGAGATCAAACGCACAGGTTTCGCTCGCGACGATGTAGCCACCGTCTTTGAGCCTGCCGATGCTGAGCGGACGCACGCCGTAGCGATCGCGCACGGCAAACATCTTCGAGCGGCTTAAAATCAGAAGCGAATACGCGCCCACGCACTGATTCAGAGCTTCGACGATGCGATCTTTTAGATGCTCCTGCTTGCTGCGTGCGATGAGGTGCAGGATATTTTCGGTGTCCATGCCGGACTGAAAAATCGCCCCCTCGCTTACGAGCTTGCGGCGAATTTCGTCTTTATTGATCAAATTTCCGTTATGAACGATTGAGATCTCTCCAAGAGCGTAGTTGCCCGCAACGGGTTGCGCGTCCTTTAGGCTGTCTGCGCCCGCGGTGCCGTAGCGGTTGTGACCGATCGCGATATTGCCCTTTAAAAGCTCAAAACTCGCGGGACTAAAAACCTCCGTCACGAGCCCTGTAGCTTTGATCGTTTTGATATGATGGTTGAAGCTCGAGCTGATGCCGCTTGCCTCCTGGCCGCGGTGCTGCATGGCAAAAAGCCCGTAATACGCGGTTTTAGCCGCACCTTCGGAATTTATGACTCCCACGATTGCGCACATTTTCTAACCTCTTAAATTTTATTTTTTAGAAATTTATCTATATTTTGTTTTATCATTGACGGCTTGCCGTCCGGCATGTTGCCGGCGCCTCATCAAATAGATCGGCTGAAATTTTAAATGTCTCGGCGATATTCGCTCCGCCTGTGGCGTAGCTACCGAATAGCCCGACTTTGTAAATTCCAAAGCTTTCAAGCTCGGGCTTTAGCTCGCGCAAAAAATTTAAAATTTCATCTTTAGTTGGCATCTTTTCCTCTTAAATTTAGCCGCAAAGCCTAGATTCCTAAGCAGTCGTCGATGCCGTAAAGCCCGCTATTTTGCGATGCTAGCCATACCGCTGCCTTTATCGCGCCTCTGGCAAAGGTCGCGCGCGAAGTCGCCGTATGATTTAGCTCGATGAACTCGCCCTCGCCGTAAAATCCCACGGTGTGGCGTCCGACTATATCGCCGCCGCGTAGCGACATCACGGCGATCTCGTCCTTGCTCCGCTCGCCAATGAGCCCGTCGCGACCGCTTACGCGCACGTCCTTTAAGTTTAGCTCGCGCGCGCTTGCGGCACTTTCCGCAAGGCTCATCGCCGTGCCGCTCGGTGCGTCTTTTTTGTGGCGGTGGTGCATCTCTAAAATTTCGCAGTCAAAATCGCGCAGGCTCCTGCTGGCAAGCGCTACGAGCTTGTTTAGCACTGCTACGCCCAGGCTCATATTCGTAGCGTGCAGTACGGGCATCTTCGCGCCGCATTCGCGCAGTAGCCGCTCGCCCTCCTCGCCTAGGGCCGTCGTACCGATGCAAAGCGGCTTTGGGTGCGAAAGCGCAAATTTCATTAAATTTATTGCGCCGTCTCGGATCGTGAAGTCTATCACGACGTCGCAGCCGCTAAAAAGCTCGTCGTAGCTGCGGCTTGCGGCGCAGCTTGGCGTATAATCAAGCGGCGCAACCCCGTAGATTACGCTTGCTCGCGCCTGATCGAAATTTTTCAGGCATTCGTAGATCATCGTGCCCATTCTGCCGCTTCCGCCGTGAATTCCTATATTTATCATCGCCGCTCCTTTAAATTTAGTCCGCTTAGTATAGCCAAATTTTGCTTACGCTATTTTTCAAGACCCAGGTTTAGCGGGATAAAGCTGTTTTGTTTAAGCTCCGCTTCGCTCGGCTTTTTGATCTCTATGCGAGATGCGCTTACGCCGCGCTGCACGAGTGCCGCTTGCACGGCGGCCGCCCTGGCAAGGGCTAACTCATCAAGACGGGAGCGGGTAAATTTCTGCGCGCTTATCAGCTCATCCATCGCCTCATCGCCGCTAGCTTTGATGCCGTATTTGATCTTAAGCGCCGCTATGGCTTCATCTGTGGAGAGACCTTCTTTATTAGACATCAGCGTGAGGATATTTTGCAGCGAGCGCCTTTTAAACTCGTGAGTATCGAGCTTTTCGTTATACGCAGAGTTTAGAATGATCTTAAGTTCGGGCTTGGCTTTTGCGACCTTGGCTAAATCATCGATTTTAGAGCTTTCGCTGATTAAAATTTCACTGCTCGCCGCCTCAAAATCGATACTTTCCAGCTTTTTCGTATCCACGCCCACGATCTTTCCCATAAATCTAAACGGACTTAACACGATGTCCGAGAGCAGCTTTTTGATCGCGCCCCAAACGAGCGCGCCGTAGCTAAATTTCGGATCATTCATCGCGCCGCTTAGAGGTAGGCTAATATCGATCTGATCGTCGCTGTCCTTTAGGATCGATACCGCTAGCCCGATCGGAAGGCTCAGCGCATCCTTGCTCTGCACCTCTTTGCCAAGCTCGAAGCGGTCTAAATTTAGATCATTGCTCGCATTCAGCTTGCCGTCATCGATTTTGTAGGCAAGTTTTAAATTTAACTTACCGCCTGCGATTTCGTTGCCGATATATTTGGCGGTATAGGGCGATGCGGGCACAAGCGGAATCTCCTTTAAAACGACGTTTATGTCGCTTTTGCGTTTAAAGTCCAGCGGATAGGCGCGCGCCGTGATGCTCGCTAACCCGCTTCCGCTTACGAGCGAGCTAAGCTTGATATCCGCCGCCCGCTTCGGGCTGATCTCGCTGATGCTTGCTTTCATATCGCTGATGCGCAGTTTAAAGGGCGTTGCTAGACTCTCATCGGTAAAATTTAAACCTCCGCCGCTAAGCGAGATATTTTTTACGCTCCACGCAAAGTTTGCCTTGCTTTTTGCGGATCTGCTAGGCGCAGCTTCGGCGGGCTTTGCGGCCTGTTTTGCCTGCGCGGCAGGCTTTATTAGCGAAGTTAAATTTAAACGCCTGTCTTTATTTAGCGAGATATTTGCCGCGGGTGAGCCAAGAGCGATCTTATTTAGCGTGAGGGAGTTTGGGCTCAGCGCGATTTGCGCGACATTCAGCAACGCAAGGGAGAAAATTTTATCCCTGCCCGAGCTTAACGCCAAGTCTTTGCCGGATAGCTTCGCTTCGAGCGAAAAGGCGTTTGAAAGCTTCAGCTGCCCTTGCGTAGCGAGCTCGCCTGTGATGGAGCCCGTGATAAATTCCGCTGCATATTTGTTAAAAACGCCCAAGTTCGGCGCCTTTAGGCTAAAGTTCACGCCTACGTTAAGCGGCGCGATGCTAGCCTTGCCGTCCGCGCTAGCCATGATTTCGCCCGTGATAAGGCTTGCTTTGATGCCGAAGGGCTCGGCGAAATTTGAGCTTAGCCCGCTTAGCGTGGCGCTGAAATCCTTGATCTCGTGCACGTTGTTTTTAACGATAAAGCTCTCGCTGATCTTGGCCTTTGCGCCCGTTACGGAGGCCTCGCTGATCTTAAATTTTAAAGCGGGGCTTTTGGCGGGCTTTTTAGAATCCGAATTTGCGCCGCTTGCTGTAGAATTTGCGTCCGCTTGGCTTACGGCGCTAGGGCTCGTCGTTTTTTTGAAACTCGCAGGATTTTTAGAGATCGCGCTTAAAATCGCCAAATCGTTTATGCTTTTGGCGCCGTTAACGCCCACTTCCGAGTTGAAAAACGGTTCGTTTAGCAAAATTTTATCCACGCCCAGATCGAGATCCGCGACGTTAAATTTCACTCCCTGCACGCCGAAGCTTTCAAATCCGCTAAAAATTCCGTTTTTGTTTGCGATTTTGGAGTTTGAAATTTTAGCAAACTTCAGGCTTGCGCCGTTTTGCGCGCCCTCTTTGTCGTAGCTAAAAGCGCCCAGTTCGGTTGCGGCGATCGAAATTTTATCGCTGCGCGCTAGCGTAATCTGCGTATCCGCGATATTAAAGGCACCAAAGCCCGTATGAAGGGCTGTATCGTTACCTTCGGCGTTAAATTTCAAGAAATTTTCCGTGATTTTAGTATCGTTTGAGACGACCGAAATTTGCGGGTTTGCAAAGCTTGAGCGGTTTAGATCTACGCTTTTTACGGCGGAGTTTAGCCGCAAGTTTGCCCCCGTTTTATTAAAATCTAGCGCAAAATCCGCGACCCGCGCGCCCTCAAAGCCCGTGGAAATTTTGGTTTCGCCCATATCGTATTTTGCGCCCGAAAGCAGCACTTGCGGGATCATTACTGCGCCTGAAATTTCATCCGAAACGTCCGTATTCAGCTCAAAGCTCGGGATTTTCAGCGAGTCTAACGAAATTAAATTTTGATCTTGCAAAATTTCTAGGCTTTGCAGTTCGAGCTTTGAGTTTTCAAGCGCAAATTTTATATTTTCATCAAGGCTCAATCGGTAATTCAGTTCGGCGGAAAGGAAGCCGTTCCTAAACCGCACGCCGCTAGGATCGAGGTATGATAGCCAAAACGGATCAATTTTCAGCCGTGAGATATCCACTTTGCCGTGCAGACGAAGAGGCGCCAGGTCGATGGCTCCATCGAAGCTTAGCGCGTCGTATGTACGCGAAACGGCGCTTAAATCGTGCTCGCCGATCGTTTCGTCCTTTAAATTTAGCCCGTTGATCTCATAATTTAGCTCGGTCGAGACGAGCGAAAACGGCCTTTTTAGGGAGTTGTCGACGTAGCCCAGAGAGCCGCGCTCGATCTTAAAATTATTCAGCGTGACATTGAAGCTGGAGTTTTCATCCTTGTTTTCGCTCTTTTGCTCCGAAAGTAGCGGCTCGAAATTGAAAGTGCCGTTTTGCTCGCGCTCAACGTGAAATTTAGGCGATTTGAGATGCAAAATTTCTACCGCGAGAGTCTTTTTAAAAAGCTTCGAAAAACCGATTTTTAAATTTATCTCATCGGCGCTAAACAGCGGCTTAAAGGTGCTAAGCTCCGGCTTGGTGACGTTTAGCTCGTAGGTAAAGGGGTTAAATTTGGCGTCCTGCACGCTAAAGTTTGCTCTGCCCTCTAAAATTTTAGGCAGCGCTTTTTCGATAAAAAGCGGCACGCCGAAAAAGCCCGCGAGCACGTAAAATAGCGCAAATCCGCCCAAGCCGCAAGCAAACTTACGTCGGTGTTTTATAAAAAAATTTTTCATTTTTCCGCTCATTAATTTTGATAGCGTAAAATTATATCCAAAAATTTCGTGCAAAGGGTTAAATTTTGCTGGTTCACATCTGCTGCTCGGTCGATTGCGATTATTTTTTGCGCCGCTTAAAAGAGCTCACGCAAGAGCCGCTAATAGGCTATTTCTACGATCCAAACATCCACCCTTGCGGCGAATATGTTCTTAGAATGCATGACGCGAAGCGGGTTTGCGAGAATTTAGGGATTAAATTTATCCCGGGCGAGTATGATTTTCAGGGCTGGCTAGACGGCGCGCGCGGGCTTGAAAATGAGCCCGAAAAAGGCGCGCGCTGCGAGTTTTGCTTTGATTTTCGCATGCAAAAAACAGCCGAGCTCGCGCTAAGTTTGGGCGAGCGTAAAATCACCACGACTCTTCTTATGAGCCCCAAAAAATCGCACTCTCAGCTTTGCGCCTCGCTACAGCGTATTTGTGAGTGCTGCGGACTGGAGTTTATCGCGCCCGATTTTCGCAAAAACGGCGGCACGAACGAGCAGTTTGCGCTTGCGAAAAAAGACGCGCTCTATCATCAAAACTACTGCGGCTGCATCTATGCGCTTGCGGCACAGCGGAATGAGCAGCGAAAGGCTGAGCAGAATTTCGGCGGAAGTTTGACGGCGGATTTGAGACGAAATTTAGCCTGCGATGCCGAAATTTACGAGCTAATGTCGCCGATCGATAGGCAAATCTTGCCCGCTTCGGTAGAGGAGAAGTTGAAATTTTATAAAAAGCTTTGTGCGCTCGAAAGAAAAGGAGTTAAATTTAGCGTGCTGCGCGATCGGTTTTTAAACTACCGCCTGCTCCGTGCATGGATTAAATTTGACGGCGAGGTCGTGCCCTCGTTTGTGCTATTTGGCTCGCATTTTATGCGCGAAAACGTGAAGTTTAGCATAGAGCGGGAGTGCGAAATTTTTTGCAGCGATAAGGGCGAGATTAAAATTTTAAGTCTGGCGAAATTTAACGAAATTTCAAGATCAAATTTCAAAAGCGTATCCGAAATGCTAAAAAACCCGCCGAGTCTCGCGCGCCAAAATAAAACTCGCGCCGCCCTGTGCGCTGCGGGCTCGCTCTCGCCGATCATCGTCACGGACGAGATAAGAGCCGCCAAAGTTCAAATTTACGGGCTCTCGCGCATATTTTTAGACGTTAGGGAAATTTTAGTAAGAATTTGATAAGATTCCAAAATTTCTAAAAAAGGCAGATCAATGATAGATATAAACGAAATCCTCTCCATCCTACCTCATCGCTTCCCGTTTTTGCTGATAGATCGCGTCGAAGAGCTCAGTATAGGCGAAAGCATCAAGGCCTATAAAAACGTAACCTACAACGAGCAGATCTTTCAGGGTCACTTCCCAGGCCATCCAATCTATCCGGGCGTAATGATAATCGAGGGCTTAGCGCAGGCAGGCGGCGTGCTGGCGTTTAAGAGTATGGAGAAAGACGGCGCCAATTTAAGCGATAAGGTCGTGTATTTTATGAGTATCGACAATGCTAAATTTAGAAACCCGGTCCGCCCTGGCGACAAACTTGAATATCGCATCAGTGTAATCAAACATCGCGGACGCATCTGGATGCTAAAGGGCGAAGCCTACATCAACGATGGCGCCACACTGGCCGCGCAGGCTGAGCTTCAAGCGATGATAATGGATAAATGATGGCTAAAGTTCACCACACGGCGATCATCGAGGACGGCGCGCAGATCGGAGCCGAGGTTGTGATCGAGCCGTATGCTTTCATAAGCGCGCAGTCTAAAATCGGCGACGGCTGCACGATCAAGCAGGGCGCGCGCATCATTGGCGATACGCAAATCGGCGAGGGCTCTAAAATTTTTTCATACGCGATCGTGGGCGAAATTCCGCAGGATATGAGCTTTGAGGATGGCGAGCGAACGGGGTTAGTCATCGGTAAAAACGCTACGATTCACGAGTTTTGCACGATCAGCTCGGGCTCGCATAAAGGAGACGGATTTACGCGCATCGGCGATAATCTATTTATGATGGCGTATTGCCACATCGCGCACGATTGCGTGCTGGGCAGCAACATAATCCTAGCCAACAACGCCACGCTCGCAGGCCACGTTGTAATGGACGATTATGCCGTTATCGGCGGGCTTACTCCCGTGCATCAGTTCGTTCGCATCGGCGAGAGCTGCATGATCGCAGGGGCTAGCGCGCTTAGTCAGGATGTAGTGCCGTTTTGTCTAGCCGAGGGGAATCGCGCCTATATCCGCGGGCTAAATTTAACGGGCATCCGCCGCCGCTTCGATAAAGAGACGGTCGAGACGATAAATCGGGCGTATAAATTTTTATTCAACCAAGGCGGGGGTTTAAAGGAGCAGGCGCAAATTTTATTAAACGAAACGAGCGATCAAAACGTGCGCAAGATGTGCGAGTTTATAATCAATACAAAACGCGGAATTCCGCTAGATAAGGGTAAAATTTAATGGCAAATAAGTGCAGTTTTTGCGGTGAGACGGGCGCGGACGGGCGTCGTATCTATCCTAATGACGACGGTACGGCGGCTATCTGCAGCTATTGTATCGATATGGCATACGCCGCTATCCACGGCAGCGAGGGTCAAAATGAGGCGATACAAAATCAAAATAAAGAGATTGATTTCGAGGCTATCAAGCCAAAGGCGCTGATGGAGGTTCTCAACCGCTACGTCATCGGTCAGGAGCGTGCTAAGAAAATTTTTAGCGTCGGCGTTTACAACCACTATAAAAGAATTTTCAGACAGACCGACGCGAAGGGTGACGATACAGAAATTTCAAAATCAAATATCTTGCTTATCGGACCTACCGGCAGCGGCAAGACGCTTATGGCGCAGACCTTGGCGCGATTTTTGGACGTGCCGATCGCCATTAGCGACGCTACGAGCCTAACGGAAGCGGGCTACGTCGGCGAGGACGTAGAAAACATCCTCACCCGCCTTTTGCAGGCTGCGGACGGCGACGTAGAGAAGGCGCAGCGCGGTATCGTATTCGTAGACGAGATCGATAAGATCGCGCGAATGAGCGAAAACCGCAGCATCACGCGCGATGTAAGCGGCGAAGGGGTACAGCAAGCGCTTCTTAAGATCATCGAAGGAAGCGTCGTAAATATCCCGCCGAAGGGCGGCCGAAAGCATCCAAATCAGGACTTCATCCAGATTGATACGACCAATATTTTGTTCGTCTGCGGCGGCGCGTTCGACGGGCTAAACGAGATCATCAACCGCCGCATCGGGCAAAACGTGCTCGGGTTTAACCAAACCAAGCGCAGCAAGAAAGAGAGCTTAAATTTGCTAAACATGGTCGAGGCCGACGATCTGGTGCATTACGGCATAATCCCCGAGCTCATCGGGCGCTTGCACGTAGTGGCTACGCTAAATGAGATCGACGAAAAAGCTATGGTTAGAATTTTAACCGAGCCGAAGAATGCGATCTTAAAGCAATATCAAAAGCTCTTTGCGATAGACGGCGCAAATTTAAAATTTGACGACGACGCGCTAAGAGAGGTCGCGAGCCTTGCGATCAAGCGCAAAACGGGCGCACGCGGACTTCGCAGCATAATCGAGGAGATAATGATCGATATTATGTTCGATCTGCCTGAGCTTAAGGGCTATGACGTCATCATCTCCAAAGAGGTCGTAGATGGCGTCTCTAAGCCGATACTTGTAAAACAAAATTTAACTGCATAAAGGGGATAAATGTTACTTGATTCGATTCTAGGATTATTTTCCAGGGATATGGGTATTGATCTAGGCACGGCAAACACGCTTGTGCTGCTAAAAGATAAAGGCATCATCATCAACGAACCGAGCGTCGTCGCGGTACAAAACGAGCGCTACGGCAAGCAAAGGATCATCGCCGTGGGCGCCGAGGCTAAAGAGATGCTAGGACGCACTCCTGGCGACATCGAAGCGGTGCGCCCGATGAAGGATGGCGTTATCGCGGATTTTGATATGACGGAGAAGATGATTAGATATTTTATCGAAAAGACCCACAAGCGCCGCTTTTTCGTAAGCCCGCGTATCATCATCTCGGTACCTTACGGGCTAACTCAGGTCGAGCGCAAAGCCGTGCGAGAAAGCGCGATGATAGCGGGCGCACGCGAGGTTTATCTAATCGAAGAGCCGATGGCTGCGGCGATCGGTGCGGGTTTGCCGGTCAATGAAGCGCGCGGCTCGCTGGTCGTGGATATCGGCGGCGGTACCACTGAGATCGGCGTTATCTCTTTAGGCGGTATCATCAGCGCCAAATCCGTTCGCGTCGCGGGCGATAAGATCGACGCTAGCATCGTTAACTACGTCAAAGAAAAATATAGCCTGCTTATTTCGGAGCGTGCGGCCGAGGAGATTAAGATCAAGATCGGTACGGCGGTGCAACAGCAAAAAGATCTTACCTACACGGTCAAAGGAAAAGACCAGATCAGCGGGCTTTTAAGCTCGGTCGATCTTACGAGCGAGGACGTTAGAGAGGCGATCAAAGACTCGATCAGAGAGATTGCCGATGCGCTGAAATTTGTCCTTGAGAGCATTCAGCCAGAAGTCGCCGCCGACATCGTCGAAAACGGCGTCGTGCTAACGGGCGGCGGCGCGCTCATTCGCGGATTGGATAAGTATCTAAGCGACACCGTAAAACTTCCGGTTTTTGTCGCGGATGAGCCGCTGCTGTGCGTCGCAAACGGCACCGGCAAAGCCCTAGAAGAGATCAAATCGCTAAAACAAGCGGCAAATGACTAATCTCAAACTCCTCCTCGTCGCGGTTTTGCTGGTAGCCGTTTCGCTAACATTCGGCTCGTATATCCACGGCAAGTTCGTAGGCTTCGCGAGGGGAATTTTAGAGGTTTATTACGGCGTGAGCGATCGGGTAAAAAGCGCTGTGAACGAGCATTTTAACCAGGCAGAGACGATCAAAGCTCTACGAGAAGAAAATGCCGAGCTAAAAAAATCGGCGATGCTGCTTAGTACGTTCGCGGGCGAGCTCAATAAAATTTTGATCGACAAAAACAGCTCTGTTTATGAGCCCAAAGTCCAGCTCGTAAAGGCACTGAGCTATGCAAATTTAAACGACTACAATAAATTCTTCGTAAATTTTGAAAATTTTGACCCAAACAAAATTTACGGCCTCATCAGCGAGGGTAAAACTGCAGGAATTTTAGTAAATAAAGACGGACGCCCGCTTGCGATCTTACAGCGCGACGAAAAGAGCAACTTCTCCGTTTTCATAGGAGCTACTCAAATTCCTGGCGTCGCGGGCGGCGAAAAAAACGAGCTCGTGGTTAGATACATCCCGCAGTGGCTCGATCCCAAGGTAGGCGATGAGGTGCTTACCAGCGGCAAGGACGGGATTTTTTTTGCCGGCGTGCCGGTAGGAAAGGTTAAAGAGATTCAAAACGGAAAGTTATACAAAAGCGCCGTCGTAGAGCCCTACGTGAGCTCCGAGATGCCGGCGTTTTTGTATGTCGTTACAAAGGAAAATTGATGCCCAAAAGAGATGATATTAAGACGATTTTGCTGATCGGCAGCGGTCCGATTGTAATCGGTCAGGCGTGTGAGTTCGATTACAGCGGCACGCAGGCTGCCAAGACGCTAAAGAGCCTCGGATACCACGTAGTGCTAATAAATTCCAATCCCGCTACCATTATGACCGATCCCGATTTTGCTGACGCTACCTATATCGAGCCGATTACCAAAGAGAGCATTTTGCGTATCATAAAGCGCGAGGGCGTCGATGCAATCCTGCCTACGATGGGCGGACAGGTCGCGCTAAACGTCGCGATGCAGGCTTACGAAAGCGGCGAGCTAGCGGGGGTAAAATTTCTAGGCGCCAAGCCTGAAGCGATAAAAAAGGGCGAGGATAGGGTAAAATTTAAAGAGGCGATGATTAAGATCGGAATGGATCTGCCTAAATCCAAATACGCTTACAATATCGAAGAGGCAATGGCTGCGGCGAATGAGATCGGCTTTCCGCTCATTATTCGCGCCAGCTACACCCTAGGCGGAGCTGGTAGCGGCGTAGCGTACAATATTGACGAGTTTAAAGAGGTCGCGCAAAATGGGCTAGACGTGAGCCCAATAAATGAAATTTTGATCGAAGAGAGCCTGCTTGGATGGAAAGAGTTCGAAATGGAGGTAATCCGCGATCATAAGGACAACTGCATCATCGTCTGCTCGATCGAAAATTTCGACCCGATGGGGGTGCATACGGGCGATTCTATCACGGTTGCACCCGCTCTTACGCTTACTGATAAAGAATACCAGGCGATGCGCGACGCGAGTTTTAAAATTTTACGCGAGATCGGCGTAGATACCGGCGGCAGTAACGTGCAGTTTGCGGTAAATCCGCAAACGGGGCGGATGATCGTCATCGAGATGAACCCGCGCGTAAGCCGTAGTTCGGCTCTTGCGTCCAAAGCTACGGGCTATCCGATCGCCAAGGTCGCTACGATGCTAGCCGTGGGTTTTAGCCTGGATGAGATCAAAAACGACATCACCGGCACGCCCGCGAGCTTTGAGCCCGTGATCGATTATATCGTGACTAAAATTCCGCGCTTTGCGTTTGAGAAATTTCCCGGCGCAAACCCGTATCTCGGCACTGCGATGAAGAGTATCGGCGAGGTAATGGCGATCGGGCGCAGCTTTAAAGAGAGTATCCAAAAGGCGCTGTGTTCGCTGGAGAAGGGCTACTTCGGCTTCGTGGAGCTAAATTTAAGTGAAAAGGATCTCATCTTCGGGCTTCGCAACGCGCAGCAAGATAGAGCTTTATATATCGCCCAGGGCTTTAGAGCAGGCATGAGCGTGGATCAAATTTACGAGCTTAGCAAGATCGACCGCTGGTTTTTGAGCCAGATCGAGCAGATCATAAAATTTGAAGAGCGCATCGATATGGATATCATCAACGACGCGGCGCTTTTGAGACAGGCCAAGAGTTGGGGCTTTAGCGATAAGATGATCGCAAATTTGATCAACAAAAAGGACAATCTGGGCCTTACGCAAAACGATATCCATTTTGCCTGCGCCAGACAGGGCATCGACCTTGAATACAACGAAGTAGATACCTGTGCAGGCGAGTTTGCGGCGCTTACTCCGTATCTGTACTCCAGCACCAACATAACGCCCGCCATCGCAAGCCGTAAAATTTCAAAAGATAATAAAAAAGTCCTCATCATCGGCGGCGGTCCGAACCGCATAGGCCAAGGCATCGAGTTTGACTACTGCTGCGTGCACGCCAGCTACGCTCTGCGCGATATGGGCATCACCACGATAATGTATAACTGCAACCCAGAAACCGTCAGCACCGACTACGATACGAGCGATATTTTGTACTTCGAGCCGATCGATTTCGAGCACGTTAGAGCGGTCATCGAGGCCGAGAACCCAGACGGCGTGATCGTGCATTTCGGCGGTCAAACGCCGCTAAAGCTCGCCAAGCGCCTAAGCACTGTGGGAGCCAAGATCATCGGCACGAGCGCGCGCACGATAGACGTAGCGGAGGATCGCAAAAAATTTAGCGAGTTTATCGCAAGCATCGGCGTTAAGCAGCCCAAAAACGATACCGCTATAAGTGAAGCCGAAGCGATCGAAAAGGCCGCTGCTATCGGCTATCCGGTGCTCGTGCGCCCCAGCTACGTGCTTGGAGGTCGCGCGATGCGGCGCGTACACAACGAAGCCGAGCTTAGGCAGTATATGAGCGAAGCCGTGAGCGTGAGTCACCACTCTCCCGTGCTGATAGATAAATTTTTACTTGACGCGACCGAGCTTGACGTCGATGCGATCTGCGACGGACGCGACATGTATATCGGCGCGATAATGGAGCATATCGAAGAGGCGGGCATCCACAGCGGCGATAGCGCGAGCATTTTGCCGCCGCTTAGCCTAAGCGCGGAGATGATCGATCTGGTAAGTCGCCAAACCAAAGAGATCGCGCTAAATCTCGGCGTAGTAGGGCTTATGAACATTCAATTCGCGATTTTTGAAAACGAGCTTTACATCATCGAGGTAAATCCGCGCGCGAGCCGCACCGTGCCGTTTGTGAGCAAGGCGAGCGGAATTCCGATGGCAAAGGTCGCTACCCGCGTAATGTGGCAAGGGGATCTGCGCGAGGCTTTGAAATTTTACGACGAGTTCGGCGTGCTGGTCGAAGAGAAGGGAATTTTAAAGCCGCGTATTAAAAATCATATTTGCGTCAAAGAAAGCGTCTTTCCTTTCAACAAGCTTGCGGGCGCGGATCTGATCCTGGGGCCTGAGATGAAAAGCACCGGCGAGGTGATGGGTATCGGCGAAAATTTCGCCAAGAGCTTTGCTAAATCGCAAATCGGCGCGAGCAATGCGCTTCCAAGCGGCGGCAAGGTATTTTTGTCGCTTGCCGATCATGACAAGCTGCGAGCCGTAGAGCTTGCACGCGCACTTACGAGCGCGGGCTTTAGTATCGCGGCTACGAGTGGCACTCACAAGCTGCTAGGCGAAAACGGCGTAAAGTGTGAGTTTGTCTATAAAATTAGCGAGGGTCGCCCAAATATCGAGGACAAGCTCAAAAACGGCGAAATTTCGCTCGTCATCAACACTAGCGATAGTAAATCAAACTCTACCGACGCCGCGAAGATTCGCCAGAGCGTGCTTCGCTTTAGGCTACCGTATTTTACGACGATGAAGGCGGCGATCGCGGCTACGCGCTCGATCTGCTCGATAAAGGACGAATCCGCGCTTGAAGTTAAAACGCTACAGGAGTATCTAAGCGGTAGGTAGCGCGAGTAGCCTCCGCTAGCGCTGTGCCGCGATAAAATTTTAGGAAGCATAATTTTACTGCGAAAATTAGAGTATGGAATTTCTAAATTTTATAGATAGCACCCCCATTTTATATGCATAAAATTTTTTTAGGAGATACTATTAAATGAGTGAAGAAACGCAGCGCAAGGCCTTGCAAAACCAAATTTGGAGTATTGCAAATGAAGTAAGAGGTGCTGTTGACGGCTGGGATTTTAAACAATATATCATAGGTACGCTATTTTATAGATTTATCAGCGAGAATTTTACGGATTACATAGAGGGTGACGACGATGATTTTGACTATGCAAGTTTGTCTGACGATTCACCGGAACTTGAAGCGATAAAGCATGATACCATTGTAACAAAGGGATATTTTATCTACCCTAGCCAGCTATTTAAAAATGTATTAAAAAATGCCGATAATAACGCAAATTTAAACACTGATTTAGATCAAATTTTTAAAAGTATCGAAGGCTCAGCAGCCGGATATGAGTCGGAGCAGGACATAAAGGGTCTTTTTGCTGATTTTGATACTACGAGCAATCGGTTAGGAAACAGCGTTACCGAGAAAAACAGGCGACTCACAGCGGTTTTAAAAGGCGTGGCCGAGCTTGATTTTGGCGATTTTAAGGACAACCATATCGATCTTTTTGGCGACGCATACGAGTTTCTTATCTCGAACTATGCCGCGAATGCAGGCAAATCCGGCGGCGAGTTTTTCACTCCGCAAAATGTCTCAAAGCTCATCGCCGCACTTGCCATGCACGAACAAGAGTGCGTAAATAAAATTTACGATCCAGCATGCGGTTCTGGTTCACTACTTTTGCAGGCTAAAAAGCGTTTTGACAAACATGAGGTCGAGGATGGATTTTTTGGCCAGGAGATAAATCACACGACATACAACCTGGCGCGTATGAATATGTTTTTACACAACGTTAATTACTCTAAATTTCACATAGAGCTCGGCGATACGCTACTAGATCCAAAGCTTAGCGACGATAGGCCTTTTGACGCTATCGTTTCAAATCCTCCTTACTCCATCAACTGGATCGGTAGCGACGATCCGACGCTCATAAACGATCCTAGATTTGCTCCTGCGGGCGTTCTTGCGCCAAAAAGCAAGGCGGATTTTGCCTTTATCTTGCACGCACTCAGCTACCTTTCGGCAAAAGGCAGAGCCGCGATAGTTAGTTTCCCGGGCATTTTTTATAGAGGCGGTGCGGAAAAAAAGATCCGCGAATATCTCGTAAAAGAAAATTTTGTCGAGACCGTCATCGCGCTCGCCCCAAATCTTTTTTATGGCACTCCGATAGCTGTTAATATCCTTGTTCTTTCAAAGCATAAAACAGAGACTAAAACGCAGTTTATAGATGCTAGCGGGTTTTTTGAAAAAAGAACAAACAACAACGTCCTAACTGACGAACACATTGCGAAAATAATAGAAATTTTTGGTAAAAAAGAAGATATCGCCCATGTATGCGCACTCGCAGATAATGAAAAAATAGTCCAAAACGATTACAATCTAGCCGTAAGCTCTTATGTCGAGGCAAAAGATACACGCGAGGTTATCGACATAAACGAGTTAAATTTACGGATAAAGCAGACCGTGGCTAAAATCTCAAATTTGCGCGAACAAATCGACGAAATCGTTGCGGAAATAAATTCGGGCAGCGAAATATGAAAGCTATTATTTACACGACAAGCGATGGCAAGTCAAGATTTTCTTTGCAAAAATTTGATGAACAGCTTTGGCTGACGCAACTTGAAATCGCGGAACTTTACCAGACGACCAAACAAAATATTAGCAAGCATATAAAGGCTATTTTTTTAGAAAATGAGATAGATGAAAAAGCAACTGTCAACTTTCAGTTGACAGTTCAAAATGAAGGCGGGCGCAATATAAAGCGTAAAATGGCTTATTATCCTTTGCCTTTGATTATAGCCGTAGGTTACCGCGTGCGTTCATCTCGCGGTACGCAGTTTCGTCAGTGGGCGACGCAATGCTTAGGAGAATATATAAAAAAGGGTTTTGCGCTTGACGACGAACGCTTAAAAGGCACGGGCGGCGGCGATTATTTCAAAGAGTTGCTTGAACGCATTCGCGATATCCGTAGTAGCGAAAAAGCGATGTATCGCCAAGTACTCGACCTTTACGCCACTAGCTACGACTACGATCCAAAAAGCGACGAGAGTATTAAATTTTTTAAAATAGTTCAAAACAAGCTTCATTACGCCGTTAGCGAGCAAACCGCCTCCGAGATTATTTTTAGTAGAGTAAACGGAGATAAAGAATTTATGGGGCTTACAAATTTTAAAGGCCAAATGCCGACGCTAAACGAGGCTAAAACGGCGAAAAATTACCTAAGCGAGGATGAACTTTTTAGATTAAATCGCTTGGTTTCGGCGTTTTTCGATCTTGCCGAGGTGAAGGCGTACGAGCGCGAGCCGATGTATATGAGAGACTGGATAAGCGAGCTGGATAAATTTAGCGTAACTTACGGCAAAGGCGTTTTGCAAAATGCTGGCTCGGTAAGTCATAGCGAGGCTATGAAAAAAGTTGACACCGAATATGCAAAATACCGACAAAACAACCTAACTCCGGTCGAGAAAGAATATATAAACGCCGTCAAAAGTATAAATTTAAAGCTAAAAGACAAAGGCAAGAAATGAGTAAAATTTTTGATTTGATAAACGAGCTTTGTCCGCAAGGGGTGGAGTTTAGGGAGCTTGGAGAGATTGGTTATTTTTATGGTGGTTTAAACGGAAAAACAAAAGATGATTTTGTAAAACACGGTAACGTAAAATATATAACCTATATGAATGTTTTTTCAAATTTAAGTATAGATTTGAATGCGCTTGAATTTGTAAAAATAGAAAATAATGAAAGGCAAAATTTAGTTGCTTACGGCGATGTTTTATTTACAGGCTCGTCTGAAACTAGAAACGAATGTGGATTTTCATCTGTTCTTACTAAAAAACCAGAAGAACCAATTTATTTAAATAGTTTTTGCTTTGGCTTTCGTTTAAATGATTTAAGTTTATTTGAACCAGAATTTCTAAAATATATTTTTAGAAGTAAATTTTTGAGAGCACAAATTATTAAGACGGCCAACGGAGTAACTCGTTTTAATATTTCAAAAACAAAATTTCAAAAAATCAAACTCCCCGTACCTCCTCTGGAAGTACAGCGTGAAATAGTCCGCATTTTGGACTGTTTCACGCTGCTTACAGCAGAGCTTACAGCAGAGCTTACAGCTAGGAAAAAGCAATACGAATTTTATCGCGACTTCCTTTTAAGCTTTGACGAGCTCAATAAAAATGGGGGGGTATGAACTAAAAACACTTAGGAGCATTGCAGACTACTCGAGCGATAGAATTAAATTTGACTCTTTAAATGAGCTAAATTACGTCGGCGTGGAAAATTTGCTTCAAAATAAAGCAGGGAAAGTATCGTCAAAATACGTTCCGGCGAGCGGAAACTGTACTAAGTTTGAAAGCGGCGATATTTTGATAGGCAATATTCGTCCTTATTTAAAGAAAATTTGGCAAGCTGACTGCACTGGTGGAGCAAGTGGCGACGTTTTGGTTTTGCGTTTAAACGACGAAAGCGTCAATTCTAGATATTTGTATCAAATTTTGGCTGATGATAAATTTTTCGATTATAATATGAAAAATGCAAAAGGCGCAAAAATGCCACGAGGAAATAAGAATGCTATTTTGGAATATAAAATCCCTGTTCCACCACTACCAACCCAGCGCAAAATCGTCGAAGTCCTTGACAAATTCGATACGCTCGTGAACTCTATAGCCGAGGGCCTTCCGTGTGAGATAAAGCTAAGACAAAAGCAGTATGAATATTACAGAGAAAGGCTATTAAGCTTTACGGAAATTAAAAAGGAGATATAGTGTTTATAGGTACTCTTAATGAGATAGCTAGCCAGCTTAAAAGTGCAAATGAGAAAGCACAGCTAATTTATGCTTTTAACGGTACGGGCAAGACTCGTTTATCTGTAGAATTTAAAAATTTAATAGAATCAGGAACCGATGAAAACAGTGACTCTGGCCAAAAGAAAATTATTTATTATAATGCTTTTACGCAGGATTTATTTTATTGGGATAACGATATGGAAAATGACGTCGAGCCGAAACTAAAAATACAACCGAATTCTTTTACTAGCTGGGTATTTCAAGAACAAGGATTGGATAAAGAGGTTATTGATACTTTTCAGCTTTATGTGGGCAAAAAGCTTGAACCTAGATTCGATGCAAATTTTTCAGAAGTTTCGTTTTCTTTTATAGATGGCAATACTCCTAAAGACAATATTAAAATTTCAAAAGGAGAAGAAAGTATTTTTATTTGGAGTATTTTTTATGTATTAATAAGGCAAGTAATAAATGAATTAAATATAGCGGAACCAGATAATCGATCAACTCACGAATTTGATGATCTGGAATATTTTTTTA
>NZ_CALIIU010000039.1 GCF_938017775.1 uncultured Campylobacter sp.
ATTGCGAGGTCGCTCCCCTTCCCGCCCCAAACCCCACCTAACCCCCGACGACGCTAGCGGTGCAGGCTACGCCTGGGTATTTTCATTAAGCGACTATGCCGCATAAATTTGAGTTAAATTTATGCGCTTAGTTCGCAGTTACACCTCGCGCATCTCCTCTGCTAGGCGCTTTTTGTAGGTGCGCTTGAAATGAAACGCCCAAATTAGCGGAAAGATTATCTCCAACCCTTTCCAAAATACATATCCACCATACCAAAAAAAACATTTGCAAACCGCATAGCAAGCGACTACATAGCTTGTCCCAAAGACGGCACCCCAAGCTACTATTTCAGAGTCGGTCGTAACAATCCAGATCGCAACCAAATATATGAAAGCGCTTAATAACGCAGTCGGGAAAAACCAATTCAGAACGCCTAATTTCTGGTGATTTATATCCGCGCTAAGATAGCCCGCCACGCACGCGATGATGCATAGGGCGCATAAGATAGTGCGTAGCACGGCTAAATAGCGCAGCCCACGGGGTTGCATCGCGCCTTCGTAGTCGCTGTTTTCGCAGCTACTACTTTGGCTGTTTTTGCTGCCACGCCCCGCCACATAGACAAGATGTGCGCCCAGCGCTATGAAACACGCGCATGCTGCAAGGTCCCAAAATATGAAGTTACCGAAGATTGTCCCGCCCGAGCCATCATCGCCCGTAGGTCCTATTAAATAAGGCCACGAAATTTTCACTATGCAAAACGTCGCCGCAAGCAAAATCGGATGCAGCGCGAGCCTGCCGCTTCTTAAATCAGAGAGTAAATTTTTAAAATATCTCATGCTTTCCCCTTAAAATTCCGCGGAATTTTACTAGCTTTCCATTATTTTAAGGCGTGGTTTGGGTTCGAAATTTTAAAGCCACTTTGCTCGCTCATTGCTAGGGTCCGTTTCGTTGCCGATCGCTTCGTAGCGCGAGTAGTAAAACTCCACAAACTCCCGCACTTGCGTCTCGCGCGGCAGATACACGCCGTCGCTAAGCTCCGCGAAGCGCGATAAAAATTCCGCCGCGTCCTTTTTGTCGCAATAAAGCCGCGCCAGCTCCTCATAGTTTTGCAGGCACGCGGCCTTGAAGCTCTCATAGCCTGCGCGGTCAAATTTAACCGCCAGCCGCATGCCGTCAAATTTCAAAACGCCCGATGCAAAAAGCAAGCTCAGATGTATCAGAGCCTCGCAGTAGTAGGGCTTGAGCTCCTCCACCCGCTGCCACGCGATGAGGCCCACGGCGCGGCGGATCAGCTCATCCAGCACCGGCAGGCAAAACTCCGCCTCCTCGTGGAAAAAGAAGTTCACGAGCCCGCCGGTGGTCGCCTTGTACTCCTCGATGAGCTTAAAAAGCCCTGAGCGGTTCATGCGCGCCTCGGTGTCCGCGTCGATGAAAAATATATGCCCGAACTCGTGTCCGATCGTCGATATTTCGTAGACGCGGCGCCAAATTTGCGGCTTTTTAAATAAAATTTCGCGCCCGAAATTTAGATACTTAAGGTCGAAAATTTCGCTGCTTAGCCGCATAAAAGGTCTAGCCTTGGCGCTTTCATAGACGAAATTTACGAAGGCGAAAATTTTCTTGCCGCAGTTGGTGCTTACGAACTCGTCGTTGGGCACGACCTGCGCCGAAAAGAGCCCGTTAAGATCGGCGCCGTAGTAGATCAGCGGCGCGCAGACGTAAAGCTGGGTCTTGGCGATGTTTGAGAGCACGAGCGAGTGCATGACGGCATTGTTCGCGCCGATTTTTTCATACGCGCGCTCAAAACTCTCGCTTACGCGCGCTTTAAATTCCTCCGCGCTAAACTCATACGCGCCCGCAAGCCTGACGTCCCATTCCAGCGCGACTGCGTGCGTGTAGGCGTCCTCGTAGTACTCAAGCGGATGGCCGATCTGAAGCGGCGTTTTTATATCCATCCACGCGATCTCCGCATCCCGCCACGCGCCGATCACGGCGCTAGCGTCCCTTTCGCAAAAGGCCTGTTTGAGCTTACTTAGATACGCGATGTAGGCTAGCTCGCTCTCATCTCCCGCGAGCGTCACAAGGCGCTCCAAAAGATCGCTAAATTCGCTCTGCAGCTTTGCCGTCTCATCCGCAAATGCCACGGCGTAGGGCAGCATTTGGGATTTGCCCTCGCGCTGCACTATCGCGCCGTAGCAGCGCTCGCAGATCTCGCCGTGAGGCGTGCGCATAAACAGCTCCTCTTGCAGTAAAAATTCCTTCGCCTGCGCAAGCGAGCTAAATTCCTGCTGTAAGCGCTTGTTCGTGCCTTCGATAATTAGGGCTTGCCAGCTTTTTTGCATATCGCTTAGTACGAGCCCGATGCGGTGTACGCCCTTTAAAAGCTCCAGATAAAAGGGCTGTAAAATCCCATGCGCGCCCGCTTCGGCGATGAGCGCTGCGTGCATGCCTTCGTGTATTTCGCGCGTGAAGTCGTACATTTTGCTCTTTAGCTCGCGCTGGCGCGCCTCATCGTAGCCCAAGCGGCGAAATTCTTGCAGTAGCGGATCCTCTTTGAGATCCACGATGCGGCGCAGTACGGCGATGCGCGCAGTATCGCTAGGCTCAAAGCCGCAGATCTCCAGCCCGCGCGCGATCAGCTCGTCGTGCGGCTCGTCGTAGAGGGCATTTAGTCGCGCTTTAGCAGCGACCGCCATCTCGCTAAGTTTTGCAAAATCGTTCATCGCGTATCCTTTTTGCCGTTTTATCGTCTTTTTACGAGCGGAATGTGTCTGCTTCGAGAGCTAAATTTTATCCTCACGCCCGCTTAAAATTTTAAAATTTCGACATAGATTTTTGCCGATTGTATCGAAAAAGTGTTAAATTTGCGCGGTTAAAATGCGAGATTTTTAAATTTAAGGAGTAAAAATGAGCGATTTAGACTTAGACGATTTCGGCGAGCCGCGCATCAAGGTCGTAGCGCTGCCTAAGGATACGAATAGCTCGGGCAATATTTTCGGCGGCTGGATACTAGCGCAGATCGATTTAGCGGGCGCGACGGCGGCGCGCGAGATAGCGCCCGAGCGGGTCGTGACGATCTCGATGCAGGAAGTAACTTTCAAGCAGCCCGTATTTATCGGCGATGTCATCAGCTGCTACGCAAAAGTCCTAAGTGTGGGAAATACCTCTATCCGCGTGCAGATCGAGGTCGCGGCGCTGCGGCTTGGTGAGGATGGATTTCGCGAGTGCTTGCACGTAACCAGCGCGATCGCAACCTACGTAAGCGTGACCAAATCAGGCCAAAAAAAGCCTATCAGCGCAGAGATTAAGCGGCTGCATGGATTTTAAAATTTTTTAGACTTTAGTTTTAGCTCAAGGAATTTTAGCGTCAAGCTTATAACGCGAAAATTTTTATGTGGGATAAGCTTAGTGCGCAGAATTTACTGCATAAAATTTTATAATTTTAAGCGCGGAATTTTGCTGTACAGTATTTTAGCGGAAAACCTCGCAGACGGAATTTTGGAATTTTAGAATTTTAGAATTTTAGAATTTTAGAATTTTAGAATTTTAGAATTTT
>NZ_CALIIU010000040.1 GCF_938017775.1 uncultured Campylobacter sp.
AAATAAAACATAAGACCGCCTTTCTCAAATATCTCTTTTCCGTTAATTTGCATTTGGGTTTCCTTTTATTTCTCATTGATATGGCTAACTAAAGTTGCCTGAAAATACTATCGTCGATATCGCTTACATTATAACCCATAAAATTTAAAAAATCTTTCGCTTCTTCACGTAGTTTTTCCCAAAGAGGCGTTTTATATATATCTTCATTGGGAAGACTTTTTATCTTATCTCTCATTGCTTCACATCGTTCTAATTCATCTTGCGTAAATTCTTCCTTAAATGATTGCGCCTCTATGCAGGCACTACTTAGATCCTCTAGCAATTCTTCCGGCGATGTATATACATCTGCATCGGCATTATCAATATACTTTGTTTGAAATTCAATTGACGCTAAAGCAAAAAGTGATTGCAAAAGCGCTTTTCTTCCTCTTGCCATTTTATTCTCCTAAATTTTATTACTTTTATATTCCATACCACCTTGTCACTTTCCCTTTTTCATAGATATCAACCTCTATGTGTTTGTATTTATTGTAGAGGCTCGGAATCAAAATTTCATCATAATATCTTTTGCCATATTCGGTGATAAATATATACATATTATGATGGCACCACCGATTTGGCTCCTCCCAAAAGGCGTCGTCTGCGTGAGTATAATTTCTTAGATACTCGTATGAGCGAGCTATAAATTTATCTAAATTATAAAAGAAATTCTCTCTTAAAATTTTCCATTCTTCAAATTTTTTCATATTTAAATTTATATTGGCGCTAGTTTTATGTTTTATATCGGTATCGATGAAATTATTTAGATAAAATTGCCCAAATAGCATTATTAAAATATCTTTTACATTCTCATCACATAAATTAAAATTATGAATTAATGTGCTGGCGACAGAGTCGGTCTCATAGACTTCGGTGCTTTTCATTAGGCTAAACGCCTCAAGCTCATAAAAATCCAGTGGTCTTTTCCCGCTCACGGCTTGAAAATCTTTAAAAATCTTAAACCTAAAATCTTCCGCTTCGCTAAAGAAATAGACGTATGGGCTTAAATTTAGATTGAGCGCTTTTATTCTCATTTTATACCGTCCAAACTATTGTTTTCGTATTTTAATCTTGCCTCGGAGTATTTAATCGCAATGCCAAAGAAATAAATTTCATACAATTACATACACCGAGCTTTGATTAAATTTAGCCTCTGAAAAATCTACGATCTTTTCATTATCTCTTAAAGTATAAAGCTCGAAATCCGCGCTCAGCTCATCAATATTATAGAAATCCAAACATAAAGCAAATCTGCTGTTCTCAATATCCATATTTTCGATCTTTTCCTTTACCAATTTCAAAAATAAAAGGCATTCTTTAATAAAATCATCTTCCTTTAAATTTGGATTTTTGATCTCCACTTCATTGATCGACCACTCAAAATCGCTTAAGCCTTGATATATTGAAGAATTAATTAAAATGTTCTCTGTTGTGGCTATTCTTTCCCTTTTTAGATTCTTGATAAAAAATATTCCTGTGTCAAGATAGATCAGGCCTTCGCGCAATAGCTGCTTTAATTGCGATATTTTCAGATCTTTGATTGAGCCGCTAAGGGCAATAAATTTAATTAAATTTGGATCGGCATACAAAGTTCCTCTTTTTATCTCTCCTACTTCTTGCACTCTGGAAAATAGCTCTTCATTATTTTTAGGCAGAAGAAAAATCGCTTTGTTCAAATTAACCTCTTTTTTATCTATCGTCACTTTTGCCTTGCTGTTTTTCTCGCAAAATTTTAAAAAGTTGATTCCATATTTAATCTCGTCGTTTAGCCCTATACAGCCAAAACCCTTGCTATCATGCGGATAGACGGCCAAATTTAAACTCGGAAAAACTATAAAACACCATTCGTTTATCGAATAATCATAGCACATTAAAAATTTAGCCAGCTCTTTTATGTCGTCCCATTTCAGAATGTCCATTCTTATGCACATAGCGGGCAACGGATATTCTTTATCTCTAGCTAGAGAAAAATACTCATTTTGTTCTTGCAAAATTCCAAGATCTTTAAATTTATCGTATAACGGCTTTACCTGCGAGATTGCTTTATATTTTTTGTATACTTTATCATCACACATTAGAGCGCTTACGATAAATACTTCATCGCTATATTTTCTAAAAAAGTTATCGAATAATTTTATCGCTAAGCTTACTCCGCTTAGCCAGCCTTTGCTCTCAATCTCAAAGAAACCGATCCAGTTTTTAGAAGCACTAAAGCTGCTAAAATTTATA
>NZ_CALIIU010000041.1 GCF_938017775.1 uncultured Campylobacter sp.
CTTCCGTAATCACTACAGATAAAATTCCATCCCAAATAAACTCTACAGAGGCTTTCGCAGATAAACTCCACCGCCATAAGGCCCGGCGAAATAAAATTTAAACTAGCGCAATGCTACGGCTATCACTAAAAGCTAGACGCGGTAAAATTTCAAGCCTAAAATTCATCGCTAAAGCCCCATCTTAAAATTTTAAAACAAAGTTTTAGCGATAAATTTTGCATTTTGAAATTCTACGGCAAAGCTTTATGCTTAAAATTTTACATTTAAAACTCCAAGGCAGAATTCTACGGCAAATTTTACCTCGCTGAATTGCGCGTTTAGAATTTAATTTTCGCCGTAAAATTCTGCGCTTAGAATTTTATCTGAACCCTCACACAACGAAGCTTGGGTAAAATTCTAGCTCGAAATTTCAAACTACGAAATTTCGTTTGCCCAAATTTTGCAAGCGCTATAAATTTGCTCAAAATCAAAGCGGAATTTCAAGCTCTAAAATTTAGTATGAAAACTCGCGCTACGAAACTCCGCACAAAATTCTATACACAAAAATTTTACTGGCGCTATAAAATTTCGCGGCAAAATCGCAGCGAAATTTTAACGCAAAATTTCGAGCTTCAAAATTCAGCATGAAATTCCAAGCCGCGAAACCCGCGTGAAATTTTGCCCGCGAAATTTACGGGCAAAATTTTATGACGGATTTGTATAACGAAATTTTGCGAGCACTATAAAATTTGCAGCGAAATTAGGCGTGAAATTCCAAACTATTAAATTCCACGTTGAATTTCAATCTGCAAAATTCAAGAGAAATTCCACGCGAAATTTGACACCCTACCCGCGCAAGCTTGCAAAATCCTAATTTGAGCAGGCGCTCTTGCCGTCCATCACCGGCTGGATCGCGGAGTTGTCCGCCAACTCCTCGCGGTCGATCTTTTCGATCTTCTCCCACAGCTTGCGCGCGGCCTGCTCATAGCGCTTCGCGCTCAAAGAATCGGGCGCATAGAAGCTCACCGGCTTGCCGCTGTCGCCGCCCTCGCGGATAGCGATCTCGATCGGAATCTCGCCGATTACTTCGGTGTTGTATCGCTGCGCCAGCTTTTGCGCGCCGCCGCGACCGAAGATGTCGTACTCCTTGCCGTTATCTGGGCAGATGAAGCCGCTCATATTCTCGATAAGGCCTGCGATCGGGATGTGGAGCTTTTCGAACATATCAAGCCCGCGCGCGCTATCGTCCAGCGCGACCGTCTGCGGCGTCGTGACGCACACGCCCGCCGTCACCGGCACGCTCTGAGCGAGCGTAAGCTGCGCATCGCCCGTACCCGGAGGCATATCCAAAAACAGCACGTCCAGATCGCTCCACGCCACGTCTTTTAGCAGCTGCTCAATCGCCTTCATTATCATCGAGCCGCGCCAGATGAGGCTCGCGCCCTCCTCCATCAGCACGCCCATGCTCATCATCTCCACGCCGTGGCTTAAAATCGGCTTTAGCTTCTGCCCCACGACGCTTGCTTGCGTTTTATCTTCGCCCAGCATTCGCGGCAAATTCGGTCCGTAAATATCGGCATCCAAAATCCCCACTCTCTTGCCGAGCTTTGCCGTGCTGATGGCTAAATTTAGCGTCGTCGTGCTCTTGCCTACGCCGCCTTTGCCGCTGCTGATCATCACGAAATGCTTGATCTGCGGCGCGATATTTTTGCCGCTGCGAGAGTTGCTCTTTTCCTCGGCGATCTTAGGCTGTTTGATTAAAATTTCCACGTCCGCGCCGAGCACCTTTTGCACCGCCGATCTGAGCTCTGCGGCGATCTCCGGCTTAGCGCTGGGGATCTCGATCCCTACGAAAATTCTATCGCCGATCTCGACCTCTTTTACAAATCCAAAATCCACGATGCTTTTAGAAAAGCCCGGATAGATCACGCTTTTAAGCAAATTTAAGACTTCGTCTTTACTCATTCCTTCTCCTTATTTTCGGTTAAATTTCTACTGATTTTATATGCGCAAAATTTCGGCCCGCACATCGAGCAAAACTCCGCGCCCTTGTAAATTTCATCGCCCAGGCTCTCGTCGTGCAGTTCGCGCGCATGCGCAGGATCAAAGCTAAGCTCAAACTGCCTGTTCCAATCAAAATTATACCTCGCATCGCTCATCTCGTGATCGCGCTCTATCGCGCCCGCTTTGCCTAGCGCGACGTCCGCGGCATGAGCGGCAATTTTGTGCGCGATGATGCCCTCTCTGACGTCTTTTGCATTAGGAAGCCCCAGATGCTCCTTGGGCGTTACGTAGCAGAGCATGCTAGCACCGCGATACGCAGCCATCGTCCCGCCGATAGCCGAGCTGATATGATCATAGCCCGCGCCGATGTCGGTCGGAAGCGGCCCCAGCACGTAAAACGGCGCGTCGCGGCAGAGCTTGCGCTCTAGCTGCATATTTAGCTCGATCTCGTTAAACGGGATGTGTCCCGGACCCTCGATCATCACCTGCACGTTTTTTTCATTCGCGCGCAGGGCCAGCTCGCCTAAAATTTCAAGCTCGCTAAGCTGCGCCCTATCGGTCGCATCGTATAAGCAACCCGGGCGCAAGCCGTCGCCCAGAGATAGCGATACGTCGTAGGCGGCGCAGATATCGCAAATTTCATCAAACGCTTCGTAGAAGGGATTTTGCTTATGAAATTTCATCATCCACGACGCTATCAGCGAGCCTCCTCTGCTTACGATACCCATCTTGCGACGGGACAGCAGCGGCATAAACTCGAGCTTAAAGCCCGCGTGGATCGTGAAATAATCCACTCCCTGCCGCGCCTGTTTCTCGATCGTACTAAGAATAGCGCTCGTTTTTAAATTTTTAATATCGCCCAGCTCATGGATCATCTGATAGATCGGCACCGTGCCTATGGGTACGGGCGAGCGCTCGATTATCGCGGCGCGGATCTCGTCCAAATCGCCGCCCGTGCTTAGATCCATCACCGTATCGGCGCCGTACTTTAAGCACGCTTCAAGCTTTTCCAGCTCGCCCTCAATATCGCTCGTCGTGCCCGAAGAGCCGATGTTGGCATTGATCTTGCACCGCAGCGCGCGCCCGATACCGACGGGCTTTAGGCTTTTGTGATTAACGTTTGCGGGGATGATCGCTTTTCCTTGCGCGATCAGATCGCACAAGGCTCGCACGTCCATGTGCTCGCTTTGCGCGACCTCTCTCATCTGCGGCGTCACTTCGCCTCTTTTTGCAAAATAGATCTGCGATACGCAGCTTTCGGTCATTTTCGCCTCGCTTCTTAAAAATGCGCGTATAATATAACAAATTTCATTAATCCTTACTTTTCTTTTACCGTTTATTTTCGTAACGTAGGCTGAAATTTTACCGCCTCGCCGCGTAAATTTACACCTAAGCTTAAGATATTTCAGCGCGCAAGCCGCGATTAATTTTGCTTTCATTTTTAATACGTATAATTTCGTAACAAAATTTCAAGGATAAAATTTGAAAGATATATCGCTGATTTTGCTCGCCGCGGGCGATTCGAGCAGGTTTGAGCTGCGCGTCAAAAAGCAGTGGCTGCGCGTGGGCGAGCTGCCGCTTTGGCAATACGTCGCGCAAAATATCGCGCGGGCGCACCCATTTAAAAAAATCATAATCGCCGTGAACGAGGAGGACGTGAGCTATTGCGAGCGCCTCTATGCGTGCAGCCTGGCCTCGGCGCGCGGCAAAAGCGCGGAGTGCGACACGAGCGAGTATAAATTTCAAAGAAAGCAGGGCGGGATCGAATGCGGCGCAGATGAATGCGGCTCTTCAAATTTAAAATTTCACTTCGCCCCGGGCGGCGCAAACCGTCAAAGCTCGCTAAAAAACGCTCTGAAACTCGTAGATAGCGAGCTCGTGCTCGTAAGCGACGTGGCGCGCGCGCAAATTTCGCCACGCACGATAGACGCGCTCATCGCCGCAAGCGCGGACGCCGATTGCATCAGCCCATATCTTGGCGTAAATGATACGACCTATCTCGGCGAGCGTATAGTGAGGAGGGAGGAGCTGCGCCTCATCCAAACGCCGCAGCTTTCGCGCACGGCGCTACTTAAAAAGGCGCTTGATGGAAGCGAAATTTTTACCGACGACAGCGCGGCGGTCGGCAGCGCGGGCGGACGATTGGAGTTTATAAAAGGCGAAGCGGGCGCGCTTAAGATCACGCGCGCAAGCGATCTGGCGGCGCTAAATTTAAAACCCTGCTCGCGCGATATCTTTTGCGGCACAGGTTACGACGTGCATGCGCTTGAAAAAGGCGCGGGTATCGTGCTCGGTGGCGTGCAGATCCCGTGCGAGTTCGCGCTGATCGCACACAGCGACGGCGATGTGGCGATCCACGCTCTAATCGACGCTATTTGCGGCGCGACGATGCTGGGCGACATCGGCGAGCTCTTTCCCGACAGCGATGTCAAATTTAAAGGCGCGAACAGCAAGGAGTTGTTACGAAAGGTAATGCGACGTGTCAAAGGCTACGGTTACGAGCTCGTAAATGCCGATATTACGATCATCGCGCAGCGCCCGAAGATCGGAGCTTACAAAGCGCAGATGCAGGAGGTTTTGAGCGAAATTTTAAACTGCGCGCGCGTCAATGTCAAAGCGACCACGACCGAAGGGCTAGGATTTACGGGCAGAAGCGAGGGCATCGCCGCGCAGGCTGCGGTAAATTTGAAATTTTACGACTGGCAAAAGCACGCAGCAAAGGCGCAGGACGTATGAAAATTTTAATTATCGAGAGCGAAAGCTATCTTGCTCAAAGTATCGCAAACAAGCTTGGCGCGCTGGGGCATGAATGCACTAACGCGGCGAGTTTGGCGACCGCGGCTAGCCTTGCGGAGGAGTTTGAGGCGGTGCTACTCTCTACGAGCTGGAGCGGCGCGAGCTTTTATCCGCTGATCGAGAAATTTAGGCGCTCGATCATAATTTTGATGGTCGCTTACGTCGATAGCGAAACGGTGCTAAACCCCGTAAAAGCGGGCGCAACGGATTATATCCAAAAGCCATTTATGATAGAGGAGCTCATAAAAAAGATCGAGCACTACGCGCAGTTTCGCTCGCTAAAATCGCAAAACGAAGCCTACGAAGTGTTGCTTAAAGAGATCTCTCTTTCGTGCGAAATACCGCCCGCGCGTTTAGCGCAGATAAAATTTCCGCTTCTTTTGCGCGGCGATGCGACAGCACGGGCAGCGGCGGTATTTAAGATCGCACTCGCGCTAAAATCGCGCCTTAAAATTTTATCCGCGCAAAGCCCTGAGCTGCTAGAACGCGGCGCGGAGATTTTTTACGCACCAGGTTTTGATAGCCTAAGCGGCGCACAGAAGGAAAAATTTCTAAGCAAAACCAAATCCATGCGCCTAATTGCCGGATCCATCGGCGCGCAAAAGGGCTTTAACGACGAAATTACGCTTGGCAGCAGCAAAGAACGTAGTGAAATTTTAAGCATCGAAGAATACGTAAAGCTCACGATCGTAGCGCACCAAGACGAGTATTTCGACTCCGATCTGGCGGCGGCACTTGGGATTTCTCGAAAATCGCTTTGGGAGAAAAGGAAAAAATATGGCATCGCAAGAAAAAAATAGCCGCGCGCGCTCGGTATGGATCGCAGACGGGACAGAAATTTCACGCGATACCAGCAATTTAAACGAAATAAAACCGCTTGAAAGTGAAGGAATTTTAAGCGGCATAAAAACTCTAAACGCTACAAAAGCTTCGAGCGACGCGGCGCTAAATTTAAAGGCAAAGCAAAATTTAAAAGCATCGCAGAACTCAAAAGCAAGACAAAATTCAAAAGCAAAGCGTAATTTAAAAACGATGCGAAATTTAAAAATGTCAAAGGCGAGCAATGCCAGAAAAGATGAGGCGCGAGCTAAGGGCGCGGCAAGAAATTTAAAAGCAGAGCAAGCCGGAAGCGAGAGCAAAGGCGCAAATAATAGCGCAACGCAAATCCGCAAGATAGTGATCTCGCGCTCCGACCTAAACGTCTTGAGCCTACTCGCAAACGGCGCTTTCGGCAAGAGCTGCGAGCTACTGCGCCCAAGCAAGCTAAGCGTATGCGGCATAAATTTCGTTTTTTCCTGCGCGGACGCAAAAAAAGGCGATATTTTGGAGCTTTATCTCAGCAAGGACAGCATAGCCGAACGCACCAAAAATTCGCTTAGCGGCGAAAGTGGTGCGTATTTGCTAGCTAAAGAATCACGCAACTTGCAGGATGGAGTTTCTGCTGTGGCGCAAAACGAGCAGAGCTTTGCGAAAAGCGGCGCAGGTTTCGCGCGCACTACAAGTGCGCAAAGCGCTATAAACGCCACAAGCGAAGGCTTAGACCATATAGAAAGCCTTACTGCGAGCTATGATCAAACTTTTACTAGCAGCACAGATGTAAAATCTGCAAACAACGCCGCTTTGGATTTGGCGAAAAGCTCCAGTGAAAATTCTGCGGTAAATTCCGCGCGGAGCTTTGCCGAAAATTCTGCGATCAATCGCGTTTGCAGCACAGATGCAAAATCCGTAGCAAATTCGGCGGGAAATTTTATTTCAAATTCCACCGAAAATTTCATCAAAAATCCCGCCTATTGTGAGCTTGTCGCGCGCATAGACGTTAGCGACGTTTATGTTCCAAGCGCAAGCGAGGTCGCAGACTCGGT
The DNA here is from genome assembly GCF_938017775.1 of uncultured Campylobacter sp. Classification (GTDB taxonomy): domain Bacteria; phylum Campylobacterota; class Campylobacteria; order Campylobacterales; family Campylobacteraceae; genus Campylobacter_B. The sequence continues at coordinate 6,642 of NZ_CALIIU010000041.1, forward strand.
GTTTCAAAACGTATACGCAGAGCAAACTGCGGTGCAGGGGCGCATCACGCTGCTAAAAAATGGTCTTGCAGAGCAAATCGCGCGCATAAAAAAAGTCGCAAGCTCGCTTGCCGCGCCTAAAATTTCAGCGTTTTTTACCTGCGCCGATCCGATCCACCGCGTACATGAGCGGCTGATTAGGCATATGATCGATAAGGCGGATTTCGTGGTGATTTTTTTAACCGGCACGAATAGCACGGATGCCCTGCCCTACGAACTACGCAAAAAAACGCTAAGCTATTTGCTGCAAAATTTTTTGGTTGCGCAACGCGCCATGATGATCGATCTGGGCTCGCTTGCGATTTTTGACGACAAGCCCGCCCTGCAGTGCGCGATCGCAAAAAATTTAGGTATAAACAAAATAATTTTTGGGCAAAATCACGCAAATATAGAGCTGTTTTTCGAAGGTGGCGGCGTGCATTCGGTGCTGGACGAGTATCAAAAACGCGGCGAAATCGAGATTTTGCTTATGCCGGAATACGTCTATTGCGAGAAGTGCAAGGTGCTCGTAAGCACCAAAAACTGTCCTCACGGCGCTCATCATCACGTGCATTACCGCACGCAAAATCTAAAAGCACTGCTGCGCGCGGGGATCTTACCGCCCGCGATTTTTATGCGTAAAGAGATCTCGGCGATGATTTTAAGCGAGCTCTTTCCCGCGCGATTTTCAGATCTGCAAAAGCTCTACGACGAGCTTTTTCCAAACAGCGGGATCTTGCAGAGCCACGGCGAGAGCGAGTTTTACGAGCAGCTTATGCAGCTGTACCAAACCAGCGCGCTAAAGACGTAGCTCTCGAGGGCGCGACGCAAAAAATGACGTGGAATTTGCGGAAGCTAGGCAGAAGGTAAAATTTCGCGGCGTTAGAATTTACGGCGGCTAGACGTAAAGTAAAATTTCATAGTGCGGAAAGAAAGAACTGCGCGGAATTTTGTAGAATAAAGAGCGGCGGACGCAGATTTGACGTAAAATTTTGCGGTACAACGAAGCTAAATTTTTAGAGCATTAGCAGCGGTACGATAAAACGAGCTTTAAATTTTAAAGTCTTGGCTTCGTAGCAAATTTATAACGGCGCAGTAAATTTTGCGGCGAAGCGGATTTAAAATTTTAAGGCGCGATGGATATGTAAAGCAGCACGGCAAATCTAAATTTTAAGTTTTCGACAAGCGAACCTAAAATTTTAAAATTAAGCAGTTGCTGCGAGTTACAGCGCAAAACTCGGATGCAGCGCAACGACTGCTCGCTCGCGCAAAATGCCGTGCGTTTGCGGACGGGTTTGAAATCTCCACGCAGGCGAGCAAAATTTTAAAATTTTTACGCAAATGATTAAAATTTTAAAATTCATACGTTAGTGAGCGAGTAGAATTAATTTCGTGTAGGCGGACAAATTAATTCTACATGCACGAACGAAATTTAAAATTTTCGCACGCGAGCAGATGCCCTAATTAAAATAAGCGGTAAAATTTTAAAAAGCAAAATTTAAAAGGACAATTATGGATAAAATTTTCGTTACATTTTTCGGCGCGGGGCTACTAAAGCCCGCGCCGGGCACTTGGGGCAGCATCGCCGGCTGGATAGCGGGGCTTGCAATCTTGATACTGGCGGGAGAGGTGACGCTGTTTTTGTGCGCCGGCCTCGTCTTTTTCGTCTCGCTTAAGATCGTAGGCGATTATGAGAAGCGGACCTGCTCGCACGATAACAGCGAGATCGTCATCGACGAGGTCGTGGGGGTGTGGATCGCGATGTGCGTCGCCGCGCCCGTGGGCGAGATCTTTTCACTGCCGCTGCGGGAGCTGATCGCGGGCTTTGAGAGCAGCAGGATATCGATCGTCGCGATGATTTTGGCGCTGCTGTTTTTCAGGGCGTTTGACATCTGCAAACCCTCGATCATCGGGCGCGTGGATCGCGACGTACCAGGCGGGCTCGGCGTGATGCTCGATGACGTGCTGGCGGGCTTTTTCGCGGGGCTTGGGGTTTTGATAGTTATCTCTTTAGGGATCAGGCTCGGCGCCGCGGGATTGATTTTTTAAGCTTTTAAGGCGCGATTGCAGCAAACACGGCGCGATTGCGGGCGCTATCAAGCACCGAAATTTTAAAAGCCGCATCTTGAGCGGGGCTTATGAATTAGCGCAAATTTTAAATTCTGAGGCATGAGCCCGCTTGAAATTAAAATTTAGCGGTATTTATTCGCGCAGCCTGCAAATAAAGCATACGTAAAATTTTAAAATTTTACAGGAGTCTCGATAAAATTTGCGTGGTCTTAAATTTTAAATTTCGCAGCTTGCAAAATTCTACGACATAAAAATTTAATTGCGCTGCAAGAATCAAAATTATGCCTCTTAAATTTTGTGCGGCTAAATTTTAAAACAAAGCGGTAGGCGCAGCTCGTGCGTAAAATTTAAAATTTATCGCTAATCGCAGGCAGTCTAACAGGGCGTGCTATTAAATTTTCAGCAATATTTATGGTTTTTCTTGTAACATTGCCGCAAAATGCGGGTACCGACGCAAAAAATTTAAAGGAACGAAAAATGCAAAAGAGCGCGATTGAGATACGTGGCATTCCCGCCGCCATTTGGGGGAGCCGCTCGAAAAAGGTTTATATCTACGCTCACGGGCAAGGCGGAAGCAAAGATGATGCGAAGCTCTTGGCTTCCGTCGTTTGTGAGCAAGGCTGGCAGGTAATTAGCTTTGACCTGCCCGGGCACGGATAGAGGCGGCACGAGCCCGTCTCTTGCGAGTCTATTTTTTATGATCCGAGGCGCGCTATTTTGGAATTTCGCGAAATTTTATCGTATGCAAAGAAACGCTGGGACGAGGTCGCGCTGTTTGCCGTTAGCCTAGGGGCATGGCTCGGCCTGCAAAGCTTCCGCGACGAAAAGCTTAGCGACTGCCTCTTCCTCTCGCCGATACTTGATATGAAATACGTTATTTCAAATATTATGCGTAAGGCTAGCGTCAGCGAAGAGCGATTGAAGCAAGAGCGGATGATTTTGACCCCTGCTGGGCAACCGCTTTTTTGGGAATATTGGAGTTTTGTTTTGAATAATCCGATCACTAAGTGGGAAACGCCCAGTAGAATTCTATATGCAGAAAACGACGATATGACGCCTCTGAAGATCGTCAAAAATTTTGCGCAACAATTTGGCTGCACCTTAAACATTATGAAAAACGGCGAACATTGGTTTCATACGCCGCAGCAGCTAGATTATTTACGCAGATGGATCAAATCGGCGGTTGAGAATCGGCAATAAAATTCTATAAAAGACTTTTAAAACTCGTGCTCAAGCCCGCGCCGATAAAATTCCGCGCGTTTTCGGGGTACAAATTTCATAAATTTAAGATGATCTTGATATTTTACCTTAATACGCTTGTTTTATAAGGCGCTTTTCGTAAATCTCAGCTCGCATCACCGTCGCTCAAGGGGTATGGCTTCAAAGCACACATCTCATAAATTTAACCGCAATAGCATAAATCACGACCGCTATAAATTATAAACTAAAATATGATTAAAATTTTAGCCGATAAGCTGTCAATATAAATGCAAAAATGTCGATTTTAAAGCTAAATTTTAAAAAAATACCTATAAAGATGAATTCTTGAGACTTAGCATGTTTTTGGCACGAGGTGCGAGCCGACGCACGGCTACGCACTTCACTAGTACTATCGCGCTTATGCTGCACGGATGCTTTACGAATCCATAGCAGTAGCGCGATTAAATTTTAAAAATTATTTGCCTATCCTAAAGCCATTTAGCTTCATATAGGTCGTATCTTTATGAAATGCTTCGCAGCGCTCCCTGTTGCGGTTGATGTTTTCGGTTGTGAAGAAATAGCCATCACTATCTTGACGCAAGGTGATCGTCGCGCAAAAGATCATATCGTTTTTGGGCTTCGGTCCTACGCCGTAATCAAAGGATTGATTTAAAGTGACGGTTTTTTCTAGATCGCTATCGCTAAACTGTTTGGAGCCCGTCATGCTCTTTAGCTCGCGAAAGCCCCCTTGATTTAAGTAGTCGCGTTGTATATCTTTAAATACGCCTTCAAGCTCGACTGCATAGGCTTTAGCAAGAACCTCATCCTTAGCACCGCTTAATTTAGGATATATTATTTTTACTATCACGAAGATTATAATAGCTAAAAATATTATCCCACTTACGCCGCCGCCTACTGCCGCACCCTTTCTCATTTTCATCATTTTACTCCTTCGTCGATGTCTTTTACCAAGGCATCTATTTTTTTATTAAGCATAAAATTTTCATAGCTTTTTTGGATATAGGCTTCAAGCAGTTCGCCCGCATCCAGATGATCGCTGCCACGAGTTAAAATCCGCCAGTCTCTGCCGAAGACCTTTGCAAAGTCGTCATCCAGGCTTATCGCGTATTTCTTCGTCAAAGACTTACTCGTCAGCTGAACCGAAATTTCTTTCATTTCTCGCCTAAATTATCGCCTGCTAAAATATCGTCGATCTGCTTGCTTAGATCCTCATCGCTCATCTTGCGATATGCCAGATCGTTTTCAAGCGTGCCGAGTTGCATTCCCAAAGCCTCGTTTTGCGCCTTGACCGTCGCTAGCTCTGTGCGTAGCTTTTCGTTCTCGTCTCTAGCCTCGGTGTATCGTCTAATCAGCTCAGCTACTTTATTGCTTAAGCCCTCGACCTTTTTCTCTTCGTCAAAGATTGATTCCATTATTTCGCCTTTTCTGATATAATTTAAATGAAAATATTACCCAATTTTGGCTTTAAAAAAGGAAAAATTTTGCAAAATTTTAAAATCGAGAGCAAATTCTCTCCGAGTGAGGATCAAGAAAAAGCGATCGAAGGCATCGTCGCGGGCTTTCAAAGCGGCAACAAATACCAAACTCTTCTCGGCGTTACCGGCTCGGGTAAGACTTTTACCATGGCAAATATCATCAAGCGCCTTGGAATTCCTGCGCTCGTAATGACGCATAATAAATCTCTCGCGGCGCAGCTTTATAGCGAATTTAAGGGCTTTTTCCCGAAAAATCACGTCGAGTATTTCATCAGCTACTACGATTACTATCAGCCCGAGGCCTACATCCCCAGGCAGGATCTTTTCATCGAAAAGGACAGCGACGTAAACCAAGAGCTCGAGCGCTTGCGGCTAAGCGCCACTGCGAGCCTGCTGAGCTTTGATGACGTCATCACCGTGGCGTCGGTTTCGGCAAACTACGGTCTGGGCGATCCCGCCGAATATAAAGGCATGGTGCTGTTTTTTGAGATCGGATCAAAATTTAGCACTAAATTTTTGCTTCGCAAGCTCGTCGATATGGGTTACAAGCGCAACGACGATTTTTTTGATCGCGGGAATTTTCGCGTAAACGGCGACGTGATCGACATCTATCCCGCGTATTTTAACGACGAGGCGTTTAGGATCGAGTTTTTCGGCGACGAGATAGAGGCAATGTATCATCTAGACGTGCTCGAAAACAAAAAGACGCAGAGCGTCAAAAAATTTATCCTTTATCCGACGAGCCAGTTCATCGTGGGCGAGCAGCGCCTGAAATCAACGATCAAAGGGATCGAGGATGAGCTTGAACAGAGACTAAAATTTTTCGAGGACGCGGGCAAGCTCGTCGAGGCGCAACGGCTGAAAGGGCGAGTGGAGTTTGATCTTGAGATGCTGGGCGCTACGGGGATGTGCAAGGGGATCGAAAACTACGCGCGCTATCTGACCGGTCAAAAGCCGGGCGAGACTCCCTATTCACTCTTTGATTACTACGAGAGCAAGGGCAAGGACTATCTCGTCATCGTCGATGAAAGCCACGTGAGCCTGCCGCAGTTTCGCGGGATGTTCGCAGGAGATCGCAGCCGTAAAGAAACACTCGTGCAGTACGGCTTCCGTCTGCCTAGCGCACTTGATAACCGCCCACTGATGTTTGATGAGTTTATCAATAAAAAGGCTAAATTTCTATTCGTCTCCGCAACACCTAATGATTACGAGCTGGATCTTAGCCGCGGCGCCGTATATGAGCAGATATTGCGCCCGACGGGACTACTCGATCCGCAGATTATTTTAAAAGACAGCGACAATCAGGTTGAAATTTTACACGATATGGCAAAGGATGTCATCGCGCGCGGCGAGCGGATCTTAGTGACCGTGCTAACCAAAAAGATGGCGGAGGAGCTGAGCAAATACTATCTGGAGCTTGGGCTTAAGGTCAAATATATGCACTCGGATATCGATGCGATCGAGCGCAACGAACTCATCCGCGGTCTACGCAGCGGCGAATACGATATGCTAATCGGTATAAATTTGCTCCGCGAGGGGCTCGATCTGCCCGAAGTAAGCCTTATCGCGATCATGGATGCCGACAAGGAGGGCTTTTTGCGCTCGCGCACGAGCCTCATTCAGACGATGGGGCGAGCCGCGCGAAACGTGCACGGGCAGGTCGTGATGTTTTGCAAAAAGATCACCGCTTCGATGCAAGAGGCGATCGACATCACCCAAAAACGCCGCAAATTTCAAGATGAATATAACCGCGCTCACGGCATAACCCCGCATTCTGCGAGCCGCAATATCGAAGAGAGCCTAAAGATCGAGGACGGAACCGAAATTTTAAGAAAGGGTGCCAATCTCGAAAAAATGCCTGCCGCCGAGCGCGCCAAGATCGTAAAGGAGCTCCGCAAGCAGATGCTCGACGCCGCGGCCGCGCTGGAGTTTGAAAAGGCCGCAGCACTGCGCGATGAGATCGCGAAGCTTAGGAAGCTGTAAATCGCGAGACTCGAAACGTACTGAAATTTCGTCGTGAAATTTGCGCGTTAAATTCCACTTGGCAGAGCGTAAAATTTGTGCGCGTAATACAGAGCGAATTTGCGCGCCGAATACCGTAAAGCAAAACGTGAAATTTGCGCGATCTGCGCGTCAAATACTGCGAGGCAAAGCGTAAAATTTAGTCGCAAAATTCTGCGAGAGCGGTTTTAAAATTTGTTCGTTAAATTTAGGATAGTTTGCGCGCGAAATTTATACATCATTTTTCTCGTTTTCTCGCTAAATTTGCGCTCCGCGCCGTTGTCTTCGCAGACGCCCGATCCGCAATTTGCGAGCCCGATTTACTCGCGCTTAAAATTTCTACTTTCAGCTTGCTTTGATCTCAAATTTTACTCGGCGGCGCTTGCGCGGCAATCTGCTTTATAAATTTCAAAACAGACCGCCAAGAGCTTTAAAAATTTCACGGGCAAGCTCTGCAAGCAGAATTTTATAGAATTTTAAAAAGCGTAAATTTTGCGGCAAAATTTCGCTGCGCGCCTCTTTGCTTACGGCGCTTTTTGATTCGCGTTCTGCGCGCCAAATCGCTAAATTCGCGACGCGCGTCCCATCCTTTCCTAGACGCCAGATCTGCAAATCCGCGCACCGAGCTTTTTGTTTTAACTTGCTTTCGATCCGCAATTTGCGAGCCTGATTTGCGGCAGCCCGCACTACCCTACTCTATACCGCCGCGCGCCTTTACGCTTTTTTCTCGCTTTTTTTGCATGTCTCCGCACCTATCTTCGACTTTTTCCTGCGCGCCCTGCGTTTAAATTCTGTAGCTTAACTCTCTCAATCCGCAGCGGCTATGAGCGGACATGCGCCCAGACGCCGAATTTTCGCGTGTTTTTTACGCGCCGTTGTGCGCGGATACTTTCAAAATTTTTCGTAGAATTCCAAGCCTGCCTGCACCTACATTCGCGCCGCCGTCATAAACGCTCGCTTTTAAGGGCACGAACGAAGTATTTGCACGGCGCGGGAAATGAAATTTAAACGCCGCCTTGCCAAAGCGTATCTTAGCCGCCGCAGTGCGCCACAAAATTTCAAAAAGGACAACGAGCTGCGATTAAATTTATCCGCGAGAGCGCGTCATAATGCGCCGATTTGTGCGCTGCGTAAATTTTAAAATCGTCTCTAAATTTGAAATTTTTCCGCGGTTAATACTCCCCACAAAGCTCTAGATTTTCCACGCGCAGCGGTCTTTCACCCTTGAAAATCACCTCGATGCCGAAAGGCTCGCAAATATCAAGCGCGCCCGGACCCCAGCAGCCACTGTGTATCGCGCGCGTAAAACGTGCATTGCGGCTGCTCAAACGGCAGATCGCAAACGAGCACGTCAAGCAGCCTAAGCTCATCCTCGCCCAAACAATACTCGCGTCTAAGCTCGTCTCGCAGGAAGACAAGAGCGTCTTTTACGTACCGATCGATGTCTCGGGCGATGCGCTGCGCGAGCAAGACCCCTCATCGTCCACATCCGCCGTATCCGCAGACACAAGACAAAACGGCACCTCGCCGAAGCTTTCGCTTTTTAGTGCCAGCTCCGCGTACCAAATAAAACCCTCGTCTGTCGCGACTTTTTCAAGCTCGCCAAATTTCCAAGCCATTTTTTGCATTTTATTTCTGCCCCATATTTGCGTGTCGTCTTTTAAAATTTTGATGCCGCGCCCATTTTTGCGCGCCATGTTTAAATCCGCGCCGAAATAGAATTTTACCTGCTTCTTGGCGGACGGGCAATGATAACGAAGCAAATTACTTTTAAATTTTAAAATTCCAATGAAAGCCGCTTTAAAATTTAAAATTTCAAAAGACCCGCCGCTGTCCGTCTCGCGCGGCGATGAAATTTTAATGCCGCGTCTTACGGCGAAATTTTAAAATTTTAGCGCGCCGTGGGGATCGCGCGCCGTAGAGACAGCGCACCGTAAAATTTCACGCCGTAAAATTTAAAAGCGAAATTCCGCGCCGAAATTTTAACTCAAAATTCCACGCCTGCAGCACAGAATTTAAAGCTCAAAAATTCCATCGTGGCGACTTAGAATTTTACTCGCTAAATTTTACGAATTTTGCGCGCTTTTAAATCCACAAATTTAATACGCCTTTACGAGCCGTAAATTTTTTAGATATATGGCGCCGTCAAAAACGCCGCCCCCATTCGGCGCGGGCCAAGAAATGGCGATTCTTTTCGGCTCCCTGTCATATTCGGGCGAGCAACGATTCTTGGAGCAGTCTATTTTAAATACCTCTTTATCGTTGCTATCAAAATCCGTCTGGGTAGAATTTTTAGGAATTTCCAGCGTGTGGATTATACGATACGGCTCGCCCTCTTTTGTGCGGGCGGACGTTATTTTTATTAGCGTATCTCCGCTGCCGTCCGAAGTCCTATAAACCCCGTCTTGCCCCAAGCCCGCCAGCTCGAATTTTTTCTCCTTGCTATAAAATGCCGAGATTATGGAGCAGCCGCTAAAAAGCAAAACTGCCGCAAATAACGCAAACGCTCTCATTTTTCCTCCCTAAGCGGGTTAAATTTAGTTTTTAAAACTATGAATAGGAGCCGGTATCTGGCCGCCGCGGGCGATGAAGTCAGCCGAGGAGTTTTTATTTACGCTCATCACCGGCGCGCTGCCAAGAAGCCCGCCAAACTCCAGCGTGTCGCCCTCTTTACCTTTTGGGATTATGCGCACGGCGGTCGTTTTTTGATTTATCACGCCGATCGCGGCCTCGTCGGCTATGATCGCGGCGATCGTCTGCTCGGGCGTATCCTCGGGGATCGCGATCATATCGAGCCCCACCGAGCAGATCGCGGTCATCGCTTCGAGCTTTTCCAAATTTAACGAGCCTGCGCGCACTGCAGCGATCATACCTTCGTCTTCGGAGACGGGGATAAACGCGCCGCTAAGCCCGCCTACTTGGTTGCAAGCCATCACTCCGCCCTTTTTGACCGCGTCGTTTAGCATCGCAAGCGCAGCCGTCGTGCCGTGCGTGCCGACGCGCTCTAAGCCCATCTCCTCAAGCACGCGCGCGACCGAATCGCCCACCGCCGGGGTCGGAGCTAGCGATAGATCGACGATGCCAAATTTTACACCCAGCCGCTCAGACGCCATTTGGCCTACAAGCTGTCCGATGCGCGTGATCTTAAACGCCGTCTTTTTTACGGTCTCGGCGACCACGTCAAAGCTCGCCCCGCACACCTTCTCAAGCGCGCGCTTAACGACGCCAGGGCCTGATACGCCCACATTTATAACGACCTCGGCCTCGCCCACGCCGTGAAATGCGCCCGCCATAAAGGGATTATCCTCGACGGCGTTGGCAAACACGACGAGTTTGGCGGCGCCAAGATCGGAAAGCCGCGCCGTCTCTTTGATCACGCGCCCCATGTCGGCGACCGCGCTCATATTTATGCCCGTTTTGGTCGAGCCTATATTTACCGACGAGCAGACCTTTTGCGTCGCGGCGAGCGCGGCAGGGATGGAGTTAATTAAAATTTTATCTCCCTTTGCGTAGCCCTTTTGCACTAGCGCCGAAAAGCCGCCGATAAAATCGATACCGACCTTTTGCGCCGCCTCGTCCATCGCTTTTGCCAGCGGGACGTAATCAGTAGCGTTCGTCGCAGCGCCGATGATGGCGATAGGCGTTACGCAGACGCGTTTATTTACGATCGGGATGCCGAGTTCTGCTGAAATTTCATTACCGACCTTTACCAGATCGTGCGCCTTGTCTGTGATTTTTGCGTAAATTTTTTCCGCTGCCTTGCCCATATCGGGATCGATGCAGTCAAGCAGGCTGATGCCCATCGTGATCGTGCGGATGTCGAAATTTTGCTCCTCGATCATCGCGATCGTTTCGGTTACGTTTTTGATATCCATCTGTGCGCCTTAGATGTTGTGCATGGCGTCAAATATCGCCGAGCTTTGGATGTTGATTTTAACTTTTAGCTTTTCGCCTAGCTCGTTTAGCTCCTCGCGTAGAGCCGTGAAGTCCTGCTTTTCCTCGCTGGAAACCACCGCCATCATCGTAAAAAACTCGTTTAAAACCGTCTGGCTGATGTCGTCTATGTTTAGCCCAAGCTGCGCGAGCTTAGCCGAAACGCCCGCCACAATGCCAACCTTGTCCTTACCGATCACCGTTACGATCGCTTTCATTCTTACTCCTTTTTAAAATTTAGCGTTTTTGAGCGCGGAAGCCTTTTAAAACTACTGAATTTTGCCGCCGTTTGAAATTATTAGCGCAAACACAATTGCGACAAAAGCGTAAAATATTACCGCGAGCCATATCGCCCATCTATTCACGCCGCCGCCCCGTCTTAGGGCTTCGTCGTCCTGCTTATCTAACAATGAAACAAAACTATCGCAAACGTAATATTTCGCCATAGTCCCGCTACTGACGCTAATCGCCGTTCCTATAGTTCTATCATGTCCATCCAAAAACGGAACGAAGCAAGAAATTACCATAACGGCAAATAGGGCTGCGGCAATTTTATACTCCTTGCGGTACAGAAAAAAGAACAGCGTACCGAAAAATCCCCACCAGCTCCACGTACTTACGTAATTTAACTCGCGCTGCTTGCCCGCGGCGAAAAATTTCTCGCAGGCACGTGCGTAAATTTCAACCTTACTAGGAGTTTGCAAGAAAATTTCCAGCTTCTGCCGAAGCAGCTTGCCGTCAGATAAAATTTCTCTAGCGTAATCCGTCATCTCACTCTCCTTAGCGATAAATCCCCACGGCGGCGCGAACCTTTTGCATCAATGAAGCAGCCGTCGCAGCCGCCCTTTGCGCGCCCTGTCTTAGCATCTCGTCTAAAATTTCGCGGTGGCTTTGATAGTATTCGAATTTATCCCGCGCGTCTTTGAAGTAGCTAAGCACGAGCTCGTTTAGATACGCCTTGAAGTGCCCGTGCCCCTCGCCTCCGCGCTCGTAGCGAGCCCGCAGCGCCGCTTGCTCCGCCGCCTCGCTTAAAAACAGCTTCGCGATATTATAGACATTGCATCCGCGCCACTGCTTAGGCGCCTCCAGCGGCTCGGAGGTCGTTACGATACTTGAAATTTGCTTCTTTAGCGTCGCGGCATCTGAGAAAATATCGATCGTATTGCCGTAGCTTTTACTCATCTTCGCGCCGTCGGTGCCCGGCACGATCGCCACTTCATCATTTACGCGCGCTTGCGGAATAGTTAAAATTTCGCCGTGGGCGTTGTTAAATTTAAGCGCGATGTCGCGGGCGATCTCGACGTGCTGGATCTGATCCTTGCCCACGGGCACGACCTCCGCGCTGTATAGCAGGATGTCCGCCGCCATCAGTACGGGGTAACTAAACAGATCGTGTTTGCTCTCAAAACCCTTGGCGATCTTATCTTTGTAGGCGTGCGCCCGCTCGAGCAGCCCCATCGGCGTATATCCGCTTAAAATCCAGTAAAGCTCCAGCACCTCTTTCACGTCGCTTTGCACCCAAAACACCGTCTTTTTCGGATCGATCCCGAGAGACAAAAACGCCGCGGCGGCCTCGTAGGTGGAGTTTTTTAGCTTTGCGCCGTCGCTTACAGACGTGAGCGCATGGTAGTTTGCGATAAACATAAACATCTGCTCGCCCGCGTTTTGCGCATCCACCATCTGTTTGATGCTTGCGAAGTAGTTACCCAAATGCAGCTTGCCGCTGGGCTGAAGACCCGTTAAAATTCTCATCCTTGCTCCTTTAAATCAAAATCAGATCGCCGTCCACAAAACCCACGGCAATGTACTTGCACTTAAAAATTTTTGCATCTGGCATCTGCTCTCGCAGCTCGCGCAGAGCCTGCACGAGCAGTTTTAAAACCTGCCGCCACGAAAGCTCGCTTAAAAAATCAAGCTGCAAGCGCGAGCTTTGCGGATAAAATTCATCCTCGTCCTCGCACGCCCAGTCGTCGTCATCCCCGTCGTAGCTGCTCGATCCTGCGAGCTGCAGCGCATAAGGTTCGTAAAGATCGAAGTGCCATGCGATCACCCGCTTTGGAATTTCTTCGCGTTCTAAGCCCTCTAGTAGCTCGCGCAGCTTTTGCTTTAGCGCCTCTTTCTTTTTAAGCTTATCGTTTTTACCCTCTTTGCCGTGCGGCTCGGAATTTTTGCCGCCGCCAGAGCACTTCTGCTTAGACATCTTTTTCCCCTTTAAATTTAGCCCGTCGCAGGCGGAGCAAATTTCTTTTACGATCTTTTTTACGCTTTTATTTTCCACGTCGATTATGATGTCGGCCTTTTTTTCATACGCCCCGTCTCTTTGGGCGTGCAGCGCCGCAGCCTTTTGCAGATCCGCTAACAGCGGGCGCTTGGCAAATTTTTTCTCCGCGTTTTCGCTGTTTTTTAAGCGCTCAATAATCCCTTCAAAGCTTGATTTAAGATACACGACGGTGCCGATTTTGTTTAAATTTTTCACGGCGTAAAAGCCGCCGCCGGTGGAGATCACGGCGTTCCGAACGGACTTTTCTAAAAATTTCGCAAGGCTCTCTTCCATCTTTCTGAAGCTCTGCTCGCCCTGCTCTTTAAAAATTTGCCCGATCTTTTTATTGGCGTAGCTTTCGATCATATCGTCGCAATCAAGCGCAAACATCCCGCTTTGTGCAGCCAGAGCCCGCGCTACCGTGCCCTTGCCGACCCCCATAAAGCCGATGAGTACGATATTACCGCTCTTCATCGCCCTCCCCTTTTTTGCGCGGCAGCAGCACTAGCGGACTTCCCGAAAGAGCAAAGCTCGCGCGCAGCCTGTTCATCAAATAGCGCTTGTAGCTAAAATGCAGCGCTTGCGGGCGGTTCATTACAAGAGCGATCTTCGGCGGCGCAAAGCCGATCTGCGCGGTGTAGTAAATTTTAACCGATTTGCCCCGCTCGCGAGGTATCGGATGCGCCTTTATCGCGGCTTCTACCGCTTCATTGATCCTTGAGGTGCCGAGCTTGCGCGTGAAATTTGAATAAACCTCCAAAATGAGCGGGTAAATTTTATGGATCCGCTTCCTGTCCGTCGCGCTGACGCTGATGATCGGCGCGTAGGAAAGGAATTTAAACCTATCGCGCAGATCGCGGCAAAACTCGTCGTAATCGCGCTCGCAAAGATCCCATTTGTTTAAAATTATGATGAGCCCGAGTTCAAATTTAGCCGCAAGCCCCGCGATGCGCTCGTCCAGCTCGTTTAGCGGCTCGCTTGCGTCAAGTACCAAAAGCGCGATGTCGGAGTTTTGCAAGATTTTTTCGGTGCGATTTAGCGCGAAGCGCTCGATGCCCTCGATCTTGCCGCGGCGGCGAATGCCCGCCGTGTCGATAAACTCAAGCGTGCGTCCCCCAAATTCCGTGCTTTCATTCACCGGATCAATCGTCGTGCCCGCATAATCGCTCACGACCGAGCGTTGCGAGCCCACAAGCGCGTTTAGAAGGCTTGATTTGCCGACGTTTACCCGCCCGATGATGCCTACGCAGATGGTCTTGTCTGCATAAAATTCCTCGTCGCGCCCCTCTTTCGGCTCGCCCTCATCGTTGAAACCCTCTATAAAATCATCAAAAATTTCATCCTCGTCCTGCCTCGCGGGCGCAGGGTCCAAAAATCCGTAGATCCAATCTTTGAGCTCGTCGATGCCGCTGTTGTGAGAAACGGAGATCGGGAAAAATTTAACGCCGAATTCGTTAAACTCCCAGCTGCGCTCCTCATCGCGCTTGCCGTCTATTTTATTGACCGCTAGGGCGATGGGCTTACCGAGCTTTTGCAGCGAGAAAAATATCCGCCGCTCATCATCGCTCGGAAGCAGCTTACCGTCCGTCATAAAGATTATCAAATCCGCGCTCTTTGCCTCGCTTAGCGTCTTAGCCTGCACGCGCGCAAACAGCTCGGAGGCGTCGTCCAAGCCGCCCGAATCGATCACGCGCACGCGGCGATCGAAAATTTCGGCTTCGGCTCTATTGGTATCGCGCGTCGTGCCCGCAACGTCGCTCGTGATGGCGATGCGAGCGCCCGCTAGGCGGTTAAAAAGGCTCGACTTGCCGACGTTGGGGCGCCCGATGATGATCAAACTTTTCACGTTCGTCCTTGTAGTTTTTGGCGCGATTATAACCAAAAATAGATTAAAGCCAAATTCTACGCGCTCGCTCGCGGAGCTAAGCGGCGAAATTTTATGAAATTTAGGCGCCAAATTTAGCGAAATTTATCGCGGCACTAGCGGAACGCCGCACGGACGCAAGGCATCAAAACGCGCGAGCCATCGCCTTAGACGGCGCGGAACGGGGCGATGCGTAAATTTTATAAAATTTTAAAACCGAAACACGAGCGCGAAAGCTAGCGGTTGAAGCACAAAAACGGGCGAGGACGCGCGAAAGCATATAAACCCGCAGCTGGGCAAATTTGGCTGCTTTGCGCATTCAAGCGCCGAAGTACAAAACCGAGCCGTCGCGCCAGGCGCTCAAAAACAGGCGGCGTGGCAAGATTAAAAGTGATGACACAGCGAGGATTAGAAACAACGGAGCGGCGAGGGTGTAAAAACGGCGGAATATTAAAATTTAATCATTATGCGTGTATAATTCCGCAAATTTAAAGGGGCGCGATGAAATACAACAACTTCTTGCTGCACCATCTAAGCGTGTATTATATGCTGATGGCGTGCTTTTACAACTCTCTTACGGGCGTTTTTGCCAAGCTTTTGGGCGCGCAAATTTCATCGCTTGAGGTCGTGCTCTTTCGCAATCTGCCCGGACTTTTGATCCTGCTTTATAAAATCAAGGCGCGTCCCCGCGCGGCGCGCTTCGCAAACAAGGGCGGTCATCCTTTTACGCTCGCGTTTCGCGGCATTATCGGGATTTTGGGGCTAATGGTGTTTTTTTACAACGTCGCTAACATCAGCCTCGGCGAGGCATTTACTTTTCAAAAAACGGCGCCCATTTGGACGGCGATCATCGCGTACTTTACCCTCGGCGAAAAATTCGGCGCGATGGGCTGGTTTTCGGTCTGCCTAGGCTTTGTGGGCATCGTTTTGGTGATTCAGCCGCAGTTTGGCTTGCAGCCGAGCGATATTTTTGGAATTTTAAGCGGATTATTCGCCGCAATGGCGCTTACCTCCGTGCGCGGGCTACGTAAATACTATAGCTCCGATACGATCATCTTCTCGGCGCTTCTTGCCGGCACGCTGATGCCCGTAGTGCTTATGATCGCGGCGGAATTTATAGACGCGCCCGCGCTGAGCTTTATGCTTTCTAAATTTAAAATTCCAAACGCGCAGGGCTGGCTCTTTACCGTGCTTTTAGGGCTGCTGGGGCTGTTTTATCAAACCTACGTCACCAAGGCCTACGCCGCGACGCGCAAAGCGGGCATAGTAGCTACGATCAGCTACGCAGATATCATCTTTTCGACGCTATTTGGGCTGCTGCTAGGCGACGCCCTGCCCAGTTTCATGGCGCTTGGAGGTATGGCGCTCATCATCGCCGCGGGCACACTTGTGGCGAACCGAAAGTAGCGCGCGATGAAGCAGAAGCTTTACTCCGCGTTTTGGCTGAAACATCTGGGCGTTTATTATATGCTCGTAGCGAGCTTCTATTTTGCGCTAAACGGCGCTTTAGCCAAGGTCATGGCAGAGCATATGAGTAGCGCCGAGATCGTGTTTTTCCGCAACGTCGTAGGCATCGCGATCGTGCTATTTTCGCTACGGCGGGTAAAAAACCTGGGCCCGGGCGGCAAGCCGTGGCTGCTCGCGTTTCGCGGCTTTATCGGCAGCTGCGGGATATTAGCGACCTTTTACAATATCGCTCACATCGATCTTGGCACCGCTTTTACCTTCCAAAAGACGGCGCCCATTTTCACCGCGCTATTTTCGGCATTTTTCTTAGGCGAAAAGCTAAGCTCTAAGGGTTGGTTTGCGATACTGCTCGGATTTGGCGGAATTTTACTCGTCGTGCGCCCGCACATCGGCATCAGCGTAACCGATGCGGTGGGAATCTTCGGCGGCATGTGCGCGGGGCTTGCATACACGAGCGTGCGCGAGCTGCGCAAGCACTACGCCACCAACCTCATCGTGCTGGTTTTTGTCTCGTCCGCTACCTTTCTAAGCGCGATGATGATGGCTGCGGGCTGGGCGCTTGAAGGTAGCGAGGTTAAAATTTTAGGACTTTTCAGCGGGGCGGATTTAGCGAAGCTCGCTTATTTCAACCCGCCAAGCCTTTTTGGCTGGGTGCTAGTGGCGCTTCTGGGCGTCAGCGGGATCTACTTTCAAATTTACATGACGCGCGCTTACGCCGCCTCGCGCAAAGCGGGCATCGTCGCTGCGATCAGCTACAGCGATATCCTCTTTAGTATGGCGCTTGGAATTATGCTAGGCGATCGGCTACCTGGCCCGATCGTGCTAGCGGGCATCGCGGTGGTGATTTTAAGCGGAATTTTAATCGCCCGCGAGCGCTAAATTTAAATTTAAAACCGATTCAAACGCGGTGCGAGGCTAAATTTAAAATACGCACCGAGCCCGCGCCAAATTTCAGCGATATAAAAGTCTTAAAAAGCTAAGATTGCGATAAAGTTCTACGGCGTAGAAATATTTTTCGACGGATTTAAATTTTATGCATTTTATCGGTATCGACATCGGTTCGACCTCATCAAAGGTCGCCGTTATGGATGAGTGCGGCAAATTTTGCGAGCTGTTTTTACTGCCTAGCGGCTTTAGCGCGGTCAAGGTCGCGCGCCAGATCAAGCAAAATTTGGAGCAAAAAGGCTACGGCAATGGCTTCGTGACGGCTACGGGCTATGGGCGCGTCAGCGTGGACTACGCACAGCTTAGCATGAGCGAAATTTCATGCCACGGCCTTGGGGCGCACTTTTTGTTCGAGAAAGACTGCACCGTAGAGGGCGTGGGCGGGCAGGACACCAAGGCTATCAAAATAGAAAACGGCAAGCCCGTGGATTTTATCATGAACGACAAATGCTCGGCGGGCACGGGCAAATTTTTAGAGATTAGCGCAGACCGCTTGGGGCTTGAACTTAGCGAAATTTACAAGACCGCTCGAAAAAATCCCGCGATTAAAATTAGCTCGACCTGCACTGTTTTTGCAGAAAGCGAGATCGTCTCGCTAAGCGCAAACGGAGCTGAAACTAGCGAGATCGCCTACGATACCCTCGACTCCTCCGCGCACAAGGTCGCCTCACTCATCAAACGGCTGGAAAATCAAATTTACTTTTTAAGCGGCGGACTTAGCAACGCACCGCTCTTTAAACAACTTCTAGGCGAGCATCTGGGGGCTGAAATTTTTACTTGCGAAAACGCAATCTACTGCGGCGCGATGGGCGCTGCGCTTATCGGTGCACGCAAAGCAAACGAAATTTTAAAATAGATGAAGATGGATTTTGACGCGCTTAAAAAGCGTAACGCAATGGCTCTGCACGATCTAAAAGAGCAAGGCAAACACGTAGTGGGAATGTTTTGCACCTATTCGCCGAAGGAGCTTATTTACGCCGCGGGCGCCGTGCCGGTTGGGCTTTGCGCCTATGACGAGAGCCCGATAGACGCCGCTCACGCCAAACTTCCGCGCAATCTTTGCCCGCTAATCAAAGCAAGCTACGGCTACGCGGTTACGAAAAAATGCCCCTATATGAACGCCAGCGATCTCGTCATAGGCGAAACGACCTGCGACGGCAAGAAAAAGATGTATGAGCTGCTGGCAAAGCACAAGGACGTCCACGTGTTGCAACTGCCGAATATGAGAGACGGCAAGAGCTTGGAGCTTTTTACCGACGAGCTTAGGGAATTTCGTAAAGTTTTAGAGCAAAAATTTGATACGAAAATCACCGATGAAGCGCTGCTCGATGCGGTGCAAATTTACAACGAAGAGCGCAAGGTGATGTTGGAGCTTTTAGAGCTTGGCAAACTAAATCCGATGCCGGTAGCAGGCAGCGAAATTCATCAAATTTCATTTGCGAGCGACTTCATATACGACAAGCAGGAGAAGCTTAAAATGATACGCGCCTACATAGCCGCCGCGAAGAATATGACGCCGCCTAAAATGCACAAAAAGCGGATCATCATCACCGGCTGTCCAAGCGGGGGCGTGTATGAGAAGGTTATCAAGCAGATAGAGGAGCTGGGCGCGGACGTGGTAGCCTTTGAAAACTGCTCCGGCACCAAAGGCTATCAAAACCAAGTGCAAACAAAGGGCGATCTGGTCGCAAATATCGCCGAGCGTTACCTTAAAATTCCATGTTCGGTGATGTATCAAAACGACGCCAGAGGCGATATTATCAAGGAATTTATCCGCGAGTATCAAGCAGACGGCGTCGTTGACGTCGTGTTAAGCGGCTGCCACACCTACGCGATCGAAACGAACAGGATCAAAGAGGCGAGCCGCGAAGCGGGAGCGAACTATATGAGCTTGGAGACCGACTACTCCAAACAGGACGTGGGGCAAATCCGAACGCGTCTAGAAGCGTTTATAGAACTGCTTTAAGCGGGTGGCTCGAAATTTTAAAATGAAGAATTTTCTAAATTTAAAAACAAACCAAAGAAAGGAGAGGTTAGATGAAATTTAAAGAAGTAGACGCATCTCGTCGCGGCTTTTTAAAAGGAGCTTTGGCAGCGGCAGCCATCGCCAGACCCGAATCGATGCTCGCCGGCTTCACGCCGTTTAAGCCTGATTCGCTGCAAGTTTGGTCGTGCGGAGGTTTATCTGAGGCTTTTGCGCAGATAAACGCAGCGTACGAGTCCAAAACGGGGCATAATATCCAGTACACCGGCGCCTTTGCGGGTGCGCTCGGAAAGTCGCTACTGGCCTTGCAGGGCAAGACAGAGGTTTTCGGAGCTCGCGTTTTGGAGCTAAGCCAAAAACTACGCAAGGCTGGCCTTAGCCTTCGCTTTAGACCGCTGTGTTTTACCGACTACGTCTTAGTGGTGCCGAAAGGAAATCCCGCGGGCATTCGCGATCTAAAAGATCTAGCAGAACCCGGCGTGCGGGTGATGCTGCCGCTAAGGGCATCGCCTCCGGGTAGCGGACCGGTAAAGGGAATTTTGAAAAATTCCGGCCTTACTGAGCCGGTCATGAAAAATATGGTCGCCAACGGTTCATGCGTAATCACCATGATGTGCGATCTGCTAGATGGCAAGGGTGATGCGTCCATCATCGAAAAGCGCCTAACGACGCACGATAGATTTAAAGACAAAATCGAATATATGCCTATCGACGAGAAACTCATCCCGCCGGGGCCGCTTACCTTTACGCTAAATATCATGAAATACGTAAAAGACGAGAAGCTTGCCGATGACTTTGCAGACTTCGTCTGCTCGGACGGGCAGGAAATTTTCGAGCGACACGGCTTTACCTCCATCCATTCAGCGCGCGGGCTTGAACTCATAGAAAGGTTTGGTGTAAAAGATGTTTAGTATAGTAAATATGGCAAAGATGAAAAAAGTCTCTAGGCTAACTAAAATTCGTCGCTTGGTGCAGCTGATTTTTATAGGCGCGATCGGACAATGGGCGTATTACGGGATTTTTAGATGCCCATTTATCGTGCCTTTCGTAAACTGCCAATCCTGTCCGATCGTTACGTGCTGGGGGCGGATCGCGACCGTGTTTTTCGGCTTTTGGCTGTTTGTACCCGTGCTGGTTATTTTCCTTGGGCGCGCGTTTTGCGGCTGGATTTGCCCGGGCGGATTCGTCAATCAAATGCTCGGCAAATTTGCCGCTTTTAAGCTCAAGCTAAAAAATAACAGAAAGCTACGATATGCGCAGATAGGCATGGTTCTAGCCGTTTTGCTTAGCGCGGGCGTGTATTTTATCTACGGCAACCCTCGAGTTATGATCCCTATCCGCACCAGCGACGAGTATCTAAACGCCGTTATCATGTCCTTTAAATTTTCCGACTGGTACTGGGCGGTTCGCACTGCCGTAGTCGTGGCCCTCATCGCTGCGTCCTTGATCGTCGCAAATTTATGGTGCCGCTTCGCCTGTCCTAGCGGCGGCATAATGGAGCTGCTGCGTAAAATTTCAATATTTCGCGTTTATAAAACGAGCGCCTGCGATAACTGCAACGCCTGTTTGCGCAAATGCGAAATGGGCACGAGACCGGACGAGATGAACTGCACGAACTGCGGCGATTGTATGGATGTTTGCCACGCGGATGCCATCAAATTCGGAAGGAAAAAAGATTGATGAATTTTTTCGCCAAACCCTCCTTCGACAATCACCCCTGCTTTAGCAAAAAAGCGTCCGCCGCCTACGGGCGCGTGCACCTTCCCGTAGCGCCGAATTGCAATATCCAATGCAATTTTTGCAACCGCATCTACGACTGCGCAAACGAAAATCGACCCGGCGTAACGGGGAGGGTGCAAAGCCCGGACGAGGCCGCGCTATACGTGGAAAATCTATTTAAATTTAGACAGGATATCTCGGTCATCGGTATCGCAGGGCCCGGAGATCCTATGTGCGATGCCGACAAGACCCTAGCTACCTTTGAAAAATGCAAAGCCCGCTTCCCTCGCGCCCTACTTTGCCTATCCACAAACGGCCTAGCTCTGCCCGAGCATGTGGACGATATCGTGCGTATCGGCGTGAGCCACGTGACGGTGACCGTTAATGCCGTAACGCCGGGCGTGGGCGGCAAAATTTATGCGTGGGTGCGCTACAAAAACAAAATTTATCGCGGCGAAGAGGGCGCTAAAATTCTTGCGGAGCGCCAAGAGGAAGGGATTCGCAAGCTAAAAGAAGCTCGCATGATCGTAAAGATCAATACGGTCGTAATGCCTGGCGTAAATATGGATCACGTCCCGCAAATCGCGAAAAAGGCCAAAGAGTGGCAGGCCGATATCATGAACTGCATGGCGATGATCCCCGTGCATGGCACCCCTTTTGCAAATATCAAATCGCCCTCAAACGAAGAAATTCGCAGCATGCGAAAGCTAATCGGCGGCTCCATTCACCAAATGACTCACTGCAGCAGATGCCGCGCCGATGCGTGCGGCAAGCTTTGCGAGAAATAAAGACCTGCTTTTGCAGGTCTTTATCCGGCGCAGGATACACACTCTCATAGCGCACAAAATTTTATGTAGAGATTTAAATTTAAAATTTGTCTAAATTTAGAGCTAGTAGGCAACCGATAAGCGGCTTTTTAGCGGCGGCGGTTTTCTAAAATTTAAAGACAATTTTTAAATAATATTATTTTGCTTTTATTTAACTTTTGGTACAATAACTCCAAAATTAGGCATCAAAAAAACCGTATAACGGTAAAATAAAGGAGACATCATGGAAAACGTTTCAAGACGTGATCTGCTCAAAATGAGCCTAGTTGGCGCGGGTGCTTTAGCGCTCGGCTCCGTAAACGCAAATGCTGCGGTTAACGCTAAAGACGTCAAATTTGACGAAGAGTGGGACGTAGTTATCGTTGGTTCCGGTTTTGCAGGACTTGCAGCCGGTATCACTGCAGCCGAAAAGGGCAATAAAGTCCTAATCCTAGAAAAGATGGGACGCGTAGGCGGTAACTCCGTAATTAACGGCGGAATATTTGCCGTTCCAAACAGCGACAAACAAAAAGCAGAAGGCATCAAAGATAGCAACGAGCTATTTATCAAAGACTGCCTAAAAGCCGGCCGCGGCCTAAACCACGTAGATCTAATCGACACCATCGCTACTCGCGCGCAAGATGCATATAAACTAACTCTAAAATGCGGCGCTAAATACATAGATAAAGTTACTCACGCAGGCGGACACAGCGTGCCTAGATCGCTTCAGACCGCTAACGGCTCGGGCTCAGGTATCGTTCAGCCGATGGTAGAATACTTTAAAAACCTACAAGGCTGCGAGCTAAGACAAAGAGCTAAATTTGACGAATTTGTCCTAGGCGAAGATGGCGGCGTAGACGGCGTGATCATCAGAGAGGATTATAAATTTGATCCAAAAAGCCAAAAAGACGACGCCGAAAACACTACCGGAACTAAAAAGACTATAAAAGCTAAAAAAGGCGTAGTACTAGCTGCGGGCGGATTTTGCCGCGACGTATTTTTTAGACAAGTCCAAGATCCATCTATATTGCCAACCACAGATAGCACCAACCACCCTGGCGCAACCGCAGGCGCTATGAAAGAGGCATTTAGAATCGGCGCAACTCCGGTGCAGCTAAGCTGGATACAGTTTGGTCCATGGGCATGCCCTGATGAAAAAGGCTTTGGCGTAGGCTCTATGTTTAACGTAAACGGAAGCTTCCGCTACGGAATTTCAGTAGATCCAAGAACCGGCAAACGCTATATGAACGAGCTAGCGGACCGCCGCACCCGCTCTCAAGCTATGTTTAAAGTAATAGACGCAAAAGCCGATATCTATCCGATCAACTTCTGCGATAGTGATGGCGTAAAAAATATGGTCATACCTGAGCACTACACTAAACCGCTAGAATCAGGCGTACTAAAGAAATTTGAAACCCTAGACGAACTAGCGGCTTTTTATAAAATCCCTGCCGCAGAGCTAAAAAAGACTGTCGAGAGATATAATAGCTTCGTTAAATCGGGCAAAGACGAGGACTTCGGCAAACCTATGGATAAAACCACTACAAACGGCGTAGATATCTCGAAACCGCCTTTCTACGCTATGCGAGGTACGCCAAAACTCCACCACACCATGGGCGGTATCGACATCAATACCAAAGCTCAGGTTATCTCGCTACAAACAGAGATGCCGATCCCGCGCCTATTTGCCGCAGGCGAGATCACGGGCGGCGTACACGGAGCTAGCCGCTTAGGTAGCGTGGCGATAGCTGATTGCTTAACGTTTGGTATGATAGCTGGTGAGAATATAGGCTAATTTGAGGCGTCTTTCGGACGCTTTTTGTGGGTTTCGTTAAAATTTGACTTGATGGGCTACATGCCTTATCTTCGTCAAATTTTAACTTCTTCTGCTTGCAGTTGCGAGCTTGCGAAGCAGAAAACCCCAAAAATCGCCTCGAAATACTTGCAAATTTTATTTTAATCGCAGGCTGAATTTAAAGTTAAATTTGAAAATTCGGCTTGCGGTACTTTTAAATTTAAAGCCGAATTTGCAGTTAAATTTGTAAATTTGACATCCGAAAGGAATTCGCATGAAACATAAAGCGTTTCTCGCCTTGTGCGCATCTATGCTGCTATGCTCTTTTGCATTTAGCGCAGAAGCCTTAGGCGCAAAGATAACGTCTTTAGTCGATCTTAACGTCACCGACGAGCTGCGAGCCAAACACCCTTTAAAACCTCATCACGAAAAGCTAAGCTTCACCTGTCTTGATTGTCACGAAGGACAAGGAAACGACGCTAGTAAATTTAAATCCATAGGCGATAAAGGCTGTTTGTCCTGTCACGGCGACAAGAAAAAGATAGCTAAAAGACTAGAATACATGGATCTGCTAAAAGCAAATCCCCACAACTCGGTTCACGACGGCCCTACGCTATACTGCGACGAGTGCCACAACGAGCATAAAAAATCAACCAATATGTGCACGGAGTGCCACGAACACGAAGTTCCGCAATGGATGGGGGTAACGCCATGAAAATTTCAAAGAAAGTACTAGCGCTTATTATATTAGTAAGCGGCATTATAGGGTTTTTAGTTGTACTGCCCGTGCATTACGCCCTAGAAGAAACTAGCGGAGAGAAGTTTTGCGTAGTATGCCACGAGATGGATCCTATGGTTATAGCTTATAGCAACGACGTACATAGCGGTAAAGGCAAAAGCGGAGTAAGGGCTAAATGCGTAGACTGCCACATACCTCACGACAACCTAGCCAAATACGTCCTAGTTAAAGCCAAAAACGGATTGATGGAGGGATATATTCATTTCTTCAAAGATCCGGAGGCTATAGATTGGCATAAAAATAGAGAGAAAAGAGAGCACTTCGTATTTGATAACGGTTGCGTTAGCTGCCATACGAATTTGGTGGATAATAAGCTAACCTCAGCACAGGCTCAAAAGATGCACGCTCACTATCAAAGCTTGCTAAATACGGATAAGCAACTAACCTGCGCTAGCTGTCACGCCGAGGTAGGCCACAGCGGACTAAACAACATGCTAAACTACTGGAAGCCTGAATACAAAATCTACGAAAAGAAAGCCGCAATCAAAAAAGAAGAGATAAAGAAGGCATATTTCGGGGAGGATTATGTAGCATCAAAGGTAGAGAACAAAGAGGATAACGTCACCAAAAAGTAGGCTAAAATGAAGAAAATTTTGCTCGTTAGCGACGACGTGGAGATGCAACTAAAGCTCAACGCCGCGCTTTAGCAAGGATCCGGTAAATTTTAAGTCAGTAAAATTTCGCGCGATAACGGGAGTTTATCTCCCGTTACGATCTTCGTAAACAGACTATCTCTACGCTTTATTAGAATTACTCGAGAATAAATTTAAACCAAAAGCTCGCATCTACTCAGCTCAAAACATAAAATTTAAAATAAGCCGTTTTCGATATAATTTTCAAAAATTTCGGAGCGGAAAATGGGTAGAAAAGAGCTTCTGGGCGGCGCAAAACGTATCGTCGTAAAAATCGGTACCTCAACGCTTACCAATGCGGACGGTTCGCTAAATGAGCGGCTCATCAAAAGTCTAGTCGCGCAAATTTGCAAGCTAAAAGATGCGGGCTTTTGCGTGGCTTTGGTAAGCTCGGGCGCCGTGGGCGCGGGCATGGGGCTGCTAGGTATCGCGCAAAGACCCAAAATTTTAAGCCGCAAGCAGGCTCTGGCGGCGGTCGGACAGGTCGCGCTGATGCATCTTTACGAGCGGCTGTTTTGGGCGCATGACCGCATTATCGCGCAGCTGCTGTTAAGCCGAGGCGATTTTAGCGACAGGGTGCGCTATCTTAGCGTGCGAAACGTCTGCGCGGAGCTACTCTCGCGCGGCATCGTGCCGATCATAAACGAAAACGATCCCGTCGTAGCAGATGAACTGAAAGTGGGCGACAACGACACTCTAAGTGCACTAGTAGCGGGGCTAATCGATGCTGATCTGCTCGTGATTTTAAGCGATATCGACGGGCTGTACGACAAAAATCCGAGCGAGCACGCGGACGCAAAACTTTTAAGCTTTATCGAAAAAATCGACGAGCACGTCGTCAAAATGGCAGGCGGCGAGGGCAGTAAATTCGGCACGGGCGGCATGGCGACCAAGATCGCGGCGGCGCAAATGGCAAATCAGATCGGCACTAGCCTGATCATCGCAAACGGGCGTACGGACGGAATTTTGCTTAAAATAGCGGCGGGCGACGAGGTCGGCACCCTCTTTAGCGCGGGCGCAGCGCGGCTTAGCTCGCGTAAATACTGGCTCGCATACGGCGCGATTAGCAAAGGCGCGGTGATTATCGACGCGGGTGCGGCAGAGGCGATAAAATCGGGCAAAAGCCTGCTTGCGGTCGGGATTGCCGAGGTGCGCGGCGAGTTTGAGCGCGGCGAGATCGTAAACGTCTACGCGACCGACGGCAAGCTGCTGGCGCACGGCATTAGCAACTATTCAAGCTGCGAGCTTGCGCGCATAGCAGGCGCAAAAAGCGATGAGATAGAGCATGCTTTAGGCTACAAAAGCGACGATGACGCGATCCACGCGGATAATATAGCGCTACAATGAAATTTTAGCCGTGTTCTGTGCGTTTAAAATTTCAAACGGAAGGCGTAGATGAAAAAGATTATATTTTTTTGCACTACTCTTGGCGGGTGCGGCGTGGACGGCAAAATTTGACGAACCGGACGCCGATAAAAACGGCGAGCTAGACGTTTTTGAACCGCGCGGATATGAGCCGGCGGATTACGTAAAAGCGCTATGCGCGAATTGAAATGAGAAGGTTGGGCGTAATGCCGAGAAATAGCTAAAGAAGGGATTTATGGCATGAGTTTGGCTGATAGTAAATTTACAGCATAGGGAGAAATCTTTGAGAAAATGAATAAAAGCATACTTTACAATACTGCCACAAATACGGCAGTGGCGATATTCTTTGCTAGACTAGCCCGCGTAGCTTGCGATTTTTTATAAGTCAAGGAAACACAATGAGTGAAATTTTGAATGAAAATATAGAATTTGGAGTGTCTTTCCTTTCGGATACTCGCTTAATTCATAGCGATGAGACCTCCAAATTGGTACTATTATAACAAAAGATGATAAATGTATCTTGAAAGTGTAATCTGTAAAAAACTATGTGAAAACTTAGACTGTGATGCAACGAAAATGCCGGGCTTTGGTAAACTTAAAAATTCTATTGCACTACTTCACAATAAGTATTTGTTGGGTGCTTGCAAAGAAGCTGCCGTCATTATTAAAAAATATTGCAAAAATAATGTTGACATCTTTGATTTAGTCATTTCAATCTATAATAAACGCATAAAATCGCACCACGAAATGTTTTTAATCATCCATATTTTTGAAACGGCATTGCGTTCTAAAGTTGCACTAGTACTATCTGAAATTTATAGTTCAAATTCTAACGCCGACGACTGGTTTTTATACGGAAAAAATGCGAAGCTAATAAAACAAGCTGCCCACATAGCGCAGACCAAAAAGGTTAATCTAACAGAGCAAATGAATAGCTTTGAGGTGCTTGATTTATTTACGCTAGGTGATTTGCAAAACGTCATAGACTCGAATTGGAGCGATTTCAGAGATATTTTTGCAAGCATGTGCGAATACAAGGGGCAAAAGTTGCCAGAATACGGCACAAAAAATAGTCTTTTAAATGTATTTTCTATGATTCGTAAGGCACGCAATGATATCTTTCACAATAATCCGCCAAAAACAAAAGCAAAATCAATAACTGTAAATATTGAAATTTTGCTATTACGACTGGGGTTTAACCTAAATGATGCATTTAAAAATATATCAAATTTAAACCATATGGTAAACTTAAAATATAAATATGATTAAGGAGCGAAAATGAACGAAATTTTAGATATCTGTAAGCGCGCAAAGGCCGCTTGCGGCGAGCTTTTGAGACTTGGTAGCAAGGCTAAATTTGAAATTTTAAACGCCGTGGCGGATGAGCTGCTCGCGCAAAAGGACGCGATAAAAGCGGCAAACGCCAAAGACCTTGCAAACGGCGAGAAATCGGGCTTGAGTGCGGCGTTGCTGGACCGCCTAAGGCTAACCGACGCCCGCACCGAGGCTATGGCGCAGGGCGTGCGCGATGTGGCGGGCTTCGCCGAAGTTGTGGGCGAGAATCTAGGCGGCTGGAGCCATCCAAACGGCATGCAAATCAGCCGCGTGCGCGTGCCGCTGGGGGTGCTTGGTATCATCTATGAGAGCCGTCCAAACGTCAGCATCGACGCGGCGGCTCTGGCGCTAAAAAGCGGCAATGCAGCGATCCTGCGAGGCAGTGCTAGCGCGTTAAATTCAAACATCTTTTTAGTAAATTTATTTAACGAAGTGGGGGCGAAATTCGGCTTACCGACGGGCGCAGTGCAGCTCGTGGAGAGCGCAGATCGCGAAGTAGTGGCGCAAATGGCGAAAATGAGCGAGTATATCGACGTTTTGATACCGCGCGGCGGCAAGAGCTTAAAAGATTTTATCGCCCAAAACGCGACCGTGCCGATCATCATGACGGGCGCGGGGGTGTGCCACATCTTCGTCGATGAGAGCGCAAATTTAAGCGAGGCGGTAAAGATAATCAAAAACGCCAAAACCCAGCGCCCAAGCGTCTGCAACGCCGTTGAGTGCGTGCTTTTGCATGAGCGCGTGGCGGGCGAAATTTTACCTGAGCTGGTGCGCGAAATGCCCGAGGTCGAGTTTCGCGTGAGCGAGCGGCTGCTAGATGCGTGCGAGTCGGAGTTGCGCGCCGCTAAAAACATCAAGCCTGCCGGCGAGAGCGACTTTGGCGCCGAGTTTTTGGATCTCGTGCTAGCCGTGCGCGCGGTGCGGGATACGGGTGGGGCGATCAGCTTTATAAATGCGCATTCCAGCGGGCATTCGGACGCGATTTTAAGTGAGGACTACGCAAACGTCGAGCGGTTTTTAAACGAGGTCGGCAGCGCGATCGTCTACGCCAATGCCTCGACGCGCTTTAGCGACGGCAGCGAGTTTGGATTCGGCGGCGAGATCGGCATCAGCACGCAAAAGCTGCACGCCAGAGGGCCGATGGGGGTGAGAGAGCTCACGACCTATAAATACGTCGTCCGCGGAGGCGGGCAAATTCGCTAGCGGCTCGTCTTTTTCAAAAGGATCATCTTGCGAGCGCTTTTGAGAGAAATTTTGCTTCTCTTGCGCTCGCAACTGCAAGCAGAAGTCTAGCTTGCGCAAAATTTTAGCTTCTAACTAAAAAAATCGCCTCGAAATACTTGCAAATTTTATTTTATATCGCAGGCTGAATTTGGTCTGCGATACTTTTACCTAATAAACTTGAAATTTTATAAATCACCTCTGTCAAAATTTTAAAAATATATGAGCTAAAGTTTTGTCATGCAGGCGAAATTTTGTATCACGTCTTACTAAAATTTAAAATTTTTAATAAAAATTATATATTCCGCACGATATAATCGCGCATCTGCTCGCAACGCGAGCGATAGCTAAATTTCAAGGAGACGCAATGAAAATATTTAAAGCCCTGCTCGCAACAGCGCTGATCACCGCCACCCTAAGCGCTAAGACGCTCAAAGAGGGCACGCTCGTAATAGCCACGGAGGGGACTTACTCGCCGTATTCTTTCTATGACGAGAAAAATAATCTTACCGGCTTTGATGTCGATATCGCTCGCGCACTAGCAAAAGAGCTAGGGTTAAAGGCGGAATTTTTAACCGCGCCGTGGGATGCGATGCTCGCGGCATTTGACGCAGGCAAAGCGGACATAGCGATGAATCAAGTAAGCATCACACAGGAGCGCAAGAAAAAATATAATTTCAGCGAGCCTTATACTGTGGCTTATGCTGCGCTGGTAGTGCGAGCTGATAACGAGGAGATTAAGAGTTTTGCGGATCTTAAAGGCAAAAAAAGCGTCCACTCCGCTACCAGTAACTGGGCGGACATGGCGCGCAGCTACGGCGCCGAGGTCGTTACAGCAGACGGATTTAGCAAGGGCGTGGAGCTCATCATAGCTCGTCGCGCAGACGCTACGATCAACGACAACATCACATTTTTCGACTATATGAAGCAGCGCCCGAACGCCCCGCTAAAGATCGCAGCTCAAGGCAATGAGCCGATCTATTCAGCTGTGCTTCTTAAAAAGGACGACGAGCTGACGGCGCAGATAAATTCCGCGCTAAAATCGCTAAAGCAAAAAGGCGTGCTGAAAGAAATTTCACTTAAATATTTTGGCAAAGACATTACGGAGTAAATTCTACAACCGCTTAGTTGAAGCGTGGAATTTTAAACTTGGTTGGGCGGAATTTCGCATTTTAAATTTCGCTCATAAAATTTTGGAGGAATTATGAAAAATTTAATAAAAACTTTGCTTGCGTGCGCGCTTTTAATATGCGTCGCAAACTCCAAAACGCTACGCGAAGGTACGCTTAAAGTAGCTACTGAAGGCACCTTTTCGCCATTTTCGTATTATAACGACAAAAATGAGCTCGTAGGATACGACGTAGATGTCGCGCGCGCAGTCGCCGAAAAACTTGGTCTAAAAATAGAATTTCTAACCGCGCCTTGGGATGCGATGCTTGCAGCATTTGATGCAGGCAAGGCAGACGCTGTGTTTAATCAAGTAAGCATTACTGATGAGCGCAAGAAAAAATATGAATATTCAGTGCCCTACACCGTCGTTTACGGAGCTATCATCGTGCATAAAGATAACAACGACATTAAAAGCTTCGAGGATTTAAAAGGCAAAAAAAATGCAGACTCCGCTACCAGCAACTGGGCACAAGTCGCTAAAAAATACGGCGCGCAAAACGTAACCGTCGATAGTTTTGCCAAAAGTATGGAGCTGCTGATCGCTCGCCGCGTAGATACCGTCGTGCGCGATAATACCGTATTTTACGACTTTTTAAAGCAGCGCCCGGACGCTCCGATTAAGATCGCCGCAAAGCTAAAAGATGTCGATTATAGCGCTGCAATCGTGCAGAAGGGCAATAAAGAGCTCGCAGATCAAATCAGCAAAGCCTTAAACGAACTCAAAGCCGAAGGCAAGCTAAAAGAAATTTCGCTTAAATATTTCGGCAAAGATGTGAGTGAATGAACGAAACAAGCAGAATTCTAGAGCTTGTTAGCAGCTCGCTAGAGCCGATGGCGCTAGCCCTGCTGCAAGTTACGATCCCGCTTACGATAATCTCATTTCTGCTTGGGCTCGTGCTTGCGGTGCTGACGGCGGTCGCACGCATCGCAAATTTTAAAATTTTAAAGCAGCTAAGCGAAATTTATATTTGGATTTTTCGCGGCACTCCGCTTTTGGTGCAGCTTTTTATCGTCTATTTCGGACTTCCAATCGTTGGGATCACACTTGATGTTTGGGCTGCTGCGATCATTACCTTTAGCCTAAATATCGGCGCTTACGCTTCAGAGGCGGTGCGAGCTGCGATCCTATCGGTGCCAAAGGGGCAATGGGAGGCGGCTACCTCGCTAGGCATGAGCTACGCTCAAATTCTGCGCCGCATTATCGCTCCGCAAGCCGCTCGCATATCGCTGCCGCCGCTATCAAATATATTTATCTCTACGCTTAAAGACACTTCGCTCGTAGCCTCGATTACGATGGTCGATATGTTTATGGTCGCTCAACGTATTGCTGCGCGGGCATTCGATCCGCTCACGTTATACGTGCTGGCGGCGCTATTTTATCTAGCGGTCTGCACCCTTCTTACGTTCTTACAATCCAAGCTAGAGCGACGATTTTCAAGGTTCGTGTGATGATAAAATTTACGAACTTAACTAAGCGCTTCGGCGATCATGTCGTGCTAAATGGGCTAAGCTTAGAATTTCGCGACGGGCAAACGACAGTGATTTTAGGAAGCTCTGGCTCCGGCAAATCCACGATGCTGCGCTGCATAAATCTGCTCGAAATTCCAAGCGGCGGCGAGCTACAGCTAGGCGAGTTTAAGATAAATTTCGACGCTCAGCATAAAACAAGCGAATATCATCCATTCCGCGCGCATACGGGCATGGTTTTTCAAAGCTTCAATCTCTTTCCGCACCTCAACGTCTTGCAAAACGTCATCGAAGCACCCGTGCACGTGCTAAAGCAGCCACGCGAGCTTGCCGAGGCAAATGCAATGACGCTGCTAAAAAAAGTCGGTATGGCGGATAAAGCTGGCGCGTATCCGGCTCGCCTCTCCGGCGGTCAGAGCCAGCGCGTGGCGATCGCGCGGGCTCTTGCGATGCAGCCTGAGTTTTTGCTGCTGGATGAGCCTACGAGCGCGCTTGATCCCGAGCTTGAGGCACAGGTGCTAAAGACTATCGCCGAGCTTGCCGCAGAGGATCGCTCGCTTATCATCGTCACGCACAATATGGGCTTTGCGCGCAAGATCGCAGATAGAATTTTATTCTTAGACGGCGGAGTTATCGCATTCGACGGCGACGCAGAGGAATTCTTCGGTAGCAGCGATGAGCGCATAGCTAAATTTATCGGAGCGATGAGCTTTTAAATCCATTAAATTTTAAGGAGAAAAGATGAAAATAGATACCCTAATCGTAAAGGGCATAGAGGCTAAGTCCAACCCCCACAACGCGGTGATTCCGCCGATATATCTAGCCAGCACCTTCGTGCAAGAAAGCCTGGATGATTTCGGCAAATACGCCTATTCGCGCGGCGCAAATCCTACGCGCAACGCCTTTGAAGAGCTTTTTGCAAAATTTGAAGGCAGCAAATACGCCTTCGCGCTAGCCTCGGGCATGGCGGCTACGAGCGCTGCATTTGCGCTGCTTAAAAGCGGAGATCGCGTGCTGTTAAATAACAACGTCTACGGCGGTACCTATCGCTACGTAAGCAGGATTTTTAAAAATCAAGGGATCAATTACGACTTGGTGGACGATCTAAATTTGATCACCGAAATTCCAAGCGATGTTAAAATGGTCTTCATCGAAACGCCCTCAAATCCGCTTTTGCGCGTAACCGACATTGAGCGTATCAGCGAGCTCGCGCATAAAAACGGCGCGCTTGTGGTGATGGATAATACCTTCTTAACCCCATATTATCAGCGCCCGCTAGAGCACGGCGCAGACGTCGTAGTTTATAGCGCGACCAAATACATAGGCGGGCATGCCGATCTGATCGCCGGCATTGTTACGACGAACGACGATGAGCTTGCCGCAAGAATTCAGTTTATGAAAAACACTCTGGGCGCTACGCTATCGCCTACCGACGCGTATTCGCTAATACGCGGACTTAAAACGCTAAGCGTGCGCTTCGACCGCCAGAGTGAAAATACGCTAAAGATAATAGAATTTTTACGCAGCAATCCTGCGGTAGAGGCGGTAAATTTTGCAGGCTCGCATTCGGCTAACGAAAAAGAGATACAAAATCGCCAAGCTAGCGGCATCGGAGCGGTCATCTCACTGGTGCTTAAGCCGCAATACGACTATAAAACCTTTGCGCGCAGCCTTGAGCTATTTGATCTAGCCGTGAGCCTGGGCGGCGTAGAGAGCTTGATCTGCCACCCCGCGTCGATGACGCACGAGAGCTATCCGCGCGAGCTGCAAGAGCGCATCGGCATCAGTCAAAATTTGCTGCGCCTAGCCATAGGCATCGAAAACGCTGACGATCTCATAGCCGACCTTACCGCCGCGCTAGAAAAATCTAAAAAATAGGCGGCGCGAAATTTGCGCAAGCTCGCGGAATTTCTACGCAGGCTTGTAAAATTTACGCGGGCGGGTAGAATTCATGCCAAAATTTAATCCGAAATCCTTATAGCTTCGCTCGTGAGGCTATAAGGGAGCGGTCTTTACAAACTGGCGCGCAGGGCGGGTTTAAAAAGACCCGCCGCCGATCATCTCATCTTACAAAAATCTCTTTTTGCAAAACCTATGTCCATTTTCTCGCGGGCTAAATTTTGTATGAATTTTCACTCGTTAAATTTTACGAAGCGCGCGGCTTTGCGTAAAATTTAAAAATTCTGCCACTACGCCGTTGAAATGAAATTTTAATTTATACGCACGACAAGATTTACCCAGACCTCTTGCTAAAACGCATCGTTTAAATTTAATTCGGATAAATCTATCTAACCGCCGTTTGATATTGCTAAGCGGAGAGCTTAAATTTAATCAAAAATTTAAAGACGGCGACGATCTGTGCCGCACCACGCCAGCTATTTGCAATCGCTCGGTTTAAAATTTGATGAGCCAAATTTTAAACTGGACAAATTTAGGCTCCGTCTTGCTCAAAATTTAAAATTCTGCGCGCCGTTTAAATTCCGCTTAAATTTTAGCCGCGTTTTAAATTTGGCAGAGTTACTTCAGCTCGCCCCAGCGCTTGGCGATGTTTAGGCTCGTCTTTAAAGGCACGTTTAGGCTCGCCGCACTTTGCATTATCTCCTGCGCGCGCTCGCCGAAGCTCTGCGCCAAATCGTCCCGCACCTCGAAGATCAGCTCATCGTGGATCTGCAATATCAGCCGCGCCTCGCCGCTTAGCAGCGGCGAAATCTCAACCATCGCCTTTTTGATGATATCGGCGGCGGAGCCTTGAAATTTCGTATTCACCGCCTCGCGCTCGTAGCTCGCATAGACCATGTTGTTGCGCGCATTTGCGAAGTCGAAATAGCGCCTGCGCCCAAAAAGCGTGCTTACATAGCCGTGCGCTTTCGCGTCCGATTTTATGCTTTGCAAAAACTCCTTGATCGTAGAAAACGCCGCGAAATAGCGCTCGATATAGCCCTTCGCCTCGGCGCGCGCGATACCTAGGCTGTCGCTTAGCTTGCCCGCGCCCATGCCGTAGATGAGGCCGAAATTTATACTCTTTGCGATCGTGCGGTGCGCGGGCTGCGCGTCGCCGAAGATGCTGATCGCCGTGCGCGCGTGAATGTCCTCATCCGCCCTAAACGCCGCCAAAAGCGCAGGATCGCGCGAAAAGTGCGCGAGCAGGCGCAGCTCGATCTGCGAGTAATCAAGCGAAATCAGCGAGTAGCCCCCCTCTGCTAGGAAGCAGTCCCGCACGTCCTTCGCAAACGTGCCGCGCGCGGGGATATTTTGTAGGTTCGGATTTTTACTCGCTAGCCGCCCGGTGGCCGTGCCGGTCTGTAAGAAATTCGATCTGACGCGATTTTGCGGATCTGCAAGGGCAAGCTGTAGCAGCGGCTCGCAGTAGGTGCTTTGCAGCTTAAACAGCTCGCGGTAGTCTAAAATTTTACCCACCGCGGGATGCAGCGCCGTAAGATCCTTCAGCACGCTTTCGTCGGTGCTGTAGCCCGTCTTGGTGCGCTTGGCTGCAGGAAGCCCGAGCCGCTCGAAAAGCACGGCGCCAAGCTGAGCGGGAGAGTTGATATTAAACTGCTCGCCGCAAAGCTCGTAAATTTCATCCGTGAGCACTCGCAGGGACTTTTCGTTGCGCGCGATAAGGCGCTTTATCATCTCTACGTCGATCTTGATGCCGCATCTTTGCATCTGCCAAAGCACCCGCACGAACGGGAACTCAAGATCCTGTGCGAGCTTAAAAAGCGCGGGTTCGAGCAGCTCCTTTAGCTTAAAATACAGCCTCAGCGTCACCCACGCATCCTCGCTCGCATAGATCGTAGCGGCGTCCAGCTCCACGGAGGCGAAGGTCTCGCCCTTTTTGACGACGTCGCCGAAATGCACAGTCTCGTACCCAAGATAGCGCGGCGAGATAGAGTCCATTCCCACGGCGTTTGCGGGATCGAGCAGCCACGCTAGCACCATCGTATCGGCAAAGCGCGCAGGCGGCTCAATGTTAAAATTATTTTTCACGATCTCAAAATCGTATTTTAAATTTTGCCCCACGACATATCCGCGAAACAGAGAGCCGATCGCGGCCTTTGCGGCGTCCGAAGAAATTTGAGCCGGAGCGCCCAAATAGCTATGCGCGAGCGGGACGTAGTAGGCGCGCTCCTCATTAAACGCAAATGAAAAGCCCACGATCTTGGCGCTTTTGCTATCGATGCTAGTGGTTTCCGTATCGAAGCTCACTAGGGTATCGGCGCTGACGCCTTCGCACAGCCTCGCAAGCTCCGCTGCATCAGTGATACAAATAGGCTCAAAGGGCGTTTTAAAAGCGCTCTCGCAGCTTTGTCCGCCGCAAGCAGAACCGCCCGGGATAGAATTTTGCCCGTCTAACCCCCCTGCGGAAGCGTCCAAGATAGAGCCGCCGCAAGACGGCTCTGCGCCGGAGCCTTTGCCTCCCGCGCCCAAAACGGAGCTTTTTGCGCCCGCGCCTTTGTCCTCGCTCCAAAGATCAAGTCCGTTCTGCTCCTGCAGGTTTAGCGCCGAAAGAAGCCTATTTAGCGCGTAATCTTTTAAAATTTCGCGGATTTTAAAAAGCGGATTTTGCTGCGGAAATTTCGCGTCCTCTAAAGGCGGGATTTCCAGCTCGTCGTAAAGCGTAGCCAGGCGCTTGCTTATGTAGGCGCTCTGCTTGCCTTCTATCAGATACTCGCGCTGTTTGTTTTGCGGCAGGCGGTCTAAATTTGAATAGATCTCATCGAGCGAGCCCCACTCGTCTAAAAGCTTCTTCGCCCCCTTATCGCCGATACCCCGCACGCCCGGGATATTATCGGCGCTGTCGCCGCAGATCGCCAAAAAATCCACGATCTGCTCGGGATAGACGCCGTAGCGCTGCAAGCACTCCTCCCTTCCGTAAAGCATCTTTTTGCCGTGGCTGTAAATTTTAACGTTTTCGCCGATGAGCTGATAGAGGTCCTTGTCGGAGGTAACGATGTTGATTTTATGCGTGGCGCCGTGCTTTTTAACGACGCTTGCGATGAGATCGTCCGCTTCATAGCCCTCGCATCCGAGCGAGTAAAGCCCCATCTTTTCGATCATCTCGATGCAAACCGGCAGTTGCTGCAAAAGCGCGGGCGGCGGGGCTTGGCGGTTAGTTTTATAGTTCGGATCGATATCCGAGCGGAAGGTCTTGCCCTTGCTATCCAGAGCGAAAATTATATAATCGCTCTTAAATTCCTTCGAAAGATTTGCGATGAAGCTCGCAAATCCGCTCACCATGCCGCTGGGTTTGCCGTCTTTGGTTTTAAGCCCGCTCATAGCGTAATAGAGCCTGAAAAAAAAGCCGAACGTATCGATGATCGTGATGGTCTGCATAATGGTCCTCGGATTTAAAATTTTAACGCGTAGTGTATTAAAATTCGGCTAAATTTACAAATTCCGAATAGGACTTGATCTGCCTCATTTCAAAATTTTAAAATTTACTATATAATCGCGCGAAATTTTAAAAAAGGATCAAGTATGGATTTTTTCACAGACTGGCAGGAGTTCGACGCGGCGGGTGCTACGGTGAAATTTTATAAAAAATCGCAGGGCGGCGTGGAATACATCGGCTTTGATTCGCGCAAATGCATCCCGCCCGAGCCGATGGTAAATGCGCTGGTGGCGTTAAATTTCGTAAAAGACGGCACCAAAAAGGTCGTTATGGTCAATCATAAATTCCCAATGGGGCTGATCCCGAAAATCGAGTCTAAATTTGACATTGCCCGCGAGGATCTGGACGGCGACGCGGTCAAGCTCACCATCAGCCTAAAACCCGGCGCGGTCAATGAGGGCTTTGATACCGACGCGAAGTGCCACGGCTAAAGGGCTTTAAAATTTAGATGAATATCACGACCTTTTCGCCGCCGTTTCGCATCGTAGGCGGCTATTTCATCTGCGGCTTTATCTTTTTGCTGCTAAGCGCGGCGAGCTTTTTAAAGGCCGATTTCGGCGCGATCCAGGCGCCGCAGACGGCGAGCTTTTTTCACGTATTTTTGCTGGGTTTCGTAATCAGCATAATCATCGGAGCGCTCTATCAGCTTACCTCCGTCATCATCCAAAAGGAATTTTTCACCGTCAAATTTGCGTTTTTAAATCTCCTCGCCTACGGCGCGGGCGTGGCGCTGCTAAGCGCGGGATTGCTGCTTTCAAGCATCCCTTTGATGCACGCAGGCGGCGCCGTTTTGCTGCTTAGCCTATTTTATTTTACGATCTGCTACGCGCTAAGCTTCATCGGCACGCCCAAATGGAGCTTCCCCGCCGTTGCGCTTGCGATCTCGGCTGCGTTTTTAGCCGTAGGGATCAGCCTTGGCTTTGCGCTCGTGCTAGCGCTTAGCGGCGTGGAGGTTTTCGGAGTATATTTTTCAGAAATTTTATCCTATCACATATACTTCGTGCTGGGTTTTGTGTTTTTCGTCATCGTAGGCGCTGCGTGCGTGCTGCTGCCGATGTTTAGTCTGGCGCACGATCTAAGCTTCGCGTTAGCAAAAGCTTCACTGGCGCTGTATCTGCTCGCGGGGCCGTTTTTACTAAAAGACTTTGGAATTTTCATCGCCTTTGCCGCGCTTGCGAGCTTTGCGGCTCAGGCGATCTATATCCTAGCCAGGCGCGTGCGAAAAGCGATAGATTATTGGAATTTAAACGTCTATATCTCGCTGGCGGCCTTGGGATTTAGCGCGGCATTTTGGCTAATGGGTCGCGCGGATACGGCGGCGTTTGGGCTGCTATACGGCTTTTTGTTCGCCTTCATCGTCGCGCACCTTTATAAAATCGCGCCCTTTCTCATCTGGTATCACTACGTCTCGCCCTTCGTCGGCAAGCGCAAAATCCCTATGCTTGAGGATATGATAATCAAAAAGATCGCCTATGCAGCCTGCGCGCCGAACGTCTTAGCGCTTGCGTGCGCGGGCTTTGGAGCGCTAACGCCCGCGGTTATCTTGCAAGCGGCAAGCATAATTTTGGTGCTAATCAACACCGTAAATATCTTTAATTACATAAAATTTGGAGAGGAAAAATGAAAGTAACGAAGGAGCAAATTTACGACGCACTTCGCGCCGTGGTGGACCCTGAGGTGGGCTTTGATGTCGTGTCGCTGGGGCTCATCTACGACGTAGCGGTAGATGAGGCGAACAACGCCAAAATCACGATGACGCTATCGACTCAGTCGTGCCCGCTGCATGAGATGATGGTAGAATGGGTGCGCGCGGGTGCCGAGAGCGTGGAGGGCATAGGCGAGGTAGAGATCAATCTCGTCTTTGAGCCGATGTGGAATATCGATATGGCGGAAGATCACGTCAAAGAAGCGCTCGGTAGATTTTAAACAGCTTTGCCGCACCCCGTAGTTTAAGCTCTAAAATTCTAAAATTAGACTTCAAATTTATACCTAGGGCTGCTATGAAAAAATTTACCAACGGCAAGAAAGAAATTCTACTTCAAACGCAAGGGCTTAGTTTGATTTCAAAGACGCTACAAAACGGCAAAGAAAGGCTAAGCTCTAAAGAATTCGCAAACCACGATGCTCTGCAAAAAGCTTTCGTAAAAAAGCAAGTTGATGCCCTAAAAAAGGGCTTCATCTACGAAAACAAAGAAGCAAAATTCGGCGAGGCAATAGCGCATGCCTATATCGGCGGCGGATACAGCGGGGCGCTTGGATTTACCGAGTTTGAGGATAAATTTTACGTCTATAAATGTAATTTTGACGAGCACGGCTGCGATTATTTAATCGTGTTGGACGGCGAGCTAAGAACTCTTGCGCAAATTAAGCTACCAAAAATT
Organism: uncultured Campylobacter sp.; assembly: GCF_938017775.1. Classification (GTDB taxonomy): domain Bacteria; phylum Campylobacterota; class Campylobacteria; order Campylobacterales; family Campylobacteraceae; genus Campylobacter_B. The sequence goes on from NZ_CALIIU010000041.1 coordinate 45,962, forward strand.
TTAGCATGGAAAATGACCGCCACCGAAAAAGCTTTGGTGCTTGATTTGGACCACGAATTCTTTCTTTTTGATGGAGAGAAATTCAGCAGGCTTTTTGAAGCCTGGGGTATCACAGGAGGAGGCTTTAGCTCTGCTCTAAGCGGCAACGGCGAAATTCTAGCCTGCGGCACGGATGGAATTTTAGCTTTTGGAAGCGACAAGAAGCTAAATTTTAAAACAGATTTTTCGGCAAAGGCCATAGGCTTCGGCAATAAAATTTGCGTAGCCTGTGGGGATGAAGGCGGCAAAAATATCGCTAGGCTCTACCGCCTAAAAGACTTCGTCGAGCTTTGCCGTATCGAATGCGACGTAGGCTATATCCACTCCCTAAACGTGGGGCTTATCAAAAATGACGCGATTTTGGTCTTAAATAACGGCTTTGATGAGCTGTATTTTTGGAACGTAGCAAGCAAAAAGCGTCTAATCGCACCAAAAAGCTTGCCAAGAAGCGCAATGAGGTTTGCCGCAAACGATCAAATTTTTCTTACATACTTTTACGGTAGATTTAAAGCATTCAGCTTGGAGGATTTTCGCCTCTTAGGCGAGTTTGAGTGCGAGCACTGCGTCAAAACTGCTGCTATTGAAATCTCGAGCGAGCGCCTTTATGTTCGCACCGACTACGGATTTTTTAGCATTTATTCTTTAGCCGAGAATGGAATTAAAATTTAAAAAACGCTATTGATAGGGATTTATCGCCCGCTTCAAGCTCATAAAATTAAACGAACTCCGCCCGCCTTAAGCTTGCGCGACAAGCAGAGGTGGCTATTTAAAGAAATTTTATCGCAAAAATTGCGGGTTTTGCGAGCTTTTTAAGGCTTCCTTTAAGCATTATCAAATTATCCGCGCCGGAAATTTTAAGAGTGGAGTTTTCAAAGCTAAATTCTAAATTTTTTAGCTCGTTTTCGCTTAAGAGGCGCGCAAGCTCCAAAATATAGCTCAGCCAGGCAAGCTTGGCGGAATCAGGCAAAATCGCGCTCAAAGGCGCAAACGTAGCGCCTAGCTCGCGCTTTCCGTGCATCGAGATGATCGCGGCTATTAGCGCCTTTTCTTTGTGCGTCGTGCGGTAGTTCAGCCCGCCGAGCACCATATCCGCGCTGGTTTCGTGCTTGGCGTAAAAGCCGATCGCCCGCCCGATCTCGCAAAGCGATGCTGCGGTTTGTAGAATTTTAATATATTTTTCGCCCAAGCCGTGTAGAGGCGATAGCGCGCAAAACAGCGCTTTTGCGAACTTCGGGGCCTCGCTGGGCTCGGAAGCGAAGCGATCTTTGAGGCTTCTTAGGCTCGGATTAAAGCTTCGAGGCAGGTTTGCGCCGCGCAGGATCGAGCTTAAAAACGCCCCCTCTCGCACTCCCACGCCGCTGGTAATGATCTTTTTCGCCCCCAGGCGCCTTACGATCTTATCAAAGATAATGGCGCCCTCTCTTATCGTGTCGTAGCGGTCTTTTTTGATCGGGAATTTCGCCAAATCAAGCGTCTTTGCGCTCATCAGCTTGGCAAAAAACGGCGCGTATTTTTCGTAATCGTAGCTGAAATTATGCACGATTTTTAGTGGGTGGTTTTGCAGGCTCATCACGGCGCCCGATAGCGCTCGCGCAGAGCCGCCCATTACGATTAAATTTTGCGTGCGAAACTCGGCGCCGAGCTGCGAGATCGCGCTATTTATGTATTTCTCCAGCCCCTTTGTGTCGCCGCGGTCAAAAAACAGCTCCTTTAGCCGCACCGTGCCTAAATTTAGAGAAATTTTATTTTCTATCCTGCCGTTTTTTATGTAAGCAAGTTCGGTCGAGCCGCCGCCGATATCCAGCGTAACGCCCTCGGAAAAGTCGCTAAGCAAATTCTGCGCGGCATAGGCGCCCAAATACGCCTCCATCTGCCCGTCTATCTTGCGGATCGTAATGCCCGTTTGCTTGCGGACGAGATTTATAAACTCGCTCCCGTTTGGCGCATCGCGAAGCGCGGATGTACCGATGCAAAGCACGCGCTTGACCTTGTAATTGCATACGAGGGTTTTAAATTTTTTAAACGCCAGCAGACATTTCTGCATCGCTTCTTTGGTTAAAATTCCGCCGTTTTCGTAAGCGCCCTCGCCTAGGCGGATCTTGATCTTGTGCTCTGCTAAGATAAAAAATCCGAGCCTACTTGTGCGCTCGAAAATCACGGCTCTGGCGGAATTTGAGCCCAGATCTATGACTGCGACGCGCTTGGGCATTTAAATTTCCATATGGACGTGTTTGTATTTCAGCTCGTCCGCCGTCTCGATATTATCGGGATCGGTGATGATACACTCGACGGGACAAACCACGATGCAAGCGGGCTCGGAGTAATCATCTACGCACTCACAGCATCGATCGGCGTCTATGATGTATATCGGCTCATCCTCAAAAATCGCTTCATTAGGGCATTCCTCGCGGCACGCGTCGCAACTGATGCATTCTTTTGTAATCAACAATGACATATAATTTTACCTTACGAAAAAATTTATGGCGTTTATACCATAAAAAGCTTCATTTTGTTTTAAAATAGCGGAATTTCGGGCTATTTCTTAAATTTTTTAGCGGAAGTTTGAAAATCGCGACAATTAGCGAGCGCCCTTTGTCGTTTTTAAGATCTACTTGCGCGCCCATCGCTTGAGCAGCATTTTTGGCTAAAAATAGCCCGAGCCCGGCTCCCGGTTTGCCGCCGTAGCGCTTAAAAGGGGCAAAATAATCAATCTCTTCGTTAAGCGGCTCGCCTTTGTTTGCTACCCGCACGATGAAATTCCCATCCGAAATTTCGCTCTCGATCAGCACCTTTTCGCCGTCCGGAGAAAATTTTATGGCGTTTTGGATAAAATTTTGAATCACGTGCATAAAAAGGCTTTTCTGCACCGAAATTTCAAGCTGTTCGGGCTTAAGATCCATCGTCAAGTCCTTGCCCGCCGTACGCGCTAAAATTTTAAAGCCCACGCATAGCTCCCGTAGATACGCGATCATATCGGTCTGCTCGGGCGCCTCAAACTGCGCCCCCTCCTGCCGCCCGATCTCCAGGATCGAGCTGATCATCTTATTCATACTATCGATCGAGTCATTATTGTTTCTAAGCGCCTCGATATATTTCTCGCTCTCGCGCGGCTTAAGAAGCGTAACTTCGTTTTTGGTTTTCATCACCGCAAGCGGAGTCTTAAGCTCGTGCGCGATACCGATAAAAAGCTCTTTTTGATATAAAATGAAGGTTTCAATGCGCTCAAGTAGGCGGTTTATGCTGTTTGAAAGCGGGCTAAATTCGCTTGGAATTTCGGCTCCGTCGATAGGTTTTAAAAATTTTTCATCCACCGAAGCGAGCCTTTGGCTGATCAGCTTAATCGGCATCAGCAGCATACGCGAGAGAAACATCGCGTAAAATACCACTAAAAATATCATAGTCAAATTTACCAAAATGATGTCGATGAGTATTTGATTTACAATGTTTGCATAAACGCTCACATCTGCTTTGATGCTTAAAATTTTATCCTTGTCGTAGGGATAGTGCAGCTGCAAATAGCTCCTGCCATCCTCGGAGCTTTCGATAAATTTAGGCTTATTGATACTTTCGTTTTCGATGATTTTGCTTTCGTATTCGCCGGATGCGTCTTGTAAAAAAGATGAAATTCTCTCAGACGGCACGGAGGCATCTACGATTTTTTGTGCTCTTTGGATTAAATTTTGAACTGGAGTTTCGAAGATGGTAATTCTCATATAATTATAGAGCATTACCGAAAAAATAACAATTAGCATCAACGAAGCGGATGCTAATTGTATTACAAAGCGGACTCTTAGGCTTTTTGTGGAAAGCAAAATCTATATCCGCGTCTGCGAACGGTCTCGATCGTAGAGATATTTAGAGGCTTATCCATTTTCTGTCGAATTTGATTTATCGCTACTTCAATGACGTTTGGCGTAACGAGCTCGGGCTCCTCCCAGATGGCGTCTAGCAGCTGCTCTTTGCTTACGATCTGATCGCTGTGGCGCGCTAGGTGAGTTAGCACCTCAAACGGCTTGCCCTTAAGCTCGATCTCTTGACCTAGATATGTGATCTTTTCCTCGTCCGGATCGATGATAAGATCGTCGATTTTGATGATATTTGAGCCGCCGAAGCGAAGTCTAGCCTCAAGGCGCGCTACTAAAACATCAAAATCGAAAGGTTTTTTGATAAAATCGTCCGCGCCCGCGCGAAGCGCTTTGATCTCACTTTCTTTATCGTCTTTTGCAGATAACACGACGACGGAGGTGCGCGCGGATTTTTGCTTAACCAATGCGATGAGATCGATGCCGTTGCCGTCAGCTAGCATCCAATCGGTTAGCACCAAATCATAATTTCTAATGCCGATATAATACTCTGCGTCCTTAAAACTCTCGGAAGTATCCGTCTGATAGCCGAACTCCATCAAGCCCTCCGCTATCGTCTTGTTTAAAGTCACCTCGTCCTCGACTATTAAAATTCTCATTTAATTTCCTTGCCTTAAAATTTTGCGGCGATTTTAACATATTTTAAGCAAAATTTCAAGATTTTTTAAAGAAATTTTAAAATTTTATCTCTATTTCTGCGCCGACGCTCGCGTCTTGTAAAATTTCGGGTTTTAAAATTTTCATATAAAAATAATCCATCGATCGAAATTTTGAGTGAAACTCCTGCGCGAAGTATCTTAGCGCGTCCTCCACGAGGCGAAATTTTTTCTCGCGGAACTCCGCTTTGATATATTCGCAAACCCGCGCATAGTCGATAAATTCCTCCGCTCCGAACTTCGCCCACACCCAGACGCGCTGCTCGCGCTTGCGCTCAAAATCCAGCGTCCCGATTATCGCGCCAAATTCCAGCTTTTCGATTAAAATTTTAATCATACTACGCGCTTTTCCTCGCCCTTAAGCAGCCTAGCGATATTAGGCGCGTGTTTATAAAATACGATGAAAACTATCAGAAAGATCGGCGCATGAGTGTTGATCGCTGGCATCTGCGGATGGATCACGTAGCTTGCTACGACTAGCGCAAGCGCCGCTGAAAGCGAGGCTACGGATGAAATTTTAACCGTCTTGCCGACTACAAACCAAACTGCAAGCGCGATGATAAGCTCGATAGGGATGAAGCAAGCAAGCACGCCGGCTCCCGTCGCAATGCCCTTGCCGCCGTTAAATTTCAGATACGGACTAAAGCAATGCCCAAGCACTGCAAAGACAGCCATGCTCCATAGCACGTTTTCATCAAAGCCTAAAGCCCGCGCGATCAGTATTGGCAGGACGCCCTTTAGCGCGTCGCAAGCGACGGTGAGGATCGCGAGTTTTTTTGCTTTTTGCGGATCGCGAGTTTTTAAGACGCGAAGGACGTTGGTAGCGCCTATGGAGCCGCTGCCTTCGCTTTTGATATCCACGCCGCCTAGGTATCTGCCGATCAGCAGCCCAAAGGGGATCGCAGCGATCAGATACGCCGCGAAGTAGCACCAAAAATTAGGCGCCGTAACGATGCTAAGTAAAAATTCTAAAATTCCCGATTTTTTCATAAAATCCCTTTAACTCTTCCAAAGTAGCGAAATTTTCTCGTCGTAGATGTCGGTTTTCTTCGGCGAAATTTCTTTCGTTTCGAGTTTAATATTTTTTAGATCCAGGCTCTGTTTTAGCGCGTCCACTTCAGCCTCAAATTTCTGCGTAAGCACCTCCAGCTCCTCTTGTAGCGCGCTTAGGCTATTTTCGGCATTTTTGGCTTCGCTTCGTTCGTTTAAAATTTTATGCGCGCTCTTGGCGCCGCTGATCGCTTTAGAGATATTGCTAGCGCTGCGCGAGCGACCTAAAAACGCGCCTAAGATCGCTCCGCCTATGTTTAGCGCGGCATCCACGCCGCGACTTAGCACGTCGCCTTTTTCCTTTTCATACTTTTCGCTAGCGCGCAAAATTTTATCCTCAAGGCGCGCCTTTTCTTTCTCAAATTTAGCCGTAATCTCATCAGTTTTAGCCTCTAGAGCTTCATTTGCCTTATCGCCTAGGCGCACGAAAAACTCCTCCCTGCTCTCGCCCGGTTTTGAGAGCAGATCAAGCGCGCTAAAAAGCTCGAGTTTTTCATTGCGATATAGCCACTCCTTAAAGCTTTTAAGCTGAGCGTTTAAATTTTTTGCGCCCGCGATGAAGCTAGGAAGCGCGCCGTAGAGCGAGCCCGCCTGCTCATGTCCGCTTAAATTTGCGACCTCTCGCGTGCTGGCCTCGTCCCAATCTATTTCGCTTACGTCCGAAAGCGATAGCAAAAAGAAGCGCTGCTGCGTAAAATCGACTCCTTTGTCGCAAAATCGCATCTTTGCGCTTGCATAAAGATACGGGCTTAGCTCAAGGCTCGCGCCATAGCTGTAAAGCTGCGAAATTTCAGCAGAAACTACGGGTTTGGCGGCGCCGGCGGATTTGACGCCTTGCGCGGCGCCCGGCACGGATGAAATTTCAGCCTTTTTGTCTTTCATTAAATTTGAAATTTGCTCATTGCTTAAAGGACCCTTTAGATAGCTTAGCGCGAAGCGCGTCTCGATCACTCGCAGCACGTCCTCGTTGATGTTTTTTACCAAAAAGCTTCGCTTTTTGAGATTTGAAATTTTCTCCATCAGCACGCTTTTGTCGATCGGATTTGAGCCGATGCCGCTTAAGCCGCTGATGACGCGCTCTTTATCCTGCGCGGTCTGCAAGCGCCCGATAAACCACGTACCGATATTGCTAAGCCCCTTATAATCGAGATCGACCGGGTTTTGCGTCGATAATACGCAGCCAAGTCCGAATGCGCGAGCCTGCTTCAGCAGCGTAAGCATCGGGGTTTTGCTCGGCGGATTGCCGTTTGGAGGGAAAAAGCCGTAAATTTCATCCATATAAAGTACTGCGCGCAAGGAACTCGTGCCGCTGGTGGTGCGCATCCATTTGATCATCTCGCCCAAAAGCAGCGTGACGAAAAACATCCTCTCATCGTCGTTTAGATGCGCGATGGAAAATATATTCGCCCTTGCCCTGCCGTTTTCGTCAAAGAGCATCTTGGCGATATTTAGCCGCTCGCCCTCGCACCAAAGCTTAAAACTCGGGCTTGCGATGAGCGCATTAATCTTCATCGCAAGCGCCATTCGCTTATCGCTCGGAAAGAAGGTATTAACGTCAAAAACGCCGATCTTATCGAAAGGGGGGTTGCCGATCTGCGCGATGAGATCCACCACGCTCACCCCCTCACCCCTGCCGAAATGATAAGACAAAATTTGGCTGATTAGTAAAAATTCCGGCGAGCTGAGATTATCGCTGCTAATCCCTGCGAGGCTTAGCACGCTAGTGGCGATACCGCCGACGTAGTTATTCAGATCCTCTTCGTTTAAGCCTTTCGGCGATTCAAAGTCGCTTAGTAGGCTGATCCCAAGCCCTGCGCTTGATTTGGGCGTATAAATTCTAAAATCGGCGCTGTTTTTCAAAAGCTGTACTCGCGCCAGATCTTGATATGAGCCCTCGATCCCTTCGCGCCAAGTATTCGCGGTCTGTTCGGCGTACTCGCGCACGCTAAGACCTTTGTTTTGCGCCTCGGTCTCGTCGATATAGGGCTCAAAATCCTCAGCCCTCATCTGCGGAAAGGTAAGAGCCAAATTCGTTAAATCGCCCTTCGGATCGATGATGATGGATGGGATATTATCGATCGCGGCTTCCTCTAGCAGCGTGATGCCAAGTCCAGTTTTACCGCTGCCGGTCATTCCGATGATAAGCGCGTGGGTCGTCAGATCCTTGTTTTTATACAAAAACGGCTCGCTGTTTTCAAGCCCCAGATAAAAAAGCTTTAAATTTTCTTGAAGCGTTTTCATTGCGTTCCTTAAATTTGCAATTTGCTCGGCATTATATCATTTAAATTTTTAAATTTAAATTTGCTAAAATGTGCGAAAAATCAAGGAATGGCAAGTGTTAAAAGAAAAAATTAGAAACGGAAAAAGCGGAATTTTGCTCTACGGCATCGTTCCGCCTAAAATCACGTCCTCTCAAGACGAGCTCGAGCGCCTAGGTACGGCGTGGTCGCAGCGCCTAGGCGAATGCGAATGCGACGGCATCGTCATCTACGATCTACAAGACGAAAGTGCGCGCACGAAAGATGAGCGGACCTTCCCTTTTGTGCATACGATCGATCCTGCGCGCTATTACACGCAGTATCTACACACCGATAAAGAAGCGATCATCTACCGCGCGGTAGGCAAATATGATGAAGCGGAATTTTGCGAAATTCTAAGGCATGCCGCAAGCGGGCTGGGTGTTTTCGTGGGGGCGAGCTCTAGAAACGAAGAATGCAAGCTACATCTAAGCCGCGCCTATGAGATCAAGCGACTCGTGGCGCCGCATCTTTGCCTAGGCGGCATCTGCATACCCGAGCGCCATGAAAAGAGCCGCGACGAGCACCTTAAAATCGCAGAAAAGACTGCAGACGGGTGCGAATTTTTTATCACTCAGGCGGTTTATAATGTGCAAAATGCCAAAGATTTCATCGACGATTACGCCGCTTTGGAGTGCAAAAAGGTGCCGATAATCTTTACTTTTACGCCGTGCGGTAGCCTAAAGACGCTTGAGTTTATGAAATGGCTTGGCATCTCGGTGCCAGATTTTCTGCAGCAGCGACTGCAAAGCAGCGTCGATATCTTGCAAAGTTCAACAGCGCTGTGCGCAGAGATGTTTGATTTCATCTACAAATACGCCCTCGCAAAAGGTGTAAGCGTAGGCGCAAACGTCGAGAGCGTAAGCACCCGCCGCGTAGAAATCGAAGCCTCGCTCAGCTTACTAAAAGAGATCAAAAAAATTATCCTTAAGCACGAGAATTTGGGATTTTACGTTATTTAAAATTTTAAATCGGGTACACGAACAAAACGCTAGATAGTCTAAGCTAGCGGAGGAATTTTAAATAATTTTAGATCGCTTTCTGAAAAATAAATCGAAATTTTATCCGAATGGAATTTGAACTTAAAATTTATAAAAAATTGCCCCAATAATATGCTTTAATAACTGTCATCCATAACTGCAAGATGATATTTCGTGCAAAATTTCCCAATGCTTACAATGGCATTGAGCTAGGCATATCATCAAACCTATAAATCGCTGTAGTTTTCACACTAAAACTAAGTGCATTAACCGCCTTTAGTCTGCAGCCGACGCGACCGCACCTTCCGGCTTGCCGCTATCTACACAGGGATAATTTTAATATCCTATCCTTTTTTAGAGAATATTGTATAGCGGAGAGATGGGATAACTGGAGGTTTTAACGAACCCAATATAGATACGACGCTCCTGCACTCATGACATAGCCTCCCTTATTGTTCCATTCGTAGTATTTGATTTAAATTTACCGGCGTTTATGCTAAATTTCAAATCTAAGGCAATTTAATGCTTGCTGTTGTGAGCGTTTTGGTATTTGAATTTTATTCTACAGCCTATGTGTAGGTCGCTCAAAAGATCCACCATACGCCGCCGTAAAAATACTTGCCGAGCTTTTCAGCTAATTAAAAGCCATTAATGCAGAACGGCTGAAATTAACGCCCATTTAAGCTATTGCATATTTGATTTCTTTTATATTCTAAAAGCCCACCACCAAAAAGCAGCAGACCTAAGACTAACATCGTTTTACTATCTCACGCAGAAGCCGATATGCAAACTGCGCAAGATTATAATATGCTTTCAATCGCAAACGCTTCATTTTAAAATTTTGAAACCTAACTCGGAATAAATATAAATTTGAAATTAGTTTTGTAAATAAGCTTGGAATTTTAACTCTTAAATATGGCGAAATTCAAAGATAATGAAATTTAAAAAGCACTAGTTTATGCTCTTGCCACCGAATTTCAAAAGCGCGCTGCCCCACGTAAAGCCGCCACCGAACGCATCTAAAAGCATAAGCGAGCCGTTTTTGAGCCTGCCACTCTCATAAGCGTCATTTATTGCCATCGGAATCGACGCCGAGCTCGTGTTGCCGTATTTGCCGATCGTAAGCACGCACTGCTCGTCGCTAAATTCTAATCTCGCCTTGACCGCCTCGATAATGCGCAAATTAGCCTGATGCGGGATGAAAAGATCAACCTGCTCGGGCGAAATTTTATTTTTCTCCAAAATCTCCACGACGTCGTTGCTGAGCGTCGGCACCGCGATTTTAAAGACCTCGCGTCCCGCCATCTGCATGAAGCCCAGCTTTTCGTCGATGATTTTTTGGCTGAGTGGATTGACGCTACCTGGGGCTGCGGTGATGAGAAGATCGCCCTTGCTGCCGTCGCTAGCGGTATGAACGTCAATGATTTCGTTATCGTCGCGTGCCGCGATAACCGCAGCGCCCGCGCCGTCGCCGAAAAGTATGCACGTAGCGCGGTCGCTCCAATCGACTATCGAGCTTAACTTTTCCGTGCCGATTATCAGCACGTGTTTTTTGGCGCCGCTTTCGATGAGGGATTTTGCAAGTTCTAAAAGATAGATGAAGCCAGTACAGGCGGCATTTATATCAAATGCCGTGATACCGAAATTTAAGCCCAGTTTATCTGCGATGACACACGCAGTCGAGGGCATACAGAAATAATCGGGCGAGATCGTGGCGCAGATTATCGCATCGATCTCGTTTTTTTGCAAACCGCTACGCTCGATCGCAAGCACTGCAGCCTTCATACCCAAATCGCTAGTGGTCTCGCCCTTTGCGATGCGGCGTTCGTGAATGCCTGTGCGCTTGACGATCCATTCATCAGTCGTTTCAACCATTTTTTCAAGATCGAAATTAGTTAAAATTTGACTCGGCGCGTATGCTGCGATCGAGATCATCGAGGCTTTTTTCATTTTTGCTCGTTTGAAGAAATTTCGCTTTCTATCGCGGAGTTGATTTTAGAATCTGCAAATTTAAGCGCTTGAAAGATCGCGTTTTTAACGGCTTTCGGAGTGCTTTTGCCGTGGCTTATGATGACGCACTCTTTGACGCCTAAAAGCGGCGCGCCGCCGTATTCGTCGTAGTCTGTGCTTTTTTTGATTATCTTAAAGACGCGCTTCATCAAAATGGAGCCAGCGATAGCAATCGGAGATTTTTTTGTTTCGTTTTTGATAAGTTTGCCGATAGCGCTCGCGACGCCTTCGCTGGATTTTAGCATAATGTTACCGATAAATCCGTCGCAAACTACGACATCCACGGAGCCGTCAAAAATTTGATTGCCTTCGACATTACCGATAAAATTTTGCATCTTCTTAAGCATATGAAAGGTTTCTTTTGTTACCTCGTTGCCTTTACTATCCTCCTCGCCGTTGGATAATAAGCCGATGCGTGGTGCATTTAGGCCCATAATCTCCTTGGCGTATGCTTCGCCCATAATCGCGAATTGAAACAAATTCTCAGGCTTACAATCCACATAAGCGCCCACATCCAGCACAAGCGTGCGACCGCCTATGGAATTTGGCATCAGCGTAGCAATCGCCGGGCGCAAGATACCTTTGAGCCTTCCTATGCGAAGCGTAGCAAGGCTCATCGTAGCGCCGCTATGTCCTGCTGATACCACGGCTTTGCAAGTGCCGTCTTTTACTAGATCGACCGCTTTAAAGATGCTGCTCTCTTTGCGTTTGAGAGCGTCGGTTGCGCCCTCTTTCATCTCAAAGACTTCGCTTGCAGCTACGTAAGTAATATATTTCTCAAAGCCTTGATCTTGTGGAATAAAAGGCTTGATTTGCGCTTCGTCGCCTACCAAAAACGCATTAAATTTACGCTCTCGCAGCGCATCTACGACTCCGTTTATTATCGGCTCGCAGCCGAAATCACCGCCCATCGCGTCTATAGCAACGGAAATCATCGGATTAATATTCGCCCGTAGTTTTGTTTATTCTATGCGGAATTTTCCAGCTTCCGTCTTTATCTTTGACGGGAATCGGAAGGGTCACTTTGTAGTGAGTGCGTCTTTTCGCCGCACGAGTTTTACTAACTCTTCGCTTTGGAACTGCCATTTTTTCTCCTTTATAAATTTAGTTCTTGCATTCTTCGCAATAAAAATAGTCGCTTTTGAAAGCTTCCGTTTCGCTTCTTAAAATTTCATCCAGATCAACTTCGGCGCCGAAAAACTCCATAACGTCCAAGCTTTCGTGCCTTTCGTCATTAAAAACGCCTTCGCTTAGAAGCAAATTTACGCTCTCGCTCACATCAAGATCAAATTCTTTACCGCAGCGGTCGCAAATGTATGGAATTTTACCATTAATTTCGCCCTTGCACTCGATAAACTTAGAATCTTTTCGTTTTAAATTTCCGCTAAATTTAAGCCCGTCTTGTGAAATTTCAAACGGCACGGGCGCGGCGGAAATTTTAGCAAAAACGATCTTCACGTGGCACTCTTAGCAAATTTCTCTTTTTGCAAAGAAAAATGCGATCTCGGTTTTTGCGTTTTCTAGGCTGTCGCTGCCGTGAACGGCGTTAGCGTCGATGCTGTCCGCAAAGTCCGCTCTGATTGTGCCTTTATCGGCTTTTTTCGGATCGGTAGCGCCCATTAGCGCGCGATTTTTAGCTACCGCATCATCGCCTTCGAGCACCATTACGACCACCGGACCGCTAGTCATGAACTCAATCAGATCCTTATAAAAAGGGCGGTCTTTGTGAATTTCATAAAATTTACCCGCATCTTCGGCGCTTAGGCATAGTTTTTTAGCCGCCGCGATTCTTAGTCCGTGGCTTTCGAAACGATCGATAATTTTGCCGATAACGCCCTTTTTAACGGCATCAGGCTTAATAATAGAAAGCGTTTGCTGCATATAACCTCCTTAAAGTGAAAGGCGGATTGTATCGAAAAATAGGTTAAAATTTATTTAAGGATTGAATGAATTAAAATTCCGCGCATTTGATCGCGGAATTTTATCTGCTAAGCGAGGACCGGGGTATCTCCGCTGCGTAGATCCGCACCTATGGAATCTCTGCTAGGTTGGCCCGCTACGATGCCGCTCCAAACGATACAGCCGTCGGTCGGACAGGCGCTAGCGCAAGCTGGCTCGTCGTTGTAACCCACGCATTCGACGCATTTATCCGCGTATACGTAGTAGCTATCCTCGCCGCTTGGGTTATCGCTATCGTCCACGATCGCATTTACCGGGCACTCGTCGATGCATGAGCCGCAGCTAATGCAAATATCGGTGATTTTTACAGCCATTTTTTCTCCTTTATCAAAAAATGAAGCGTGATGATAACATACTAAATTTAAAAAATGATAAAAGTAATATTATCAAACAAATAAATTTTATTATATAAAAAATTTCATCAAATTTCAGCAAATCTAAAGTTTTAAAATGTATAATCGCCACCATAAATTTTATTAACAAGGAGAAACAAATGATAGTAACCAACAAAGCCGTTGATTTCACGGCAACCGCGGTTTTAGGCAACAACGAAATAGTTGAGGATTTCAACCTCTATAAAAATATCGGCGAAAAAGGCGCGGTCGTATTCTTTTATCCAAAAGATTTTACCTTCGTCTGCCCGAGCGAGATCATCGCGTTCGATCACAGATATCAAGATTTCAAATCCAAAGGTATCGAAGTTATCGGCGTTAGCTGCGATAGCGAATTTACGCATCTTGCATGGAAAAATACTCCGGTAAACGCAGGCGGTATCGGCAAAGTGCAGTTCCCGCTAGTTTCGGATATCACAAAAGATATCGCACGCAGCTTCGACGTGCTGTTCGGCAACGCCGTAGCGCTTCGCGGCAGCTTCCTACTTGACAAAGATGGTACCGTCCGCCACGCCGTCATCAACGACCTACCGCTCGGCAGAAACATCGACGAGATGCTAAGAATGGTCGATACGATGCTATTTACGAACGAGCACGGCGAGGTCTGCCCTGCAGGCTGGCACAAAGGTGACGCAGGGATGAAAGCAGATCCTAAGGGCGTCGCAGAGTATCTAGACAAAAACGCAAGCAAACTATAAGTTGCAAAATTCTTCGCGCGGGCGTACAAATTCTAATTCTAACTGCGTAAAGTTTAAATTTAGCCTTGCGCAGGCTATTAAAGCTCGCGAAGCTTTCTAAATTCCGCTGCCAAAATTTTAAGTCGCGGCGGCGGAATTCCAAAAATTCCAAAAATTCCAAAAATTCCAAAAATTCCAAAAATTCCAAAAATTCCA
>NZ_CALIIU010000042.1 GCF_938017775.1 uncultured Campylobacter sp.
GCAAGGGAGGTTAATTTGCAAGGCTTAAGCGATAAAAAAGAGCTAATAAGCTCGATTTTGAAAAATAGCGAATTTCTAAAAGATAATGAAGTATTGCAGAGTGCATATTTGCTAGGAATGATGTCCGCAGGGTTGATAAATCGTCAATTTGCTATTAGCAAAAATAGTTCATTCGAAAAATGGCTGAATAATGCGGGACTAATTACGAAAGAGCTTTTAGAACGGATTTGGACCAAGTGCGATGAAACCAATAAAAAACTCTCCAATGTATCGCGAGGAAAAAGAAGCGCTAATATAGAAATCATGCGCGATATTTTGATTGGAATTTTACCAAGTGCGTTTTTATCTCAAAAGCGAGTTAAGAGCGCTTATGTAACGCTAGCTTTTGCTATGGGCGGAAGTGATTTTACGAAATATATTAAAGATAACACTCAAGGAGACGAGTAATGAAAAAGAAGGAAATTCTATTTCTTTGGGACGGCGAAAATTTTAATCCAAACGGCGATATGCTAAGAGATAACGCTCCTAGGATAGACGATGAGACGGGTATAGCAGAAGTTACTGATGTACGTATAAAGCGAACAATTAGAGATGAAATTATGAAAAAAGACGAAAGTACGATTTTCATTAAAGAGTATAAAAGAGATGAAAATATCTTAGATTGCAAAAGCGCAATACGTGAAGTAATTAACGTTAAGCAAGAAAAAATCGAGATTGAAAAAGAAATTTTATCTAAATTTATCGATATTCGCGCATTTGGTGGAGTTTTGCCGATATCGGATAAAGACGAGATGAAAAAAGAAGGCATAAAAACAGCCGGAATTCAATTTGTCGGACCCATTCAGTTTAGAATGAGCAGATCGCTTCATAGAGTTGCGGTAGAGCATATAAAAGGCACCGGCGCATTTGCAAGCGGTAGCGATAAGGCAAATAAAACGTTTAGAGAAGAAGATTTTTTAAATTATGCAATGTTTGCAACTTACGGAATAGTGGATAATCATAGTGCAAAGATTACAAATTTAAGTGAAGATGATGTAAAAGTGATTTTAGGCGCGCTCTGGAGCGGGACTAAAAATTTAATTACTCGCACGAAAATGGGTCAAATGCCTAGATTTATGCTAGTAATTACATATAAAAATGATACTTTCGCTGGAGATTTAAATAACTGTGTGGCTATAAATAGTAGCAAAGAAGACATAGAGATAAGAAGTATAAATGATTTTACGATTGATTTTTCTAGATTAAAAGCTAAACTTACCAGATACGCGCAAGAGATCGAAAAAATAGAGTATATGAGCGATTTTGACTTCGAGCAAAATAACAGATCACAATTTGATAGTAATTGGATAAAAATAGGATTTTAAATGGATATAATAGCTTTTGAGCTATCGGGAGATTACGCGCATTTTTCTCATCTAGCTACTATCTACTCGTCTCTTACATACCCGGTGCCGCCAAAGACTGCCGTAATGGGGCTTTTGGGAGCGATTATAGGTGAAATGAATTATTTTAAACTTAACGATATAGGTTATAGCGTTATTTTAAGTTCGCAATTTCGTAAAAAAACTATGATTTTTAACGGTATAAAATTTGCTCTATCGTCAAGTATGCATATCGAACAAGGTTATCAAGATTCTAGCGAGAAAAAGCAGTTTTATAAAGAGCTAATAAAAGATCCCAGATATGTCATATTCGTTGATTTAAGTGCTTTAAACGCTTCTTATAAAGAAAAGATAATCGACAGCTTAAAAGCTCATAGATGCTCCTTTACACCATATTTAGGTATAAATTTTTGTATAGCGGATTTTAAACATATCGAGATAAAAAATTGTGAATTGGTGCATGAAAAGGAAAGTTTTATAGATACGTTCGTTTTGATGGACGATTTTATATTTGATGCACAAAACTTTGATATCAGACTTACTACGGCTAGAATGGCTTGCGGGTGCGAGGAGGGTCGAATTTTTAAGGATTTTAAAGATTTCGTTATCAAGCTAAGCGGCAATAGTCAAATCAAAGCAAAGAATAGAGGAAATATTTATCAAATAAATGACTACAAGGTCTATTTTGCAAAGTGAGCCGCTATCGCATCCTAATAAACCGCTAATAAAGCATATAACAAATATGCTTGCTGAAACGGATAGTAGGCTTTTACAATGCATTAAAATTTATCACGATATAGCTAAGCTAAAAACTAATTTTCAAATTTATATCAAAAATCCTACCGAAAAAATTGCAGATAAAAATCATGCTTTATTATCCGCTTACATATTTTTACTAAATTCAGAATTTAATGAGCTAGATACGGCTTTTGGGTTTTTATCCATCGTATCACACCATGGAAATGTAGAAAATTTTTGTGAGCTTACAATGCAAAATAAAAATTTCGGCAAATATTTTGAGAGCTCAAAAGAGCTAGACTTTTGGGACGAAGTCTTAGATAAGGTTTTAGGTTTAGAATTTGGAGCTGATGATTATGTAACTAAACCATTCTCAACACGTGAGCTTATGGCGAGGGTTAAGGTAAACTTACGCCGTGTTACTAAGCAACAAGAAGAAGTTATTGAAGAAAAAAATGGTGGAGATCTTGTGATTAAGGATATTGTTATTTATCCAGAAGGATTAAGAACCAGAGATGGAAAAATGAATAAATTTAAAAAATCTTTTGCTATTATTGCAAAAGAATTAAATGTTGATATTCAACCTTATGTTATAGATGGTGCTTATGACTTATTTCCGACTGGTAAAAAATTTCCTAAACCTGGAAAAATTACTGTTGAGTTTTTAGATAAGATAGAAGTTGAAAATTTAACTTATGATGAAATAGTAAATGAAGCCTATACAGT
>NZ_CALIIU010000043.1 GCF_938017775.1 uncultured Campylobacter sp.
AAGATTTTAAAACGCTATTTTTCATCTTAGCCTCAGTTTCGACATAAGCTTTCATGCGCATTTTTACCTTATCACTTACAAGACCGCATTGTTCCAGAAATGTATAACTGCTATCAAGAGTGTTGAGCTTAACGCTGATGACCTCTCCGTCGCTACCTTCTTCCTCTATTTGGGTATCTAAACCTAAAATAGAGAATCTTAAAATATCGTAAAACGTCAGATCCAGATCAATTTTCTTCGAATTTAAAAAAGCGATCCCCAATCTTGTAGAGATAAGCTCTCCTAGTAGATAGGCGATACCGATAAATAGATCTTGAGATAGCTGCGACCATATAGGATCGCCCGATGCCGGAGGCGGAAAGAATATATTGGCAAGGCTATTTAACGTGTTATCGGCCTCGGGGGAATTTATATCAAAATAGGTCAAGGGGTTATAGCGATGAGTTTTACTAGAAAAAGGGTTGAATAGATAAACATCCTGGCCTAAAACCTCTTTGCGGTACCTGCTCGTAAAATCGAAGCACTCCTGTTTGATATCCTGCACGACGGCGCTTTGCTGCCAATCCATTAAATTTGGAATTACGACGCTGACGCCCTTTCCTCCTCGCGTAGCGGCGGCAAGGGATACGAATTGCTGGCCCGGGAAGCGAAGCAGCTTGCCATTGTATTTTCCGATTATGATCCCGTCGTTGCCGTAAAGTTTTCTTTTTGCAATATCGACAGAGGTAGCGAACCTAGCGTCTCCATATAATTTTTCTTTTTTAGGCAATAATAAAAGGATTGCTATAAAAGCTATGCAGATCATAAAGCTTATTGCAAGCGATTCATAAATTTTAGGATAGCCGTTTATTAACCCCTTAAAGGTAAAACTGGCGTTATAGTATTTGCTTAGCTTAAGGATCTTGCCATTTAAAGCTATATCTACTACTCCGGTTAGAAAGTAAGTGCCTATAAGCACGTAGATGGACAATAAAATGATCAGGGGCTTTGATAATTTCATAGCGCGTCTTCCTTAAAATTTCCATCTTTATCGCGCTTATAGAGCTTGCCGTCATGCAGCATCTCTACGATATGTCGC
>NZ_CALIIU010000044.1 GCF_938017775.1 uncultured Campylobacter sp.
CATTATCTTCGTGAATTGCCAGCGGACTACGTTGCGAAACATTTAGCATGGCAATATCAGGATTTAGGCATTGACACTTCCAATGGCCCGGCATTAACGGAAATCATCACCATGCTGGCGGATCGTTGTAAAACCTTACGTGAAATGGCGCTTGCCAGTCGTTATTTCTTTGAAGAGTTTGAAGCTTTCGATGAAGCTGCGGTGAAAAAACATTTCAAAGCGGGCGCGGTAGAAGCGCTTGAAAAAGTAAAAGAAAAACTGACCGCACTTTCTGACTGGGATTTGCATTCCACCCACGAAGCCATTGAGCAAACTGCCGCCGAATTGGAAGTTGGCATGGGAAAAGTAGGCATGCCATTGCGTATCGCCGTTACCGGTACGGGTCAATCGCCGTCCATGGACGTCACCCTCGTAGGCATCGGGCGTGAACGCGTATTAAATCGCATTCAACATGCCATTGATTTTATTCAGGCGCAAAACGCTTAATATTTAATCTGATAACATTGAATTGAAAATTTAATATTGACAGACAAAGAGGCGGAATTTATCATAGCCGCCACTTACGGGGATATAGCTCAGTTGGGAGAGCGCTTGAATGGCATTCAAGAGGTCGGCGGTTCGATCCCGCTTAACTCCACCATTTAAGCTATTTTTAAGTTTTGGTTACTTCTTTTAGATCTCTTTTACTTCCTTTAAATACCGATATTTAGGGCTTTTTAGTAATTTTTGATTATTTTTGTTTCTTTTTATGTTATAATTGTTTTAAAATAATTCAGTTAGTTATTAGGTTAGTTAAAAACCTATTTACAGAAAGAGTGATAAATATCGCCCAAAAGCCCTTTGGCGCATATATCGCACAAAAACGAAAAATGGTATAAGCGAGAGCTATATCGCAAAAAT
Organism: uncultured Campylobacter sp.; assembly: GCF_938017775.1. Taxonomy (GTDB): domain Bacteria; phylum Campylobacterota; class Campylobacteria; order Campylobacterales; family Campylobacteraceae; genus Campylobacter_B. Next base: position 901 of record NZ_CALIIU010000044.1, read on the forward strand.
CATTAAGATGAACGAAAAATATATACCTCCATCTTTTTGACGAGCGCGATGCAAATACGATAAAGTATAGTGATATTTTAGAATTTTAAACCAAAATAATCCAAGTTCTAGTCGTCTCGAAACGCTTCATCGCCTAATAAACGATATAGAAAAGTCTTTGCAATAAATTAAATTTTAATGGAAGGAGAGATTATGTCAGTTGAAGAAGATGGCGCGGCGTTCATAGATGAAGATTACGCAAATATCGTGCCGCAGGATCTGTTAGAGCGCGGTATACGCTTAAGGGAGGAGTACGGAATTTATGGAATCGCTTGGAGATTTGATGATGTAATGGAGGTGCTAAAAATCGCAAGAGATAGAGATATGCTTATCGTCGGAGGGGATGTATATCGCCTAAGCGGCAATGAGCCCATAATCACATACGATTGCTGGAGTATTGAATCGGAAGATGACGATGCATTTGAAGTAGCAACCCAATATATCACTAAGTATCGCGCTAGAAACGGAGATGATTTTGCATACTGCCCAGTCATTAGCCCCGGGCGGGTGCCCAAATGAAAATTTTAACTTCCAATGCAGAATATGCTAGTTTTGCTCATATTCTGATAAATATAAAAATGTGTGTCAAACTGAATGACAATATGTGCGTAGATGGGATATAAAAGATTTTTAGGAGCGATCTTGAAAAGCAACAAAGTAATCCTAATCCTATCGATCGAAAGCGATAGGGATCTATCCGAAACAATAAGCAGCAACGGCATATCTGCAACAAAAGTCTGGCAAAAAGGAGATTTGAAACTAAAAGGTTCTATTTTAAAATACAGAAATTTTGGCTTTAGCATAGAGGAAAAATTTTATGATATACCTTTTGCGGGAGATCTAATTAAAAAATTTTTAGCAGATATAAATGTCGCGAGGAGTATAAAATTACAAAGCGTGAAAAAGCTGCTAAGAGTCGTAGTTTACAGTTATAATAGCATGCCCGGTCTATATTATAATGCAAATTTACTGAAACTATTAGCAGATAATAATGTGGATTTGGACAACGACATATACTGCCTAGATGAATAAATTTGAATCTTGAGCAAGGCATATTTATCGATGAAATTCTTTGACTCCGATTGGGCAAAAGACGGCAATCTATCCTTAGAATTTTGTATAAGGATATTTTGAAACCATGAAGCCCGTAAGAATTGTAATGACGATATTTTTTATTATCCTATCGTCTTTTAATTTTCATAAGCTATTGACGGAGGGCGGTTATCGCGGAGGCAAAGTCTATGTCGTAGCCACAACCCAATCCGTCATTATGTAACTACTACTTATCATAGGATTGATCCTGTATTTGATATATCTGATAAGAGTAAAAGAGTATTATAAGCTGGGCTCAAATTTTATGCTTTATAAAAAGGAGGACAAAATGAACTTATCGAATAGAATAAAGGCGCTAAAGGCGCGGCTTAAACTGCAAAAGCCGGAAATTATAACAAATCCTGTACAAAAGGATGAGCTTGTCGAACAAGATTTGTGCGGTAAAGATCTGTGCGATTTAGACCATAGCACAATCAAACTCTTATCGGGAAATTTGCAGGTTTTCAATGACTATACTTTTAGGTATTATATCCTGGATTTTATTGATTTTTACGAGCGCTTCGGCGATGAAGCGATTATAGAAGATATGTTTATTCAAGCATTTGCACCGCCTATGCGGCGGGCGAGAGCGAAACAGTTTAGCAGGAATGAGGTAAAAATAATCATAGATTTTTTGCAAAAAAATTATGAAAATATTACAAGAATTACGCATTCCAAGAAATATAAAAAGTTAAAATCCTATGAACAAGAAGAAATTTATATACCATTCAAACATTTTGAAAAGGAGATAAAAAGCGCTATAAAATTTTGGAGAAAAGTATTGTGATGGAATTTTATAAGGATTGGCAAATGCGCTTAATAGAGACCGATTTGGGTAAATATGAGGAATATATCTATTTCTTTATAGAGAAAAACAGGGCGTATTTTAACGCCTACCAAGAACAGATATTTCCTTTCGATATGGAGTACATACCTGGCTTATTGTGGCTGCTTGCATCTTTTGCAGAAACTACGATTAAAATTTTTGATGATTTGGACGAAAAGACAAGAAATGAAATTTTCGATTTTGTGGAAAAGGGAGCGGCAAGCGAAGACGAATATATCGGCACGGCGTTCTGCACCGGCTTTGTTGAAACAATTGTAAATATTGCGAAAGAAGACGAATATAAGATAATTAGCAAATATTTTAGAAATGAAACGCTAGAATACGCCATTGCTTGGATGAAATTTGGCGAATAGCTAGGTCGAGCTTTATTCAAGTCATATTTTAAAACAATAAGGAGTCTTATGCCTAAACATGAATTTTTACTCAAAAAGACAAAAGAAAATATTTTCTCTAAAGAGTATTGCGTAGTAATTAGCGATGATCTGATACTTCGCATTTCGTACTCTCTTGAGTGGGTGCAAACCACATGGAACGATGAGATAAATTTGAAAAAAGGGCTAAATTACTATGGCTATAGCTGGATAGAAGATAAAGCTAAATTTAGAGATATAATATGCTCTTGGAGATCGCTTTTCTTGAGCGTGGATGAGCAAATTGTTTTTGATAAAAATTGTGTGTTAAACAGATCCTCGGTTATCGAGCAATTAGACGGCCTATTGGAACTAATCGATTCGGCAATTAAAAATAATTTATATATTTTGCATCTAGGGATTTAGCAAGTATGCGGCGATTTAATAATAAAACAGAAGAAAGATCATGAAAAGAAATTATAAAAAGATAATACCCGTAAGAGGTAGAAGAAAATTTTCGATTAATAATTTTAGAAAAATTTTCGCGGAGGGCGATATACTGCAGATCGGTCAAAGGCGGTTTTTATTTTGTAGCTGGAATAATCTGCTACGTATAAACGGCGATAATTCGGGGGAGTTTATAGTATTGCCGCCCGAAGCTAATGCGAAAAATAATAATGGTCTGATTTCTAAAAAGTGGATATTGGAGAATTTAGATTTTGTATGTGATACCGAGCCATCCAGAAATATAAGCATATTTTCTTATTACGATAGCTCTGTGACCGAATACAAAAGGATAAATGATAAAATTCCTGCAAAATTTACTTATAAATTTTTAGAATTCAAAGACGATCTAAAAAATGGAGATATTATAGAGTGTCACAAGGCTTTTCGTCCATATGATCGAAAGATAAAATTTATCGTCGCAACCGATACGAAAGGATGCCCGAGACTACCCTATCTGGAGGGGTTTTATTCCGGTATGTTTGCGCCTATTGGCTATAGCGATAAAATGCGCTCGAATAAAGGACGGGAATATGCGGTAAGCTCGAGTTGGCTAATTAAGAACTGGGAAGCCGCCTTTGTCGGTAATTGCGATATAAGGCACACTTATGTAAATTTACAAAATCGA
>NZ_CALIIU010000045.1 GCF_938017775.1 uncultured Campylobacter sp.
ACGCTTTTCATATTTATTAGTTACATCTTCAAATCTTTTCTTCATCATAAAAACATATAGGACACCCTCAATAATTACTCCTCTTGCAGTCCACAGAGCGCCCATATACATAGTGGGTGATATTAAATCATTTACTTTGGCGGTGTTTACAAATTGAACAAGCGAAAAAATTATTGGGAGATCATTATAATTCGATTGATGAGATTAGGGTTGTTACCTTTGATAAAAAAACGAAAGAAGTGATTGTTAATCAGGTAAATGCCTTTTGTGAATTTATTGATGCTGTAAATATCACAGAATTTGATGCAAAGCGTTTAAATATAAAGCGTATTGATGGGCTAAAAGATGTCTATTATTTACCATTCGGCGATACTTCATACAATAATAATTTCGGGATTAAAAAGGATGCCGCCTTAAATCTCAAGAATGAGTTTTTCGACTAATGTTTTGCAAAGACCAAATCACCGGCACGCTTGTGAATTATTACGTCACCTGTAAGCGCGAGGCGTGGCTTTACGCACACAATATTCACGCCAATCAGGAAGATGAAAACATGCTGATGGGCAAGGCGCTAGCGGATATCAAAGAGAACGGTTTGCAGGACTTTGCATTTTCAAATTTGAAATTCGACAAGCTTTCCAAGCAGCGCGGACATTATCTCATCACTGAATATAAAAAGAGCCTAAAAAATCCAGAAGCAGGCAAGATGCAGCTACTTTTTTATATCTATCTTTTAAAAATAGGCTTAAATTTAAAAGAGGTGAAAGGCAAATTAATTAGCGGCAAAACCGTCATAGCCATTGAGGATAACGCCGAAAATTTTACTAAAATCGAAACAATTCTAAACGGCATTGCCGCCCTTGTGAATGAGCCAAAGCCGCCTAAATTTAGCCCGCAAAAGATTTGCGAGAGTTGCGCTTATCGTGATTATTGCATTTAGGAGATAAAATGTACGCTATTTTATTTTACGATATTTCAAGCAGCGACGAAAAGGAGAAAAATAACGCTGCGCGCGTCCGAAAGGCGGTCGAGAAATTTCTGCCTCGCGTGCAATTCAGCGTTTTCGAAGGCGAAATCAGAGCGAGCGATCTTAAAAAATTAATGGCGATTTTGCAAAAAGAATGCGCCAGCAAGCTTGATTCGGTAGTAATTTATACTTTTAATTCGCTCAAATATTCACAGCGCCTAGTCATCGGATGCGATAAAAACGAAGCAATTTTCAGCTAAAATTCAAGGATAAAGTATGCAAAAATCGGATCGCACGCATTTTATTTTGAGCCCAGGCCGATTGCGCCGCAAAGATAATAATCTATATTTCGATAAATTTAACGACGAGGGCGGAATTTTAACTAGTAAAATTTTGCCGATTAACGCGATTGATGAAATTTATATTTTGGCGCGAGTAGAGCTCGACACTTATGCTATGGCGTTTTTGGCTGATAATAACATTTTGCTGCATATTTTTAGCGCCTATCAGAGCTTCCGCGGCAGTTTTTTCCCGAATACTTCAAATTCTGTAAATAAAAGCGGCTTTGTGCTTTTGGCGCAGCTGCGGGCTTTTGATGATCTTTCTAAGCGCCTTTTTATCGCTCGCGAGATTACTCGCGTTCGCATCTTAAATGCAGCCATTAATTGTAAGGTTTACGGCGTCTCGCTCGATACTGCGCCGCATCTGGATGCTCTAGCGCGCGCCTGCGACATAGCAGCGGTAATGGCGGTGGAAGGCGGCTTTGCCAAGCAGTATTTCGCGGCTTGGAACGAAATCATCGAGGATCAGCGCAGTTTTAAATTTACGACGCGCTCCAAACGCCCGCCAGCGGATAAAATTAATGCCCTCATTAGCTATGTAAATACGCGTATTTATAACGTCTGCCTCAGCGAAATTTACAAAACCGAGCTTGATCCGCGCATCGGCTTTTTGCACGAGCCAAACTACCGTACGCTAAGTCTGCATCTTGATCTTGCAGAGATTTTTAAGCCTATTTTAGGTGATAGATTAATTTTTGGAATGTTAAATAAACGCGAGATTGCGGCAAAAGATTTTGAAACGGATGCGGGGCGTATTCGATTCGGTCGAGAAGCGGTGCAAAAGATCGAGCTAAAAATGATTGAGAAACTATCATCTTGCGCAAATGTAGCGGGTCGGAGCCTAACCTGGCGTCAAATCATCCGTCGCGAGGCCAATCAGATTAAAAAATATGTCTGCGAAGGCGTGCCTTACGAGGGGCTGGTATGGCGGTAGGCTGGGGTTTTAAGCTCATTCGTGCCTTTGAAATTTTGACTAGAATCACTTGCGCCTATAGATTGTGCCCTCTTAAAATGCATGTCTTTTGAAATAAATTTGATCTGAAGCACGGAACGGCGAACGAATTGGCTTTAAAAACGCATATGCTTTTAAAATTTCAGCTTTTTTTGTTGTTCATACTTCGATTTTTTGAATATCTTATATTGAGATTTTAACATTTGCACTCACGATACATATAGATAGCGATAAAGTTGCTTTTAGGATTTTGAAATGCCGAAATCTTGGGCATTGAGCAATCGGCGCTTTTTTAAATTTAGTCCATTTTAAGGCATAAAAATATATACTCCTAACACTTTCTATCTAGAAAAATGGCAAAATTCGTGCTGTAGAATTCCATCCCGTTGGGAATTGAAACTCCCTATTTGCGCCGTTTTAAGCCTTTTGGTTAAGTAGAATTCCATCCCGTTGGGAATTGAAACATACAATGCAAAAACTGGAAATACCCAATAGAGCAAAGTAGAATTCCATCCCGTTGGGAATTGAAACTCGAAATAAGGAACTTCGGTAGTAGGTTTTTCAATCTGCGTAGAATTCCATCCCGTTGGGAATTGAAACTATGGGCGATAGCCGCGGAGAAAAGCAAGCGACGAGGTAGAATTCTATTCCATTAGGAATTGAAACGTGATATACTTCATCACGTAGCCCGTGGCGTTGTGTAGAATTCCATCCCATTAGATAGAATTTCAAAGAATCTTGAGGTGCATAATCATAGAATTTAATGCGTTTCTATATATTAGGAAATAATCCCTAATGAGGCAATTCCTAAGCAAGCCTCCATGGCAATTCTTAGCGAGTAATCTTCATTGGCAAGATTTAACCCTTTTTCTTATCCTTCTTGTTCTTGCGAGAGGGGCTTTCCAGCTTGCGCCAAGCCTCGCTTTTTTGGCTATCCTCCATTAGGACTATCTCCCTGGTGCCGTTTCGCACGAGGTTTGGATCCACTGCAAGCTCCTTCGCACCAATTTTTTCGGGATAGTCTATGCGCGAGAGTATGCAGCGGAAGGCGTTTAGCCGCGCGATCTTTTTGTCGTTGCTATCAAGGATCGTCCACGGCGCAAACTCGGTATTTGAAGCGAGCAGCATCGAGTATTTTGCGAGCGTGTATTGATTCCACAGCTCCTGCGATCTCGCATCCACCGGCGAAAGCTTGTATTGCTTCAGCGGGTCGGTACGGCGCGATTCGAAGCGCCTTTTTTGCTCCTCTTTGGAGACCGAAAAGTAAAATTTAAACAAAATTATCCCCGCACTTACCAAAAGCTCCTCAAATTTAGGCACTTGACGCAGGAAATCTTTATGTTCGGCGTGGGTGCAAAAGCCCATCACGGGCTCGACCATCGCGCGGTTGTACCAGCTGCGGTCAAAGATCGTGATCTCGCCGCCGCTGGGTAGGTGCGCGACGTAGCGCTGGAAATACCACTGCGTCTTTTCGACATTGCTCGGCTTTTCGAGCGCTACGATGCGGCATCCGCGCGGGTTTAGGTGCTCGGTTAAACGCTTGATCGTGCCGCCTTTGCCCGCCGCGTCGCGCCCCTCCATCAAAATCAAAATTTTTAGCCCCTTCTCTTTTACGAATTTTTGCAGCTTCAAAAGCTCAATCTGGTATCTTTCAAGCAGCGTCTCGTAGTCTTTGAACGAGATTTTTTCGTACTTTGAACTTTTAAATTCTATCTCTTTCAGCGCTATTTCACCCGTTTCGGTTTTGATCTCTTTGCTCATATTGCCTCCTAAAATTTTAAGGAATTTTACAAAAAAGTTCTTTATATTACACTATAAATTCATACTTATTACGTTAGAATGTAGGAAAAAATTTCAAAGGATAAAATTTGATAAGATCACTGATTTTGGCAGCGTTTTTTCTTTTAGGCTTGGGCGCCGAGCCCCTGAAACCCTCCGATGCGTTCAAGCTTGACGCAACGGCGCAAAGCGATAGCGTAACGCTAAGCTTTGATATCGCGGACGGGGTCTATCTCTATCAAAACGAGATAAAAATTTTCATTGGCGGCGCGGAGGTGACGAATTTAATAAATCTGCCCGCCGCGACCGAATACAAGGATTATAAAATTTATGAGGGCAAATTTAGCATCGCCGTGCCTTTAGGCCTCGTGCTTGCAAACACCGCAGACAGCGATGATTTCGTGCTTAACGGCGATTTTTTGGGCTGCACGAAATCGGGCTTTTGCTATCAGCCGCAGCAGTTCGGCTTTAACTTCAAGCGCGTGGTGGAGGGCTATGAGATCAGCAAAATTTCAAACTCCGAGCTGAAAAAATACCGAAGCGGCGCAAATTTCGCGCATATTTCTGACACGTACAGCGCACAGAGCGGGAATTTAAATTTTGAAAGCAATACCGCAGCTTCGGGCGCAGAGGCAAATTCTGAGGCAAACTCGCACGCGACGGGAAATTCCGCGGCGAGCTCGGCGGAAAGTGCTGCGGTAAATTCCGACGAAACCTTCGCGCAAAAAACTTCTCGCGGCGCAAATTCCATCTCCGAGCAGGATAAAATTTTAAACGTTCTTGGCGGCAAGAGCTTCATCGCCGCGATCGCGCTGTTTTTCGGCTACGGCGTGCTGCTCTCGCTAAGTCCTTGCGTCTATCCGCTCATCCCGATCCTCTCGTCGATCATCGTGGCGAAAACCTCCTCGAAGCCGAGCGCGAAAAAAAGCCTCACCGTAAGCCTCGCGTATATTTTCGGTATGGCGAGCTCGTATGCGATTTTAGGAGCTTTCGTGGCGGTTTTTGGGCAAAATTTACAGGGCCTGCTGCAAACTCCGCCCGCACTGATTTTAACCTCGCTCATATTCGCCGCGCTCGCGTTTTCGATGTTTGGATTTTACGAGATCCGCCTGCCTGCGCGCTTTCAAAGCTTCTTAAATAGTAAAAGCGAAAATGCTAGCGGCCTGATCGGAGTTTTTTCGATGGGGCTTATCTCGGCACTCGTCGTATCGCCGTGCATCTCCGCTCCGCTTGCGGGCGCGCTCGTTTACATCGCGGGCAGCGGCGACGTTCTGCTGGGTGCGGCGGCTCTTTTTGCGCTGGGGCTCGGAAGCGGCGCGCTGCTGCTTGTGGTGGGGCTCGGCGGCGCACTGCCTAGACCGGGAGCTTGGATGGAGGCGGTGCCTAAAATTTTCGGCTTTTTGCTGCTTTTTACGGCGGTGTGGATTTCGCGCGCGCTCATCGGCGAAAATTTAAGCCTGCTGATTTATGCGGTTTTAGGCGCGATCTTCGCAGGATTTTTGGGGCTGTTTGACGGCGGCGCGAGCGGTATCAAGCGCGCTTTGGCCCTTGTAATCGCGCTATATTCGGCGCTGCTGCTCGCGGGCTTTGCCAGCGGCGCAAAAGATTTTTCTAAGCCGCTTGGTAATCTGATCCCGCAAAGCACGAGATATTCCAGCGGCGGCCCCGGCGGCGAGAGCTTGCAAGCGGGCGAATTTTCTCGCGCTAAAAATTTAAGCGGCGCGCATTTTTCGTTTGTGCACGATTTGGCGCAGCTGCGCAGCGAAATAGAAAATTCCAAAAAGCCCGTGATAGTGGACTTTTGGGCTAGCTGGTGCAAAAATTGCGAGCAGAGCGAGCGAGCGTTCGCAGATCCCGCTCTTGCCGGCGCTCTTGATAAATTTAGCCTTTTAAAGATCGATCTTAGCGAAGATAGCGAGCAAAATAGGGCGATAAAAGCGCATTTTAACGTATTCGGCCCGCCTACGATTCTGTTTTTTAAAGAGGGCGCCGAGATTGCGAACCTGCGCCAGATCGGCAGCGTAAATTCCGAAAAGCTAGCCGAAATTTTAACCGAAATTTAGTGAAATTTAGATAGATTTCAAACAAAATTTAGTTTTAAGGATTGCGCGATGATAAGCAAAAATAGGGCTACGAAAGAGACCAAAATCGAGCTTGAGCTGGAGCTTTACGGGCGCGGCGCGGCGCAGATACAAACGGGCATCGGTTTTTTCGATCATATGCTTAGCGCGTTTGCCAAGCACGCGTGGATCGATCTGAACCTGCGCTGCGAGGGCGATTTGCAGGTCGATTTTCACCACAGCGTCGAGGACTGCGGCATCGTGCTCGGAAGCGCGATCAAAGAGGTGATCTATCCCGCGCAAAACATCGAGCGCTTCGGCGATAGCGTCCTCGTGATGGACGAGGCGGCGGTTTCTGCGGCGCTTGATTTTTCCAACCGCGCGTTTTTGGTATTTGATTGCCCGAGCCTAAAGCGCGGCAAGATCGGCGAATTTGACGCCGAGCTCGTGGAGGAGTTTTTCCGCGCTCTGGCTTTCAACGCAAATTTAACGCTGCATCTATGCCAGATCCGCGGCGAAAATCTACATCACGTCGCAGAGGCCGCGTCTAAGGCGTTTGCCGTCGCATTCCGTCGCGCGATAAGTATAAACGAGCGCGCCGGCGTGCCTAGCACCAAGGGCGTTTTATAACGGCAAATGCGCGCTAAATTTAGCAAAATTAGCAATTCGCGGTTTTGTAATTTTATCGGCGTTTGAAATTTTACTCTCGCCGCCGCTTGAAATTTGCAAAATTTCGCCCTTGTTCGGGCAAAGCGCGCCGCTTTTATTAAGACCGCTGGCGGTGCATTTGCGCCCGCCGCGAAAACCGCGAACTATGCTATATGAAATTTCGCACTGCCGGAGCGCTAAACCGCCGCTTTTCATATTAAAATTTAAAGGTAAAAGATGAATAATTTCGGATCGCTTATGGAGATTTTAAATGTGCTCTTTTTGATCTGCTTTGTTTGGCTCATCGCGTGCTTGATTAAATTTATCAGATCAAAAGACGAGCCGGAGCGCCATAAAAGAGATAAAAAATTTATAATTATTTCGACGGTTGCGTTTGCATGCGCTTTTACTCCACTCATATATTCTCAGTGGCTATTCGATCCTTTTTCCATGTTTATCTTGGTTTTTACTGGGCTGCCGGTAGTTTCGCTCATTTGGCTAATCGCAAGTTTAGTAAAATTTATTAAATCGGCTAAAAGTGCACCCGAGCGCCGCAGAAGAATTAGAAATCTTTTGATCCTCTCTGTGTTTTCGTTCATAATTTTTTTGAGCGTCCTAATGGGCTTTTTTTGGCTACTTAATCACGCAATCGAGCATATGTGAGGCGCAAAATGAGCGATGAAATTTTTCAAAAAACGATCGCCGTAATATTGACGGCTTGGGCGATCAGCGTTTGCGCGCTAACCGCAGCGGCGCTGTATCTGCAGAGCAAATGCTCGATCATCTCCTATATCGCAAACGGAAACTAAGATGAAGCGTGTAATTATCATCATTTTGCTAGTGCTTAGCTTGGCGGCTTTCGATTTTGCGTTTTACCGCTTCGTCGTGAAGCGATACGTAAATCAAAGCAGCGCCGAGATGCAGGCTAAATCGATCGAGCTGCATAAATTTCTGCCGTTTGAGCAGGGCTCGCAGATCGTGCGCGTTAGCTCTAGCTTAAAACTTAGCGGCGATCTGCCGATAATCGACGGCGCAGCCGCGCTATATCCGGTATTTTCGGCATTCGTCGCGGCAAACTATCCCAAAGAAAGCGTGGAATTTGACGGGCAAAATTTCACGAATGCTAGCAGGCTTAAATTTAGCAATACCCGCGGCGCCTACAAGGCCATAAGCGACGGCGAGGCGGATCTCATTTTCGTCGCCGCCCCTTCGAAGCAGCAGCTTGATTATGCGCAGGAAAAGGGCGCGCGCTTGCGCTTCGTGCCGATCGGGCTGGAAGCGTTCGTCTTTATCGTAAATGCGAATAATAAAATTTCAAGCTTAACCGTGGATCAGGTGCGAGGGATCTATTCTGGGGAGTTTGACGACTGGTCGCAGCTCGGCGGCGAGCACATGCGAATAGATGCCGTGCAGCGAAACGCGGGCAGCGGCAGCCAGAGCGCGTTTTTGAAATTTATGGGCGAGACGCAGCCTAAGCGCAAGATCACGGGCTTTTTCGGCAGCGCGATCGGCTTTTCGTTTCGCTACTACGTCGAGGGGATCGTGCGAAACGGCGGCGTGAAGATGCTTAGCCTAAACGGCGCGTATCCGAACAAAGAAAATATCGCTAGCCGCAAATACCCGCTCGTAGCTGAAATTTACGCGGTTTACGATGAAAACAACAAAAACGAAAATATCCGCACGCTGATAGATTGGATCCTTTCGCCGCAGGGGCAAAGCATCATCGAAAATAGCGGCTACGTGCCGATTAAAGGCTAAGATCGCGGCTTAAATTTATACGCCGTTTGCTAAAAATTCAGCCAAATTTCGTTAAAATCACAAAATTTCAAAAAACGGAAAACGAAGTGATAAAGATCATATTTTTAGACGTAGACGGCTGCCTTAGCGACGGCGGGCTGTACCATTCAAACGACGGCGAAGAGATGAAGAAATTTAACGTAAAAGACGGGTTCGGCATCCAGGAGTGGCAGCGGCTGGGGCTAAAGGTCGCGATCATCACTGGCAAAAGCTCGCAAATCGTCGCAAACCGCGCGCGCGAGCTGAAGATCGATACGCTCTTTCAAGGCGAAAAAGACAAGCTCTCAAGGGCGGAGCAAATTTTAAAAAATTTTAACCTAAGCTTCGATGAGGCTGCCGCGATCGGCGATGATATAAACGATGCAAAGCTTTTAAATGCAGTCGCGATCAGCTTCAAGCCCGCCGATGCGCTAAGCTCGCTAAAAGCGGACGTCGCGCTAAGCAAAAACGGCGGCTGCGGCGCGGTGCGCGAGATGATCGAAATGCTCGTCGATAAAAACGGCATGCGCGAAGAGTGGAATAGCAAATGGCTGTAGTTTCGCAAGCGCGCGCGATGGGTAAAATTTCGTGCAGATCAAAAGGGGCCGAGCGATGGTGATAAAAATTTTCTACGTCGCGATTGCGATCTTTTGCGTCGCGATGGTGTTTTTAAGCGTGCAGACGCCATATTTTAGCGATATGTTTAAAGAAGATCTGAGTATCGCGAATATGGAGATGAGAAAGATCGTCGATTATCAGATCGGCGAGCGCGTGGATGCTAAATTTACCGCGGACGGCGGCACTCGCTATAAGGATCGCGACGAGTTTGTAAATTTTAAAGCCGAGGAGATTGGCGCAGATCTAAATCACACTTTGGTTTCAAAGACCGCGACGCGCGCAGGCGAGCTGATAAAATTTAACGGCGACGCGCATTACGTAAATAGCAGAGGCTTTGATTACACGGCGCAAGAGATCATCTACGATACGAGCAGCAAGATCGTCCGCTCCGACGTGCCATACGTGCTGCGCCAAGGCGGCGACCGCATCACAGGCGCAAGCATCAGCTACGACACCAAAACCAAACAAACAAACTCAAAAGGAATCCACGCATGGTATTTAATAAAAGATCAAAACTCTACAAACTAATACTTTCAGCTGCGCTAATTTCGGGCTTTGGCGCGACTACTCTTAGCGCCGCGCAGGAGCAGGTCGAGGTTACGGCGGATAATTTTTTCGCCGACGAGATCAAGCAGATCAGCGTGCTGACGGGCAACGTCCGCATCAAAAAGGGCGCTTATGATACGCTAAATTCCGATAAAGTGACGATCTACTTCGACGCCAAGCGCCAGCCTACCAAATACGTCGCGACGGGAAATGCAAATTTTAAAATTTTACTCAATCAAAAGCATTACGACGGCAAGGGCGGCGTGCTGACCTACGATCCGACTATCGAGGCCTACACGCTTGAAAACAACGCCTATCTGCACGAAGCCGAGACCAAAAAGGAGGTTTACGGCGATAAGATCATCGTAAATCGCCAAAAGGGCACCTACGAAGTAAAGAGCGGCGGCGGCGAGAAAAAGCCCGTGCGTCTGATCTTTCAGGTCGAAGATCAAAACAAATGATCTATCCTAGCAGCGCGCAGTTTATCACCTCTGCCGCAAATATCGCGGGTGCGCCCGAGTTTGCGATGAGCGAAGTGGCGTTTTTGGGGCGTTCCAACGTCGGCAAAAGCAGCCTGATAAACGCGCTTACCGGGCGCAAAAATCTAGCCAAATCAAGTTCGACGCCGGGCAAAACGCAGCTGATAAATTTTTTCGAAGTTAAATTTAAACAAAAGCTTGCCGCAAGCACGGACGGCTCGCAAAATGAAACATCGCCCGATCTAGCAAGCAAAGGGGCTTTAAGCTCGGCTGCGAATTGCGCGCAAGATCACGCGGAGGCTGCGGCGTCTGCGCAAAATTCCAAGCAGGAATCCGTTTTAAATTTAAAAAGCGCCTCGGCGGATTTTAGATCGGATCGCGAGACAGATCTTGCGGCGGGTTTCGCGCCGAATTCCGCGCAAAGCTCAGAATTAAATTTTACAGGTAGATCCGCGCTAAGCTTAGCGGACAACCCCGCTTTTTCGGATCTTGCGAGCTTGGGTGAAAATATCTCTTTGATCTTCGTGGATCTGCCGGGGTTTGGGTATGCCAAGGTTTGCAAAAAACTGCATTATATCTGGCAAAAAAATCTCGACGAATTTATCAAAGAGCGCCTAAATATCAAGCTTTTCGTCCATCTCATCGACGCGAGGCAGTTTGATCTTGCAATAGATAAAAATTTACAAAACTATCTCGCTAGTTTTCTGCGCGGCGATCAAAAGGTCGTGAGGCTCTACACCAAAGCCGACAAGCTCAACCAAAGCGAGCGCGCAAAGCTTTTGAGACACGATCCGCAGGCGATTTTGGTCTCTACGCTAAAGAGCGGCGGGCTTGCGAAAGCGCGCGAGATCATCGTGCGCGGGGCGTTTGGATTATGAAATTTCTAAATTTAAATACGTTAAATTTTGCGGCGCAGAATTTCAAAATAATTAAATTTAGCGGATATAAAATGCACCGCGAGAATTGCGCGAAGATTAGGGAAAATTTTAGATGATACGGCTAAAAAAAGCGCGCCTTTGCGACATTTCGCGTATGCAGGAGCTCGTAAAAGAGGAGGTGCAAAACGGCGTGATCTTGCCGCTTGAAAGCGATGAGATAGCTGCCAATATCCGCTCATACGTGCTGGCGTTCGGTTGCGATTCTAAGGCGGATACGAGCTTTTATTCCAAAGAGAATTCCGATTCAAATTTAGCCGAGAATTCCGATTTAAATTTAGCGCGCAATTCGGATTTAAATTTAATCCAAAGCTCCGCCGCAAATTTTGCCAAAAATCCTGCCCAAAATTCCGCCGAAGATGCCGCGGGCAATTTCGCGTCGCAACGAGATATGCCACAAAATAGCGCGTCACAAAATAGCGCAGCACAGGCCGTATCCGAGGCGAGTCGCGCGCAAGCGGGCAAAGAGCAAATTTTACGGAGCGAATATTCACAAAGCGCGGGCGTTTTTCAGAATGATCTTTCGCAGCTTTGCGAATCGCAGCCCGCAAAAGAGGAGGGAATTTTAGCGGGCTTTGCTTCGCTTAAAATTTTTAACGCAGATCTTGCCGAGGTGCGCTCGCTCATCGTCGCTCCGCAGTTTCGCAGGCGAGGCATTGCCAGAGCTATCGTAAACGAGCTGCTCGGTGAAGCGAGATTTTACGGGCTAAAAAGCGTATTTACGCTCACCTATCAAAAGGATTTTTTCGAGCGGCTGGGTTTTACCGAAATCCCAAAGGACGAGCTGCCCGCGCAAAAAATTTGGGCTGATTGTATTAAATGCAAAAAGTTTCCGGTATGCAACGAAATCGCACTTATCTATACCTTATAGCGGACACGCTTTTTAGCGCGGGAGTTCTTTTCTACCTGCTTTTAAGTGCGGTGTATAGGGGGCTGCCGCCGCTGATCGGATTTTTTTTCACGGCGATGGTGGTGCAAAAATACGAAAACGACGTAAAATTTAAAAAGTTCGGCTTTACCTGGTTTTTCTCTATTTTTTATCTGTTTTGCGCCGAGCAGATCCACGGATTTAACCTATTTAGCGTGGCTATCGCGTATTGTATATTTTATTTCGTGGTCTATGAAAACTCATTTAAGTATATTAAATTTAGGAATTTTTTGATCTGCTTTTACGTGATGATTAGCTATGTTTTGGTCTTTGTGGTGAGCAACGCGATCTCGGCGATCAAAAAGAGCGAGTATCTGCCCCTAAGCGGCGAGTATTTAAATTACATCGTGATTGAAATTTTGCTTGCTTTGCTCTTTTTTAAGGGGCGGCTGGTATGAGGCTAAAGTTCGTATTCGTATTTGTGATACTATTTTTTAGCATGCTTTTGGTTAGAATTTATTATCTTTCGATCAAATCGAATGAATTCTACGAGCAGGTCGCTAAAAATAATGTCATCTCTACCGAATACATCCCGCCTGTGCGCGGTCAAATTTTAGACGCCAAAGGCCGTCCGCTTGCGATAAATAATCTAGGCTTTTCGCTATCCATCGCGCCGCATCTAAAAGACGCCGCGCTGCAAAGCGAGCTAAATAATATCTCGCGCTACTTCAAAGATCTCAATGTCACTGCGATGAGCAAGAGCTACAAGGACGCGAATTCCGCTTATAATCAAGATTTTATCGAAGTCGTGCCGTTTTTGGACTACAACGCCACGATACAGCATTTCGCGAGCTTAAGCCTGCACGAAAATATCAAAATTTCGCCCGCTTCACAGCGCTTTTATCCTTACGGCGCGCTTGCTTCGCACATCATCGGCTACGTCGGCCGCGCCAATAAAAAAGATATCCAAAACAACCCCCTAAGCGCGCTTACCGGATACAACGGCAGAAGCGGCGTCGAGGGATATTATAACGAGCTTTTGCAGGGTAGCAAGGGCGAGCGCAAGACGAAGGTTACGGCGCTAAATCAGGTCGTAGAGGAGATCTCGATGCAGGAGCCCAGCAGTAGCGAAATTTCGCTTACCATCGATCTTGAGCTACAAAAATACCTCGAGGAAATTTTTAAAGACAAGGACGGCGTAGCGATCGTGATGGATCTGCGCGACGGCGCCATCATCGCGGCGGGCAGCTTCCCCGAGTACGATCTAAACACTTTCGTGGGCGGAATTTCACAGGCGCAGTGGGACGAGCTGATAAAAGATCCGCGCCATCCTTTTACGAATAAGCTCGTAAACGGCCTCTATCCGCCCGGCTCGGTCATTAAGATGGCTGTGGGGATGAGCTTTTTAAACAGCGGCAAGATCAATGAAAACTGGAGCGTGTTTTGCAGTGGCGCGATAGAGCTAGGGGGGCGTAAATTTCGCTGCTGGAAGAGCTGGGGTCACGGCCGCGTGAGCTTAGTAGAAGCGATTAAAGGCAGCTGCGACGTGTATTTTTACGAAGGCTCGCTGCTGGTGGGGATAGACTATATGTCCGCGTATCTGCAGCGCATGGGTTTTGGTAGCAAAACGGGCGTCGATCTGCCCAATGAGTTTGTAGGCACGATGCCTAATAAGGCCTGGAAAATGCAGAAATTTAAACGGGCATGGTATCAGGGTGAGACGGTCAATGCCTCGATCGGCCAGGGCGACGTGCTCGTCACCCCTATGCAGGTGGCGAAAAACACCGCGCAGATCGCCTCGGGCAAGGCTATCACTCCGCATTTTTTAAAAAGCATCGACGGTAAGCCGGTGGAATTTACCCCTACCGAGCTTTTCACGCCGAAAGAAAAGGCGCAGCTGCCGCTTGTGCGACGCGGGATGTATGAGGTCGGTAACAACCCCGACGGAGGCACCGCCTACAAGCTCATCCATACCGCGGTAGTGCCTCTAGCGGTCAAGACCGGCACCGCGCAGGTCGTAGGCATCTCTCAGACCGCCAAAAAGCGAATGAAAGAGGCCGATATGGACTACTTCCACCGCTCGCATGCATGGATGACGAGCTTTGGGCCGTACGATAAGCCGCAATACGCCGTAACCGTGCTCGTAGAACACGGCGGCGGAGGCGGAAGCGCGGCGGGTCCCGTGATAATGCAAATCTACGAGAAACTCGTCCAGATGGGCTACATCGACGCTAACGCAACGACCGTCAAAGATACCGCAAAGAAAACGAAGTAAGATGGAATTTTAAAATTATAAAATTTTAGAATTCTGCTCGTGCTTTGCGGGCTTGGAATTTTATCTAGCCTCCATAGGTTTAAAATTTTAAAATTTATCCGCTTTCGTAAGTCTGAAATTTTAAAATTCCGTGCAGGCTGGAGGTATAGAATTTATCTTGTTTTAGGATTTGGGGTTTTAAATTTCATACAACTCATGCCTCATCTGCTTGAAATTTTGAAATTTAACGCAGCTCGGTAACGTTAAATTTCAAAATTCTACCCAGCAATGGGCTTGGAATTCGGCCAGGCTAAATAATTTTTAAATTTTAAATATGTACTAAGAATAAAAAGATAGAATGCGACCGAATATTTTTTCAAAAATGGGGAAATTTTATGAGGGATTATGATAAGGAGCCGATAGTGATAAAGAACGACTATTTGCTAAAAAGTAGATTAACAGTAGCAATTTTTTTCCTGATATTCGCATTAGTGTTCGCCATTAGATCTATTTTTCCTATTGAAAGTTTCTTTAGCAGTATTTTGAGAAAAGGAGAGCTAGCGCTTTGCATATTTATATTTTTCAAAACGATTTTTGGAGATTTTGCAATGCTAAAAGGTATGCTGGTAAATGACTTACAAATTAGAATTTTTGAAAAAATAATAGAATGCGATTATGTGGATTTCGCGGGGAATTTGAATGTTCTAAAAATCCAGCTTACGGAGCATACAAAGATAACTTATTCATACTTTCCATGTTTTGGAGAAACTGCAAAACTTGATAGTAAAACTTTGATGGATAAATTTACGTATATAACAAATCTTGCAATGGCTATCATCATAAACTTTATATTTATAATTATCTTTCAATGCTTAAATTTCTTAGGGATAAAAAAATACTATATTTTTGATGATAACGGTACTATGATATCAGTAAAACAGAATAAATCACTTGTTGATAGATTCGGTAAAGTTCCTTTTAATAAGCGAACCTTGATGATATCTTTAACTAACTACAATTCAAAATTTTTTGATAAGGATAAAAAATAATTCTAATTTTAACGGTATCAAATTAGGTAGATAAGTAGAATGAAATTTTAGCTTACG
>NZ_CALIIU010000046.1 GCF_938017775.1 uncultured Campylobacter sp.
GAGCGTCCGCCTGAAGTTTGTTTAGTTGTTTTACTGTTTTTGACATTGTGTCTCCTTTATTTAAAATTGCTGTAATTATAGCAAGATTTTCTTAAATTATAATTATACTAAGTAATAAATTTTATCTTTTAGTGAAATTTTGAAATTAAATGGCTTTTAAATTTATCTACAATTTTTTTGAAATTTCAGCTATGCTGCATTATAATGCCGCATTATGAAAAACAAATTTATGATAACCATAACCGACCTTAACGGCTCTAGGAATTTTTTGCTTTCGCAAATCATCAAAAAGATCGCGTTATATTTGGTGCTATTTGTTTTTACCGTTTTCATCACGGGTGCGCTATATATCAGGTACCTGGGCTCTAAAATCGATAGCCTTTCGCGAACCAAAACCGAGCTTAACGAGCTAAATCAAAAACTTCGCGACGGTATCGCGGCAAGTCAGATGGAATTTGAAGCCATCGAGGGTAAAATTTCGGATTTGGAGCATCAGTTTGGGCTTGATCCTGAGGAGGATGAGCGCGCGATCGACCGCCTATCTCACATCAAACCTACTTCCGAACAAGAGATCAAAGAGCGCGCGCAAAAGATCATCAACGAAAAATTCTCCGACGCGCTGATAAAAGAAATTTTTATGCAGATCCCAAATGGCAGGGTCATGCGCACTCATCAGCTCAGCGAGAAATTCGGCTGGCGCAACCATCCCATCTTAAAGCGCAAGCAGTTTCACCCGGGCGTCGATCTACGTACGCCGCCCAAAACACCCATCTACGCGCCTGCAGATGGTATCATCCAATACAGCGGCGCCGGCGCTACTGGCTATGGCAATCTAGTCGAGATCCGCCACAACTACGGCTTTACGACACGATATGCGCATTTGGATTCAAATTTAACTCGCAAAGTAGGAGAGTTTGTAAACAAAGGCGATCTCATCGCTTTTAGCGGCAACACCGGACTTAGCACCGGACCTCATCTGCACTACGAGATTAGATTTTTGCAGCTGCCGCTAGATCCGCTAAATTTTATTAACTGGAACGAAAAAAATTACAAAGAAATTTTTACTAAGGAGGAAGATGTCCCATGGCAATCTTTAATAAAGGCGATGCAAACACCGCTCAAACAACAATAATCTCGTCAGGCACGCTCATCAAAGGAGAGCTGCACCTGTCGTGCATTTTGCATATCGATGGCAATGTCGAAGGCGACGTGATCTCCGATAATACTGTCGTCATCGGTAAAAACGGTACCGCGCGCGGCTCGATTAGAGCCAAACATATCGTAATCAGCGGCAAATTTTTCGGCAATATCGAAGCCGAGCTCGTCGAGCTGCTAGGCGGCGGTGTGCTCGTAGGCGACGTGCTATCGCAAAGCTTCGGCATCGAAGTGGGCGCGAAATTTAACGGAAAAAGCGCTGTAAGTGGCGGCGATCAAGCCCTAGTCATCGACGGCAGCGCAAGCGAGGACGTCAAGCTCATCGACAAAGCTCTAGGCGAATAAATCGCGCACATTTGGAATTCTTGGAATTTTAAAGGCTTTAGCTAACGGGGTTTTAGAATCTGATTGATATTAAAATTTTAAAATTTCTAGCCTTTGGAATTCTTAGATTTTTATATTTGCGAGATCTTAGAGTGTCATCAATCTTAAAATTTGGAATTTTAAAAAATTCCAAATTTTAAAATCCTCGCAACCAAAATTATTGAAATTTTTAAGCTTTGAAATTTTCAAAATTTTAAAGCTTAAATATGCTTAAAATTTCAGAATTATGCAGATCGTAAAACCCTAAATCCTAAAATTTTGCGCTTACACGGGGTTTTGAAATTTTGTTTGTAAGCCGGATCTTAAAATTCGCGCCCGGCTGAATTTAAAATTTTAAAATTTTGCCGCAAAATAACGCATGGACGCAAATTTTTTACTCGCACAGACTTTAAAAGCTCGCGTAAGTTTTAAGTTTCGCATAAGCTGTGTAAGCAAGTATAAATTATCTCCGCCGAATGTTTTAACTCATTATAGCTCTTTGTGCCGCCAGCTCAAATATCCGCGCAGTGATAAATTCTGCGAGCTGAGCTAATTTAAGCCCATTATTAGATTAGTTATGTATAATGCGATTTCTTTTTGTGGACAGATGGGTGAGTGGCCGAAACCACACCCCTGCTAAGGGTGCAGCTTCTAACCGGGGCTCGAGGGTTCAAATCCCTCTCTGTCCGCCATTACTTTAGAATTTAAATCAATAAAATTTCACTTCCGTGGTTCAGTCGATTCTAGCCGCCTAGGATACTGCCTAAAAGCAGCACCGGCATCATTAGCGGCATTACGATGGGTCCTTGTATGTCGGTATCCATTTTGGCATCGCGCTCACTTTTGATCCCGCTATCGACCGTTATACGCGCGGGGTACTCGATTGGCACGCCTGGGCGGTGCGATCTGCGTAGCTCGTCGTGATCTTTTAGGCGCTTAAAATATCTGCCTTCGATCAGATAAGAGTAACGAAACGTAGAACTATACGCTGGCTCCAGCTGCTCTGGGTCGTCCATCAGCTTAGCCTGCACGGATAGCGGTAGATCGTATTTTACAAGCTCGATTTCGTGCTGGATATATGCGGCATCACCGCCTTCATTGTATCTGTCGATCGTGAGCATGCTTACGTTGCGCCTTATCGCGTCTTTATTTAGCGACGCCAGACTCGCAACCTTGGCGCGCACGGCGCTAAGATTCGCATCAAATACGTAATCATAAATCTCGCCACTCATACGCAGCTGACCGCCGGACGCCGCGCTCATCGCGACGATGTGCTCGCGCCCTTGCATGTAGCCCGGCAAATTCTTACTCGCACATCCGCTAAAAACCGCGCAGCATAGCGCCAAAAGCGCGCCATAAATCCAAAATTTCATAAACTTCCTTTGTAAAATTTAAAGACGGATTGTATTAAATTTTGCCTTAACGAGAGTGGAATTTTATGACGTGGCAAAATGGGATTGTGTGATGGAATTCTATGGCGGCGGCGCGTAGAATTTCACGCGGATTTGTATAAAATTACTATGAATTTCGTAAGAGCTGAAGCCGGAATGAGCGGAAGAGGCAAAAGAAGCGCAATGAAACTGCCAAGATTTTAAAATTTCAAAATCTCGAGGAAATTTCGCGAAAGGAAGCGAGCCATTTGCGCGTCAAAATTTAACTATCATCGCGAGCTTGCTTTTAAATTTTAAAATTTTACGGCAGGCTTTGGAATTTTAAAATTCCAAAGTCCTTTTTGATATGCGGCGCACTACTTTCGATTTGCGTTAGCAAGCATCAGCTTTATGCGGTTTTCTTGATTTACCGCGCTTGCGCCCGGGTCGTAGTCGATAGCGGCGATGTTTGCTTGCGGGTAGTTCTGTTTGATCTTTCGGATCATTCCGCGCGCGATGATGTGGTTTGGCAGGCAGCCGAAGGGCTGCGCGCACACGACGTTTTGTATACCGTGGCGCATAAACTCGACCATCTCCGCCGTCAGCAGCCAGCCCTCGCCCATCTTCACGCCGTGACCGATGTAGCCGTCAGCGGCGGCACGAACCTCGCTAAATGGGCTCGGCGCGCGAAATCCGAAGCGCTTCATCTGCTTAATCATCATGCGCTGGAAAAATTCCACTACCTTAGCGACCGCAAGCGAGCCGTAATACGCCGCACCGCCCTTGCCGTAGAGCTGCTTGTCGTAGACCGCATCGTAGATGCAGGTAAGCACGAAGTCCATCAGTCCCGTATTTACGGGCTCGGCATTTTCGCGAATGAGGTAGGCATTTAGGCCGTTGTTGCCGATAGGGGAGTATTTGAGATAAATTTCGCCCACGATACCTACTTTTACTCGCGGCTTATCGTCGCGCTCGATTTTAGCGAACTGCGAGAGGATAAATTTGAAATTTTTCTTGAGATTGAAAAACGATCTTTGATCGGTCAAATTTTTGATCCGCTCGGCGCAGAGTTCGTAAATTTCATTCGTTTGGTTTTTGATCTTTTCGTAGGGCTTGCACTGATTATACAACCCCATCATCAAATCGCCGTAAAATATCGCGGCAAAGAGCTTTAGAAGCGATTTTTTACCGAGGCTAAATTCATTCTCATCTAGCGAGCCGAAATTTAACGAGATCGCGGGGACGTAGCTAAAGCCGCTGTCCTCAAGCGCTTTACGAAGCAAATTTATGTAGTTGCTCGCTCTGCAGCCGCCCCCCGTTTGGCTGATGAGAAGCGCTACTTTGTGCGTATCGAACTCGCCGCTTTTTAGCGCATCGATAAACTGCCCGATGACGAGCAGCGCGGGGTAACACATGTCGTTATGCACGCTGCGAAGCCCTTCCTCGACGATATTTTGACGATTTTCGCCGAGCAAGACGCTCTTATAGCCCTCGTCGCGCAGCACCCCCTGCATAAAGCGAAAGTGCGGATCGATCATTGTGGGGATCAATATTGTGTGGGTCGCTTTCATATCTTTCGTAAATTTAGCAAACATTAGCGCGCATCCTTTCTTGCTTCTTGTTGCGCGCATTGCCTCTCGCGCTCTATCATAGTCGCTTTTAGGCTACGCAGGCGGATCTTGACCGCACCTAGGTTCGTAACCTCGTCGATTTTAAGTTGAGTGTAAATTTTACCGTTTTGACGCAGTATGTCGCGCACCTCGTCGCCCGTGATCGCATCGATCCCGCAGCCGAAGCTGACTAGCTGCACCAGCTGCATGCGCGGGTATTTACAGACGAAGCGTGCCGCGCTATAAAGCCTGGCGTGGTAGGTCCATTGATTAAGGCTCTTCGTCTGCACCCTGCTAAGCGGCAGCGCGTCCTCGCTAAGAACTACGAAGCCCAAGGAATTTAGATAGCGATCGATGCCGTGATTTATCGTCTTGTCGATATGATACGGACGACCCGCTAGCACGACGGCAGGCGCGCCGCTTGCATTGATCTCTTTTAGGGTCTCCTCGCCTTTTATTAAAACGGTATTTTTGTAGTTTTGCAGCTCCTTAAGGCCTTGCAAGACGGCGTTTTTCACGGCGTCGGAATGAAATTTATACCCGGCGTCCGCGAGCTCAGCCTGCATCGTTTTGCAAAACGAATCTTGCATGTTAAGATCCACGTGCGGATAGAGGAATTTTTTCTCCTCCAGCGCGCCTACGTTCGCGCGTATCAGCTCGGGATAGTATGCGACTACGGGGCAGTTGTAGCAGTTCTCGCTGATATTTTCATCTAGGCTGTAGCTCATACACGGATAGAAGATAAAATCGACGCTCTTATTTAGCAGATCGTAGATGTGGCCGTGCACGCTTTTAGCCGGGTAGCAGACGGTGTCGCTCGGGATGCTTTGGCTTGCTAAAAACAGCGTCTCTTTTCGCGGCTTTTGCGACAGCACGACGCTCATGCCTAAATTTTCAAAAAACGCACTCCAAAATGGGATCATCTCAAACATATTCAAAACAAATGGAATTCCGACCCGCGGCGCATCCTGCTTCGGCGGCTTGCGATATTTTCGCAAAAGCTCGTTTTTAAACTCAAATAAATTCGTAATGTCGTGGCGGATCTCTTTGCCCGCGCCGCGCTCGCATTTATTGCCCGAGACAAATTTAGTATCGCCGAAGTAGCTGATCGTAAGCGGGCATTTATTGGTACAGAGCTTGCAGACGCTAAATTCGCTGCGATGAGTGAAGCTTTCAAGCTCTGCACGACTGATCATATCGGTACGCTCGTTCGCGTTATTTTTGGCAAAAAGCGCCGCACCGTATGCACCCATAAGCTCGCTGATATCTAGACGAATCACGTCCTTGCCGAGCTCTTTTTCAAAAGCGCGCAGCACGGCGTTGTTTAAAAATGTCCCGCCCTGCACTACGATGTTTTGACCCAAATCGTCGGCATTTCGCACGCGGATAACCTTGTAAATCGCATTTTTTATGACGCTAATAGCAAGTCCAGCGCTGATATCCTCGATCGTAGCGCCGTCCTTTTGAGCCTGCTTGACCGAAGAGTTCATAAAGACCGTGCAGCGGCTACCAAGCTTGGCGGGATGGGTCGCAAAAAGGGCTAAGCTTGCAAAATCTTTAATGTCGTAGCCTAAAGAATTTGAAAAGGTCTGTAAAAATGAGCCGCAGCCCGAGCTACACGCTTCATTTAGCACGATAGAATCAATATTGCCATCTTTAATAGAGAAACACTTGATGTCCTGCCCGCCGATGTCGATGATGAAATCGACCTTTGGATTGAAGTGGCGCGCGGCGCTA
The DNA here is from genome assembly GCF_938017775.1 of uncultured Campylobacter sp. Classification (GTDB taxonomy): domain Bacteria; phylum Campylobacterota; class Campylobacteria; order Campylobacterales; family Campylobacteraceae; genus Campylobacter_B. The sequence continues at coordinate 6,236 of NZ_CALIIU010000046.1, forward strand.
TAATGCGCGATCGTCTCGACGATGCCGTAATCGAAGCGAAAGGCGGTCTTAATGAGATCCTCGCCATATCCGGTAACGCCGCTGCCCTTGATCTTGATGCGACCCTCACAAAGATCGTATAACTCCTTAAGTCGCGGCAACAGGATGTCGACCGGATCGCCTTTATTGGAGGAGTAAAATTTATACAGCAGCTCGTAGTTTGCACCCATAAGCACGACTTTGATCGTAGTGCTACCGCAATCCACGCCCAAATACGCGTCTCCGCTGTAGGTGTGGATATCCACCTTAGGCACGCTTGCGCGGGCGTGGCGAGCTGTGAACTCGTCAAATTCCGCTCTGTCTTTGAAAAGCGGCGGCTCGGCTTCCAGCGCGGTCCTGTCGGGCTCCTTTTTTAAAAGCGCGATCGTCTCCTCTAAATTTAACGCCTCCCCCGTATCTTTTGCATACAGCGCGCTGCCGTAAGCCACGAAGTAAGGCGCAATATCGGGGAAGGTCGCAGTTTCGTCGGTAAGCTTTAGCACCTCTTTAAAGCGCGCCTGAAGGCCTTTTAGGAAAAACAACGGACCGCCTAGAAACAGGATATTGCCCTTGACCTCGCGACCTTGCGCAAGCCCCGAGATCGTCTGCTCGACGACCGCAGCGTAGATACTAGCGCAAATATCCTCTTTTCTAACGCCCTGATTTAGTAGCGGCTGAATGTCGCTTTTGGCAAACACGCCACAGCGTGAGGCGATCGGGTAAATTTTATTCGCCGCAAAGCTTAGACGATCGAGCTCCGTGATATCCAGATGCAAAAGGTTGGTCATCTGATCGATAAATGCACCGGTGCCGCCCGCGCACGAGCCGTTCATCCGCTCCTCAAGTCCGCCCGTGAGAAATAAAATTTTAGCATCCTCGCCGCCGAGCTCGATGACGACATCGGTCTTCGGAAACATCCGCTTGACGCCGAGCGAGGTAGCGAAAACCTCTTGGACGAACGGAATTTTGCAATTTTTGGCGATGCCCATACCCGCAGAACCCGCTATGGCGACGCTGAATCGCTCGCCTGCGTAGCTTTTTTGAATTTGCAAAATTTTATCCAGCACCAGCTCTTTGGGCTTTGCTAGATGCCGCTCGTAGCTCTTGCTTAAAATTTCATATTTTTCGTTTAAAACTACCGTTTTAACAGTGGTTGATCCTACGTCAATGCCTAAAAAAATCACATCTCGCTCTTTACTGAATAAATTTTGCTCGGCCGAATCCTAGAATTTAGCGCGAGCTTTCTAAATTAAAATTTGCATTTTATAGTAATATTTTTAAACGCAAATAAAATCAGGATATATTTTATCTTTTTCTATCGAAAAAGACGATTTTTAGGCAGTTTAGAATTAAAAATTTTAATGGAAAAGTTGTAAAATTTTAGATTTAATGCGAGTAGATTTTGCGCGAAATCTTTTAAAATCTCGCGCATTATAAAAAGAGCTTCCTTTTGAATTGGGAAGCGTAAATTTAAAGGACTATTTTCGAAGCTCTTTGATTTTAGCCGCTTTACCGCGTCTGTCGCGTAGGTAAAATAGCTTCGCGCGGCGAACGCGTCCTTTTCTTAGAACCTCGATGCTTTCGATACTCTCGCTGTAGATCGGGAAAATTCTCTCTACGCCGACGCTATTTGCGCCGATCTTGCGGATGATAAAGGTCTCGCTTACGCCGTTTCCGCGGCGCGCAATGCAGGTACCTTCAAAATTTTGAATTCTGCTCTTATCGCCCTCTTTGATCCTAATGGCTACCTTTAAGGTGTCACCAGCACGGAAATCAGGCACACTTTTGCTTGTGATCTGAGCGTCCTCAAACGCTTGGATATACTTGTTTTTCATAAATTTCCTTTATTTCTGGCGATCTTTCGGTACATATCCGGGCGGAAGAACCTCGTTTTGCATAGCGCCATTTGATTTTTTAAGCTATGCATTTTAGCGTGATTACCCTTTAAAAACTCTGAAACTATAGGTAAATTTTCAAAAACATCAGGCTTTGTAAATGCGGGCGCCTCTAAAATTCCGCCTTCGAAGCTTTCTTCGACGAGCGAGCTTTCGTTGCCTAAAACGCCCTTTATGTTGCGGCTTATCGCATCGCACATGCAAAGCGCGCCGAGCTCGCCGCCGGTAAGGATGAAATCGCCGATGCAAAAAATTTCATCTACATATCTTTCGACTATGCGCTCATCGATCCCCTCGTAGCGCCCGCAGATAAAGCACAGGCTCTCTTTGCCGCTTAGGCGCTTGGCATCGTTTTGGTTAAATTTTTTACCAGCGGGCGAGAGATAGATAAACTTCGTGTTTTTAAATTTAGCTCTTACGTGTTCTATAGTCCCGGCCAGCGGCTCCGTGCCGATCAAAAGCCCCGCGCCGCCGCCGATCATATAATCATCTACTTTTTTGTAGCGATTCGCCGTGAAATTTCGCGGGTTAAAAAAATGCGTCGAGATTATTTTCTTATCGACCGCGCGCTTTAAAATCGAGTCCTCAAAATACGGCGCGATGAGATTTTCAAACAGCGAAATGAAGATAAAATTCATGAGTTTTCCAAAATCGCGCGCGCATTTTGAGTAAAAATTTTACGCTCGTTAAGCGAAATTTCTTTCACATAGGCGTCCACGTAGGGGATGAAAAATTCTTTCGGCAAAGCCTGCGAGATTAAGCTTTCATCCGTTTCTATCTCAAAAAGATAGCCGCTTCCGATCTGCGATATGTCCTTTACGCGCCCCAAAATCGCGCCGTCTTCATAAATTTCAAGCCCGATAATATCGAAGTAAAAGAACTCGCCCTTTTGCAATTTGCAAAATTTCCGCGTGTCCTCTTTGCTTCGGTAAATGATTTGATTGGTTAAATTTGCCGCCGCTTCTACGCTTTCGTAATTTTTAAAAATAGCGCTAAAGTTTGCGCCGTTGAAGGATAGAATTTCTAAAATTTCGCCGTTTCGCAGATAAAATTTGGCGCCTTTTTTAAACTGAGAGGGAAAGTCGCTACGATCGAAAATTTTAACCGCGCCCTTTAGGCCGATAGTCCGACCGAGCTTTGCGACCTCTAAAAGATCATCAGGCATCTTTTGCTTTGACGGTAATTTTATAATTGATCGGATCTTTTGCTTTGTAGCCGATGATGACGGTCTTTATGGCGTTTATCATTTTGCCGTCCTTGCCGATGAGTTTGCCTGTATCGGCCTTGTCGGCATAGACGATGATCTCGGTAAAGTTTTCACCGACCCGCTTTTGCGTAGAAACGGACTGCGGATAGTCGGCGATCAACTTTGCGTATTCTTTTATAAAATTTTCTACCATTTTATTTGCTTGTGATTTGAGCGACTCTATCGCTTAACTTCGCACCTACGCTCTTCCAGTATGCCAAACGCTCCGCGTCGAATTTGATATTATCGCTATCTTTTAGCGGATTGTAAAAACCGATCGTCTCGATAAAGCCGCCATCGCGTCTTTTCCTGCTATCCGTTACCACGATGCGGTAAAAAGGCTGCTTCTTTCTTCCGATTCTTGTAAGCCTAACAACTGTTGCCATTTTTTCTCCTTAAATTTTTGTAAGTTTTAGAACTTGCAGATGGCTAAAACTTAAACATCTGCAAACTCTACCGAGAGGCTATCTCGGTAAATTTTGCCTTTGAGCGATCGAGGCAAGCCCCTGCATACCGCCCTTGCCCGAAAATTTCTTCGCAAGCTTCGAAGCACCCGCGAACTGCTTTAAAAAGTGGTTCACCTCCACTTGCGAAAGCCCTGCGCCAGCAGCAAGTCTGCGCTTGCGCGAATTATTTAGCAGATCGGGATTTTCGCGCTCTTTCGGCGTCATAGAATTTATCATCGCTTTGATATGAAGTATCTCTTTTGAGTTTTCCAAATCGATATCTTTTATCTTATTCGCCATACCGGAAAGCCCAGGGATCATGCCGATTAAATTTTTCATATTGCCGAGCTTTTTCACGCTTTCGAGCTGATTTACGAAATCGTTAAAATTAAACTCGCCTTTTTTAATCTTTTTGTTCAGAGCCTTAGCTTCTCTTTCGTCAAAAACGGCGCTTGTTTTCTCGGCCAGCGTCGCTAAATCGCCCTCGCCCATAATGCGGCCGGTGATTCTATCGGGTATAAAGCCCTCCAGATCGGCCACCTTCTCGCCGGTTCCGATAAAGCGAAGCGGGATACTCAGCTGCTGCGCGATACCAAGAGCTACGCCGCCTTTGGTATCGGCATCAAATTTGCTTAAGATCACGCCCGTTAGCCCTAAAATTTCATCAAATTTAGCGGCAGTTTTAATACCGTCTTGACCGCTCATAGCGTCCGCTACGTAAAAAATTTCATGCGGATTTAGAGCTTTTTTCATCTCCGCAAGCTGTGCCATAAGCGCCTCATCGATCGCGAGACGTCCCGCCGTATCTACGAGCAGTACGTCATAAAGCCCGCTCTTAGCCTTGCTTAGCGCTTTTTCCGCAACCTTTAGCGGATCACTCTCGCCCTCGATAAAAAACAGCTCGATCTCGTTAGCCTCGCATAGCTGACGGAGCTGCTCGACCGCCGCTAGGCGCTGCAAGTCGCAGGCTGCGACCAAGACCTTTTTTTTACGAAGTTTCAGATAGTTCGCGAGTTTTATCGCGCTTGTAGATTTTCCGCTTCCTTGAAGTCCCGTCATCAAAGCTACCGTAGGAGGCGTGCTAGCGAATACAAATCCCTGGCTGCTGCCTCTAGGCGCCGTTAAAATTTTAGTCAAATTTGTCTTGATGGACTGCAAAAACGGCTTCTGCCCTATCGTACCGATACGAAGATCGGCTTCGACAAGCGCCAAAAAATCCTTTACGACTTTGTGGTGCACGTCGGCCTTTAAAAGCGCCTTTTTTAGCGTCTCCAAGGCGTTTTTTAAAGCTTTTTCGTCATCGATTGTTTTTAATTTATTGACCGCGTTTTTAAACGACTCGCTTATGATCTCAAACACTTTGATCCCTTATAAAATTTTTAAACTTGCGATGTTACCTAAAATTAACTTAAAAGCCATTGAATATCAGAGATCCTTAGGAATTTCAAAGCTGAATTCGTTGAAGCTTTTATCAAGCGGAGCTTTAAATTTAAGCCCTAAAATTTCAGTCTCGTATGAGTGCAGAAACATCCGTTTTGCGCGGCTTTTAGCGTATTTTTCATCGCCTATTACGCCGAATCCCGCATTTGCTAGATGCACGCGGATCTGATGCGTCCTGCCCGTCTCGATCCGTACTTTCACGAGCGATTTTTTGCCGCTTACCATCAGCGGATAAACCTCGCTAAATGCGCTCTTGCCGTTTGGCGAAATTTTAGAAAACGCACCGCTTCGGGTCTTTATCGTCAAAATCGGCTCGCCAAATTTCATCTCTTCGCTCACGATCCCCTTCACGATCGCGATGTAGCTTTTCTTCACGCGCAAATTTTTAAACTCTGCAATCGCTGCCTCACGAAATTCCTCGTTCTTATACAATAGCACGACGCCGCTGGTTTCCTTATCCAGGCGGTTTAGAAGGCCGAATTTATAGATTTTTTCCAAATTTTCGCTGCTCATAAAGGGCGGCTTATTGACCGCCAAAACGTTCTCATCCTCGTAAATGATCGCGGGTTTTGCGGGCTTCATCACGCTAAATTTAGTATTTTCGCCGAGCATCTCGCGCGCTAGAGCGATCTTTGCGCCGCGCGCGCTCACAAGCCCCGCGTCGATGAGGGCTTTGGCTTCATTGTGCGAGATGTTTTCCTGCGCCGCCAGCAGTTTGTAGGCTTTTTCTTGCATTAAATTCTTTCCTTGATTAAATTTTCTATCTCTTGCAGATCGCAAATTTTATCTATCCGCGTGCCCTTTAGCGGCTCTTTTAAAGCGTTTGAAATTTCGTTCGCGTCGCACAGAGCGATGTTTTGTACGAGCGCGTACAGCGCCTTTTGATTATGAAAAAATCGCCCGCTGATGATCGGCACGCCGAAGCTCGCCGCCTCAATCGGGCTATGTCCGCCGATATTGCGCAAAAAACTGCCGCCCAAGATCACGACGTTTGAAATTTTATAAAAGTTCGCTAGCTCCCCGAAGGCGTCGAGCAAGATAAAATCGCTCCGAAGTCCCGCGCCGTCGCTAAACCGCTCAAAGCTAAGCCCATGCTCGCGCGCCCAAATCTCACAAATTCCACGTACCTTTTCAAAGCGCTCCGGATGTCTCGGCGCCAGGATGATTTTTAGCTTTTGCGGCGCGGCAGTCGAGGCTGCCGTATTCAGTGCAGCAAAATTTAAAGACGCACCGTTTAAAGGCGCCGTATTCGGCACGGCGGACGAAGCGTCGCTTGAGCTCGCCGCATCCAAAGAAGCTACGTTTAAATTTACCGGCTCAAGCGAGCCCGTCTCGCCATGAAGCTCGGCCACAGGCAAGCTTTTATCACCATGGACACCCGCTGCGTATGGGTATTTTTCGAGAGCACTCTGCGAACTGCGAAATTTTATAAAATCGTTTAAATTCGATAAAATGAGCTCCTCTTCACCCTCGTGGGTGTTTGAGATCGTAAGCACGAAGTTATTTGCGGACGCGGCAGAATAGTCCTTCGTCGCAACGGCGATATTTGCGCTTTTCACATTGCCGGCGACCTTTATATTTTTTGCGCCGAGCTCCCGCAGCCGCGCCGCATCAAGCTCGCTCTGCGCAAGCACCAGATCTATATTTTCAAACACCTTGCGATAGTAAAACTTAAAGCGCAGATAGCTCGCGTAAGAGCGGTCGCTAATGCGCGCGTTTAGCAGGATTACGTAGCTTCCGCGCGCCTTGGCGGAACGTATCAAATTTAGCCACAGCTCCGCTTCAAAAATCACCAGCACGCGGCTGCCCGTAAGCCAAAATGGAAGCCAGTTTTCAAACGGCAGATAGCGAGAGTTCAGCGTGAGCGCGCATGCCGCATCAAAGCCCGTCTGCGTGGTCGTGCTAAGCGCGACGCTCTCAAATTTAGAAATTAGCGGCGCAAGAGCGTTTACCTCGCCCAGGCTGCAAGCGTGAAAATGCACTGCAGCGAGGCTAAATTTAGGGTTTTTGTATAGAAAAAATCGCGCCTTCAGGCTCGTGCGGTATTTTTTTTTAAAGCTTAGGATAAAAATAAAAGGCGCAGCGACGAGCCACGCCAAAAACGCCAAGGCGGTGTAGATCACTCGGCTTCTTTATATAAAATTCTGCCGCAATACGGGCAGGTTACGATGTCGTCGCTTTTGATGACCGCGGAATAGGTCTTGTCGCTTATGCGCATAAAGCAGCCGTAGCAGGCCTGTTTGCGCACCGGCGAGACCGCCGTATTGCCCGCCCATTTGCGGATCTTTTCGTAGAATGAGACGGTTTTTGGGTTCATCGCCTGCATTAGCTTATCGCGCTTGGCGTAGATCGCGCCGCGAGCGACCTCGACCTCGCCCATCTCGGCGCTCACCTGCTCTTGCAAGCTTTTTAGCTCGGCTTCAAACGCCTCTTGCTTTTCGCTCTGCTCTTTTACGAGCGCCTCCTTTGCGGCTACGATCTTTTCTAGCCTTTCGATCTCCTCGTTTGTGGCTTCGAGCTGCTCTTTTGCGATGTCCTCTTCGACGCTAAGGGCTTTGATCTCCTTTTCGGTTTTTGCCGCGCCGCTTTTTTTGCCCGTGCTTTTTAGCTTGGACGAAAAGGCGCTAAGTTGCGTGTTTGCTTGTAAAATTTGAGATTTTAGCTCGGCGATCTCCGCATTTAGAGTTTCGATCTGTTCTTTTGCGCCGTTTATTTCAGTGCTTTTTTTACTCAGCTTCTCCTGTGCAGCCTCGATTTTAGGCTTAAATCCGTCCAGCTGCTTATCGAATTCGCAAAGCTCTACCAATTGGCTTAAATATTTGTTCATCTTCTTCCTTTAATAATACGTAAATGGATTTTTTTGCTCGCTTATTATAACTTCAATTTCGCTTTTTTGCAAGAAAGGTGCGAGCGCGCGCCCAAAATAGCGCTCACTTTCAAAATGATTTATGTCGATCAAACTCACGCCGTTTTCTAAATTTTGAAGTGCCGCGTGATATTTTATATCGCCCGTGATGAAGCAATCCACGCCCAAGCTTTGATTGAGTTCGCTTCCACTGCCGGTACAAAGCGCGATATTTCGGATGAAATTTTTCGTCTTTACGGCGCGCAGATGCTCGATGCCAAGCTTGCGTTTTATATCCGCGCACAGAGCCTCAAAGCTCAAATCCGCGCGCATGAAAACTAAAAATTCCCGCTCATCCGTAATTTCAAATTTTAAAATTTCGCGCGCTACGAACCCGTTTAAAACGTGCTTGTCAAAGTTCGTATGCATCGCGATGAGTGAGATGTTTTTGCGGATCATCTCATAGATCAAATTTGCAGGATAGAGCCGCGGATCAAGCGATTTTAGCGGGCTGAAAATCAGCGGGTGGTGCACCACGAAAAGCGAGCCCGCCTCCGCCTCGCGCACCAGCTCGCTAGTAACGTCGAGGCTTAGATAGATTTTTGAAATTTCATCATCCAAGTTTCCGAGCATTAGCCCGCTATTATCCCACGCCTCCGCGTCGCAAAAAGGCGCGGCGGCGTTTAAAATTTCATAAATTTCGCCCGTTTTCATAAATCCTACTTTGCGCTTTTATCTGTTTTATTTGCGGTGTCCAGCTCGGCGACGTATTTTTGCGGATCTGCATAGCAAAGCGCGCAGTTTTTGGCAAGATCGCGGATCTTTAAAATATAATCCTGCCTCTGCGTGACCGAGATCGCTCCGCGCGCGTCAAGGACGTTGAACGTGTGCGCCGCGAGCATGCAGTAATCATACGCGGGAAGCGCCAGGCCGTGCTTTAGGATGCTTTTGCACTCGCCGAAGCAGTTTTCAAACTGATTAAAAAGCATCGCGGTGTCCGCGAGCTCGAAGTTGTATTTGCTAAACTCGAACTCGCCCCTTTTATGCACGTCACCGTAGGTTACTAGCCCCGCCTTGTCGTCCCAGACAATGTCGTAAACATCGTCTTTGTTTTGCAGATACATCGCCAAGCGCTCAAGTCCGTAGGTGATCTCGCCGCTAATTAGCTCGCACGTGATGCCGCCTACCTGCTGAAAATAGGTAAACTGCGTCACCTCCATGCCATCCAGCCAAACCTCCCAGCCAAGCCCCCAGGCTCCAAGCGTCGGGCTCTCCCAGTTATCTTCTACGAAGCGGATATCGTGGCTTTTAAGATCCAGCCCCAGCTTTTCCAAGCTTTTTAGATAGAGCTCTTGGATATTATCCGGGCTCGGCTTTAAGATCACCTGAAACTGATAATACGCGCCCAAACGGTTTGGGTTTTCGCCGTAGCGCCCGTCTGTTGGGCGACGCGAGGGTGCTACGTATGCCGCGCGCCAAGGTTTGCTTCCTAGGCTACGCAAAAAGGTAGCCTGATGATAGGTGCCTGCGCCCGCAGGCATATCGTAGGGCTGAACGAGCAAGCAGCCCTGCTCGTGCCAGTAATTTTGAAGCGTCAAAATAATCTGTGAAAACGTCATTTTTATCCTTTTATCGATATGTAAATTTAAATTTTATCTTCCAAAGCGCTTTTCAAAGCCTGCCTCAAAGGCTCTTCGCAGCTCTTAAATTTTTCAAAATTTCAGCCGAGCATTCGCCTACTCTCGTAGGCTCGTTCGCAAAATCAAAAACCGCGTAATCGCCCGCTTCGATACGTAATTTATCGCAGGTTTCATCGCGCTCATTTTTACAGCACTGATTTGCGGATTTGCAAGCTTCGTCGTGGCTTTCTTTATGGTGTCCCTCCTCCGGGCAAGTGCCTATTAGCACGGAGTATTCGCCCTGCGCGCCGTTTTCATAGTCGTAATACGCAGCATAAATTTCACTTTTCTCGGCGCTGCTTCTGCTAGCGTTAAATTTTAAAAACTCGCCCCACAAATTTGCGATCACCCCTCGCCCGCTCGTCTCATCTGCGTTATTCGTGCGAGTCTTTAAGCCGCAAATTTCAAAGCTCTCGCGCAATTTTAAAATTTTCATAGATTAATCTTCAAGCAGCACTTCGATCTGCTCAGAGTCTTTTTTTAGCGCCTCCGCTTTTGCCGCGCGATCCGCCTTTAGCTTCGAGCTTAGCACCTCGTCGTTTAGAGCTAAAATTTGCACCGCCAGATACGCCGCGTTTTTTGCGCCCGCCTTGCCGATCGCAAGCGTCGCGACGGGGATACCCGCAGGCATCTGCACGGTCGAATACAGCGCATCTACGCCGCCAAGCGCGCTACCGCCGAGCGGAACGCCAAGCACCGGCTTGGTCGTATTCGCAGCGACCGCGCCCGCAAGATGCGCCGCCATGCCCGCCGCGCAGATAAAAACCTGCGCGCCCTTTTTCTCGGCGTCCGCGACGTATTTTGCCGTGCGGGCGGGGCTTCGGTGCGCCGAAGATACGATCATCTCGTACGCTACGCCAAATTCGTTTAAAATTTTAGCCGCCTCGTAAACGACCTCATAATCGCTCTTTGAGCCCATTATTATAGAAACAAATTTCATTCTATCTCCTTTCTTAAAAAGCAAAACTCCGCGAGCTTCGCAGGCAGTTTAATCTCATTTAGATTGCCGCTGTGAATCTCGCTAAATTCCTTACCGCTGCGACTTTGCAGCCTCTTAAATTTTAAATACGGCTTGCCGTCAAGCTCAAAAATTTCGCCGATCTCATTATCGCAAGCGCAAATTTTAAGGCCGCGCGGAGCAAAAATTTCATAGCTCTCGCCGGGCAAAATTTTATCCTTGACGCTTATAAACTCGCCGTCTTGCGAAATCGCACAGACCTGATGCGTGCCAAGCTCGATACTGCGGTCTAAATTTTGCGTATCCTCTCGCTCGTACGGGCGCTTTATCAAATATCCGTCGCTAAAGCCGCGGTTTTTAAGCGTCGCAATCTCGCGCTCGTAAACGCCGGCCTCAAATTTATCGCTCGCAGCATCGTCGATCGCCGCGCGATAAGCATTCGTGGCGCACGCGACGTAGTATTCGCTCTTAGTGCGCCCTTCGATTTTGAAGCTGTCGATCGCGCCCGTTTGCATGATCTTTTGCACGTGCGAAATGAGGCTAAGATCCTTCGCGTTCATTACGAAAGTGCCCTCCCCTTCGCGCTCTTGCAAGCGGAAAAGCGCGCTGGTTTCGGGGTTTTTCGCGTAAAGCTCGTAGTTAAATCTGCAGTCGTTCGCGCAGCTTCCGCGGTTGCTGAAGCGCCCGCTTTGCACCGCGCTAACAAGACAGCGCCCGCTGTATGCGAAACACATCGAGCCGTGCACGAAAATTTCAATTTCTAAGTTTGGAATTTTATCTTTGATCTCTACGGCGTCTTTGAGCGTCATTTCGCGCGCTGCTACGATGCGAACGGCGCCCAGCTCCGCCCAAACCTGCGCATCCAGATAATTTAGCACGTTAGCTTGGGTAGAGACGTGAATCGGAATTTCTGGAGCTACGGCTCGCGCGAGGCTCGCAACGCCCAAAGTGGCGATTAAAATTCCATCCACGCGCAGGTCGCGAAGAAATTCCAAATGCCTTTTGATGTTTCCTAGCTGACCGTTGGTCGCAAAGCCGTTTACGGTCGCGTAGAGCTTCTTGCCGCGCTCGTGCGCGTATGCGACGCCCTGCGCAAAGCTTTCCTTGCTAAATTCCTTCGCGCTTCGCTGGCGCAGCGAAAATGAGCCGGTGCTTGCATACACGGCGTCCGCGCCGTAAGCTAGGGCTATTTTTAGTTTCGTTAAATTCCCAGCAGGAGCTAAGAGTTCGGGTTTTTTCAAATACATTCCTAGTGATTTTTTAAGCGCGATTTTACTACAATTTAGCCAAAATTTTATTTAAGGAGCAGTTGATGCGAGCCGATCTACACAACCACACCTATCTTTGCAACCACGCTAGCGGCGAGCCGCGGCAGTATCTGGAAGCGGCGATCGCACGAGGCATAGAAATTTTCGGCTTCGCGGATCACGCGCCGATGAACTTCGATCAAAAATACCGAATGAGCTTCGAGCAGATGGAGCTTTATGAGCGGATGATTAGGGATCTGCGGGACGAGTTTAGCGGGCGGATCGACGTGCGGCTCGGATATGAAGTCGATTTTATGACGAAACGGGAGCTAATGGATGAGCGGATTTTCGCGCGCGAGGTCGATTATCTCATCGGCTCGGTGCATTTTTTAAACAACTGGGGCTTTGATAATGAGGAATTTTTAGATCAGTGGAGCGGGCGCGAGATAGACGACGTTTATCGCGAATACTTTGCGCTGATCTGCGCACTGTGCAGAAGCGGCAAATTCGACATTTTAGGGCATATGGATCTGATTAAAATTTTTAAATTTACTCCGAAAAAAGACATCAGAGTTTTAGCAGGCGGCGCGATAAATGCGATCAAAAAAAGCGGCATCGTCGTAGAGCTAAACTCCGCGGGGCTTCGCAAGCCCGCAAATGAAATTTATCCAAGCGACGCGCTTTTGGCTATGCTAGCGGATGCAAACATGCCGATCACGCTTGGCTCGGATGCGCACTCGGTAGCTCAAGTGGCGCTAAACTACGATAAAATTTACGCCAAAGCGCGCGAGTTCGGCTACGAGCGGATCGCCGTTTTCAAAAATCGCGAGCGGCAGTTTGTAAGTCTGGCGTAAATTTACGGCGGTCGCCTTTAAATTTAAAAAGGCGCGGACGGCAAGAAATTTTAAAATTTCAAAATCTTCAGTGGCGTGAAAATTTCAAAAGCCTTGGCGGCGAGAAATTTTAAAAATCGCGGCGCGCAAAACGGCGCGCAGATAAAGTCGAATTTCAACTAAATAATGTTAAAATCCGCCATTAAATTTAGCCCGAATACGGGCGGAAAAAAGGAAAAAATATGGGAAAATTTGTTAATGACGTGAAGGAATTTTTTAAATTTTGCGATGAGAACGAGGTCGAGTTCGTCGATTTTAGATTTACCGATCTAAAAGGTACCTGGCACCACGTCGCTTACAACTACAAGCGCTTGCCGAAGGACTTCGCCGACGGAATTCCATTTGACGCGAGCTCGGTAGCGGCGTGGCAGCCGATCGATAAATCCGATATGATGCTAAAGCCCGACGTGCAAACGGCGTTTTTAGATCCGTTCACCGCGGACGTGACGATCATCGTCATCTGCGACGTTTACGACATCTACAAAAACGAGCTTTACGAAAAATGCCCGCGCTCGATCGCCAAAAAAGCCGAACAGTTTCTGCAAACCACGGGTCTTGGAGATACCTGCTATTTCGGGCCGGAGAATGAATTTTTCGTTTTCGACGACGTAAAGATCATCGACGATATGAACTGCGCGATGTTTAAGGTAGATACCGAAGAGGGGCATTGGAACAGCGGCAAAAACTACAAAGACGGCTTTAATAGCGGCCACCGCCCGGGCGTAAAGGGCGGCTACTTCCCAGTCCAGCCCGTCGATTCGATGGTCGATCTGCGCGCCGAGATGCTAAAAGTGCTAGAACAGATCGGGCTTGAGACCTTCATCTGCCACCACGAAGTAGCGCAAGGCCAGGGCGAGATCGGCGTCAAATACGGCACTCTCGTCGAGGCTGCCGACAACGTGCAAAAATACAAATACGTCGTAAAGATGGTCGCGCACCTAAACGGCAAGACCGCGACCTTTATGCCAAAGCCGCTCTACGGCGACAACGGCAGCGGAATGCACGTGCACCAATCGATCTGGAAAAAGGGCAAAAATACCTTTTACAAAAAGGGCAACTACGCAAATTTAAGCGACGCGGCGAGGTGGTACATCGGTGGCGTGCTAAAGCATGCGCGCAGCGTCGCGGCGTTTACAAACCCGAGCACCAACAGCTATAAGCGCCTAATCCCGGGCTTTGAGGCGCCGTCAATTCTAACTTATTCGAGCCAAAACCGCTCCGCTTCGATCCGCATCCCTTACGGCAGCGGCGAGAACTCCGTGCGCGCGGAGATGCGCTTCCCCGATAGCACCGCGTGCCCGTACTTGGCGTTCGCGGCGATGCTGATGGCGGGAATCGACGGCATCAAAAACAAAACCGAGCCAGTCGGGCCGATGGATGAGAATTTATTCAAACTGCACCTGGATGAAATTCGCGAGCGTGGCATCGAGCAGCTTCCGCACACGCTTCGCGGCAGCCTAGAGGCGGTGATCCGCGATAATGAGTATCTGCGTCCGATAATGAGCGAGCTTTTTATCGAGACCTATCAGCATTTTAAATTTGAAACTCAGGTTTGGCCTTACGAGGCACGCCCTACGCCGTTTGAGTTTGCGACGAATTATTCGTGCTAAGGCTAAATTTTATGCCGCGCCGCCCGGTTTTTACGAAACGGTGCGGCATAGAGACTTGAAATTTTAAAATTTCGCCGCGCGCGAGCTTTTGAAATTCCGTCGCGCGAACTGCGAACTTAGAAACCGTCCGTGAAGCTTCAACTCTTTTACCGCAAACGTGAAATTTTATACTTTCTGCTTATTTTGCTTGGAATTTTATCGCTAAACTTGGGTCTAAAATTTTATGAATTTAGAGAATTCCGCGAGAAAAACTACGCCTTTTACGACGCGCAAATTTTAAACGCCTACGCCAAAACGAACGAGCGCGGCCGCACCTACACGGTGCTAAAGCTCAAAACGGCGGATTTCACACTCTACACGACTGCTGGGCTCGAGCGGGAATTTCACCGCTTCGCGCGCGTAAATATCGGCATCGTAACCAAAAACGTAAAATTTTTAGATTTTTTAAAGCAGCGCTTTTACGCGCCAAATTTTAAAATTTCAGCTGAGACCGCGCCCTCTGGAGCAAAATGGCGCGCAATAAGCTTCGTTCGCGCTCAGCACAAAGATGAGATGACGGCAGATCTTTACTCCGCGCTGTATTTTGCGACCGAAATTTCAAAACCGCTGCGCGCTAGCGTGACGAACTGGGGCATAGCGCACATCATTTCCATAAGCGGCTTTCATCTGGGCATCATCTTTAGCACTGTCTTTCTGCTCGCAATGCCGATTTACCGCTATTTTCAAGATCGCTACTTTCCGTATCGCAGCGCCAAGCGCGATCTTAGCGTCTTTGTGATCGTGCTTATGAGCGGATATCTCTTCGTGCTTGACTTTACGCCGAGCTTTCTGCGCTCGCTTGCGATGTGCTGCGTGGGGTTTTACCTCGCGATGCGAAATTTCTACGTACTTAAATTTACGAACCTTTTTCTCACCGTCGCGCTTTTGCTCGCGTTTTTCCCAAAACTAGCCTTTTCGATCGGATTTTATTTCTCCTGCCTCGGCGTGCTGTATATTTTCCTCTACCTGCACCATTTCGCGCCTAAATTTAAGCTCTGGCAGAACGTCATACTTTTTAACCTCTACGTTTGGCTCAGCATGAACGCGGCGGTCTATTATTTCTTCCCGACCGCTTCGTTGCAGCAGCTTAGCGTAATGCCTCTAGGATACGTGTTTGTAATCTTTTATCCGCTGAGTATCTTTTTGCATCTATTCGGGCTCGGCGGCGCGCTCGATACGCCGCTGCTTGCGTTTTTAAACTTTACTTTGCCGAGCTTTCAGGCGCAAATTCCGCCGCTTCTTTTCGCGCTCGCAAACATCTGCGCGCTTGCTGCGATAAAACTTCGTTGCGCAGCAGTTGCGTGCGCGATAATCGGAATTTCGCCGATATTTTTTATAACGTAGCGCACGAAAATTCCGGCGGGAATTTTATCCGTTGGAATTTTATGCTAAAATCGCGCTTTAAATCTCACAAAGGATCAAAATGTTTATTGCAAACCTCACTTACGTTAAAGAAATTAGCGAAATCGATCGCTTCATCAACGAGCACAACACGTTTTTAGATAAATTTTTCGCGGCGGATAAATTTATCTGCTCGGGGCGCAAAGTCCCTCGCACCGGCGGCATCATCTTAATCAATGCCAAAGACTGCGCGGAGCTTGATGAGATCATCGCGCAAGATCCGTTCTTTCAAAACGGCGTCGCAAAATACGAGATCATAGAATTTACGCCGACGAAATTTGCGCCCGAGTTTTGGCGACTTTTTAGCGAATAAACGGCGCGGGTTAAATTTTAAAATTTACGCGCTCAAACATGCCTCTGAAATTTAGCCGTTTTGCGCGCGAGATAAAATTCCCGCTAAATTTAAAAGCCGGTCGCGGCGGCCAATTTAGATAAGCTTAAAACTGAAATTATGCAAAAACGGCTAAATTTAAAGGAGACCGGGTGCTGATAAAACTGCGGCTCGCAACGCCGCAAGATGCAGAGGCGCTGCTTGAAATTTACGCGCCTTACGTAAAGCAAACGGCGATCAGCTTCGAATACGACGTGCCCAGCGCCGCGGAATTTGCGGAGCGCATCGAGCAGACGCTGCAAAGATACCCCTATCTACTCGCTTACGTAAGCGATGAGGCGGCATGCGCGGACGACGAACGGAATGAAAATTTTAAAATTTCTGCGAGCGCGGCGGGCGCAGAGAGTGAATTTCGCCCGCAGACGAAGCGCGAGATCGCACAAACGCCGCGCCAAAGCAAAGCGGCGTAAATTTAAAACCGAATCAAATCCTCGGCTATGCCTACGCTTCGGTTTTCAAAGAGCGCGCGGCATACGATTGGTCAGCGGAGTGCTCGGTTTACGTGTCGCGAAACGTGCGCGCTTTGGGCATCGGCAGGCTGCTCTACGAGGCGCTACAGCGCGCGCTTAGGGCTCAAAATATCGTAGATATGAACGCTTGCATCGCTTGCGGGGATGACGAATATCTAAACGACGCGAGCGTGCGATTTCACAAGCGCATGGGCTTTCGCTTCGTCGGCAGATTCGAGCGCTGCGCCTCGCCTATAAATTCGGCCGCTGGTATGATATGACGTGGATGCAAAAACCCATCGGCAAGCATCTGCAAAATCAGCCCGCAATGAGGCCTTTCGCGCGCTTTAGAGATGAAATTTGCGCGAGCGCGGGCATTGAAATTTAATTTAAAGGAAAAACTTTGACGCACTTTATCATAGACGACGAAAATATCGACGTCGATAATATATTCGACGTCGTAAATCTCAAAGAGGGCGACGAGCTAAATATAGTCTCCAACACCGCCAAAAAGATCGGCGCCTTAACCCTTGCGCGCCTATCCAAGATGGGCGTTAGCATAGGCGAGGTCTTTACGATCGGTAAGCAAAGAAAGGATTTCGCCGATAAGATCATCGTGTTTTTGATGGGTAAGCTCTGCGGAGCCGAGGGCAAGATCGGCATCGTCAGCAACGATAAATTTTACGACGACGTGATAGAATTCTTTAACAATCTAAACTACCGCAAAAATCCTAAATTTGAAAAGATCAGTCTAGCCTCGCATGCCGCAGGGACGAACGCAAAGCAAGGCAAAGCAAACGGCGCGGCAGAGAAAAAAGCCCAAAAAGCGGAGTCGGAAGCTACAAAGCAGGAGCCAAAAACTGCGAAATGTGAGCCAAAGGCTCAAAAGCAAGGTATAAAAGCCGCAAAGCAGGAGTCAAAAGCCGCACAACAGGAACAAAAAGCCGCAAATTCTAAAATCGTCAAAGCAGACCTTGCCGCGGCGAAGGCGCTGATCCCACAGTGCGTGAGCCTGCAAGCCCTTTACGGCGCGTGCGTCGCAAAGCTCGGCAGAGCCAAAGGCTGCGAGGCCTACCGCGAGATCAAGGACGACGCGCGGACGCGATACGCGAGCATCACCTACGATAGCGACCTAAAAGACGGTGCCGTAAGGCGAAACGCGATCAAGCTATACCGCGAAAGCGGCGGCGATATGGCGGAATTTCACAATAAGCTGACGAGCGAATACAAACACGCGGGGCCTGAAATTTACAAGGAATTTAAAGAAAAACTCGTCGGAAAGATGATCTAGGCGACTCGGGCGCAAGGATTTAAGGCGCAGCGATAGAGCGCATCGCGACGTAGCAGCTAAAGCACGGTCTAGCGGCGTTAGATGTATCGTTACGGCGCGCGGTATGATGCAGCGCAACATAAGTGCGCCCGAAATAAAGCTGTTTGCTTACGCGGCATCGGTCTTATTTTACCGTATATAACCAAGCAAAGCCCAAGCGCTTAGGCATAGTAGCAGAGTAAAGATATATACGATAAATTTCATTCTGCCAGGTTCAATCCGGGTCTAATCATAGTTAAAGCTATATGGCTTGTATCCGAAAATATGCAAGGTCTTCAAAGCGAGCTCCCTGACCTCTATCCAGGATTTGTTCTGATAGACTAGATAATCGTAAGTATCTCCTTCTAGCAAGCTTTGATCTTTAAAGTATCTATCTATGAGCTCCAAAAGTTCTCTTAGTGCATCTCTCTCATATGGCAGGAAGCAAAATTTAAATTGCTCCAATAAAGCGTTCTTGCATTCGGTATATAGAAATTCTATCATTTCCAATGGGCTTTCGTAATATTCAACCGCGGGATGAATCAAATGATCAACTTGATATTCCAAAGAAGCCATTCGACTTAGATGACACATAAGAGCACCTTTCTCAAATATCTCTTTTCCGTTAATTTGCATTTGGGTTTCCTTTTATTGGGATATAAACTTCATACTCAATCATAGTC
>NZ_CALIIU010000047.1 GCF_938017775.1 uncultured Campylobacter sp.
GACTCCTCGCAAAATTCTGCAGGTGAGAATTCTATCTCCGAGCAAAATTTCGCAGCAGCAAATTTAGACCGAAATTCTACTTCAGAACATTCTACAAAGCAGAATTCCGCTTTAAATTCTACTTCACAGAATTCCGTCATAAATTCCGCAGCACAAAGCTCTATCAATGCGGACCCCGTTGCCGAAAATTCCGCCGCGCCGGGCCGGAGCGCGGATCAGGTCCGATTTATCGACGGCGGGACGCTAGCTAGCTTTTTGATGCCTACAATGGCAGAATTTGATGAAATTTTGCTCGTCGATTGCATAGACGCGGACGGCGCAAAGGGCGGCGAGGTGTATTTTTTCGACTACGACGCGATGCCTAAGCAGATCAGTTGGAGCGGTTCGGCGCATGAGGTCGAAATGCTTCAAACCCTGCAGATGATGGATCTTTGCAGCGATCTGCCTCACGTTAAAATTCTAGCGGTCGTGCCGCGGCGCATCGAGGAGGCGAGCTTTAAGCTAAGCTCCGTGATTTTAGAGTCCTCAAAAACCATGGAAAAAACGGCGCTTAAGTACCTATCGGATCTTGGTTTCGCGCATGAAAAAATCGCTGATCTCAGCGCCCAAGATATCGCGGATCGATTTGCAAAAAGGGGGCGAGATGATAGTAGCATATGAGTTTAAATACCTTAATGAAAACGCGCTGATAGCGCACTTTTTGCTGTTTTATGCCCGCAAAAGCACGCTGGAGTTTTGCCTGAAAAAAGAGGCGAGCTTAATAAGCCTTTTCGTGCGCGGCGGCGAGGATGAAATTTTAAAATTTAGCGACGAGGCGATGCCTCTGATTCCAAACTCTATATTTTTGGCAAAATCCTCCGTGCGCGTGGTGGACGAGGACGGTGTCGAAGCAAAAACGCTGAAATTTAACGGCACGTTTGAAGATACCTCCTCGGGCGATTTAAGCAAATTTTTAGAGGATGAAATTTCAAACGCAGCCAGTCAGGCTAAATTTAATAATTTTACCCCGCGAGTGATGAAAGAATACCTCGCTCACGCCGAGCCGTCTCAAAACGAATTCGAAATAATAAGCGGCGCTAGCGTGCTTTATGAGGGGAAATTTGAAGCGGTAAACAGGGAGAATTTTGCCCGCTTGCTGGAGTTTTGCCGCATAAACTTATTTCATGCTCAGCAGGTGCAGATTAAGCGCGGCGGCGCA
This sequence comes from uncultured Campylobacter sp., assembly GCF_938017775.1. Taxonomy (GTDB): domain Bacteria; phylum Campylobacterota; class Campylobacteria; order Campylobacterales; family Campylobacteraceae; genus Campylobacter_B. The sequence goes on from NZ_CALIIU010000047.1 coordinate 1,199, forward strand.
ACTTTCACGCTCAAAGCGGACGTGGATTTTAGCGCCGATTTTTTGATAGCCGCGGGAGTGGGCGCGCTGGATGGGATTTTTGTGAGCGATGAAAAGAGCAAAATCGCGCTCGCAGCCTTCGAAAAGCCGCTCATAAGCCTAAAAACCAATGCGATCTTTAGAAAAAACCACGAGGACGCGCCTAAATTTTTTGACGTAAAGCTTGCGGGCGACATATTCGTGTTTGCGCTGGGGCGCGCTTTGGTAAGCGACGGAATCTATTTTTTAAGCGCAAAATGCGAAAGCGCGGCGCAGAAAGATAAAATTTTTAAGATCGCGCCGCTGCAAAACGGCTTTTTGATCGTGCAAAACGAGGACTTTTTAAGCGACGCTGCAAGCGCTTATTTGAAAAACTCAAAGGATAAAAACTCCGCTCTTTTTGCGCTTACGTGTCGCGAAAAGGGGCTTTTAAATGACCAAAAAAAACGGGTTTTGCGCTGCTTTTTGGGCGTGGATGCGGACGATGAGATAGCAATTTATGGCGAAAGCTCCAAAAAAATTTTACTTAAATTTGATCTGCCGCGCAGTTTTGACGAGCTTAGGGCTCAAATTTGCGCGGACGAAACAGGCACGAAACTGCTTGAAAATTTTAGCGCCAAATTTAACGTAGACGCCGCGAAAATCGATGAAATTTTAAAAAGCGCAAATGCGGGATTTTACGGTATCTTTAGCGTCGCCGCACAGCTTATCTGGGGGCGCGATGCGGCGTTTTTGATTGCCGCTGCGGAGGATTTTGCGGGCGGCAAAGGGGTACGGCTTGATTTTTGCACGGACGAGCGCGGCTGCGTGCAAGCGGATAAAATTTTGCGCTCGGCGATGAGCTATGCGCTCGCAGGCGCCAATGACAAGCTGTTTGCGTTCGGATTTTTCGATAGTTTGGGCTATTTTTTAAGCGATTTGGCGGATGAGCGCAGAGAGGACTTTGACGTTTTGATCTTCGGCGGCGCGATGTTTGGCGGGCGCAAATTTGCGGATTTGATGCTTAAGCTTTGCAAAAATTTTGACGCGAGCTTTAGCGATAGCTTCGCGCTTCAAGCTCGCTAGATTAGGCATATATGCGAATTTTCGGCAAAACTTCAAAGTCTTATCCGCAAAACAGCGAGTTGCGCGGGCATTGCGGTGCCGGTAGTTGCGCCATACAAGCTAAATTTAACGTAGATGAGATCGCGCGAAATTTTAAAAAAGCGGCAAAGGGCGCGGAAGCAAAGGATCAAATTTTATTAAATTTAGAGCACATTTTGCAGCGTCCGGAACGCTTTGTCCGCCCGCCGCGAGCGCATTTTGCTCGCAAAACAGCTCCTGCGTCGCGCAATTTATGAAAGTATGTGTATGAAAGCGGCTAAATTCAAGGTTTTCGGAGCAGTGCAGGGGGTCGGGTTTCGCCCGTTCGTCTATAAGCTTGCCGTGGATTTGGGGCTGAAAGGCGAGGTTTATAACGACGGCGAGGGCGTTAAAATCATCGTTTGCGCAGACCTTTTTGGGGCGCAACAAAGCCCGGTCGATAAAAATTCCACCCCTTTAAATTTAGATCAACCCAATTTTAACGAAAATCAAGCACAGAAAGTATCGTTATCGGCTGCTCGGTCTTTAAATTCTACTGAAGCGGATTCTAACGAGACCGCAAGCTCGTCACTAAATTTTACGGGATCAAATTTAAATCCGAACTCCATTTTTCCGCAAAGCGCACCGAACTTGCCGAATGATTCTGCTTGTTCATCATGCGATTTAGCAAATGATTTAGCAAACCTGCACGATTTGACGAGTTTGTCGCATGATTTGACGGGCGATTCGCAAACCGCAGCGAGCGAGAAATTTTTACCCGACTTATCCGAGCTAAATCTAAACGAGCAGGGCTCTATCTCGCCAGCTTTGTCCGTGCAAAACCTCTGCTCGCAGGATTTGCAAGATTCCAAGCGCGATTTGCAAAATGTCGAGCAAGATCTGCGCGAAGAAGAAATTTTAAAAATTTTCGAACAACGCCTTCACAGCGAGACGCCGCCGCTTTGTCGTATCGATAAAATTATCCGCACCGATCTAAATACGCAAGATTTTACGCAGAATTTTACTGATTTTAAGATCACGCAATCCAAGGAGGGGCGTAAATTTAACCCAATTTTGCCCGATTTTGCGATCTGCGATCAGTGCAAAAAAGAGTTTTACGACTCCCAAAATCCGCGCTTTCACTACCCATTTATCAACTGCACGGATTGCGGTCCGCGCCTTAGTATCATCGTAGCGCTGCCGTACGACCGCGCAAACACCACGATGAGGGCGTTTGAGATGTGCGAGTTCTGCCACGGCGAATACACGGACCCGCTCACGCGCCGCTATCATGCCGAGCCGATCTCCTGCCCGCACTGCGGTCCGCAGCTGTTTTTATGCGGCGTGGGCGGCGAAATTTTATCAAGTGGCGAGGAGGCGATAGCGCGCACGGCAGAGCTTTTACGGCGCGGGCAGATCGGCGCGATCAAGGGGATGGGCGGCTTTCACATCGTCTGCGATGCGACGAACGAGCGCGCGGTACGCATGCTACGAACGCTCAAAAAACGCCCGAGCAAGCCCTTTGCGATCATGTGTCGCGACGCAGCGCAAGCATGGCGCGCAGCGAGCCTAAGTGCGGAGGAAGAGGCGCTGATAGACTGTAACGTCAAGCCGATCGTGATTTTAAAAAAGCGCGAGTTTGTTTGGAGCACAGAGGCTGGCTTTGCGGCGGATTTCGGCGCGCAAAATTTAAAGACGCGAGGCGAAAATTATATATCGTCGAAATTTGCTGGCGAGCAAGAGAATTCGGCGCAAGAGCAGGGCTCTGCGTTACAAAATTTACGCAATTGCGCGGCGCAAAATTTTAGCATGCAAAATATTGGAGTTTGCGCGGAGCAGGGCGGGTTGCATAGTGCGCAAATTTTCAGCAAAACGGCGCGACGCAGTTTTGCCTGCGACGCGGCTACAGGCGATTTGCGGAGCGCAGCAAACAAGCTAGAGCGTGCATCGAATGAGTCTGGTTCGCAGTACGCGGCTAAAAATTTTAACTCGCCGCAAACAACGGGCAGGCTGGAGCCGCAGCGTACAACTAATGATTTAAATTTACAACTCGCAGTTGATAACAGAGACTCTCAATGCGCGGCGAAGAAGCCTGATTCTTGGCTTGCAACGGACGAGTCTATTTCGCAAAATTTGGCGAATATGCAGGGCTTGCGACATGCTGCAAATAAGGCAGATTTGCAGTGCGCGGCGAGCGAGTCGAGTCCGCAACAGACGATAAATTTGCAAGGTTCATGCTCTGCACAGGCGTGCATGGCGGACGCGCGTGGCGCCCATTCCGATAGCGAGGTCGATTTCGTGCGTTTGCCCGCAAGCTTTTCGGCGATTTTTAGAGCAGGCGCGATTTTTATCGCTCCAAGCGTGGCGCCAAACCTTAATAAAATCGGCATTTTCCTAGCCAACACCGGCGTACATCTGCTGCTTTTTGAATACTTTGATCGCCCGATCGTCGCCACAAGTGCCAATATAAGCGGCGAGCCCATTATTTTTAGCAGCGAGGAGCTACGCGAGAAGCTGGGCGGCGTCATCTCGTTTTACCTGGACAATGACCGCGAAATTTTAACGCCGAGCGACGATAGCATCGCCTTCGTGCCGAGATTTGCAAGCCTTGTGCCGAAGTCTGAAGCGGCACAATCAATCTCGCAAAATTCTCGCTCTCCGCAATGCATGCCGTTTGAAAATGGCCAAGCGCTGCAAAAAAACTGCGCCGCAAAGGAGCAAAATTTGCTTCAAAAAGCAGACGTCGTCGCGGCGGAGAAACAAAATGTTTCTCAAAAACTAAGCCATATTGCGAAAGAGGAAGCGACGCAGAGCTCTGGCGCGAGAGGCTTGGGCGCGCAGCGCAATCTTGCGAGCGGGGTTTTTTCATGCGGGGCGGACATGTCGCCGCGCGAGCCTGCAACCAAGCGAGATTTTATGCGTGAGCTTCTGCGAAATCACGCGCTGTTTTTGCGAACATCTCGCGGAATGAACCCGAAAATTTTCCCTAGCAAATTCCAGCTCAAAGGCACTTTCCTGGCGCTCGGAGCGGAGCTTAAAAATCAGTTTGCGATCTACAAAGACGGGCAAATTTTCATCTCGCCCTACATCGGCGATCTAAAAAACGTCGCCACGAATGAGCGATTTTTCGCGCTTTTGGATATGTTTGTGCGCGCCTACGAGCTGAAGTTCGACGCCGTCATCGCAGATCTACACCCGCAGTTTTCGCACACGCGATTTTTCGAGCAGCGCGGATACCCCGTGGTGCGCTACCAGCACCATTTCGCGCATCTAGTGTCGAATCTGGCGCAAAACAATCTGCTGGGTAGCGGCAAAAAATACCTCGGCTTTTGCTTTGACGGCACCGGCTACGGCACGGATGGCACGATCTGGGGCGGTGAGGTGATGGTCTTTGATCCGCGCGGCTACCGACGCGTCGCGAAATTTGACGAGATCGCGCTTATCGGCGGCGAGAACGCGATCAAAAACATCTACAAACTTGCGCTCGCACTCGTGTTTAAATTTAACGCAAAGGACGCTGCGCACGAGTTTTTAGCAAAATTTAACGTAAGCGAAGTCGCAAATTTAGAAAAAATCGCGCCGCGTGCCGTCCGCTCAAGCTCGCTAGGGCGGCTGTTCGATGCGTTTGCTGCGGTCATTTGCGACCTGCGAGCCGTCAGCTTCGACGGCGAAGCGGGCATGCGGTTAGAAAACCTATACATCCATGGCTGCGAGCAGAGCTATAAATTTAGGCTGAAAAAAGCGGGCGAAAATTTTACCCAAAACGCGCCGTATTCCGCTTCGCAGCAGCGCAGCGCCGATGATTTGCGGTATAAAACAGGGCGCGAAGCGGAGCAGGGCGGTTTGAATGTGCAAAATCATAGCGGCGCCAAAAACAGCTGCGTGTTGCGAGGCGATTTTAAAAAGCTCGCGGACGATGCGGCAAGCAAAGACTGGCCTGAGCGGGCGGCTCGAAACATCGCAGGCGGCGGTAAAAAGGATACAAACGTCGCCGCAAATTCTATAAAGCAAGCGCCTGCCCTGAACTTAATAAATTCTGAAAGCAAAAACGCCGCCGATGCGGATCAAATCCCGCAAAACGGAGCTTGCGCACCGAGCTTTGAGGGCGAATGCTACGTGATCGATTACGAAGAGGCGTTTTTGCAGGCTTTGAGCGATGAGCCGCGCTTGGCCGCGACGAAATTTATCAACGGCTTGGCAAACTTCATCGCCGCTTTCGCCGAGGGCGCGGGGCTAGAGGTTGTGCTAAGCGGCGGAGTCTTTCAAAACGCGACGCTTCTAAATCTTACGTGCGCAAAGCTGCGCGAGCGAGGGATAAAATTTCATCTAAACCGCGAGGTCCCGTGCAACGACAGCGGCATCGCCTACGGACAGCTCGCGGCGTATCTAAGAGAAATTTCGCGCTAAGCTCGTCCATAAAAAAAACGCAATTATAGCCGTCAAGCTCGCTCTTTGTAAAATTTATTAGTCTCATCTCGCCGCTAAATTTATGAACTCTGCGCTATGCCGGCACTTTGCGTAAATTCTCAAATTATACGCTACGGGCGATAAAATACACTGCAGCTAGCTTCTCGAAAATCGCAAAATCAGCGAATAAATTTACGTCTTGCTGTCTTTATATGTCGCAGCCGAAATGTTAAAATTTTAAAATTTAACGGCGCGCCGTTGCCTGCCATAGCGTCACGGCGCATTATTATGGCAATCGATGCAAAATTCTACTGCGGCGCACGGCTAGATACTGCGCAAATCCCAAGCCAAGACGCTATTTAGCGCCCGCCTCTTAAATTTGGGCGTAAAATCGCGATGCGGTAGAATTTAAAATAACGTAGCACCGGTAATTCATCGCGCTAGCACTAAAATACAACGCGAAATCGCGAGCAAAATTTCAAAATACGCACGATGCTTTGGAGCTTTAAATTTTAAAAAATAGGTCGAATTAGCGCCCAAAATTCTTACTATTTGAGCGTAATTTCGGTAAAATTACATTCAAAATACGCGAAATAGGGGGAGCTATGAAAAAAGAGGAAAAAGAGGGCGCCGTAAGATTTAGCATTTCGCTGCCGACGAAGCTTTTTGAGGATCTCGATGAGATGGTGCGCGCTAAGCAATACCTAAGCCGCAGCGAGTTTATCCGCGATCTCATACGCGAAAAGATGGTCGAGGGCGTGCTTCACGGAGATGGCGAGGATGATTGCGTGGGCGTGCTTTGCATCGCTTACGATCATCACCAAAGCGATCTGATCGAGCAGCTCGTAGAGATCGAGCACCACGCAAACGTCACCATCATCAGTACCAGCCACTTCCACATCGACGAGCGCCACTGCTTCGAGGAGATCACGATGCGGGATAAAATTTCAAAGATCGAGCGGCTCGGCGCCAAAATCGGCGCGCTAAAAGGGGTGAAATTTTCCAAGCTCGTAAAGGCGGTTATCACCGAAGCGTAGGGCTTTTGCATGTTTTTGAAAACAGCGCGTCGCGTTAAATTTGCGCGCTTCTATTCGTGCGCTTCTAAATTTAAACGCAGGCTGCGCGACTTTTGCAGTTTACGAAGCGCGATTTTGCGGGCGCTTAGTGAAATTTAAAATTTAAACGCAGCGATTGTGTAAGGCAACAAATAAAATTTGTTTAAATTTGCGCGGCGAGTGCGAAATTTTATAAATTTTAATCAAAAGCGCTCTTGCCGCGGGTTTAAATTTACGCATTGGCGCGAGATCGGCACAGCTCGCGACTAAATTTTATAAGGCGCCGCGCTTTCGTGCCGTATTTGTAAAGCCGAGCTAGCGTAAAATCGATATGAAAACGGCCGCCGCGTTGATGTTCGCCACGCCGTAGAGCGCCGGTAAAATCCGCTTGCAAGCCCTGAATTTTGCGCCCCTATCTACAGTGATCTCTAGTTTATTTTGAGCCGTTACGAGCTGCGAGGTCTAAATTTAGAGAGTGCGGCTCTGCAATCTGTAAGCAGGCGATTTGATTTAAAGCAGTGCTTTACTCGTGAGCTTTAAAATTTTGCGTCGAGCCTTCGCAAACAAAGCATGAAATTTAGATAAAACCGAAGCGCATAAATTTCCAAGCCTGTTAAATTTCATAAGATTTCGTATCTTGATATAAAATTTATCAAATTTACGCCATTTAAAGCAAAAACGTGGTATTTTACGCGCAAAATTTATTATCCAAGGAGAAAAAATGTGTAAAGATTGCGGCTGTTCCATCGGCCACACTCACGAAGCGAGCGCCCATTCGCACGCAAATATGACACACGAGCATGTCCATACCCACGCGAACGGCACCGTGTACTCTCACGCTCACGTCCACGAAGCGGGAGTAAATCACGAGCACGACGTGCACGATCACGTTCACGCAAATGCCGCTATTAATGACGCCAAGACGATTGAGGTGATGAGTAAAATTTTAAGCGCAAACGACGAGGAAGCTGCTCACAACAGAGCCCATTTTGACGAAGATAAAATTTTATGTCTAAATTTGATGAGTAGCCCCGGTAGCGGCAAGACGACGCTACTTGAGGCGACTATCAAAAGTGGCAAATTTAAAATTGGCGTCATTGAGGGCGATCTGGAGACTAACCGCGACGCCGATCGCATCATAAAAGCGGGCGCGCAGGCCCATCAGATCAGCACAGGCGAGACCTGCCACTTGGATTCCTTTATGGTTCACGAGGGGCTCCATCATATCGATACTAAAAATTTGGATCTGGTTTTCATAGAAAACGTCGGAAATCTCGTCTGCCCTGCGGCATTCGACGTGGGCGCGCACCTGAACGTAGTACTTCTAAGCGTGCCCGAGGGCAGCGATAAAATCGCAAAATACCCGGTGATATTTCGTCGCGCAGACTGCGTCGTAATCACTAAAACCGCGCTGCTACCGCATTTTGACTTCGATATGGAAGAGGTGGTGCGCGAGGTGCACAAACTTAATCCGAAAGCCGACGTCATCGCTCTTGATAGTAAAAGCGGCGAGGGCGTGGAGAAATGGCTGAAATTCCTACAATACAAGAAGGAATTTCGTTAATGTGCCTTTCAATCCCTTCAAAAATCATCTCGATCGACGAAAATAATTTCGCGACTGTAGAGACTCTGGGCGTGCGCCGCGGCGTGAGCTTGGATCTGCTTCCCGAGCCCGCGGAAGTCGGGGAGTACGTGCTGATCCACGTGGGCTTTGCGATGGAGAAGATCGATACGCAGCGAGCGAAGGAGAGTATCGAAATTTACGAGCAGATCGCAAAGCAGATGAGGGCGGAAGAGGGCTCTGTGTACGAAAGCATGGAGCCGAAAACCGGCGCAGAAAACTAAAACGCTTGCAAACCTGTAAAATTTAAGGTAAATAATGGATCTAATCAAGGATTTTAGGGATAAGGAGCTGATTTTAGCGCTTAGTAAGCTGATAATTTCTAAAAGCAAAAAGCCGCTAAATATTATGGAGATTTGCGGCGGACACACGCACTCGATCATGAAATTCGGCCTTCCGATCCTGGTCGGCGAAAATATTAAATTTATCCACGGCCCCGGTTGTCCGGTGTGCGTGATGCCGCGCAGTCGCATCGACGAGGCGATCAAGCTCGCCGCGATGCCGCAGAGTATCTTTTGCACTCTAGCAGACATGCTTCGAGTTCCTGGCTCTCGCACCAGCTTGCAGAAGCTGCGCGGCGAGGGACACGACATCAGAGCGCTTTATAGCCCGCTTGATTGCATAAAGATCGCGCAGGAAAATCCGCAAAAAACGGTGATATTTTTTGCGATCGGCTTTGAGACGACGACGCCGATGAGCGCCGTGCTGATCGATAAAACGCTAAGCCTGGGGCTAAAAAATCTCTTTTTTCACATCAACCACGTAACGGTGCCCGCTCCCGTACGAGCGATCTTAGACGATGCCGACGTGCAGATAGACGCGTTTTTAGGGCCCAGCCACGTAAGCGTGATCACCGGCGCAAAGGCCTACGAGGGCATAGCGCGCGATTACAAAAAGCCGATCGCCGTAAGCGGATTTGAGCCGCTTGACATAATGGCGGGCGTGTTAAATTTGGTCGAGCAGCAAAATGCCGGCACCTACGAGGTTTTCAACGAATACGAGCGCGTCGTAAAAGAGGGCGGCAACCAAAAAGCGCAAAATTTGATAGATAAATATTTTGAAATTTGTGATTTTCCGTGGCGAGGGCTCGGCGAAATTCCAAAAAGCGGCATGAAGTTACGACCCGAGTACGCGGCTCTGGATGCCAGGGTGCAGTTTGATTGCAGCGTACAGAGCGCTCCCGAGAGCAAGGCCTGTATCTGCGGCGAAATTTTGCGCGGCAAAAAAAGCCCATATGATTGCAAGGTCTTCGGCAAGCACTGCACGCCGCAAAACCCGATAGGATCGTGCATGGTCTCAAGCGAAGGGGCGTGCGCGGCGTACTATAAATACGGCGACGTCAAAAACGCGGGCTAAATTTCGCGCGCGGTATCGCAGAGCGTAAATTTTAAAAATAAGTTATGATTTAAAATTTTAACCGAAGCGAAAACGTCGGGATAAAATTTAATTTGAAATTTTACGCGATGTCGTCCTAGCGGCACGGCTTGTTCGGCTGCAGAATACGGACTTTAAATTTTAAAACCGAGCGAAAAGGAAAAATTTGAACGAAACTATACTTTTAAGCCACGGCGGCGGCGGCGAAGAGATGAATAAGCTCATCAACGAGACGATCTTTGCGGCGTTTGATAATGAAATTTTGCGCGCGAACAACGACAGCGCGATACTAAATTTAGACGCCGGGGCTGGTTTTGACCGCGCGGCAAGCTCTGCTTTGAATTCGGCGGCTAGTTTCGGCAGCGAACTAGCTTTCAGTACCGATAGTTTCGTCGTCACGCCGCTGTTTTTTAACGGCGGCGACATCGGCAAGATCGCCGTTTGCGGCACCGTCAACGACCTTGCGATGGTAGGCGCGAAGCCGCTGTTTTTAAGCTGCGCGCTCATCATCGAGGAAGGGCTTAGCCTAAGCGAGCTGCGACGCATCCTGGACTCAATGGCAAGCACTGCGCGAAACTGCGGCGTTCGTATCGTTTGCGGCGACACAAAGGTCGTGCCGCGCGGCAAATGCGATAAAATTTTCATCAACACTAGCGGCATCGGCCATATTTTGCGACCTGCGCGCGTGCAAAACATCAAAGCGGGCGCAAAAATCCTGCTTAGCGGCGACATCGGGCGGCACGGGGCGGTGATACTCGCAGCGCGCGACGAGATCGCGCTAAGCAGCGAGCTGCAAAGCGACTGCAAACCGCTTTGCGCTGCGGTCGAAAAGCTGATCTCGCAAGGCGTGAAGATCCAAGCGATGCGAGATGCGACGCGCGGCGGACTCAGCGCGGTTTTAAACGAATTTGCAAGCTCCAGCGGGCTTGAATTTTTGGTGCGTGAAGAGGATATCAAAATCAGCGACGAAGTAGTGGGCGTGTGCGAGCTGCTGGGCTTCGAGCCGTACGAGCTCGCAAACGAAGGCACTTTCGTAGCGATCGTAGAAGATGACGCTGAGGCGGATCGGGCGCTTGAGATACTGCGCGAATTTGACGCGAACGCCGCGATCATCGGCGAGGTGCGCGAAGTAGGGTGCAGCGGAGGCGAATTTAAGGACACCTTGACGCCTAAACCTAGCACACATGATGGATCTGTGGGTGCGAGCGACGCGGGCGCGGTATCAGAAAATAGGGCGGGGCAATTTCAAACTCCGCATGCGGCAAAAGGGCGAGTGATTTTGCAAAACGCCTACGGATCGCAGCGATTTTTAGAGCTTCCGAAAGGCGAACTATTGCCGCGGATTTGCTAAATTTGCGTGCAAATTTAGCAAATTTAAGCCTAAATTTCAGAACATGTTTTAAATTTACAACAAAATTTCGTATAGAATACGGCGCAGCCGTAAAATTTAGAGGGAAAAATGCATGAACTATCGATTGTAGCGGATCTTGTGGCGCTATGTGAAAAGGCGTTAAACGCCGAAAAAGCAAAGAAAAAAGGCGCGGCCGAACAGGGCGATAAAAATCGCTTCGACATCGACGATATAGACAAAGAAAATATAGATTTCGCAGATACCGACGCAGGCCTTAAAAATACCGAAAATACGGGCGTTTCGGATACAAACTCAAACGACAAAAGCGGAGATTTTTATAAAAATTTAGGTGCAAATCCACAGGTATCTTACGATGCATTTAGTTCAAAAAGTCCACAGATAAGGGAACTGCACGTAAAAATAGGGCGATTAAGCGGCGTGGAAGCGCATTATCTGCAAAACTGCTATGAAGTCTTTCGCGTAGGCACCGTCTGCGAAAATGCGAATCTCATCATCCATACCCAAGAAATCGTCGTAAAATGCAAAAACTGCGGTTTTAGCGGAGATTTGGCACAGAACGACTTTTCTTGCCCGCACTGCAAAAGCTCCGAAATCAGCGTAATCGATGGCGAAGATATGTATCTAATGCGCCTGGTTATTGAATAAAAGAGGGCACTCATCTTGGCGCGATAGCTTCTCATATTTCAAATTTAAACTCTTGCCATAAGCAAAATTTCATTTCCACCCAATTCAAATATCATCTATTTTGATTCTTACAGAAAACACATTTGTCCTACTGATTTCATTTGAAGTCGCGTTAAATTATCAAATAAGATTGATGTAAAAATTCTTCTAATAAAAACTATTGATAAAAACACCAAATGCGTCAAAAATACATGAAATTATTCATATAATTATACGTTAATTTCGTATTATATTTTTACTTGAAAATTATAGTTTTCAATATAAAATACCTAGAATTATAGTGTTTTTGCTCCAAAAGATTGAAAAATGATGAACTACTGATATATATTTTCCTATTTAATGATTTCTATGTAGTAAACGATTTATAAAAATGAATTTTTTGATTTTATTAATTTTTGCATCATTTCCATAAATTTTATGAACGTATTTGTTTAAATTATAATAAGTTTATTGTATTGCCCTATTTTGTATCTAAATTTGCAACATTAAATTCAATATAAATCATGCTTATATTTTACATTAATTTAATATTGTAGTAGTATTGACAATGATTATCTCATCTGATATAATAACGCGAAAATTTTATCAGATTTTAGGAGTTAAATTTTGAAAGTTTTTACTCTCTCTCTCTCTCTCTCTCTCTCTCTGAAGCTGCAGCCGCCCTACTTTTATTGAGCGCCGCAAATCCAGCCATAGCCGACGAGCAAACTAAGCAAAGCATAAATCTCGGTGAAGTAGAAGTTACCGCAAACAAAATAAGCGAAAATTTAAAGGATGTGCCACAAAGTATCAGCGTCGTAAGCGATACTGAGTTACAAGAGCGCGATGTCAAAAACGTCGAGGAGCTGGTAAAAACTATGCCAAACATTACCGGTGTGGGCGGAATGTATGAGGGCATCAGTACTAGAGGACTCAATCCTTCGATATATACGAGTTCCAACCCCGTCACGGTCTATGTCGGCGGCGTAGCACAAAGCAACAAAGATGCAGCCTATATCCCCGTTACAAATATTGATCACGTCGAGGTTTTGCGAGGTCCTAGCAGTGCGATCTACGGCAAAGACTCAATCGGCGGCATCATTAATATCGTTTTAAAAGAACCGACTAACGAGTGGAGCGGCAGCGTCGGCGCCGAATACGGCTCGCACAAATACATGCTAGGTCTTTTTGAAGCCAGCGGCGCGCTGATTGATGATAAACTATTTTTAGGATTAAACCGGCTCGGCGTCCAAAGAGGACGGCTGGATCATCAACGATCTAAACGGCGATAAAGCCAACGACAAGAAAAATTACAATTTCGGACTAAATTTAAAGATAGTGCCGACCGATCGTTTTACGATTAAAATTTACGGCGATCTTTTTCACCGCCAGGACAACTCGCTCGACGAGCTTTTTATCCCAAAATCGAGATTTGGCAATATCTCAAAAAGCGAAGCCAAGCATATAAACTTAGAAACTCCCGCCCGCGTAAAGCAAACCTCTAGCTCGGGAGCGTTAGATCTAAAATATGAATTTGACAAATTTGACGCGACCTCGGCTACGACCTTTCGTAGAGCCAAAAAAGACGGGCTTTACGACGAGGATTTTGGTAGTAAAATAACCTATCTCGACCCTGATCACTACGGGCTAGTTACATTTTTAAATTCTAAAAATGATACCTTCTCCGAGGAGCTTAGATTTAGTAGCAATGACGAACAAAGCTTCAAATGGGTCGGCGGGCTTTATTACGAAAACGAAAAACAAGTCTTCGGCCCGATCGGCGATCAATACGGTGACGGCGGCGGTAGGACGATAGTCGAGGATTGGCCTTCGGTCAACCGCGCGCAGACGGCATCGGTATTCGGTCAGATCATCTATCCGATCACGAGCAAATTTGATGCGACGCTTGGCGGCAGGTATCAGCAGATCAGAAAGCACACAAAGGTCGATTATTTTTCATACGAGCTGGGGCGCGATCCCGGTGCGCCCGCGTTTTCGATGGATGAGAAAGCGACGTTTAGGACGTTTTTGCCAAAAATCGCACTTGGATACGATATCACCGACGAGCTAAATATTTATGCGATGTATTCGAAGGGCTATCTAGCCGGCGGCTTTAATTTCTACACCACCGGCGGCAGCAGGGAGGATAATAAATTTGACGCACAGACGAGCGATGACTACGAGATTGGCGTAAAGGGTTCGTATGAGAGCTTGAGATTTTCTACCGCGCTATTTTATATGGACATCAAGGGCACGCATATATTTTACACCGACCCCAATAACCCCAACATCTACTCGACCGCAAACGCCGATAAATCAAAATCTATGGGCGTGGAATTTGAAGGTGTCGCAAAAGCGAGCAAGGAGCTTGATATAAATTTAGCCGCGAGTCTGCTAAAGACCAAATACGGAGATTACATCAACAAAGACGGCACGAATAATAAAGGTAATAAAATCGAGAAAAACCCCGAGTATAAGCTCTCTTTGGGCGCGTCATACTACGCTCCGATGGGAATTTATACAAGACTGGACGGAAATATGATAGGCAAGACCTACTTCGATGCTCAAAATAAGCTAGCTCAAAAGAGCTATTTTACGGCGGATGCAAAAGTAGGCTACATAAAAGATGGCTTTGACGTGTATTTTTACGTCAAAAATTTGACCGACAAAGAGTATTTTACGCACATCAGAGATAGAGGCCGTAACGTCCTCGCAACATACGGCAAAGGCAGGACTTTCGGTCTTGGCGTCAGATATAGTTTTTAAAATCAATCAACCCTGAAAGGATATAAAATGAAAAGAAGTTTAGCCGTATTAGCGGTTTTAGGTGCGTTTAGTGTAGCCGGCGCGCATGATTTTTGGCTTGCGGGTCAAAATGACGACAAACTGAGGGTTCAGATCGGATTTGGAGATGGATTTGCCACGTGCGAGCCGATCGATAAGCAGAGGGAGAATAATTTTGAAATACCCGTAGTCATAGATAAAAACGGCAAAAAAATCGAGCTAAAGCGCACGAGCGAAAACTATAAATTTGAGGGCGAAAAGCAGCCAGAAGGCGTCTATATTATTACCGGGCAATATAAACCGACCTTTTGGACCGAGGATAAAAGCGGCAAATGGCATATGGGCGGCACGAAAGACACGGTAAAAGACGCGAAATTTTGCCGCCGCGCCACTATGCTGGCAAAGGGCGTCATCAATACACAGGCGGGCGATCTGATAACCAAGCCGGTAGGCGAGCGCTTAGAGATCGTGCCTTTGGAAAATCCGGCAAATTTCAAAGCCAATAAGCCATTTAAGATCAAAGTCTTGTTTGAGGGCAAACCGCTCGCAGAAACTGCAGTAGAAGGCGCGCCGGATGGATTTTTAGAAGATATGAGCGCGTTTTATGGCATGACCGACGATAAGGGCGAAATCGAAGTCTTGGCTCTAAAGCCCGGACCATGGATACTCAAAGCGAGAAATAAGCTTGCATTTTCGGATCCGAAAAAATGCGACGAAGAGACGATCATCGCGTCTTTTGCTTTTGAGGTAAAATAAAATTCGATCAATTCGATCCTTAAATTTAAAGTCTCTTGCGTTTGAAATTCAAATTTTAAAGCGCGAGGGATTAAATTTTAACTAGAGCATATGCCGATTAGCGGTGGATGACTATCTAGCAAACGCCCTCTTTCGCCAAATGTCGCAAATTCTAAAATCGGCGCGAGACTTCAAAATTTGGATAAATTTAGCAATACGCAGTTTCTAAATTTATCTAAATTTCAAACACCGCAAGTATAATCCGCCATAAAATTTTAAAAATCCAAAGGCAAAAAAATGAAGCGCGATACTTTAAACGCCATAAAATTTCGCGGTATAACCTCTAGCGTTTTGGCAATCTGCACTTATCTGATCATTTGGGTTTGTTGCGAGTTTTTGCATGGCATTACGATGAGCGGGTTTTTCGCTGCCGCAGCCGCAATCGTCGCCGTGATTTTTACTTCGATGATTTTCAAACTCTCGGCAACCAAAATGATCTCGGATATCTCCGCTAGCAAAGTCTTTAGCGCGTATCGCGCTATGTTTTTTGCCTACGTGATATATGCCGCCCTGCTGGGTGCGATGCTATTTTATTCGCTAAATTATATCGGTCTTGATATCTGGGATTACGCCCTTCAGCAAAATGATAGCTCCTTCGAAGGGGCTTTTTATTGCGCAATGGGTGCGCTTTATGCAGGCTTGAAGCATCTATCCGAAATCGGAAAATCTCAAATCATAGCTCTTTGGAGCACCGCAAATATTATGCTAGCGCTCATCGTTCTTTGGAAGCGGGTCGCCACGCTATACTTGCTCGGCAAGGCAAGCGGAAGCAAAATTTTCTATATTTGCGCCGTGATAACTTTAATTTGGGGAGCGCTTCCTAAACTTCTTGAAATATTCCAAGTCGATAAGTCGTGGTATGGCAGCGCGCCTGCCCGTTATGCCGCACTTACGGTAATCCTTTTATCTGAAATTTTAGAACTTATCGCCTGGATTAGGATTAAAGGAATTTCGGGCGCGGAGCTTTGGAATAAAAATTTATGGACGACGCCTGCAAAATAAATCAAAAAGCCAATCGGTTTCGCTGGGTACCGGGCAGTATCCGCTTAGCCTAGATATGAAGGGCAGAAATTTTTACTAGCAAAATTTTTGCGTAAAATCACAAAATTCCGACTTGCAAAAGTATTTGAAATTCCCACGACAAAATGAAATAATTTATATAAAAATTTATCTGGATTTTATGCCGATCGGCTATAATTCCGCTATTCTAACCCCGCATATTTTCGCGGAATTTTCAAGGAGAAAAAATGCTTAAAATTCACTCAATCCTTCTTGGTGCAGCGCTTTGCGCTAGCCTGGCTTTTGCAGATCGTACGATTACCGATCAGCTCGGTCGTAAGGTCACGATCCCAGATCAAGTAAATCGCATCGTCGTGCTACACCACGAAGCGCTCAATGTCTTAAACGAAATCAATGCCCAAGATAAGGTCGTAGGCATCCTAAAAAGCTGGGAGCAGCGCCTAGGCAAAGAGTATAATCGCTTGGCACCGAGTTTTAAAAACCTACCTAATCCGGGCGATATCAAAGATGTCAATTACGAAGCTCTGCTTAGTCTAAAGCCCGATGCGGTCGTAGTGGTCAACTACTTTCCCAAAGAATATATCGCTAAAATGGAGGAGTTAAAAATCCCAGTCGTAGGCATTTCATTTTTCAGCTCTGCACAAGAGGAAAAAGCTAAGCTAAATCCGACCTTTAAAGATGAGCGCGATAGCTTCGCTGCTTACGATGAGGGCTTTTACGAGGGGGTTAAAATTCTAGGCGAACTAAGCAATCACGAAAAGGATGCCGCTGAACTAATAGATTTCGTTAAAAAATCGCAAGCTGATTTAAATGCCAAATTTAGTAATTTTATCGTAGATAAAAGACCTAGAGTTTATATGGCAAATCCCGATCTTACGACCTACGGTAGCGGCAAATATACTGGCGTAATGTTAGCAAGAGCGGGTGCGACGAACGTCGCCGCTGCAGATATAAAGGGCTACAAGCAGGTTTCGCCGGAGCAAATTTTAGCATGGAATCCGCAGATTATCTTAGTGCAAAACCGCTATCCTCAAGTACCTGCCGAACTTAAGGCAAATCCTGCGCTAAAAGGTCTTAGCGCCGTGAAAGAGGATAGAATTTATCTAATGCCCGAATTCGTTAAAGCCTGGGGTCATCCGACTGCCGAAGCAATGGCGCTTGGTGAGGAATGGCTTGCGATGAAACTTTATCCGCAAAATTTTAAGGACGCAAACTTTGATAAAAAAGTAGAGGAATTCTACGAGAAATTTTACCGCGTCAAATATCAAAAATAATGCTGAACCTTATCCTACTTCTTTTTTGGGTAGTGCTGGCGCTAATCTCGCTCGCTAGCGGGCAGTTTCATATCCCACTAGAAGAAATTTTTAAAATTCTCTTTAGCGGAGGCGGCGATGAAGCCGCCAAAAGTGTGATGATGGATGTTAGAATTCCGCGCATTCTACTCTCCAGCCTTTGCGGTGGAGCGCTTGCTATCGCGGGTTTGAGCTTGCAGGCGGTATTTAAAAACCCGCTCGTTGGCCCGCACATCGTAGGCGTTAGCACTGCAGCGGCATTCGGCGGCGCGCTTTGTATTTTGCTAGGATTGAGCGGCTTATGGCTTGCGGGTTTTGCATTTTGCTTCGGGCTTGCAGCACTATTTTTGCTCTATCTTTTGGCGAAATTCGTAGCACGCGCCGATATTTTCTCGCTCATTTTGGCAGGTATAGTCATTAATGGCGTATTTGCCGCACTTACGAGCTTAGTGCAGTATCTAGCAGACGATGAGGAAGTGTTGCCTAATATCGTTTTTTGGCTACTGGGAAGCTTCGTAAGCGCAGGATATGATAAAGTAATTTTGATGTGCGCGATCGCCCTGCCCGCTTCTGCAGTCTTAATCGCGCTAAGATGGCGGTTTAATCTACTCAGCCTAAATGATGATGATTTGCGCGTGCTAGGTGTGGACGTTAAGTTTCTGCGCTGCACGATCCTAGCGCTTTGCACTGCTCTGATCGCCGTACAAGTTAGCGTCAGCGGAAATATCGGCTGGGTAGGTCTTGTAGTGCCGCACGCCACCAGGCTCATCGCGGGCAGCGACCACGTGAAGCTAATGCCTGCCTGCTTCATTGCAGGAGCGATCTTTATGCTGGCAATCGACGATCTATCTCGCTCGCTAAGTAGCGCCGAAATTCCTTTAGGAATTCTATCCGCTCTCATCGGAAGCCCGATCTTTGCCCTACTTCTAAAAAGGAGTGCCAAAAATGCAAAATCTAATTGAGGTAAAAAATGCTGGCTTTTACTACGAGGCGGAAAAATTCTGCTTTCGCAACTTAAACTTCGAGCTTGCCAGCTCTCAAACATTAGCGATTTTGGGCTTAAACGGGCAAGGCAAAAGTACGCTAATGTCGTGTATGATGGGGATTTTGCAGCCTAAAGAAGGCGAGATCGTGCGCAAGGCAAAATTTGCTTTCTTGCCTCAAAGCTTTAACGTCGCGTTTGATTACAGCGTGCTTGACATCGTACTGATGGGGCGGGTACGCGAGATCTCGCTCTTTTCAAAACCGGGCAAAAAGGATATTCAAATCTGCCTTGACGCTCTGGATACGCTAGGCGTCGCCCATCTGCAAAAGCGCAGCTTTAACGCCCTCAGCGGCGGGCAGAGGCAGCTCGTGCTCTTTGCTAGAGCCCTAGCTAGCGGCAGCGACGTGCTGTTTTTGGACGAGCCTGCCAGCGCGCTTGATATCAAAAACCAAGACCGCGTGCTAAGCCTCATCGCAAATCTACGCTCAAATAGCGATGCGAGCATAGTTTTTACCACCCACCAGCCTAACCACGCCCTCGCAGTCGCCGATCGCACACTGATCTTGCGAAATGATCTTAGCTACAACTACGGCGCAAGCAACGAAATTTTAACCGAAGCCGCGCTTAGCTCGCTCTACGGCGTACAGATCAAAACGGCGGAATTTGACGTAGAGGGCGAGCAAATACCCAGCATCACGCAAATTTTCAGCGCGCAGGTGAGGTAGTGCGAGTGGCGCGATAAAGTAGCTCATCAATTGGCGCGAAATTTTAAATCGCGGGATTTTGTCTTAAAATGTCACTTTAAAATTTAGATCTAAATTTCATAGCGGAATTTCGCTTTAAAATTTCGTAATAAAGTTTTGTTTTAGAATTCCTGCCTGGGATTTCATGGCGGAATTCTGCCTCGCAAATTTACAAAATTTTGCTCTAGAATTTCACGGCGAATTCTATTCGACATCGCGCTGATTTTTAAATCCTGCTATGAAAGTATGCTATCGCTTGAGATTTTGAAATTCCACCGCGAAATTCTACCCTGCAAATCCATAGGTGAAATTCCGTTTTAAAATCCCGCGACGGAATTTTATT
This sequence comes from uncultured Campylobacter sp., assembly GCF_938017775.1. Classification (GTDB taxonomy): domain Bacteria; phylum Campylobacterota; class Campylobacteria; order Campylobacterales; family Campylobacteraceae; genus Campylobacter_B. The sequence continues at coordinate 20,733 of NZ_CALIIU010000047.1, forward strand.
CTCGCTCTGGTAGAATTCCTGAAATTCCGCAATCTGCAAGCTTGCCGCGACGAAATTTTGAAATTTTAAATTTAGCTGTTTAATTCCTGCTTTACATCGATTTATGTATACTTCGGGATAAATTTTAAAAAGGCTTATGTATGCAAGATCTCGTATCTCAGGCAAGAAAAGAGGGGATGATCAGCACCGGCTTCGATCTGTTTTTATCGGCAGTGCCTGCGACTTTAGTTGCGCTAGATATTGCTACTGGCGGCATGCTAGGGCTTAGCACCAACAAGACAGCTACCTATATCATTGGCGGAATTATTTTTGCTCTTTTGTGTGTTTCGGTATTTTTCAGGCTAAGAGCGCTCCGCAAAATTTCAATGCTTAGCGGCATAAAAGCTGCGGCACTTTACCGCAACTGCG
>NZ_CALIIU010000048.1 GCF_938017775.1 uncultured Campylobacter sp.
TAAAGAGCGGAAGCGAGTTAATCACTAACTACCTAGATAAGCTAATACCGGATGGGCATTTAGAGCTATTTCCTTTTGCTATAAGCGAAGCTTATGATCTAAGGTATGAGACGGGCTCGCACGTAAATTCCAAAGGTTACGGTGTTGCAGCAGGACTTGCCAGCTTAACTGAGAATTTCGCAGGAGATATCTTAAGCGGAGTATTCGTTGAATACGGAAAAGCCAACTACGATAGCTACTTAGATAGCGGTCTGCACGCAGACGGAGATAGCGAGTATATAGGCGGGGGCTTGATGCTAAAGCAAAACTTTACTAGTGGTACCTATCTAGATGCAAGCTTTCACGTAGGTAAGATAAGCAGCGACTACAATAGTAACGACTGGACCTATGCTATAGCTCCTGGAGTATTAGCTCATAATGAGAAGTTTGATATAAGCTCAACCTATATAGCTACTCATATAGGAATAGGTCAGATCTTTGATCTAAGCCAAAGTAATAAACTAGACGTTTATACTAAATGGCTATATGCTTACACGGATGATGCGGATGCTACTATAAGCTCTGGCGAGAGATATCACTTTGATAGCGTTACATCTAATAGAGTAAGAGCTGGTCTTAGAGATACTATAAATCTAAAAGATGAGCATAATCTATATGTAGGAGGCGCATACGAATATGAGTTTAGCGGGGATGCTAAAGCATCTACCATGGGACTTGACGCTCCTAAGCCTAGCCTAAAAGGCTCAACCGGAGTATTTGAAGCCGGCTATAAGTATGAGAGTAAAAACCTTATCTTTAGCCTAGGAGGCAAGGGCTACGTAGGCAAAACAAGAGGTGGTGCTATCAATGCAGGGTTTGAGATTATGTTTTAAATAAGAGATGCATAAGCCCTAGCTCACACATTTATAAAATCAAATCCTATACTTAAAATTTCAGGGGCGGGAGATTTCTCGCCCCTTTTTAAATTTAGACGCTATGCACTAGATAAAATTTCATAGATTCGCTCTTATGCAATAATAATCTTATTAAACGCGCTGTATCCGTCCGCGTGAAATTTACCGAAAGCGGCGCAATGCGATTCATAAAATTCTACGCTTTCTATGCCGCTTTAAAATTTGCAATACAAAATTTCAGATCAAAATTTACGGCAAAATTTCACGGCGAGAGTGCAATCAAATGAGCGAAAGCGGAGCTTTGTGAGTGAATGCCGAATCTCGCTAGCAAGAGTAGAATTTTATGAGTATACACAACTATTTAGCAAGCCATCCATAGCAATGCTAGATACAATGAAATTAAAAAACCGGAGCATAAATAATTAAAAAATTTTAGAATTTTACTTATGAATTAACGGTTCATGGAATTTCAATTTCAAAATTCCATTTCACGCAATCTTAGCAAAAATTCTAATTGCAAACACCTTAGACATTTTACGCACCGTATTTAGTGATAAATTATATGCTCCTTACTTTTTTGTGATTTTATAAAGTAAATTTCCTATGCTTTGTATGATCTGCACGAGTACGATCAGGATCACGACGGTGTATGCCATTATATCGGGGCGGAAGCGCTGAAAGCCGTAGCGGATCGCCACGTCGCCGAGCCCGCCGCCGCCGACTGTGCCAGCCATCGCCGTAAATCCGATGATGACGATAAGCGTGAGCGTAATCGCGCCGATGATGCTAGGCAGCGCCTCGACGAACATCACGCGAAAGATGATCTGCGTCTTGCTCGCGCCGAAGCTCTTCGCCGCCTCGATCACACCGCTATCGACCTCCAGCAGCGCGCTTTCGATGAGCCGCGCGATAAAGGGGGCCGAGCCGATAGTAAGCGGCACGATCGCCGCGGTGGTGCCGATGCTCGTGCCGACAAGAAGCTTCGTAA
>NZ_CALIIU010000049.1 GCF_938017775.1 uncultured Campylobacter sp.
AATCAAAATTCAACTTTTATTTTAAGTATTTTATTTTTGTGCCTGTTTGCCCTGTATTGCTATTTTGCAAAAGAAAACGATATTATTATCAACAATTCGCACATAACATATTTTAAAAACATATCAAGTGGGTTGGAAATTTTTAAAATAAACAATGATAATTTTATCAAGGAAAACTATAAATTGAAAATAAATGTTTTATGTTTTATTTTGTGTTTGATTTCTCTATTGTCAGGTTTTGGCTATCAAGAAATTATTTTTGTCATTTCTATACTTGTCGTTAGATTTTTGTCAATATTCCTATTTTCGATACTTCAAAATAAAAAATTTGAATTTTATAATCCAGGACATTTATGCATTAAAACAAGAACCGGAAAACAGATAGTTCCTTTGGTTTCAAAAAAAGATACAAAAGAGGTAAGAGAATATTTTTTAAATAAACTCAATATCGATATTGGCGATAAAGTAAATTATTTTATGTAGTCAAATCCCCCAATAAAAGAGATATAAACGAGCAAAGAAAGCATTGATAAAAGGGCGCACCTATTACAGGTAGTCTTAAATCGTTACAAGAATATTTTTCTGATTTGTCAAAAATGTCAGAATTTTTTATCGTATTGGCTCGTTAGGTTTTTTCTTTGTATTTTTTGCTTTGCGTGTATGTGGCGAATATATTTATAAAATTCGCCGTATATTGTTGCATAAATAAAGGCATAAAAGGATTTAAAATTTTCCCATTTATAAAAGTCGATGAGCCGTGGCATGGCGGATATTTATATTATTCCGTTGTGGTATCGGCACACTACTATTTGATTTATTTGTATAGTAGTGAAATTTACGACGAAGTTAGAGAGTATTTTTTGCAGAAAAATATAAATATAGACTATATTAAAAAGGACTATACGGTTTTTATCTAGGAGGATATGCGAAGCGGGCGGCAAATTTAAAACTAAAATTTCAATATTTTATGGGTAAGCCGCCGCTAAATTTTATGTGCGAAAGCGCCCGTTTATATTCGGCTAAGCTCACGCTCGGTAGTATTCGTCATTTTATTTGCGGAGGTCGTTTTGAAAGAGATAAAATCCAAGCTCATCATAGCGTACTTGGTTGTTACGGCGGGCGTATTTTGTCTGATCGCAGGCAGTGCGTTTATGGATAGGTCCAAAACTCAGCCCGCGCAAAATTCCACGGCGAGTCGCGCCACAACCTCCGGCAATTCCTCCAATCGGCCGCTAACGGACGAGGATCGCGCCGCAATAGCAAGGTACCGGTACGAAAGGCTGGGCGCCGAGTTAGATTTGGACGAGTGCGTAGTGCATGGCAATGAGCGAATGGAGTATTTCTGCAAGCTTTTGCGCTCCAAGGACACTGCTCGTATTTTAGCATTTATGCGAGAGCAGCGCATCACTGCGGGCGATCCGCTGCATTTTGGCATAACGGCGATAATGTATTCTAGCTTTTACAACGATGCAAACACTATCGAGGAGCTGATCTATCACGGAGCTGATATCAACCGCACGGACGATTTTTCTCATTCGGCGTTAAGCTATGCTATCGAAAATAACTCTACCGCTGCCGCAGAAATTCTACTCAAGCACGGAGCTAGCTTTTCTAGCGTTAAATATGTTCGTCCGTGGCTTACAGACCCTGGATACGGTGACTCCTATTTGGTTGTTACTAGCGACGCACAGGTAAAGACATATTCCATAACGCCTAAAAGTGAAGGTACTAGTGCAGTATCCGATCCACTCTATTACGCCGTAGCAGGCGGATTTTTGCAGATGACGGAGCTTATGCTTAGCAGCGGCGTAAGACCTGAGATTACCGCTTGGACGGACGATCATTGTATTGCTTTTACGCTCAAACACCGCAAAGATGAGCGGCAGCCGAACTGCTCCATCTATCAGATGCTGCCGCAGCGATATGACGCGAGTATGCTAAATCTGCTACTTAAATACGATTTAGCAGGGCTTCCGGACGATGAGCGTATTCAAAAAAAATACGATGACTGCCGTAAGGATTTGGATACGTTGAGGAAGTATAAGAAAATATACCTAGAGCATATGGATAATTATTGTTACGATGAGATTATTTTAAATTGGACTTTATTAAACAGCTCTACGTATGAGCTGCTTAGATATATGATGACGGAGCGCTCAAAGTATTCGGAAAATGATGTAATCAAGCTTAACAAAGGCTCGCTGCCCGATCTTAATAGATGCGGCTCGGTAACGCCGAATACGGCGCTGCTGGGTATCTACGATACGCTTATAAAGCGCTACTCTGCGCTCTGCGGCGATGAGCCTAAGGGTGCAGGCGGCTTTGATTTGGATAATTTTTTTAGATATTTGCAATTAGAAAAATTGGAATATTATCTTAAAATAGAGTATAAGGGCAAGGTGATAAGAGTGGAGGAGTACGATAAAATTTTAAGGCGCGATGCTTCTAAGCAGCTAGAACAAGCGGGATCCAAGGCTGCAGATACCGCGTCCGCCAATGAGTAAATTCTATAAAATTTACAGACGCGATTATCGGCTTCGCGGTTGCTATGTATCTTGCAAAATTCTACAAATTACGCTGATTTAAAATTTGCGTCGTTTTGCTTTATAAAATGCATAGAATTTTGTCGCCATGACGCAAGCGGTTTGCAAAATTCCGGCACGTATGTAAATTTTAAAAATTCCGAGAGTTGCAGCGCATTAAATCATATAAATTTAGGCGCTAAAACTCGCCTGATATGGACCCGCGAAATTCGCCGCTTAAAATTTCGCGCTACAAATTCTTAAATTCCATCTCCAGCTGCTTGCGCCAGTCTTGCAGCGAGCGCTCTGCGCTAGCGGCGTATTTTTCGATAAGTGCGTCCGTTTTATTTAGAAACTCAAATAGCTTGCCCTCCCACACGGCGGGGTTTAGGTTGCTTTGATGCATCGTTTTGATGTAAACCAGCTCCTTACTAAGAGCCTCAAGCTCGTCTAGATAGCTCTCGCGAGCGCTTTCGTCGCGCAGCTCTAGCCGCACAAGATCTCGCAGTTTGTCCTCCAAAATATCGCAAAATTTCATATACCTTTGCGAGCTAAGCTCGGGGTCTGCGGCGTCTGCACGCGCGGAAGCCTTTTGGACCTGAAAATACACGAGCGCGCCCACCGCAAGGGCGACTGCAAACATCAAAGCGAAATTAGCCATTTTTTCTCCTTAAGCCATCCAAGCCCACGACCGCGAGCCCGAACCAAATTAGCGAAAAGCTTAAAATTTTGTAACTCTCAAGCTCCTCGCCGTAGATAAATACCGCGATTAGCATGCTCATACTAGGGCTGATGTACTGCATAAAGCCGATCGTGGATAGCGGCAGATACTGCGTGCTTACGGCGAAGGTAAGAAGCGGCAAAATCGTAATCAGTCCGCTTGCAAACAGCAGCGCGCTGTTTACGTTAAAGCCGAAAGCGCCGCTTCCTTTTAGCGCGCAGTAGATCAGAAACGCAAGCGCGGGCAGCAGCATCAGCGCCGTTTCGCAAAACAGCCCCTCAAAGCTAGGTACTTTTACTTTTTTGCGTATGAGGCCGTAAAATGCAAAGCTAAGCGGCAGCACGAGCGAGATTATCGGCAGCCTGCCTAGCGCGTAAATTTGCACGCCGATCGCCGCAAAGGCTAGCAGAAGAGAAAGCTTAGCCGCCGCGCTTAGCTGCTCGCGCAGAAATAAAGCACCCAAAAGCACCGAAAATAGCGGATTTATAAAATATCCGAGGCTCGTTGCCAAAATTTGATCGGAATTTACCGCGTAGATATAAATGCCCCAGTTCGTGCTGATAAGTAGTCCTGTACAAAGCAGCGTGAGAGCGATTTTAGGGGTGCTAAGAAGCCGCGCGACATTTTTTAAGCGGTGTGTAAAGCAGAGAAAAACGAGCAGCAGCAGGAAGGACCAAACGACGCGATGCGCTAAAATTTGCACCGCATCCACGTCCTTTATGAGCTTGAAAAATATCGGAAAAACGCCCCACATAACAAAGGTGGCAAGAGCAAACATTAGCCCTTTAGTGCGGTTTTCTTCCATAAAATTCCTTCCAAATTGCCTAAAGGCGCTATTTTAAGATTTTTTGGGTTAATAAAAGCTTATTTGGGTATAATCGCGGGATTTACGAAATTTAAGGAGGGGCTATGAGCTGGAGTAGGACATCGTGGAAAGATTATAAAATTTTACAGCAGCCGATCTATCAGGATGAAAGTGCGGTGCAGGCCGCTAAAGAGCGCCTTTACAAGCTGCCGCCGTTAATTTTTGCGGGCGAGGTTCGCAACCTAAAAGCCGAGCTCGCGCGCGCCAGCGAGGGCAAGTCGTTTTTGCTTCAAGGCGGCGATTGCGCTGAGAGCTTTAATGATTTTAGCGCGAATAATATCCGCGATATGTTTAAGGTAATGCTTCAAATGGCAATAATTCTTACTTTTGCAGCGGGGCGCCCCGTCGTGAAGGTAGGTCGTATCGCAGGGCAGTTTGCAAAGCCGCGCAGCAGCGATTTCGAGGAGGTTGGCGGCGTGAGCCTGCCTAGCTACCGCGGCGACATAATCAACGGATTTGAGTTTAACGAAGCGGCGCGCAAAGCAGATCCAGCTCGCATGATTGAGGCGTATCATCAAAGCGCTTCGACGCTGAATCTGCTGCGCGCCTTTTCTCGCGGCGGTCTTGCGAACCTGCACGAGGTGCATAAGTGGAATTTGGGCTTTTTGAAAAAGGGCGAGTTGGAGGCTAAATTTAACGAGCTCAGCGATGAAATTTCGCGCACGCTTAAATTTATGGAGGCGTGCGGACTGAGTGCCGCTAACTCTCCGAGCCTTGCCGAGACGGTGCTTTACACCTCGCACGAGGCGCTGCTGCTGCACTACGAGGAGTGTCTGACGCGCATCGACAGCACCAGCGGCGATTGGTACGATTGCTCGGCGCACATGCTTTGGATCGGCGAGCGCACGCGCGGCGCGGACGATGCGCATGTGCATTTTTTAAGCGGTATCAAAAACCCCCTCGGCGTCAAGATCGGCCCAAGCGGCACTGCGGATGAAATTTTGCGCCTTTGCGACAAGCTCAATCCGCAAAACGAAGCAGGCAGGCTAAACGTCATCATCCGCATGGGTGCGGATAAGATCGGCGCGCGGCTGCCGCAAATTTTACGCGAGCTAAAGCGCGAGGGCAGGGCGATCCTATACAGCATCGATCCGATGCACGGTAATACCGTCAAGACCGCCAACGGCTACAAAACGCGCGAATTTTCTAAAATTTTAAGCGAGGTTCAGAGCTTTTTCGAGATTCACGCTGCGGAGGGCACGCACGCGGGCGGCATCCATCTTGAGATGACCGGTCAAAACGTCACCGAGTGCACGGGCGGCTCGTTTAACGTGACGCAAGAGACGCTAAAACAGCGCTACGAAACGCAGTGCGATCCGCGCCTAAACGCAGATCAGGCGCTGGAGCTTGCATTTTTGCTCGCCGATAATCTAAAAAAGGCGGACTAATCCCGCTTTTTAAATTTCATCCGCATGCGGCTTTGCCGGTCTCTCTTTTGCAGAGGTCTTGCAAGCTTTTATGCTATCAAATTTAGTTCGTTTGCTTTATCATTTAAAATTTTGTTTTGCATTTGCTTTGAAGCTTTTAACGAGTTAAATTTAGCCCCATAGGCTTTGCGGCTTAAAATTTTTAATGCGCTCTGCATGAAATTTTAAAATTTTATCGCCGTGGAATTTTAAAAATTTATCACCAAATTTTTGGCTCGCGGAATTTCATTTCTAAATTTTATTGCTGGTTGGAATTTAAGTGCAGTTTTAGGCGTTTTGACGTAAGCTGACGCTATGAGTGCATTTTTTGTGCTTTAAATTTAATCATATCTTGGCGCGAGCGATTAAAATTTACGCGGCTTGGAATACGGGGCGGCTTTGGGCGCAGTCTTAGAGCGGTCAAAATATATATATATTAAATTTATACCTCGCGCGAAAAAGTAAGCTGCGTAAGCCCGCCGCCCAAATACGAGCAATTGAAAATTTTTGCGGCATCGCGCCGTGATAAAATTTCTTTTTGCAGAGACTTGCAAACTTATTGGCGGCTAAATTTAGCCCCGTGAGCTCGCGGCTTAAAATTTTAATACGCTCTGCATGGAATTTTAAAATTTGCGCCGCCGTGAAATTTTAAAATTTAACGCCAAATCCATGGCTCGCGGAATTTCATTTTAAATTTCTTCGCGTAAATTTTGATCGCTCGCTACTGTGTGTGCCGCCTATCTGTGTCGCTCAAGCTAGCGCCAGACTGAGCGGTAAATGTAGCTACGCAAGCTCGCCTCCGTTTTTCGTACATAGCAAAAGAGAACACCGCGCTATCTGCGGCATTCGGCATAAGTACGGCGCAAAAGCTCTTGTTTAAGATAAGCACGACGAATAGACGCCGCCGCGCGTGTTTCATTGGCTTATGAACTTCCGCTTAATCCTTGATGATAGATGCATCAGACGAAAACGGCTTTGCGCCTGCTTTAAATTTTGAAGCGCGATTTCGCCGTGAAATTTTAATAGAAAGTCTATACTTTTGCCGCTAAATTCCAGGCTGAAATTTTACATTTTGAGTTGCACCGAGGCGCTGTTATAAAATTCCATGTCTTAAATTTAAAGCAAAATTCTGCGGTGCAATGAAATTTTAAAATTTCATTGCGGTAAATTTTGTGCTCTAAAATTTTATTCATGAATGTAGAATTTTAAGTCGGCAAATATAAAATTTGAGATAGGCAAAGTTTGTCGCCGCATCGCGTACCGCGCCGCGAAATACTACTCTACAAAATCTGCGCCTAGCCCCATAAATTCCGTCGTGCAAAATTTATGCAGAATTTACGCGGGGTTCTTGTTGTCGCGCCGCTTCGCTTCGTTACTTCGAGCGCGGTTTATTGAGTTTTAGTGCGACTACGGCGATTGCGACGTTTGCGTCGTGCGTGATGCTAAGGCTTGCGGATTTGATATGAAATTTTTTACGGATTTTTTTACGGATTTTTAAATGCGGCGCGCCCAGGGCGTCTTTGTAAATTTTAGCGTCTTTAAAGCCGAATTCCGCGCCGATGCCAGTGCCTAGCGCCTTGCTAAGCGCCTCTTTGGCGGCATAGACGCCCGCGATACTTTCGTCGCGCAGCGCGGATGAGCGCTCGGATTTTTTCAAAATGCGCTTTAGAAATTTCGCGCCGTATTTTGCGCGCAGCGACGCGATCCTGCGCACCGCGGTTATGTCCGTGCCGATCTTTATCACGGACGAACGCCCCGCGGTTTAAATTTAATCACGATTGCAGGCTCTCTTTGATCTCGACGTCAATGATCTTATCGCCCTGCCTAATCGCGTCTAAAACCGCTAGGCTAGGCTGATCCACGATACGACCGAACACCGTGTGCACGCCGTCTAGGTGCGGCTGCGCGCTGTGGCAGACGAAAAACTGGCTTCCGCCCGTATCGCGTCCCGCGTGCGCCATCGATAGCGCACCGCGCACGTGCTTGTGCTTTTGACGGTCGCATTCGCACTTTATGCGCCAGCCTGGGCCTCCCGTGCCGGTGCCGCGCGGGCAGCCGCCTTGGATCACGAAATTTGGGATCACGCGGTGAAAATTTAGACCCTTGTAAAACCCGCTGCGCGCAAGGCTAGCGAAATTAGTAACCGTCTGCGGGGCTTCATCTGCGAAAAGCTCCAGCTTCATATCACCCTTTTCGGTTTTTATCACGGCGTATTTATCGCGCGCCAAAGCCGCTGCGTCGATGTCGTAAATTTTTAAATTTTCCATTTTTTCTCCTATGCGATGTTGGTGTAAACTGCCTGCACGTCGTCGTCATCCTCTAGCCGCTCGAGCAGCGCGTCTATGTCGCTCAGCTGATCCTCGCTAAATTCGTGCTTTTCGTTAGCGACGAATTTTAAGCTTGCGCTGATGATCTCAAGCCCTATCTTTTCGATACCTTCGTTTAGAGTGCCGAAGCTTTCGTATTCGCCGTAGATTAGAAGCGTCTTTTCGAGCTCTCCCTTGTCGTTTTCAAACTCATTGATCTCAAGCTCGCTAAGACCGAAGTCGATGAGCTCAAGCTCCAGCTCCTCAATGTCGCGGCTCGGCAGCTTGGTCTCAAAAATAGCCTTGTGCGAAAACATAAATTTCAAACTGCCGCTTGGCAAAAACTCGCCCTTGGCTTTGTTTAAAATCGACTTTACGTTCGCGACGGTGCGGGTCGGGTTGTCGGTGGCGCATTCGATTATTAAAAGCGCGCCGTGGGGCGCCTTGCCGTCGTAAAAGATCGTTTTGATATCGGCGCTATCCTTGCCGCTAGCGCGCTTGATAGCCGCGTCGATATTGTCTTTGGGCATATTTTGCGCCTTTGCCGTGGCGATCGCGGCGCGCAGCTTGGAGTTCATCAGCGGATCTTCGCCGCCCTCTTTCGCAGCCATCGTTATGGCCTTGCCCAGTTTTGGGAAAAGTTTGCTCATCTTCCCCCATCTAGCTTCTTTTGAAGCGCGTCTGTATTCAAAAGCTCGTCCCATAAAATTCCTTAAAGCTTAAATTTAAAAACGGGTGATTATAACGAAAAACCCTTAAATTTCAGGAGCAGGCGTTGAAATAAAATTTATTAAAAAGTAGTATAAGTTTTGAAATTTTAATCTAAAGGAGAGACCCATGGCTTTGAAACAAAGCGTAAAATTTAAAGCGCAAAATATCCACTGCGAAAACTGCGCGAGGACGATCAAAAACGCGCTCAAGGATGATTTCGGCGAGATCGAGGTGGACGTAGCAAGCGGAGTGGTGAGTTTAAGCTTAGATCCGCGCGACGAGGCTAAATTTAAAGAGGAGATGGACGATTTGGGCTTTAGCGTCGTAGAAAAACTGTCTTGCGAAAACTAACGGATGTCAAGCAAAATCACTCTAAATATCGTCGGGATGAGCTGCGTAAACTGCTCCAATGCGATCGAGCGGGTAAGCCGCAAGATCGAGGGGGTGCAGGAAGCGCACGTAAATTTCGCAAACGGCAGCGGCGAGTTCGTACTTGCCGATCCGGCGCTTGAGGAGACGCTAAAAGCCAAGATCAAAAAGCTGGGCTATGATATCGCCGTGGATTATGAGGATTTGGAACGCAAAAAGCGGCGCAACCTCAAAGCGGCGCTATTTAGGCTGATCCTCGCTCTTATTTTAGCCGCGGCGGTAATGGCGGTGGAGATGAGCGGGTTTTTAAGCTTCGTTCCAAAGGCGCTGCTTTGCGCGGCGATGGCGTGCGTGAGCCTATTTTACTGCGGCAAGAACTTCTTTTATCACGCTTACGGCTCGCTGAAAAACAGAAGCTTTGATATGAACGTGCTCGTGGCGATGGGAAGCTTTTTCGCGTTTGCCTATTCGCTAACGGCCGCGGCGTGGGTCTATACGCACGGCGCGCAGAACGAATTTACAAATCTTTATTTTTCCTCCGCCTCGATGATAATCGCCTTTATCTCGCTCGGCAAATACCTTGAAGAGCGCAGCAAGATGAAGGCGAACGACTACATCAAGGGGCTAATCGATCTAAGCCCTAAAACCGCGCTTTTGATCAAAGACGACGGCACGATAGCCGAAGTGCGCGCAGAATCGCTAAAGCCGGGCGATAAAGTGCTAGTAAAAAACGGCTCGCGCATCCCATGCGACGGGCTTATCGTCGAGGGCGGCGCGCAGATCGACGCTTCACTCATCAGCGGCGAGAGCTTGGCGGTTTATAAAAGCGTAGGCGATGAGGTCAATGCGGGCTGCGTGAGCACTGACGGCGTCATCTACGTGAAGGTGACGAAATTTTCGCATCAAACGCTGCTTGCTGAGATTAAAAATCTGCTGAACGAGGCGGGCAACAAAAAGATGCCGATCGCGCGCTTTGCGGATAAAATTTCAAATATCTTCGTGCCCGCGGTGATTTTGATCGCGCTTGCTAGCTTTATAACGTGGATGGCGCTTGACGGACGGCTCTCATATGCCGCATCCGCCGCTATTTGCGTGCTTATCATCTCCTGCCCGTGCGCGCTAGGGCTTGCGACGCCAATCGCGATCGTTTGCGCGATCTCAAACGCCGCAAAAGCTGGAATTTTAATCAAAAATCCCGAAATTTTAGAAATTTTAAAAGGCGCCGACGTCGCGGTTTTCGATAAAACCGGCACGCTTAGCAAGGGCGAAATTTCGGTAAGCTTCAGCGATCTGAGCGCCCAGGATCTCTACGCTTTAGCAAGCGCGCAAAAGCTTAGCGAACATCCGATCTCAAGAGCGATCGTAAAATTTGCCGAGCTGAAATTCGGCGAAATTTCTAAGCTTAACGGCGAGTTTGAAAGTATCGCGGGCAAGGGGATCGTCGCGAAAAATCCCACCGGCGAAATTCTTTGCGGCAGCGCGGGCTTTCTGCGCGAGCGCGGCGTGGACGTGGGCGTCGAAGTAGAAGCGGAGGAGCTTTTAGACAAGGGCTTCGGCGTCGTTTACTGCGCGATAGGCGGCTCGTACGCGGGCTTCATCGCATTTAGCGACGAGATCAGAGCCGAAGCGCGCGGCGTCGTGCAGACGCTGCAAAACAGAGGCGTAAAAACCGTCATGCTAACGGGCGATAACGCCAAAACGGCAAATTTCGTCGCTCGTAGCCTTGGCATCGACGAGGTAAGAAGCGGAGTGCTTCCAAGCGGCAAATATGAGTTCATCAAATCCCTGACCGATGAGGGCAAGCGGGTGCTTTTCGTGGGCGACGGCGTCAATGACGCACCGAGCTTAAAAGCTGCTAGTATCGGCATCGCGATGAACGGCGGCAGCGACGTAGCCAAGGGCGCGGGCGACGTGATTTTTATAAAAAATGACCTTGCAAGCGTGCTATATCTATTCCGCTTATCGGGTGCCGCCATACGGACGATCAAGCAAAACCTCTTCTGGGCGCTGTTTTACAACGCCGTGTGTATCCCGATCGCAGCAGGCGCGCTATATCCAGCGCTCGGCGTGCTTCTAAAGCCGATGTACGGCGCCGCAGCGATGTGCTTTAGCTCCGTAACGGTCGTGCTAAATTCCATCAGATTGAAATTCGCTAAATTTTAGCGCGGCGGATTTTGCGCTAGGCGTAGAATTTCGCGCGGTGAAATTTAACTCTACTCGCTGCAAAATTCTTTTATTCTGCGAGGAATTTTACCTCGCAAATTCTATCTCGCTACTGATTACGTGTAGAATTCTGCAGAATGGGCTCCACTTGTAAAATTTTATTTCACGATAAACCTGGCGCGGAATTCCGCTAGATTTGTACGGCTTGCAAAATTTTATTTTACCGCTAGCTCGCGCGTAAATTTTAAAATTTTAGCCTGCCGATCGCTGTGTTCTCATATAGTGCCCTCCATTGCTGCGCTTCTAACTGCCATTATTTAACGCCGCTCATTACTGCGCCGTAAAATTTTAAAAATTCTGCAAAATTTTATAAAGCTGAAAGGAATTCCATAGAAATCCACTGCCCGCACTAAGTTTTAATAAATAAATTTAAAGGTAAAATAACGCTTCAAATGCAATTCGAGGTAGCGATGCGAAAAATTCTAATGGGTTCGTTTGTTTTTTGCGGCACGCTTTTTGGCGCTTCTTGCGAGCAGATGCTAAGCGATCCGCGCGGCTTTTTTAGCAAAGAGCCTGCGGACGAAGAGCTGCTGCAAAGCGATTTTGGCTGTAAAGGCTCGCTAGCTGGCGCGGAATTTTTGCAAAATTTAAAAAGCGCGGCTTCTGAGATCAGGGACGAAAATATCGATTGCGTCGGTAATGAAGCCTTGCTGAACGAAAAAAGGCTTGAGCGAACCTTGGCATTTGCGGGGATGGATGGCGAGGGCTTTTTGAGCTATGCCAAAGAGAAACACTACGCGCAAATCAGCGAAAAATCGCTTGAAGCCTTAGAATTTTACTCCGAGCGCAAGATTGGAAATTTCATCGCTTATGGCAATTTTATGGGCGAGATCCCGGCAGCCAGGGAGGCGTTAAGAGATTATTTCGCCGCCAAATTTAATAAAAACGACGCCGATGAGCTGGCAAGCGCCGTGATAGCAGAATTTATCGCATATGCTGCAAAGGATCGCAAGGCGGGAGATTACGGTGAGCTTGAGATGGCGCTAAAAGGCAGAGTAGGCGCAGATGAGTTTCGTACGCTACTTTTTAGCAAGGATTTCGCGATTTACGAGCTTGATAATGCCCTGGATCTGGCCCTTTTGCTAGGATATGACGAGCGCTTTAGCGGCGCTTTGATCGAACGAGGCGCGCAGGTGAATGCTGGCGAGGAAAACTCGCTATTTTACGCGATGAATAACGTTCAAAGCGCAAAATTTATGATCTCTAAAGGCGCCTTGGTTGGCTATAAAAACTCGCTTGGGCAAACTCCGATATTTTTCGCTGCCGCGGCAAAAAATTATGAGCTCGTAAAGTTGCTAATCTACTCGCATGCTAGCGTAAATGTCCGCCAGATCGGCAGCGCTGAAGCTCAGGCCCTGGCATCGTTAGGCGAGCGTAGCGACGGCTGTGAGCGTTCAGGAGCGGGCAAGACGCTGCTGATGTTTGCGGCGCAAAAAAGTACCAAGCAGATCGTTGAATTGCTCGTAAAATCAGGCGCAAACGAAAAAGCAGTCGACGAGGCGGGACTAAATGCGCTAGACTATGCGCTTGCGGGTGGCGAAGCAGCTACGCAGAGCTATTTGCGCTCGCTTGGACTAAGTCCTACGCAAGTAAGCGATGATTTTACGAGCGATCCGCAAGATGCGCCTGAGCGTGAGAATTAGCGGGCTTGATTTAAAGGGCCGCTTGCCGCTTCATCGTCGTTTTAGGTTTGCAGCGCTTTGGGTTTGCAAAAGCCTTATGAGCTTTAAATTTAGAGTTTTGCTGCTTTGCAAATTCTATAGGTTTAGCGGATATTTCGAGCGAGAGTTGGTAGAATTTAACGCTTTAAAATTTTATCGCTTTGCTTGCGCAGGTTGCATGCACTGAAATTTTATAAACGCGCAGACGAGCTTTAAAAATGGCGATTTGTGCATTTATGCGTGATAAAATTTTTGCTGAGGGATTTTGGTTTGCGATCAAGAGCGGGATTTCATCAAATTTTGTGCGATAAACTTATCGCTTTTGCGACAAAGTAAGCATCGCAGTATTGCGGAATTTTATCTTAATTTGGGGCTTTTGCTATGTTAAGTAGAATTTAAATGCACTTATAAAACGCTTTTTGATTACGCCGCGCGCGGTATTTTGCACCGTAGGAATTTTGCTGCGCGACAAGTTACTTAAAAATGCGTTCGCAAAATTGCAAACGCAGTAAAATTGTAGAGTTTGCTGCGCGATTAAGTCGCTCAATAATCGCCGTAAAAGAAAGCGCGTGAATACAAATAATTGCTGCAAGGTGCGCAGAATTTTAAAATTTAACCCCCGATCGGAGGTTAAATTTTAAAATTTTATCAATCATCAAGGATTAAAATGTTGAAAAATTTGCTTATCTTTACGGCGATTTTTTTGCCCGCGCTGGCGCTTGCGGACGTGGAGCCCGCCGTGCGAAACAGCGAGCTTTACGGCGTGCTGACGCTTATCCCGCCGGTTGCGGCAATCGTGCTTGCTTTCATCACCAAGGACGTGATTTTGTCGCTGTTTTTGGGCGTGCTAAGCGGAACCTTTCTTATCGGTATGGTCGATCAAAATATCGCAGCTTCGGCGCTTTTCGCTTTTACCGATCTGTGCTCCCGCATGGTAAAATCGATGGCTGATACGTGGAATGCGGGCATTTTGCTTCAGGTCATGTGTATCGGCGGGCTCATCGCTCTGGTGACTAAAAGCGGCGGCACGAAGGCGCTTGCGCTCTGGCTTAGCAAGCACGCAGACACTCCCGTTTTGGGTCAAATTTACACCTGGCTGATGGGTATCGTGATATTTTTCGACGATTACGCAAACGCGCTGATCGTGGGCCCTATCATGCGGCCGCTTATGGATAAATTTAAAATTTCGCGCGCGAAATTCGCCTTCATCATCGACGCGACCGCAGCGCCGATTACCGGCATCGCGGTGATCTCCACCTGGGTCGGAGTCGAAATTTCGGCGATCAAAGAGGCCTACTCACAGATCGGCATAGAAAACATAAACGCTTTCACCGTGTTTGTGGAGACGATCCCGTATAGATTTTATAATATTTTTATGATCTTTTTCGTAGTCGCAACCGCAGTGATGAGTAGGGAGTTTGGCTCGATGTATCGCGCAGAGATCGCATCTCGCGGCGGCAAGAGCGGAGCTGCGGATTTTAAGATCAAAAATTTAGAGGATCAAATTTTTGTACCCAAAGAAGGCGTCGCGCTTCGCAAGCTAAACGCGATAATCCCGCTAGGAGCGATGATCGTCCTTTCCGTCATCGGATTTTATCTCAACGGCTACAGCTCGCTGGAGGGCGAGGCTTTGGAGGCGGTCAAGGCAGCTCCTCTTAGCTTTACTTCGATCCGTACCGCATTTAGCGCGGCAGACGCCTCGGTAGTGCTGTTTCAATCTGCGCTCTTTTCGTCGATCATCGCCGTCGTTTTGGGGATCGCGCAAAAAATTTACGGCGTCAAAGAGGCGATCGAGGTCTGGGTTGGCGGCTGGAAAAGCATGCTAAATACCGTCATAATCCTGCTTTTTGCGTGGTCGCTAAGCTCTGTTATCAAAGAGCTAGGCACTTCGCGTTACTTGGTCGAGCTTCTAAGCGACGCTACGCCGCGCTTTGCTCTTGCGATCGTGATCTTCGTGCTTAGCTCGTTTATCTCATTTTCAACGGGCACAAGCTTCGGCACCATGGGCATCGTCACGCCTTTGGCCGTGCCTCTTGCTCACGCCGTGGGGCAAAAATATGGCCTTAGCGGCGAGGAATTTCACGTTTTCATGTGCGTAAATATCAGCGCGGTGCTTACCGGAGCGATATTCGGCGATCACTGCTCGCCGATTTCGGATACGACGATCCTCTCTTCGATGGGCGCGGGCTGCGATCACATCGAGCACGTAAGCACGCAGATGACCTATGCGCTGGTCGTTTGCGGCATCAGTATCGTTTGCGGCTACCTACCTGCGGGCTTTGGGCTTAGCGTGTGGGGATGTCTGATCTTGGGTATCGCGGCTATCATTCTTTTACTGCGCGTAGTGGGTAAAAGAGTGGATGTATGAATTGCGAAAGCTTCGGTAGCTGCGGCAGTTGCACGCTCGGCGAGCCCTATGCGGATCAAATTTTATATAAAAAGCGTCTGATCGCCGATAAATTTAGAGATTTTTTTAACGGCGAATTTGAGTTTTTCGCATCAAGCCCACAAAATTACCGCATCAGGGCGGAATTTGGCATCTGGCACGATATTTGGCATAGCGCATTTGATCTTGCTTACACGATGGGCGGCGCACGTAGCAAGAAAATTTTAATTAACGAATGCCCCAAGGTAGCGCTTCCTATCGCAAATTTAATGCCGCGGCTGCTAGAGGCGCTTGGGCGGAGCGAAGCTTTAAAAGAAAGGCTCTTTGGCGTCGAGTTCATCTCGTGCGCTAGCGGGATTTTGGCGACGCTGCTTTATCACAAGCGCCTGGGCGAGCGCGAGCAGGAGGCGATTTGCGAGCTGGCGGACAAGCTTGGCATCGGGGTCATGGCTCGCGCGCGCGGACAGAAGCTGCTAAGCGGCGAGCTAAGCCTCACAGACGAGCTTTGCGTGGACGGGCGAGTTTATAAATTTCGCTTCGGCGAAAACGCCTTCATCCAGCCCAACCGCGGCGTGAACGAAAAGATGATCGCCTGGGCGAGAAGCTGCGTGGACTTCGGCAAAGAGGGCACGAACGAGGTACGCGCCGCACAGAATTTCGCCGATAGGAATTTTGTTGAAAAAAATTTTGCCTCGCAAAATTCCGCTGTGCAAAATTACGGCTGCGAGCAGTCCACCCCGCGAAATTCTACGGATCGAAATTTTGCTTCTGAAAATTCCGCCGAATTTGACGCCGCCTACCGAAATTCCGTTAAAGCAAATTCCGCTTCTGCAAAATTTAACGGCGAAAATTCCGTGAAATTTAACTATACGTCCAAAGACGAGAGCTCTGCGGATGATAATTTCGCTCGCAAGGATTTGGAAGTGCAAAATTCCGCTGCGCAAAATTTGGATTGTGAAAAGAAAAGCGCGCAAAATTCAGCCTGCGAAAATTCCGTCGCGCAAAATTCGAGCTGCGAAAAACATGCCGTGCGCCCAGAAAGCTCAGCCGCGCGCGATCTGCTGGAGCTTTACTGCGGGCACGGCAACTTCACCATCCCGCTTGCGGATAAATTTAACCGCGTGTTGGCGAGCGAAATTTCAAAAAGCTCGATTGTGAATGCCCGCATAAACTGCGAGCTCAACGGCGTTTGCAACGCGCAATTCGTCCGCCTTAGCGCGGATGAGTTGATGAGCGCGTTTGCGCGCAGGCGCGAGTTTGAGCGGCTAAAGGGGATCGATATTTTAGGCTACGATTTTTCACACGTCTTGATCGATCCGCCGCGTGCGGGGCTGGAGCCTAGCGTGATTGATTTCATAAAAAATTTTCAAAATTTGATCTACATCTCCTGTAATCCGCAGACGCTTTTTGAAAATTTACGCTCGCTTTGCGCAACGCACGAGGTGCAGAGGTTTGCGATCTTCGATCAGTTCGCGCATACGAGCCATATCGAATGCGGCGTGCTGCTGCGGCGCAGGAGTTAAGCGGAGCTAAAACCGAAGCTGCGGATTTAGGCTGCGCGCGGGATAAAATTCCGCCTAAAATATGTATAATAACAAAATTTAAAATTATGAAAGGAAGTAGATGGTTGATCTAAACAAAATCATCCAAGCAAAGCGCACGATAAACGATTTCGTCTATAAAACGCCCTTTGCTCTGGCGCCGAAGCTCAGCAAGCTTTACGGCGCGGAAGTGTATCTCAAAAGCGAGAATTTGCAGCGCACCGGCGCGTATAAGATTCGCGGCGCTTACAATAAAATCGCGCACCTAACGGACGAGGAGCGGGCGCATGGAGTAATAGCCGCAAGTGCGGGCAACCACGCCCAGGGCGTAGCGATGAGCGCGCAAAAATTCGGCGTGCATGCTGTGATCGTAATGCCTGAAGCCACGCCGCTACTTAAGGTAAGCGGCACGAAGGCTCTGGGCGCGGAGATCATCCTGAAGGGTGATAATTTCGACGAGGCGTATGCGTTTGCGCTGGAATATGCCAAAGAGCATAATTTGACGTTCGTGCATCCCTTCAACGACGAGTTCGTCCAAGCGGGTCAAGGCACGATCGCGCTTGAGATGATCGAGGAGGTCGCAGATCTTGAATACATCGTCGTTCCGGTTGGTGGCGGCGGGCTTGCGACAGGGGTTTGCAGCTGCGCCAAGCAGATCAACCCGGATATCAAAATCATCGCCGTAGCCGCCAAGGGCGCGCCCGCGATGCACGATAGCTTCGTCGCGAAAAAGCCGCTAAATTCCAAATCGGTCCGCACCATCGCCGACGGCATCGCGGTGCGGGATACGAGCGAAATCACGCTCTCTACGATCATCGAGTGCGTCGATGAGTTCGTGCAGGTCGATGACGAGGAGATCGCAAGCGCGATACTCTATCTGCTCGAGCAGCAAAAAATCATCGTCGAGGGCGCGGGCGCGGCGGGAGTAGCGGCGCTGATGAACGCGAAATTCCAATTCCCCGCGGGCGCAAAGATCGGCATCATCCTAAGCGGCGGCAACATCGACGTGCAGATGCTAAATATCATCATCGAAAAAGGCCTCATAAAATCGCACCGCAAGATGACGATCAATGTCACGCTTGTCGATAAACCGGGCGCACTTACGGGGCTTACCGAAATTTTGCGCCGCGCCAACGCAAACATCGTCAAGATCGACTACGACCGCTTTTCGACCAATATCGAGTACGGCGACGCGCAGATCACGATCACGCTTGAGACCAAAGGCAAGGCTCACCAAGAGGACATCGCCTGGGCACTCAAAAACGCAGGGTATGATTTCAGGGAGATTTTGTAGAATTTTGCTCGGGCTTGTGAAATTTGCCTGCACTTGCAAAATTTGCTCTTGAATTTAGCCGAGATTGTAAAATTTACTCCGCGTTTGCACCAATGCTACGGCGCGGCTAAATTTACACTCGCTTGCGCACAGGTTGCGGCTCGCTACGGTTTTGACTCACCACGCTAAATTTTAAATTTGCCGCTTTATACTCGCTGCGTCGAAATACTTTGCGGCTCGCGGTTTTAAATTTTACGTAGAATTTAAAATTCCAAATATACGGCGCAAGCCGCAATTTAAATAACGCGGACGCAGTCCGCACCGCTAGCGTCGTCGGGGGATGGGTGGGGTTTGTGGGCGAGCAGAGCAATGCAGTGCTGCGGGGCAGCGCCGCCTCTGCGAGAAGTGTGACCTCGCAATCGGGGCCCCCTTCCCGCCTCAAGATATGCATGTCACGGCTGAAATTTAAATAGAATTTTATTTTGTAATAAATTTAAAATTTCTCTATGTAGAATTTTGCCTCTAGAATTTAGGTCGTGGCGGCGTTTTCTCTTAAGGGGAAAGGGGTGCTACTTACTCTGCTTCGCTGCGCTCGCAAGAAACGCCGCCAGGCTAAGCCTTGCGTTGCTACGCTCGTTTTGCGAGGCGCTCCCCTTTCCCCTTAAAATCCCCTAACCCCTGGCACGCTCAAGGGGCGAGCCTTACGGCTCGATGATTTCTATTTTGCGGCTTCGCCGCAAGTTTTGATTTTAAAATTTCGCGTCGCAAAAATCGTAAAATTTTAATTACACTACAAATCGGCGCTGTATTTTGCTAAAATACCGATAAAATTTTAAAGGATGAAATTTGGAAAATTTTGCTTTTCTTCTAAATTTAGTGATATTTTGTATCTTGGTTTTTATGTTTTTTAAGATGCGCAAAAGCGGCGAGCAGGCGGGCAAGCCGCAGATCGCCACCGATATCACGCGGCTTAAAAGTATCGGCGAGCTGAGCGTTTTTAAAATTTACTCCAAAGAGATCGTCACGCGCAAGCAAAACGTAGGCAGCGGGCTGCTGGGCTCGCTCGTCTCGCCGCTGATGACGAAAAAGCAGATCGCCATCATCTTCGAGTTTGAGATCGAGTTCGTTTACGACCTGCTAAGCCCAGAGTTTGCGATACTGCCGCAGGGCGAGGGTCGCTACGAGATCAAGATGCCGCCGTGCAAATACAAATACTCGATCAAAGATATGAAAATTTACGACGAGAAAAACGCCAAGCTGTTGCCGTTTCTGCTGCCCGATTCGCTAAACGGGCTATTCGGCGCGAGCTTTGACGAGAGCGATAAAAACCGCCTCATCGACGACGCCAAGGACGAGGTCAAGCAGCTCTCGCTAAAAATCATCAACGATCTTGGCGGCAAGATCCACAAATCCGCGACCGACACGCTGGAGGCGATCGCCAAGAGCTTCGGCGCAAAGGAGGTCGGATTTATCTTTCAGGACAAGGCGCTTCAGACGATCGATATAAGCTCCAGCGAGATCGCAATCGATAAGTCGCTAAAATCGCAGATCGAGAAGTAGATGGAGCTTTTCAAAGCGCTTTTTAAAATTTACTTCGCCCGCATGCTCGCGTTTATGGATGCTTGCGCGAGGGCTTGGCAGCGATTTTACGAGCCGATTAGGCTGCGCAAAGAGAAGAAGCGTCTGCGTGCGAAGGGTTATTTTACCGAGGATGCGACGTGGGCGGAGTTTTTCGCGGATTTTAAATTTTGCAAATGCTTTATCATCAAAAAAATCCTCTATCCAAACTTCTACGCGATCAAAAACTCCTCCAAATGGGAGGCGGGCTCAAAGCGAGCTAGCTTTACGGTAGGTTCGTTTGCATACGACGAGATCGCGTGGGTGTGGGTGCCGCGAGCCTTCGACGGCGGGCGGAAAAACGATCTGGAAAAGCTAAAAAATCTACTACAAAAGATCCCCGCGCTGCGCTACGAGCAGAGCGACACCGGGATTAAAATTTTCGGCTACGAGTGCGGCGAAGGGGCCTTATAATTGCATAAAGCGGCATCTGACTGATTTTATCTTTGCTTGATCTTGTCAAGGATCGCGCCGATGCGGCTTAAAGCTTGCGCTACGTAGCTGAACGGCGGGCGAGTTTTGGCGGCTGTGTCTTTGACGAAATAGCGCGGGCGAGCGTGAAATTTTATCTTTGCAAGCACCCAGGCGCGGCCTAAATTTAAACTCCGCGCGAGTATCAAACGCAGGCAAAATTCTATCTATGCGCCCGGCTCCATAGATCCTTTGCTTTGGCGGGGTTTTTCATGTTAAGCCACGCAAGAAGCAGTATTACGGACGCCAATGGATTTAAGATTAAATTTAGCAGTTCCATGCAATTTATGACGCCCATCGTTATAGCGGCGGGGGCCGGTATTTTAAACATCATGCCGTAGACGATGTTTGCGCCGGCGCCTGCGATTAGCAGCGCGGCGTATACGGCAAAAAGCCTGCATCCGGTAGCAGCGCGCAATTTAAAATTTATAATTATCCAAGCGACCGTAACCGCAAAAATCAAATACGGCACGTATATTTGCAGCCTATTACAATCGCATCTTCTGAGTATATAAATGGCTGAAAAATATAGCAGCGCCGCAAGCGCAATGCTGTAGGCGTATTTGAAGATTATAAAAACCTGCGGACCCGTGATATTTTGGATGTTTTTAAGCGCGTGGTAAAGGAATGTGAAGGCAAAAATCCACACTAAGATTTGAGAATCCAAGTACGCGATTTCGCCTTTTATAGAATACGCCGCGCTGCCGACCAATAGGCAGAGCGCGCCGAGCGTGCCTTGCAGCTTCGCTCTTTGAAAATCTTCATTCTTTTATACCTTTAAATTTTAATGCGCGGCTCGCTGCTTGCACTACGCAGATGAACGGCGGGCGCTGCTTTGATTATCGCCACGCGGGCTTTAAATTTAGCCGGTGCGAATTTTAATTTTACGCCGCCGCGCATACTTCGTACTTTACGTCGCTGTGAATGATTTAAGCCCAGCATGCCGCCGAATATCTCATTCTTGGGCTACTGCCGCGAATTTTATTTAGTTCCGCTGTTACGAGTGCTTTTAATTTAACGCCGTAGTTACCGCAAATTTTACTTTGCCGCCGCCGCTCGCGTAATACGTTTTTGAAATGGGATTTTACGCAAATTGTGTTTAAAATGGATTTAACTTTTTAAATTTAAAAGCAGCGGAGTAGCTTAAATTTATAACTATCCAAATGCCATTACTATAAGCATTAAAAACGTTTATTTTTGGTTTTTAAATTGAGCTGTTTTTAGTAAATTTTGCTTACAAATTTTGTATAATTTTTAAGATTTTATCTCGAAAAGAGGAGCGAGTATGAGATTTATCGTTATATTGTTTTTGGCGGTCGGCAGCTGTTTTGGAGGCAATATAACCGACTTTCAAAGCTTGGAAAAATTTATCAAAGACGGGCAAGCGAAAGGATATTTTCCTAAAAAGATTTTAGTGACGCAAGGATTTGATACCACCGTATTAGAAGATGTGAGTTTAAATTTTAGCAAAACCATATATTGGGATATAAATTCTCGCTGCAACCAAAACGCAGACGAAATCATTATAGCCAAAAGCGATACGAGGCACTCTATAATTTGCCCCGGAAATAACAACGTCTATATTTTGACGGGCGGCAGAAGCGATGTAGAAGACCCATGGGGAAACGATATTTTTGTAATGGGCGAGAACGATGATAAAATTTCAAAAAGCTGGGGTACGAATATATTTATATTCGGCAAAAGATGGGGGCACGATAAGATAGAAATTGGCGATTCTAGGATAAATCCGGCGTCAAACCCTGAATACAAAAACGAATTTCCTTACGAGTTTAGCCACTTTTTCATCTTTGATAGCGGGGTTAAAAAGGATGATTTAGTTTTTAACTTCAACAAGATAATAAATTTAAAAACAAACGACTCTATAGAACTTACGGATTTAAATGGTATAAATTTGATTTTTAAAGACGAGCCGGGTAAATACTACGGCACAAATTCATTAAAGGAGATTTACGACAAAAACTTTTTCGTTACGCCTAAGACTGAAGAGAGTTTGAGCGCGGATGAGATACAAACGCTGCTTCACAAAACGGCATATTCAGACAACGCCGAAGATGCTAAAAAATACTGCGAAATGGGCGGCGATCCGAATTTTAAAGGTCATGAAAATACCACTCCCATCGAAATGGCGGTAATGTTAGGTAACGAAAATTCGCTTCGCGCGATGCTAGAGTGTGCAAAAAGACTGACCGATAGCGCGATGATGATGAGCGTATTCGGAAGCCAACACGACGATGAGAAGAGTTTTAGGCTCGTAAAGCTTTTGGAAAAATACGGCGGAAATTTTAAAGCAAAGGATAGGGATGGCTGCTCCATGGTAAATTATGCGGCAAGTTCTCATAGTCTAGAAATCGTAAAATATCTAGTAGAAAGAGGCGCCGATCCAAAAGCTAGATGTTCTCATAACCAAAGCGTAACTCCATCGGATTGGGCAAGGAAAAACGAGGATAAAAGAGTATATGAGTATCTAAAAAGCCTAGAAGCTGAATAAAAGGTATGCTAAATGGCCTTTTATAACCTGCTTTAAATCAGCGCGATAAAATTATTGGCATTTTTTGATGCTGATAGCAAGGCGCAGCAAGCTTTATGATATCGATTTGGCTTATGGCTGCAGCGACGCAACTTATTTATATGCCATCTAGAATGGGCGGCATATCGGACTCTCTAGAGCACCAAGATTTGCGGCTATGCCAAAAGGCTTTAAGTTTTCGGAGAAAATTTTATTTTGTGTTATTTTTGCCAAAAATATATAATTTAATCCAAAATTTATATACACTTCGCTATTATCTCATTTTTAATTTCGCGGCCCACTCGTCTAGTGGTTAGGACGCTGGCCTCTCACGCCGGTAACAGGAGTTCGAATCTCCTGTGGGTCACCATTTCATCACTTAAAATCAATTAAAATTTTCTATCATTCAGCTGTCTGCCCTTGAAATTTAAGACCTCATTTGATTTTGTAGTATGTTGATTAAAATTTCATCATATTTTTACCGAGGCTAATTGATCTAGAATGAAAGTCGCGCGAATTAAAATTTAGATCAAATTGTAAAATTCACGGCTAAATCCTACCGCTGCTTATATTTTCCAGATTGCGCAGCCTGTTCCAGTTCTGCTCGTTTTGTAAATTTCTCATATTCTGTCGCTGTTGCATCTGCCCCAGCTGCTGCTGCGATTGCTGTTGCATTAGGCTTTGCTGCGTGGCGATATACCTCTCCTGTGCTCTTTGCTGGGCTTGCGCGCTATTCTTTGCGAATAAATTAAGCGTATCTTGCGACGCTGCTTGCTCTTGCGCCGCACGCGCGACTTCGGCATCAATCTTTTGCCGCTTCGTGCAGCGGTTTAGCTGCTCCTTGCTTAGCGGGTTTGCGACATCGCATCTGCTCGCGCCTGTTGCAAATAAGGCCTCCTTGCCGTCCTGCGAGAGCGGCGAGCAACCGCAAAGCAATACGACTAAAATCAAGGCAGAGGAAAATTTTAACTTCATAGCCGCCTCTTAAATTTTATCTTCAATTCCCGACCGCCTCTAATCCGCACCCTTTGCGAGGTCGAATCCGCACTGCGCCACAAGCACCTTATCGCTTGCGATGCTATCGCCGGTGGTGGTTAGGAAATTGCCCGTAAGCGCCGAGTTGATGCCGCATCCAAGCGCCGTGCGCACGTGCTCGCCCAAATTTCGCCTGCCGCCTGCGAAGCGCAGATACGCGCGCGGCAAGATGAAGCGGTAGATCGCGATCGATTTTAAAATTTCATCGTGCGCCAGCGGCGCGGCGTCTTGCAACGGAGTGCCCTTGATCGGGGTCAGGATATTGATCGGCACGGAGCTAACGCCCAGCTCTCGCAGCTGCAGCGCCATATCGATGCGATCCTCCATGCCCTCGCCCAACCCGAAAATCCCGCCGCTACATACGTCAAGCCCCACGGCGCGGCAGTTTTGTATCGTTTGGATGCGGTCATCGTAGCTGTGCGTCGTGCAGATCTGCGGATAAAATTTGCGCGAAGTCTCGAGATTGTGATGATAGGTCTGCACGCCGCTTGCTTTAAGCAGCGCTAGCGCGGGCTTTGAAGCGATCCCTAGCGAGGCGCACAGATGCAGCCGCGTTTCACTACGCAGCCGCTCATAGATCGCGCAGTATGCCCTCAGATCGGAGCTTTTTTGAGAAATTCCGCGCCCGCTGGCGACGAGCGAGAAGCGGTGCGTCTGCTCGGCTTCGTTTGCAAGCGCGGCGCTTAGCACCTGCTGCTCGCTCAAAATTCCGTAAGTCTCGCAGCCCGTGTCAAAATGCGCCGACTGCGCGCAGTATTTACAGTCCTCGCTACAGCGCCCCGATTTTACGTTTATGATCGTGCAGAGATTAAATTTATCGCCGCAAAACTCGCGCCTGATCTCATCCGCCGCCGCAAAAAGCGCGCCCAAATCCTCGCATCGCGCCAGCTCTAGCGCCTGCTCCTTTGTAATCTCACAGCCCGCCGTCACGCGATCTTTCAGCTCAGAAACATAAAATTTGTCTATCAATACTTAGCCTTTTTGAAAAAAAATGCGTAATTATACAACGCTAAATTTAAAGCAAAGCTCGCGTGTGAAATTTAGGCGCAGGAATTTTGCGCTAAAAATTTCACGCGGAATTTTATACCCTTGCTCGCCGATTTTGTGCCTCGATTTTTGCAGACGGCTCGTCTGCGGCATCTGCGCGTGATTTATCGTTTTGAAATTTTATTTTGGCTAAAATTGCGGCTTTAAATTTAAAGGCAAAAAATGAAATACGATGTTATCGTTGTGGGCGGCGGGCACGCGGGTATCGAGGCAAGCTTGGCCGCCGCAAAAATGGGCGCAAAGACGCTGCTAATTACGATCTTAGCCGAACAGATCGGCGCTGCGAGCTGTAACCCCGCAATCGGCGGCCTTGCTAAGGGACATCTGGTAAAGGAGATCGACGCGCTGGGCGGTCAGATGGGGCTTGCGGCGGATGCGTGCGGGCTGCAGTTTAGAATTTTAAACGAGAGCAAAGGTCCAGCCGTGCGAGGCTCGCGCGCTCAGATCGATATGGATGAATACCGCATCTATATGCGAAATTTGCTGCTAAACACGCAGGGGCTGGACGTAAGTCAGGAGATCGCGAGCGAAATTTTAACCTGCGAGCAGGATGGTGTCCCGCGCGTTTGCGGCGTTAAGACCCATCTTGGCAACGTTTATGAGACCGAGCATCTGATAATCACCGCCGGTACCTTTTTAAACGGGCTAATTCACGTGGGCGAGAACAAGCTGCAAGCAGGGCGCGTGGGCGAGCTAGCAAGCGTTGAGCTAGCCGAATCGCTACGAAGTCTGGGGCTGCAAATGGGGCGGCTAAAGACGGGCACCTGCCCAAGGATCGATGCCAAGACGATCGATTTTAGCGTGCTTGAGCGCCAAGACGGCGACGTGGATCCGCGCGCTTTTAGCTTTCGCAGCAAAAATTTTGCGCCGAAGCAGCTTGCTTGTTTCATCGCTTATACGAACGAGCGCACGCACGAGATCATCCGCGAAAATTTCGCCCGCGCGCCGATGTTTACGGGGCAAATTTCAAGCACCGGCCCGCGCTACTGCCCGAGCATCGAGACTAAAATTTATGAATTTCCAAATCGCGACCGCCACCACGTCTTCGTCGAGCCGCAGACGCGTGAGGCTACGGAGTACTACGTAAACGGCCTTTCTACGAGCCTTCCTTACGACGTGCAGATTGCGTTTTTGCGCACGATCAGGGGCTTTGAAAATGCTAAAATCGTCCGCCCGGGCTATGCGATCGAGTACGATTTCATCGATCCTACCGAGCTTAAACACAGCCTCGAAACCAAAAAGATCCGCGGGCTGTTTTTGGCAGGTCAGATCAATGGCACCACCGGCTACGAGGAGGCCGCGGCGCAGGGGCTGATGGCGGGCATCAACGCCGTGCTTGATTTGCGCGGGCGGCAGCCTCTGATTTTGCGTAGAGATGAGGCGTATATCGGCGTTTTGATCGACGATCTGGTTACCAAAGGCACGAATGAGCCTTACCGAATGTTTACTTCGCGCGCGGAATTTCGCCTGCTGCTGCGCGAGGGCAATGCCGTGCTGCGCCTAAGCGAATACGGCCGCGGGATCGGACTTTTAGACGAGGCTAGCTACGAGCGGGCGAGCAAATTTAAGTTTGATGTGCAGAGTGGAATGGAATTTTTGCTAAAAACGCAGATTACCCCTTCGAAACAGACGCTTAGCCTGCTGCAAAGTATCGGCGCAGAGCCCATTTCGCAAAGCTGTAGCTTGCAAAAAATCGTAGCCAAAAGCGGTTTTTCAAAGGCGGGTCTGCTCGCTCTGGCGCCGCATTTTGAGGGCTTTAGCGATGAGGTTTTGGATGAAATTTTAACGCAGTGCAAGTATCATTTCTACATCGCGATGCAGCGCGCAGAGGTCGAGAGGATGAAGGGACTGCTGGGTGTCGCGATCCCGCCGCAGATCGATTTTAGCAAGATCGGAGGGCTTAGCAACGAGATCGTGCAGAAGCTAAATCGATTTGCGCCGCCGACGCTTTTTGCCGCGAGCGAGATCAGCGGCGTAACGCCCGCCGCGATCGATATTTTGCACATATACATCAAGCAAAATTTTGGCTTGAAATAAGCTGCGCGTCTGGCGTGAGAAAGCCGTAGTAGAATTTTACTACACAGGCAAAATAGGAATGAGCATGCAAGATGAGTTAAATTTAAGCCTGAGAAAATTTGCAAGAGACTACGACAAAGAGCCGCTAGTCATCAAAGACGAAACTAATCAAGTCATAAAAATTTCGATTATTTTGATGCTTGCGTTAATGGCTTTCGGAATTTTAAGAAACGTATTTTTTGGCGGCAACTCCGATATATTTAAAATTTCATTATGCTTTTTGCTCGTCATAGGCAGGAGAAAATTCGATATGAATTTCTATAGAAACGCTTATGTCTATTTTTATAATGATAAAATCGTCAAGAGAATTGACGGTAACATTTTTGCGGAAATTGCGCCGCGTCAAATACGAAAGCTTCACAAAACAGTATCCTACGCGCTTCCGATACATTACGGGCTAGATAGCGTCGGCGGTAAATCAGGCATAATATTTCTTGTCATTATCATGGCGGCGATGTTTGTAGTGCTG
The DNA here is from genome assembly GCF_938017775.1 of uncultured Campylobacter sp. Lineage (GTDB taxonomy): Bacteria > Campylobacterota > Campylobacteria > Campylobacterales > Campylobacteraceae > Campylobacter_B. The sequence continues at coordinate 27,227 of NZ_CALIIU010000049.1, forward strand.
CCCGTAGCGACATCTATTTTTATAATTTTAGCGACGATCTGCATGGTGCTTTTGCCTCAGATCATTTTTCACTTCGGAGGGGGCGTCGATAGCGTTTTTGATATGATATTTTTACAGGGCAAAAACGGTTTGTTTTGTAATTTTATGATCAGCAATCCAAGCGATTACGCCGAGTTGCGTAGATATTTCAAAGCTGTTTGCAACAAAAATTTAGACCTAGCCGAAAAGAAAATCACGGCGCTATTTGAAGTGAGTAAATTGGAGATAAATTTATTAGCTAAATTTATCACGGAGCGCAACAAAAAGGGCGATACTTAGAGTTAAATTTGGATTTTAGCAGAGCCGGCAAAGTTTATAAAATT
>NZ_CALIIU010000050.1 GCF_938017775.1 uncultured Campylobacter sp.
AAACAATCTTGGATTATGGCTAGTAGCAATTAAATCAAAATTTTTAAAAAGTCTAGTAATCATGAGCACAAAAACTATCGTCATACTAAACGAGTGAATATTTACGGCTCGAAATTTTGTTTTGCACAATACCGCAAATAAATCGATATATTTTTTAAAACCATTCTTAGATACATCAAATACTTGCGAATTATATAGCGACCTACTCAGTCTATAAATATAAACAGACACTCCGCCAATAGGAGGCGGATACGGTCCGATTATTAAAATTTTATCGTATTTTTTAAGCCTATCTTGCACTAACGAACTCATATCAAAAACGAAATCTCCGTAGTCTGCACCATATCCCAAAGCTCTATCGGCCAGCTTTTTTTGCTGCCTTTTAGAGTCCCAAATAACGCCTCAAGCTCTTCAAGCTGTCCCTTTTGGCTTACGTTCGTTGAAATTTCTTTCACCCCCACTCCATATCCTTTTAGGCTTTTATAATCGTCCAAAACAATGCTCTTGCCGTCGAAGTGGATCTCCATAAATTCCTTACTTAGCTCCTTACTGCCGTTTGCGAAATACTCGATATTTGCCACCGAGCCGTCTTTGTATTTTAAGACGATGGATTTGTTATCCTCAGCGCTATATTTTTCATTGCTCGGCGTGATGGCCTGCGAAAATACGCTCTGTATCTCGCTGCCAGTTAGCGCCGTCATCAGATCTATTATGTGGCACGCTTCGCCGACCATTCTGCCGCCGTTTTCATGCACCCAGTGATCCATCGGTATGTAGCCTGCGTTCATTCTATATCTAATTATCATCGGATTTATTCTAGCGCTCGTGTGCTTTTTTATCTCCTGTGCATAGGCGCTAAATCGCCTATTAAATCCCACGAACAGCACGGGCTTGTCGCCTCCCTCAGCGTAAAATTTCTTTATCTTTTCCAGCTCGTCTTTATTCGTCGCAAGCGGCTTTTCTACAAATACGTTTTTGCCCGCTTCAAGCGCCTTTAAAGTAAGCTCCGCATGGCTATCGTGCCTCGTGGAGATGATCACCAGATCAACATTTTTATCGTTTAAAATATCGTCTAAATTTGAAGTAGCGTAGTTCGCTCCGTATTGCTGCGCCACCGCCTTTGCCTTATACCCGCTTCGGTTCATAATCGCGTAAATTTTATATTTATCCGTAAGCTTTGAGATGTTGGGCAGGTGCATACCGGTGGCAAATCCGCCGACTCCGACGAACGCGACATTTATCACATCCCTGTTTACTGGCGTAGAATTTATAATGATTTTTTTATCATGATTTAAATAGCTATCAAGCTCGGTTAAATTTGCCTCGCCGTAGTCAAGCAAAACCATAAGCGGCTTATTCTGCGAAGTCTGTAGCGACTCGAACGCCTCCGTTACCTGCTCGATAGGATATTTTGCGTCTATGAGTTTATCTAGCTTTATCAAATTTTCATTTACTAGCCTTAGATACTCGCTCATATTTCGATTTTCGGTCCATCTTACGTAGCTAAACGGATAATCAAGCCCCTGCTCTTCGTAGCTCTTGTCGTAGCGACCGGGACCATAGGATGTGGAGATGAGAAAATCAAGCTCCTTTTTATACATATCCTCTCTATTTATCTGCATACCGGCAACGCCTACGAGCACCACTCTGCCCTTTTTCTTACACATCTGAAAGCTTTGAGATAGCGGCTCGCTGCTGCTCGTAGCGGCGGTAAATAGAACTCCGTCGGCGCCGTGTCCGCCGCTCCAAGACGCAACTACGTCTAACAAATCGTCTCTTGACGGGTTTATAACAAGCTCGGCGCCGTACTGCTTAGCTATCTGCAAGCGCCTATCGTCAAAATCGCTAACTGCGACCCTCACGCCTGAAATTTTAAGCATCTGTACCACAAGAAGCCCTAAAATCCCAGCTCCCACGACTACGCAGGTCTCGCCCAACCTTAGATCGATCCGCCTAACGCCTTGCATCGCTATGCCGCCTAGCGTCACGGTGCAAGCCCGCTCAAAGTCCATATCCTGCGGCATTTTCATAACTAAATTTTTAGGCACGTCTACGTATTCTGCGTGGTTTGCAAGCCCTGCACCGGCTGCAGCAACGCGCTCACCGATCTCAAAATTTGAAACGCCCTCTCCGACAGCTATGACGACGCCGCTAAGCGAATAGCCGGTCGGATTTCCACTATCAAGCTTGCCCTTTACCTTCGCATAGACGCTAGCTATGCCGTCGGATTTTACCATATTGATGACTTTTTTTACGTTCTCCGGCTGCTCCAAAGCCCTTCTAATCAAGCTCTTTCCGCTATTTGATACGCCGCTTATCTCGGTGCCCGCCGATATGCAGCTATTCACTACTTTGATAAGAACGCATCCCCTTGAAACGCTTGGAGCAGGGATCTGCTCCGCCAAAACCTTACCTTTTTTAACTATTGCTTGTATCATTTTGCAACCTTTATTTGTTTTAATTTCAATGCCGGCTTTTCTATAAAATTCCAAGAAACGCAAGCTATCGTGAGCGTTGCTGCTACCACTATGAGATATAACCATAAAGA
>NZ_CALIIU010000051.1 GCF_938017775.1 uncultured Campylobacter sp.
TTTAAAGTATTGGTTGCAGAGGGTGGATTTGAACCACCGACCTTCGGGTTATGAGCCCGACGAGCTACCACTGCTCTACTCTGCGATATAAGAAGTGCGAATAAATTTTTAAATTCGTCAAATGGATGGGGTAGGAGGATTCGAACCTCCGAATGATTGGACCAAAACCAATTGCCTTGCCGCTTGGCTATACCCCAATTGATCAAAACACGAAAAGTTATTATATACAAATAATTATAAAATGTCAATACGCTTTATTAGAAATTTTATAAAATAAAACAAAAATATAAAATTAACGCACTCGCATTATACAATAATTTAATTTATATTATGAAAATAAACCTTGGATAAAACTAAGATTTAATATAAATAGAAAAGGCCCAAGCAAATGCTCGGGCCTTGTTAGACTGAAAAATTAATATTAAATATTATTCTTCAAATTTAACACTGCTACCGCCAAGTTTAACTGGGCTAGACGCCATTAGCTTTTTAACAGCATCTCGGGTTCCTTTGCAAGCTACCTCACTATTTCCTGCTGTTGCATTAGATAGGGTCAAAATAGGATCACCTTCTGCGATACTTTTATCAGGATTTGCATTTGCAGCAGTAGCATTGCCTACAGTAAATGTAATGCATCCCTTATTCTTAACCTTCAAATCAACCGATGCACCAGTGCCATCTACTGGAATATTGGTAATTTTCTCAATATGGGCTGGTAATTGCGCTTGAGCTTGGTAATATCCATTAATCTCATTTACGAGCGTAGATACATTTGTAGCTGCCTTAGAGATCTCAGCATCATCACGAGTAGCTGCAAGTCTTGGAATAGCAACAGCTGCCAAAATACCTAAAATAACGATAACGAAGATCAACTCGATCATAGTAAAACCTTTTTTCATGGTTTACTCCTTAAATAAAATTCATTCCGCATACCTATATGCGAAACTTGACGGAATTATAGAGAAAAATTTAAAAATTGTCAATAGTTTTTAGCAAATTTTTTACAATTTATTTACGAAGCCCCATTTTGCGGGCATTGTAAAATCAAAATTTTAAATCCATTCGGCTTATATAATGTATTTTAGCGGCGCTTCTACACATTGATATCATAAAATTATTCGCTTTCATTCTCATGCGCACCCGATAAACTATATGACTATTCGAGATACGGGGATTCTACAGCCCGTATCGCTTAGTCAAAATTTCATAGTTTTCTATGCGTCTATCGCGCAAAAACGGCCACCAGCGGCGCACGTTTTCGCATCTTTGCATATCGATAGTTACGACTTCGCATAGCTCGTCGGTGCTGTTTGCGCGAAACAGTTGCTCGCCCTGCGCGCCAAAAACAAAGCTATTGCCCCAAAACCTAATCCCCTCTTCGCTGGCAAGCTGATCTACGCGCTGTTTATTCGGCAGCACCTCTAAAGTTTCGCCGTTAAATTTAATCTCTATCGAAATTTTTAAATTCTCTCGTGCCGCCTCATCCTTTGCGGGCAAAATTTCGCTGTCGATCGCCATTTTGCCGCTATCCGTTAGCGCCCCATTATTAAAGGATAAAATTCCGCCCTCGCTTAAAATTTTACTATCGTCGCTCGCATCCGCGGAGCGCAAAATTTTATCGCTGGCTGCTCCGCCGTCGTTTGCTGCCGAAATTTCATTTCCCCCGGATAGAATTTCATCCGGCGAAACCTCGCTAAGCGCGGCACTCTCAAAGCCCACGCGATTTACGGCGATTACGGGCAGGGAGTTTGCTACAGCATGCCCGCGCTGTACCGCAACCCAGGCCTCCAGCTGGCGCGCTTTTTCATCCTCGCCGTCGCCGTCAAACCACCCGATCGCGGTCGGATATATGAGTAGCTCGGCACCGCGTAGCGCCATCGCGCGCGCCGCTTCTGGATACCACTGATCCCAGCACACGAGCACGCCGAGCCGTCCCACGCTCGTATCTATGGGCTCAAAGCCCAGATCGCCCGGCGTGAAATAAAATTTTTCGTAAAACTGCGGATCGTCGGGAATATGCATCTTGCGATACCGCCCCGCGATAGAGCCGTCGCGCTCGAAGACCACGGCGGTATTGTGATACAGCCCCGTGGCGCGGTGCTCGAAAAGCGAGCTTACCAGCACGACGCCAAATCTCTTCGCCACCTCGCTCCACAGCCGCAAATCGCGCTCGAAATCCTGCGCATAATCGAAATTTTCGGTATTTTCGCGCTGGCAAAAATAATGCGTCTGATGAAGTTCTTGCAAAACGATTAGCCGCGCACCCTTCGCCGCTGCGCGCGCGATGAGCTCGATACTGCGCGCTATCGTGCGCGCCTTGATGCCTTCAAATTTATGCGAAATCAGCCCAACTTTTAAAATTTTCATATTTTTCCTTCGGTCTAAATTTAAAGCCTGAATTTATTCATACACGAGCAGTGCAGCGAGCCATTTTGGCGGATGAAAACGCGCGCGTTCACTCCCACTACTTCGCGATCCGCGCACGCTGCACGCAGACGCGACAGCGCCAGCTCGTCCGCCGCGCGATTTGGATCGTGCGGATCTGCGGGGTCTGCATAGGTAGGCACGATGAGCGCGTCGTTTAAAAAGACGAAATTTGCGTAAGTCGCGGGCAGCCTGCGCCCCCGATAAGAGATAGCTCGCGGGATCGGCAGCTCGATCACATCGTATCCGAGCGATGAAATTTCATCCTTCATCGCGCCAAGCTCCGCATAGTGCAGATCGCTCGGATCGTCGCACGAGCTTATCACCACGACGCACGGGCTTAGAAAGCGTGCGAGGGTATCGACGTGGCTATCAGTATCGTCGCCTTTTATGAAACCGCGTCCCAGCCAGATTATGTTTTTTAGCCCGAAAATTTCACGCAGCCGCGCATCCAGCTCGGCCTTGCTTAGGGAGTTGCGATTTTCGTTTAACAAACACGCGCTCGTAGTCAGCATCGTGCCCGCGCCGTCAAAATCGACGCTACCGCCCTCCAATATCAAATCCACGTCTCGTAGCGGACGAGCGCTCGCGGCGTAAAGCTTGGAATTTAATGCGTCGTCCTTAGCGCTTGCAAATTTGCCGCCCCAGGCGTTGAAACGAAAATTTAGCCCCGTGATTTTACCGCCCTCCTCCACGTCGATCGCTCCGTAATCGCGGATCCACGTATCGTCGGTATCGATTTGCGCGAAGCTGACGTTTGCTAAGCCGCCGCAAATTTGCTCAAAATCCTCGCGGCTCGGCGCGATCGCGACGACCGGCTCAAACCTCGCTGCGGCGGCGATAAAGTCACGATAAGCCGCCCGTATCTCGCCTAAATACGGCGCCCAGTCGGTACCTGCGTGCGGCAAAGACGCCAAAAGCGCCTCTTGCTCCTCCCATTCGGCGAATGCTCTCATTTTTGCTCCAAGATTAAAATTTCACGGATTATAGCGAAGCTCGGTTTAAAAAGATATTTGTGGATGGTGCGCCCGGAGGAATTCGAATCCCCGACCTTTTGAACCGCAATCAAATGCTCTATCCAGCTGAGCTACGAGCGCACGAAATAAAAGAAAACGGGATTATAGCGTTTTTAGCTTAAATTTAGCCAAAAATCGGAGTAAATTTTTAGCGCAGCGGCAAATCTGGCACAAGCGCGACGGCTCGAGCGCGGTCGTAAGCCAGCTGCGCGATCGCATAAAATCCTTAAATCGAGTATCTGCTGCAGATCGCCGTATAATTCGCGCCGCGAGATTAAATTTTAAAATTTTGCGCTGCTTTTAAATTTTATGCGGCAGCGGCGCAGAGACGACGTAAGACGGCAGGTGCAACCAGAAATCGCAAGCTACGCGCGCCTATCACGATAAACGAGATACGATATAAACGGCGTCGGCATTATTGAGCAAAGCCATTCATTGATACGCCCACACAAAATCCGTCGCCGTAAAGATTGGCAGCACGAATCGATGATATTTTTAAAATGCACGGCGCGCAGTAGCGTAATATACTCGATTGCGGCCAAAAAGCTACCTCGCAAGCAGCGCATAAATTTAATCCACTTCGCAAAATGTTCAAATTTAAAAATCCGTTTCGCCAAAACCGTCTAAATTTAAGAAATCCGCTTCGTTAAAAGATTCAAAATTTAAAAACTCGCGGTCACCTCGCGCGTGAATGTAAAATCATGAAATCATGAAATCATGAAATCACGAAAAATAAGCCGAATCCCGCGCACAATAAATAAAATTTAAATACTTTTTTGCTACCATAACGCAAATTTAAATAGGGGTATGCAAATGAATAAACGAAGTTTCTCGTCGCGCTGGGCTTTCATTATCGCCTGCGTGGGCTCTGCCGTGGGTATGGCAAACGTTTGGGGCTTCCCCTACAAACTCGGCACGAACGGCGGCGGCGCATTTTTGCTGATCTATCTATTTTTTATCGCGCTGTTTTCCTACGCGGGGCTTAGCGCCGAGTACGCGATCGGACGCCGCGCCAGAACTGGCACTCTGGGCTCTTACGAATACGCGTGGAAAAGCCGTGGGCTCGGCACCGTCGGCAAGATCATCGGCTGGCTGCCGCTTGCGGGCTCGCTGTGTATCGCCATCGGTTACGCAGTCATCATCTCATACGTGCTAAAAGCCCTAGCGCAGGCCATAGACGGCTCTTTGATGAGCGTGGATACGAACACTTGGTTTGAGTCCTTCGCGCTAACGCCCTATTCGGTCGTGCCGTTTCACTTCATCGTCGTTGCAGGCACGCTTTTTACGCTGTTTTTCGGCGCGCACAGTATCGAAAAAACCAACAAAATCATGATGCCGCTATTTTTCATCCTTTTTGCGGTGCTTGCGGTCAAGGTCGCCATGCTACCGGGCTCGGGCGCTGGGTATAAATTTCTATTCACGCCCGATTTCGGCAAGCTTAGCGATCCGATGGTGTGGATCTCTGCGATGGGACAGGCGTTTTTCTCGCTTTCGATCACGGGCTCGGGTATGATCGTTTACGGCGCGTATCTGCCTAAAAACGAAGACGTCGTCTCGGCTGCGAAAAATACGGCGTTTTTCGACACGCTTGCGGCGATGGTGGCCGCGCTAGTGATGATCCCTGCGGTCTTTGCGTATCACACCGATCCCGCCGCGGGTCCGGGGCTGCTTTTTGTGACGCTGCCTAAAATTTTACAAGACATGATCGGCGGGCAAATTTTTGCGATCATCCTCTTTACGGCGGTGATCTTCGGCGGAATTTCATCGCTTCAAAATATGTTTGAAGTCGTCGCCGAGTCCTTGATGCATAAATTTCCGCGCCTGAACCGCACCTGCACGCTCGTGCTTTTGTGCGTGATCTGCTTTGGCGTGGGCGTGAATATGGAAGCTATCGTCAAATGGGGGCCGTGGATGGACTTCGTCTCGATCTACATTATCCCGATCGGCGCGGTCATCGGCGCGGTTTCGTGGTTTTGGGTGATCAAAAAAGATGAAATTTTAGATGAAGTAAATTCGGGCGCATCCAAGCGATACGGCGCGTTTTGGTACAACGTGGGGCGCTTTTTATACGTGCCGCTGGCGATGTTACTTTGCATAATCGCGCTAAGCATGCATATTTCGTTTTGAGTTAAATTTTATCATCGAAGTATGAGATTAAAAAATTTAATCTGCAATGAATAAAAGGATCGATTGTATGAGCGATTTAGAAAACGAAAATTCCCCAAAGCCCAAATTGCGCGAATGGGATTCGAGACCTACGAAAATCCGCGAAAAATCCAAGCTTTCTAAATTTGCAGAATATTCGATGCCTATTTATGCGCTTATATCTTTATCGGTGTTTTTTATACCGATAAAAGTTTTAGATAAAAGCGAAGCCTGCGCTAGTTTCGTTAAATTTATGAAAGGAATTTTTCCGAATATCGAAGCCTTTGAAGCTATTAGCGCAATGCCCCAGGTTACAGCTTTTTACGTAAGTTTTATGTGGATTTGGGTGATTGTTTGCTCGGCTTTGATGATTTATCTTAGTTTTTACAATATGCCAAATATCTATGATTTAAAAGTTTTTCCAAAAGGAATTCCCGCTATTATATTTACGTTTTTCTTGGGGTATTTAGGAACTACATATTATTATTTCGGCGAAATGGCTATGGGAGAGATAAGCTTCGGGCTAAAAAGCTTTAACCTATATTTTACCTCGAAAATTAAGATGTATTTTTGGATTACATTTTTCTCTCTATGGTTTATTGCCGGTTGCGGCGTTGGTTCTTGGGGTTTGATTTTTACAATCTGTGGTTTTAAAAATTTGAAAAAATATTAATCAAAAGATTTGAAGAATGGGATACCTTATAAGCGATAGACTGATCGACATCGGGCTAATTTTGTTTTTCGGCGGTTTTGGTTTTGTATGCTATATAAACGGCGTATTGGGCATCGGCAAAGACTATATGCAGCGCAATAGAATAGATTTCGTGCGCTGGATGTTTAGTCTGAGGCACATCTTGCGATCCAACACGCCGTTTGATTTGAACGAGCCGCTAGAATTAAAATTTAAAGAGCCCAAAAGCAAGCATTTGATCTACAATTTCTTCGAGTTTATCATCCATTATGCGATAATCGCGCCGTTTTTAGCGATCTATGCAGGGATTTTTCTATTTTGCGCGGGGTGCGTCGTCAAAATTTTATCCTAAATTTAAAATTTGCGACGCGGATGCAGAGCGGGCATTGCATAGACGCCGTTTTTGTTGCGGAATTTCAAATTTTACGCTGCATCTCTTACCAAGCATACACCGCTTCCGCGTCTTAAAAGTAAAATTTCAAAATTTTATCGCCGAATCCACGGCTTGTGGAATTTATGCCGTGATTTCCGTTTCTATCAGGGCGGGAAGGGGCCCCAATTGCGATGTCACATTTCTTGCGGGTGCCGCCGCCGCAGCACCGCATTGCTCTGCTCGACTGCAAAACCCCCTACAACGCTATATGGGCGAGCTGCGCTCGCGTTAAATTCTTTCTATTGCGGCTACGCCGCATGAAATTCTTTAGAGGTATTTTTATCGTATTTGGAATTTTAAAATTCCATCTGTGGCTGCCAAACCAATTTATCCGCCGATAAATCATCAAACCGCCAAGCCGTCCGCCGATCGTCAAGCTTCCGCTTGACCGCGAACTAAACTAGCCGCCGACCAAACCGATCGGCAACCGACTAGTCGTCAAACAACCGACCGATTGAAAATCGATCTCGTATAGCCGTCAAATCGATCGATGAAATGCCCGTAAGCTAGCTATGATATGATTGTAAAATCAACCGACCGACCGCTAAAAGCAGTAGCCGCAGACTAGAGGAGTGCGCACTCGAGTTACAAAACGACTGACCGCCGAAACAATATACCGCCAACCGATCGGCAGCCGAGCCGCTAAACCGCCCAGCCGTAAGCCAAACCCGCAGCCGCTCAATCGCGAGCTAACCCAGAAAGCGACGCTTATTCTACGTAAATTTTATAATCCCCGTAGCCTAGCGCGTCCATCTCCTCAAGCGGGATAAATTTCAAACTCGCGCCGTTGATGCAGTATCTCATACCGCCCTTCTCTTTCGGCCCATCCTCAAAGACGTGCCCCAAATGGCTGCCTCCCACGCGGCTTGAGACCTCGACGCGCTGCATACCGTGGCTGTCATCTTGCGCGTACGCGATCGCATCGGTCGTTATCGGCTTTGAAAAGCTCGGCCAGCCGCAGCCCGCGTCAAATTTATCGGTGGATGAAAACAGCGGCTTTTTCGACACGATGTCGATATAGATGCCCTTTTTATAATTCTTGTCGTATTCGCTCGAAAACGGCCGCTCGGTCGCCTTTTCCTGTGTGACCTGATACTGAAGCTCGGTTAAATTTTTTTTCAGCTCCTCCTTGCTTTGCACTTTAAATTTCTCATCGTCCTCAAGCGGCTTTTTAGCGAGGCGCAGATCGATGTGGCAGTATCCGCCGGGGTTTTTGCCGAGATAGTCCTGATGATACTCCTCTGCGCGAACGAAATTCTTTAACGGCGCCACTTCTACGGCGATCTTTTCTTTAAATTTTGCCTGCTGCGCGGCTATGAAAAAGCGCGCGAGCTCGCCGCTCGCCTCGTCGGCGTAGTAGATGCCCGTGCGGTATTGGCGCCCGCGGTCGTTACCCTGCTTGTCGATCGAGAACGGATCGATGATGCGGAAATAATGCGCCAAAATTTCAGGCTCGCTGATGACATTGGCGTCAAATTTAAGCATTAACGTCTCGGCATGATCGCTGCTATGTAAGCCCTCGTAGCTTGCCTTATCGCTCTTGCCGTTGGCGTAGCCCACCTGCGTCGCGACTATGCCGTCGAGCTGCTTGAAATACGCCTCCATACCCCAAAAGCAGCCGCCTGCCAGATAAATTTCTTTCACGTTTGCGTTCATACCGCCTCCTTTAACTTTAAAATTTGCGTCCGCCGCACCGGCGCTACCGCCGCCGCCTGCGGCATTGAGCGCGACTAAATAACCCGCCGCCAAAGCAAAGAGGCAGATTAAAACTTTAGAAATTTTCATTTTGATCCTTTCGTTTTGAATTTTGCGCAATTTTACAATCTCTAAATGAAGCGAGAGTGAAAGAGAGAAATTTTATCGCTTACGGCGGATCGCTACCCAAATTTTATCGCCGCGGGATCGGAGCTTTCGGCTCGCCGTCGCCGCAGAATTAGAATTTTATCGCTGCGGCGCAAGATCAAAATTTTATCTTATCCTCGCGGCACGCTGCAGCATCGGAATTTTACCTCCTCGCAAGCGGTTAAAATTCTATGCTATAACGAGGGCTGAAATTTTACCGCCGCCGCCAAGATTAAAATTTTACCGCTTCAGCGGGGGGCTGGATTTCGCTAGCGCGGTAAGCGGTTGGATTTGATCGCCGCGGCAAGAATTAAAATTTTGCTACCGCTGTAGGGTTGGAATTTCGTCGCCCCCTGCGCTACGATGAAATTTGTCCCTTTTACGAGCGAGACTCTTGCGCCGTCCATTCGCCTGCGCTACGGCTCGCGTGAAATTTATCCATTCATCGCGGCTTACGTGGGGATTTTAGAGATTTTGATACACCCTATTGCGGCGCGAAATTTTATTGTCGCGCCTCGCGGCTAGATTTTGCTACCATCGTGGGGATCAAAATTTTACCGCCGCGCAACCGTGGCTTGAGCCTGATTTAGCGCCTTTGCGAGTTTTACGACGCGGCCGAATTCTACCGCGCGCGTTTTGCGAGGGCACGGACTGCTCGCGGGACGGAAGCTTTGCACTGCGCCCGCTACTCTACTACGCGATTAAATTTTATCTACGCACCGCTTCAAATGCGGCACGGCACTTGTCCACCGCGCGGCTAAATTTTCTACACGCCGCTTAGGTTGCGGCACGGCGTCCATCTGCTCGCAGCACGATTAAAATTTGTCTATGCGCGCGCCCGATCGCGACGAGGCACCGCCTTAAAAATTTATACTCCGCTCCGTATCTACTGCGAAACGGCGCCGAAATTTCAACGCAAAATGGGCGCCATGAAATTTTCGCGCCGCGAGATAAAATTTGTGCGCCGTTATACGACGACGAGGCGCGAACCCATCCGCTGCGCGCGCGATTAAATTTAAAATTTACGCGCCGCGGTTGCTAGATAAAATTTTCGCGACCATTCAGGAGCGGCGGATGATTAAATTTAGATTGCGCCGCACCGATACGTAGCGGTATGTCGCATAGCCAAAAACTCGCGCCGTGCAGTAGTATAACGAAGCGCGAACAGTCTGATTCGCACTGCCTCCGCCACGTAGCGGAGCGCAGTCAAATTTACATCGCGCACGGCTGCGTAGCGGAGGTAGCCGGACTTGCGCCGCGCAGTCGCGAGCAGCCGGATCCGCACCGCATTGGTGCGTAACAAAGCACCATGCATTAGATCCGCACCGCGCCACTACAAAACGATATACCGCACAGCTAAATCGTCGTCGCACAACCGTATGGCAAAGCGCAAGTAGTCCGATTCGATCACGCCCAGCGCGTATCGGAGCGCAGTCAAATTTATATCGCGCCCGATACACAGAGAGCAACGAAATCCACTCCACCGCAGGCGAGTGAAATTTAGTGCAAAAAGTGGCGCACTCCGGTAAAATACATCGCCATGCCAAACTCGTCGGCGCTTGCGATCACCTCATCGTCGCGGATGCTGCCGCCGGGCTGCACGACCGCCGCGACGCCCGCAGCATGGGCGATCTCGATGCTGTCTTTAAACGGGAAAAACGCCTCGCTAGCAAGCGCGCAGCCACTCAGATCGACGCCCACATCGCGAGCCTTGGCCACTGCCGCACGTGCGGCGTCCACGCGGCTCGTCATACCCATGCCGATCGCGACCATCGCGCGATTTTTGACGTAAACCACACAGTTGCTCTTCGTAAGCGCGGCGATCTGCCACGCGATTTTTAGATCGCTAAGCTCGCTCTGGCTCGCCGCGCGCCTCGTGACGCAGCGGGCGTTTGCGACCTCGCCCGCGCCCACGTAGTCGCGCTGCTGATATACGAAGCCACCGTCAATAAATTTAAAATCATACTTGTCGTTTTCGCGCATTAAAAACTCCTCGCCCTGCTCGAAAATTTTAATACGCTTTTTCTTTTCAAATACCGCAAGCGCCGCGGGCGTGACGCGAGCGGCAAGGATAACTTCGACAAAAATTTCATTGATTTTATGCGCTAGCTCCTCGTCCAAAACGCCGTTTATCGCCACGACGCCGCCGTATGCCGAAACGGGGTCGCATTTTAACGCCTCTACGTAGCTTTCAAGCAGGCTCCCCTTTACGGCAAAGCCGCATGGATTGGCATGCTTGCAGATCGCTACCGCAGGCGCCTCCCCGAAGCTACTAGCGAGCATCAGCGCGCCGTGCATATCGGTCATATTGTTAAAGCTCGCCTCGCCCTTTAGGCTCTTAAAGTGCTTGCTAAAAAAGTCCTCGAATTCGTACAGCGCGCCCTTTTGATGCGGATTTTCGCCGTAGCGAGTATCAAATACCTTGCTGCCCGTGATAAATTTTTTCGCGCCGAAGCCGCCGTTAAAGCGCTCGTTCATATAGTTTGCGATCATCGCGTCGTAGGCTGCGGTGTGCTCATAAGCTTTAATCATCAAATTTTGCCTAAATTTCAGCTTCTCGCTCTCGTCAGGGCTCGCTAAATTTTGCAAAACCGCGTCGTAATCAAGCGGGCTAGTAACGACATAGACGCTCGCGAAATTTTTAGCCGCGCTTCGAACCATCGCAGGGCCGCCGATGTCGATATTTTCGATAATCTCGGAAAAATCGTCGGTGCGGGCTACGGTCGCTTTAAAAGGATATAAATTTACGCACACGAGATCGATGCCGCCGATGCCGTGCTGCGCGGCTTGGCTTACGTGATTTGCGTCGTTTCGCTTATACAAAATTCCGCCGTGGATCTTCGGATGCAGGGTCTTAACCCGCCCCTCAAACATCTCGGGCGAGCCCGAGTATTCGCTCACTTCCGTTGCTTTCACGCCATTTTGCAAAAGCAATTTATGCGTACCGCCTGTGATTAAAATTTCAAATCCGAGCCTCTGCAGCCCTTTGGCAAACTCTACGACGCCCTTCTTATCGCTTACGCTAATTAACGCTCTCATCTTTTCTCCTTTTAATTTATTCGCATAATTTTTTAAAAATCAGCTCGCGCATGTCGTTTGCATTAAGCTGAAAATACAAAATCGCCTCACGGCGAGCCTTTTGATACTCGCGCCTCATCTTTTCATCTGCTGCGCCGAGCTTTGCGCCGTTAAATTTCGCCATGCGCGCCGAACTCAGCTCTTTTAGCTTCTCGCCGCCCGGAGAGATGCTGCCGCTATAATTAAACCACTCTTTGCTTTGAAAAATATTAAATAAAATTTTAAAATCTACGAAATTTCCCTTATTGTACTCGGCGCAGACCCCGTTTTTGTGGCTTGCGGCGTAGATCGCGCCATATCTGCGCTCGAAAAAATATAGTTTTATGAGCTTTGCGTTTTTGTCTAAATTTGCGCTGCTATCGCCCAAAATCGCAAGTCTCGCATCGCCTCGCGTTTCGTAAGGACCTAAAATCGTGCCGTTTTCGTAGAGATTGCCGCCGTAAAGAGCGTATTTCGTATCGCCAAGCTCGTTTGAAAGAACGTAGGTTTCATCGGTTGCGAGCGAGTTTTTGCCCGCGCAGCCGAGCAGCGACAGAGCTAAAAACAGAGACGAGATAAAAAATTTCATCGCAAAAACCCTTTAAATTTTAAAATTTTGCCAAATTTATGAAGCGGAAATCGGCAAAACGAAATTTACTAAATTTACCGCGCGCAAATTTTAAATTTGCTTCTCAAATGCCGCCGCTTTGCCCGTGCGGACGTAAATTTAAAAATTTTGCGCCGCTTGCAAAGGCTAAATTAAAAGCCGCGACGCGAAACGTAAATTTAAACCGCAGCGCAAATTTAGCCGCAAGGACCTGCGCAAATCGGCTAAATTTAAAATTTCGCGGCGCAGCTTTTATCATCAAGCCAGGTAGGCACTTGCTTTTGCCGCTTTTTAAAATTTTAAATTTACTTGCACATCCTGTTTTCCAGCTCGTCCATAAGCGCAGCCACGTCATCGCCCACGAGCTCCATTAGCGCCGTTTGCCGCTGCTGATCGCTCATATTTTTTGCAAGCGCGGGGCTTAAATATTCATATTTTTCATCGCTGCTTAATGCGCGCGAGTTCGAAATATAGGCCTTAGCGCTATAGGATTTGACGAACGCCTCGCCGTCGTAAACGCTTTTATAAATCGTAATATCCACCAAATAGCCCGATCTGTAAGCCTCGCAAATACCGCTCTCGTGGTGAAGCTTCACCGCCTTCACGCCGCTTCTTGGATCGAAAAGATATTTGTTGTAGCTCTTTAAATTTTTGCTTTTAACCGCGCCGTCGTCGGTGTAGGCGTAGGAGCCGCCCTGTCCGTCGGTCGCGACGCCGAACTCCGCCTCGCCTATCTTTTCATATTTGCCCAGCAGCTTGCCGTTTTCATACACCTGATCCGCGCGCACCTCATAGACCTTCGTTTGGTTGCCGTCGAAAATTTTCAAAGCGTCGCGCCGCTCCCGACCTTTGAAGGCGTAGCGAAGCAGCCCGCAAACAAAAACGCAGAAAAGATTAAAATCAAATTTTTCATTTTTTCCCTTTTAAAATTTTAAGGCGCGCCTAGCTAAATTTAAAGCTGCGGACGCGCCGCTGGATCGATCAAATTTCAAATTTCAAACCGCGCCGCTTGACGAACAAGCGCACTGCGTTCGCACAAAACCGCTCACGCCGCCTGTTTAAATTTTACGCACTCGTTTAAATTTTATGCGTCGCTTTAAATTTTACAAGCCACAAATTTAAAGCGACGCGAAATCCAAAACCGCACTAAATATAATAGATGCTGTTTTTGATATTTTTGCCGTCGAGTTCGTTTTTGCGCCACGAGCTCTCGTCGTTTAGCACGATCCAGCGCTTCTCCTCCTCGCGGTAAAACCAGTCCTTGTCGATCTGATAGTAGATCTGGCATCCCGAAATTTCGATGATATTGGCGATGTTATTGTCGTGGTAGTTGTTCTCATCGAAGTCGGTGAAGGTGCGCTGCCCCATCTCGGCGTAGAGCTCGTTTAAAATTTGAAGCATCTCGCTTAGGCGCGTATCCATCTTCTCGACCTGAAGCCCAAGCTCGTTAGCCTCTCTGAATAAGATCGGATAGTCGTGCGACGGATAGCCGCTGTTTAGCTTGTCGCTGATAAAGGCGATCTTTTGCTCATCTTCGAAGTGATAGCGTAGAATTTCGCGGCAAATTTTAAGCGACAGGCTGCTTGCGCGATCGACGGCGCCGAAAACGAGCGGATGGATATATTTGTAAAGCTCCTTATACGGGTTCTCGTCGTTCGGGCGCTCGTTATTTTTCCAAAGCTTCACCACGCGGCTTAGCTCGTCCATCGAAACGTTGGCTTGATCGTTTGTGTTCGTAACCGGCGAAAGCTCGTGGCGCAGCGAAGTATCGACCGACGTGAGATAGCCTAGCGGCCCCATTAAAATTTTATTCGCCCCAAGCGCCATCATCGTAGCCGCCGAAGCGCAGTTTGCAGGCACTAGAGCGATCAGCTCGTCGCAGTGGTTGCGCAGGATCGAAACGATCTTAAGCGATGCTATGCCGCTGCCGCCGTCAGATTTGATGTAAAGGTAGAGTTTTTCGAAATGCTTGCCCTTTAGGTGGTCGTTGATACTGATCGCGTCGTTGCCGCAGACGCTACCCGCGCCCGAATTGAAGTAGGTAAGCAGTGGCGCGCCCAGATATTTCTCGATATTGGTGATCACCTCTTGCGTTTGCTTCATCAAGATCGGCGGTTGCTTTGCCGCCTTTTTAGCGCCATGCTTCTGCGGCTCTTCGTCTTTGGATAAAAATCCCATGTTTTCCCTTTCGTGTTGGTTTGGTTTTAAAATTTTAACTTACAAATATCGCGCAATCTATCCCGGTGCCACTCGATGCTCTCTTTAACCGTATTGCCTAGAGCTGTATGCGGGCTTTGCAAAAACGCCCTACTATTTTTTAGACTTGAGCCCACGTATTCGTAACGTGAGATCACGTTTGCGCTGGCGCTTTGCGACACCGAAGCCGAAAACGAGTATGAATAAAGCGGCGCGGAGGAAGCGTAGCCGCTAAAGTGCTCTTTCAGGCTTACGAATTTACCCTCCGTAAAGGCCTTGCAAACGCCGCCGCTTGCGGAATACTCGGCGATTCGCAGCTCTTTATTGGGCGTAAAAACGTAGATCGTAAATTTATTTAGACCTCTTTGCGAAATTTGATCCTTAGCCGTGCTGACTCCTCTTTCGTCCGTAAATAGATAGAGATTGGAGCCCTCCTTTTCATATCTTCCTAAGATTGCGTCATCTTTTAAAAGCATGCCGCCTGAAATTTTATACTCGGTGACGGTCTGCCCGTCATAGCTCATCATCACGGAATTTTCCGGATGTAGCTCGGCTTGCGAATACTTTATCTTCATACAGCCTGCGAGCAGCGCGACCGCCGCAAGCAGCGCTAAAATTTTGATTTTATCCATAACTCCCTCGAAGTCTATCTGCAAAAATCGTCCAAAACCATGGTTTTAAGACCCTCGATCGTCTTTTTGAAAAAACCAGCCACAGCCAAGTCCTTCGCTATATATTTCGCATCTTTGCGATCGACCGCTTTTTCAAAATTCATATTTTTATATGCGCTCAACGTTTTTGAACTCATATTTTGCACCAAGCTCTCGCTTTTTGAAATTTTGCCGTCCGCGTAAAGCCAATCGCCGTCTTTGAACATATTTGAAGTATAGTCGAAATTTACGTATCTGCCGGCGTTATAGACGCTACAAATCCCATCTTTGTGCCAAATGCTAAATACCATAGCCCTTTCATCGTTAAAAAGATAAAATTTCATCCGCTTGGCATTCAGCGCGGACTTGTAATTGTTGCCGTAAGACTTGCCCGCCTCGTCGAGTATAAGCATCCTAAACTCACCTCTATCCATAGAATAGGAGCCTAAATTTCTGCCGTTTTCATACAGATCCTCGCCCGCAAATTTATAGATCATGGTTTTGTTGCCGTCGTAAAATTTAAACTCCTTATCGCTCTTAGCCGGACGCAATATCCCGCATCCTCCAAGCAGTGCCGCCAAAACGGCAAAAACTATAAAATTCTTCATTTATCTCTCCTTAAATTTAATCCAACCTTTTAGACTTTTCTCTACAAAGCAGACCAAGAAGCGTAGCACCGCTAAGCACGACGGATGCTTGCACATGATCTGCTACTGTCGAATTTAGTTTTTCTAAAATTTTTTTATCCACATAAGATAACTTTTCATTAACGAAATCATACCTGGATGAAATTTTCCCCATTCCTTTTCTTGACATCAAAACATCATAACTATATGCCACGATCGGCTCACCTCGTGAATATATAGTGATATACTCCTTTATATGTACATATTTTCCTGCGGACAATGCTTTACAAACGCCGTCATTATGGCTATAAGAGATCACTTTAATAAATTCGTTCGGAACGAATATTATCTCCGTAATTTTTTTAGAATTATGTTCCTTTATCGCACTGGGATCTATATAACCATTTCCCATTTCATCCGTATAAATCTGCATACCAAGTCCCGGTGCCGTAAGATATTTGCCTAACACTTTGCCATTTTTATAAAGTTTTCCGTTATGGGCTCGGTATCTGGTGGAAATATTTTTGTCAAAGCTTAACATTGCGATATCTTCCGAGTCGGCAATTCCGTTTTGGTCTTTTTTGCTCGCGCATCCTCCAAGCAGTGCCGCCAAAACGGCAAAAATTATGAAATTTTTCATTCATCACTCCTTAAATCTAATTTGGCGCCGCGGATTTAATCTGCTCTTGTCTGCGCGCCTTAAAATTCCTTCGCCGCACCTTGTCGCCGTATCGCGAGCCCTACCTCAAAATTTCAAGGCGTTTTGCGCCCTCAAATTTTAAAATTTGCTCGCCCTACTTCTCGCCGAAGCGCTCCTTTAAAATTTTATACGCCTCGTTGATCTCCTGAAGCCTCTTCGTGCCCTCCTGGATGATCTCCTCGTCCGCGCCCTTGCCCATCAGGATGTCGGGGTGGTATTTTTTCACGAGCTCGCGATATTTTTTCTTGATCTCGCTAAACGTAGCGTCCTTGGAGAGCCCCAAAATTTCATACGGATCTCTTTTGCTTTTGGCGGAGCCCTGCGATCCACTCGAATACCCGCCGTATGAGCCGCCTGAACTTTGCGAGCCTCCATAGCCCGAACCCGCCGTGCCGCCATAGCCGTAGCCGGTGCCACCGCCGTAACTGCTGCTTCCGTAGCCACCCGTGCTTCTGCCGCCGTATTTGTCCCAATACCCGCCGCTTCTTGTGCTATAGCCGTCGTATTCGTCGTAAGCGGAGCTGCTTTGCGAGCCGCCGTTTTCGTAATATGTGCCGTAAAAACTGCGCTCAAAGGTCGCGAATATCTGGCTTTGGATATGCTCCGCAATGCCCAATCCGTCACAAATCTGCGAGATCGTGCGCCGCTCTGCCGCGCTAAAACCGCGATCGACGTAGGCTAAATTTAAAAAGAAATAGATTAGCCCCGTTTTGCGGCTCGGGCTCGGGCGGTAGGTTTGGTTATATTTCTCGGCGAGCTCGCGTACGTTTGCGAGATTTTCTTTCTCGAGCTTATAAACGAGCTTCAGCGCCTGGCGTTCGCGTTCGCCGGCGCCCATTTGGCGCACCAAATCGTCTAAAATTTCGCTTATCATCGCAGCTTCGGACTCGCTTACGTACCCGTCGCTTTTGGCGACCTTGGCCAGAAGCGCTACTAAAATTTTAGCCTCTGCTAGCTGCATTTGCGCCTTGCCGCGATAGCCGGAGTTGCTGAGAGCCCCGCCGATCTGCGCGAAAATATACAGCGCGATTAAAAGGAATATGATGCTAAGCACGCGCTAGTCTTCGCTCTTTACGATCTTAGCAAACTCGCCGAAGTAAATTTCTTTTAACGCCTTTAGATTTTTACGGACGGAATTTATGCGAAACGCTTCGCCGCCGCTGATGCCTAGACGCATCAAGCTTAGCCCGTATTTTGCGGCCAGCTCTTTAAATTTCGCCTCGTCGCGTACGCCGAAAATCGCGCGCGAAAAGCTCTCATCGAAAATATCTCTACTATCGTCGCAGCTCATCTCAAACTCGCCGCCGATACCGCCTACGCACGCCATCTTAGCTAGCGTAATCGCCACGCCGCCGATTCCTACGGAATTTGCAAATTCCAAAACCCCGCTCCTGCCAGCCTCGATCGCGAAGTCCCACAAAGCGCGCTCTGCTTTTAAATTTAACTCAGGCAAGCTGCCTGCGACGCGGTTTTCCACCGCTTTCATATAAAGCGAGCCCGCAAAAACGCCCTTCGTGTCACCCGCCAGATAGACGCTCACGCCGCTAGCGCAAAAATCGCTAGGGATGATCTCGCCCTCGTTTGTGCCCACGCAGACGATCGCGGGAGTGGGCTGGATGCTAACGCCGCCCGTTTCGTTATACAGGCTTACGTTGCCGCTTACGACGGGGGTATTTAGCGCGGCGCAAGCCTGCTTGATCCCCTCGCAGCCCTGCGCGAACTGCCACATAACCTCTGGATTTTGCGGATTGCCGTAGTTTAGGCAGTCGGTGATAGCTAGAGGCGTCGCGCCGCTCATCACGACCTTTCGCCCCGCCGACGCTACCGCGAGCGCCGCGCCTATGCGAGGATGGACGTAATTCATCCGCGTGTTGCAGTCCGCAGCCATCGCGAGCTTGACGCCGTTTTGCTTAACTCGCATTACCGCAGCGCCCAGCATACCGGGACGCTTGGCAGAATTTAACCCTACGTTGGCGTCATATTGATCGTAGATGTAGGATTTATTTAGCACTTCGGGGTCCTCAAAAATTTTATCAAACGCCGCGTCCAGCTCGCGCTCGCTTGCACCGCAGCCGCATAAATTTTGCCCCGCGATCTGCGCCATATATGCAGGCTCTTTTATCGGGCGATCCAGCACGGGCGCCGCCTCGCTAAGCGGCTCGATCGGGATAACGCCTGCTAGCTCGCCGTGCCAAAAAAGCTCCATCTTGCCGCTATCCGTCACCTCGCCGATGACGGCGGCATCCAGATCCCATTTAGCAAAAATCTCTTTGATTTTCTCCTCGCAGCCCTTTTTGGCGCAGATCAGCATGCGCTCTTGGCTCTCGCTTAGCATCAGCTCATACGGGCTCATCCCCTCCTCGCGCATCGGTACACGGTCCAAATTTAATCTCATGCCGCTGCCGCTGCGCCCCGCCATCTCAAAGCTGCTTGAAGTAAGTCCCGCTGCGCCCATATCCTGGATACCCACGACGTAGTCGGTTTTAAAAAGCTCCAAGCACGCTTCCATCAGCAGCTTTTCGGCGAATGGATCGCCCACCTGCACGGTCGGGCGCAGAGATTTATTCGCGTCATTAAAACTATCGCTCGCCATCACGGCTCCGCCGAGCCCGTCACGACCGGTTTTGGAGCCCACGTAGATCACGCTATTGCCCACGCCTTCGGCCCTGCCGTAGAAAATTTCATCCTTTTTAACGATACCTAGAGCAAAGGCATTAACCAAAATATTGCCGTCAAAGCTCTTATCGAAGCTCGTCTCGCCGCCTATCGTAGGAATGCCCATGCAGTTGCCGTAGTGCGCGATGCCGGCAACTGCTCCTTTTAGCAGATAGCGCTGTTTCCTGGCATTCTCGCTTCTTCCTCGCACCTCGCCGAAACGAAGCGAGTTCATATTGGCCTCGACGCGCGCACCCATCGTAAAGATATCGCGCAATATCCCGCCCACGCCGGTCGCAGCGCCCTGAAACGGCTCAATGAAGCTTGGGTGGTTGTGGCTTTCCATCTTAAAAACCGCCGCCATGCCGCCGCCGATGTCGATGATGCCTGCATTTTCGCCGGGACCCTGGATGACCCAAGGCGCCTTGGTCGGAAAGCCGTTAAGGTATTTCTTACTCGATTTGTAACTGCAGTGCTCGCTCCACATCGCGCTAAAAATCCCAAGCTCGAGTAAATTCGGCTCGCGACCTAAAATTTTTAAAATTTTTTCATATTCTTCGTCTGAAATTTTATGTGCCGCTACTACTTTTTTATCCATTTTTTCGCCCTTTTCGCCGTTAAATTTAGGTTCCAATGATAACTAAAATTTTCTATCATTTCGATTAATCTTCGCCCTTTTTAAGATACTTCTCGTAAAGTTTCGCCTCTTTTAAAAACGCGTAAAACGCGTTAATGTTTGCCGTGATAAATCCCTTACGCCCGTCAAAAAGCGATCTGCGCAAAATGTACGATTTAAAAAACGCAAACGGATAGATCAGCAAAAGCTTCGCAAGGCTCGGCTTTTTGCCCTTCTCAAAATCCCCCTGCGCGCGCAGCGTGGAGTAGTTGTTATTTTTCATAACGAGCTCGGCGATCGGCTTTTCGCTAAAATGGTTGATGCAAAATTTGCTCTTTTTCACCGCGCCTTTTATGATCGAAATTTGCGCGTGCACCCCCATATTTTTATACTCGCCGCACTCCTTACGAAAGAAGCGAATATGAGTATTTTTGCGCACTAGATCCGAGCACTTGCGCCCTAGCGAGTATTCATGAAATTTAATATCCAGCGCCGAGTAATCGCTCTGGCTCATAAACTCCTCTATCTCGCCCTTTAGCTCAGGACTTACCTCCTCGTCGCCGTCGAGATTTAGCACCCATTCGTTGCTGCAGAGCGAAAATGCGTAGTTTTTCTGCACCCCCTCGCCCTGCCAGTCGTGGTGGTAAATTTTATCGGTAAATTTACGCGCGATTTGCAGCGTGGCATCAGTGCTGCCGCTATCGACAATTATGATCTCGGCAAAATCCGCCACGCTACGCAGCATACGCTCGATGTGGCGCTCCTCATTCATCACTATCGCATAAACGGACGCTTTAATCATAGTTTGTTCCTTATCCTCGTAAATTTCAGCCAAAAATCAAAAAACCCCTCCGTGCCTAAAATGCCGATACGCTTTACGGCGTATTTGTCGTCGCCCGCCTCGTAAAGTCCGCGCTTGACGACCACCGCGCCTTTAAAATTTGATCTGGCGATATTTAAAATTTCGTCGTTAAATTTACCGTAGGGGTAGGCAAACACCTCGCAAGGCTGAGCGCAAATACCTGCTACGCGAGCCTTGGACGTGATGATCTCATCTACGGCTAGCTGCGGATCGCTCGCGTAAGTAAGGTCTAAATTTACGTGATGCATCGTATGCGCGCCGAACTCCACCAGCCCGCTTGCTTGCATTTTTAAAATTTGCTCCTCGCTTAGCATCCGCGCAAGATGGGTCGTATTAGCGCGCTCCCAGTCGTTTTGCGCGGCGTCCGGCACCAAAAATATGCTCGCTTTGAAATCATATTTTTTCAAAATTTCAAAAGCGTTAGTAAAATTATTTTCAAACCCGTCATCGAATGTGATGCAAACCGCCTTTTTAGGCAGCCGATCTAGCGCGATAAGCTCGCTAAGCTTAAAGCTTTCAAAGCCATTTTTCGCAAGCCACGCGATCTGTCTTTCAAAATCCGCAGGCTTTAGTCGCCATTTATCGAATTTATCGCCCTTGTGCTCCTCTACACTATGATACATCAGCACCCGCGCCTTATGCCAGCCCTGCGGGATCCGCCACCAGTTATACCGCAGCGAAACGCCCACCGCGGCGGCCAAGATCAAAAAAGCCGCAAAATAAATCATCTGAATTTCTCTCCGTTTTTATAGACGAACTCGCGCCACTCGTAAGGCTCACTGTAAAAATCGCTCCGCTCGCTTTTATCTCTTCCGTTTGGTGCGTCGTAACGTTCGCCGCCGCTCTCGCTGCATTTTTCATCAGAAATTTCACCGCAGGCATCTGCGCCAAAGCTCTCTTCAAAGATCGTCTCAAGCATAAATTTTGCCACTCGGGCGGCATTTGCGATCCTTAGCGTCTTAGCTCTGCCGCGCTGCGCGATGTGCGCGTATTCGCCGCTAGAAAGGAGGCGTTTGATCTTTGAAAAGCAATCCGCAGGATCATCAAAATAAACTATCTCCGAGCCGTCCTCGTAAAGCCGCTCAAACCCCGCGATCTTGGGGCTAAAAGTGCAGACGCCACAGCCCAAAAACTGCGCCATGCGGTCGCTCGCGCCGAGCAATTTATGAGCGTGCGCGCACTCAAGCTCGTCGTCGCGATTAAAATTTATCGCAATCTTCGCAGCCGCGATCTCGCAATGAAATTTATCGCCGAATACGGCAGGCGCGCCGAGGCTCGCAAAAATTTTAAGCCTAAGCCCTTCTTTTTCGCAAAAATCGCGCAGCAAAAGCGCAAATTTATACCTCACGTCCTCTTTATAATCACGCGCTATGTAGATCACGTCGGTCGTTTTAGCGGCGTCTAGGCGTCTATCAAACGCCACGTCGGAGATGTTTGGAAAAAAGGCGAATTTCGCGCCGTATCTCGCCGAAAGATCGCGCAGCCTCAGCGCATTCGCCCAAAAAAACACGTCGACGAAGCTTAGCTTTTCGAAAAATTCCCGTTTTTCTTGCAGGTGATCGACGTACCAGATCGCGATTTTGATCTTAGGAAGCGCCGATTTTATCGCTCGCAGCGTGCTAAGACCGATCTTTTCGCCCTTGCCGATTAAAAGCAGATCGACGCCAATGTTTTCGCAGATACGCACGAGCTTGGCGTTCATCTTTTTTAAGCCGCTGTTTTTCAGCCCGCAAAAGCGCAGGCTCCGCTCCCAATCGCGGTAGCTAAAATCATAGACGAAGTGTCCGCCGCGGATGAGACCGTGGCTGATCTTGCGCTCCATGCCGTAGAAAAAACTGCCGTCGTCATATTCGTTGAAAATGCCGCAATGCACGATCTTTAGGCTTCGCATAACAGCTCCTCGTAGTAATTTTTAAGCGAGCTAATATAATTTTGCAGCGTCAAAGTTTGCTTAAGACCAGCGTGTTTTTGCGCAAAAGCCCGGGCGTATTTGCCGTAAGTGCGGTAAATTTCATCTATTTTAGCGCCCAGATCCGCCGCCTCGCATAAAAACTCCTCGCTTAAAATTTCCGAAATTCCACCCACGCGGGTAGAGATCAGCACGGGCGAATAAAAAATACCTTCGATCAAAATCACCGGAAAGCCTTCCTTGCGCGAGCTGATGACGTGCAGGTGCGACGCGCTCAGAGCCGCCGCAACGTCGTCGCAAAAGCCGCACAGCCGCACGCGATCCTGCAAATTTAGCGAATCGATTAAATTTTGCAAATTTTGCCTCTCGTCGCCCTGACCGTAAATTTTAAGCTCGAAATCAAATTTTAGCTCGCTTACGGCGCGGATCAAAAGATCAAAACCCTTGATCTTATCGAGCCTGCCGACCGCGACGATGCTAAATTTAAAATTTTTCGCCGCCGCGTTTGCGCCCTGTTGCGATACGAATACGCTACTAGTCTTATTTTGCGATGCGTCCGCATCCAAAGCCCTATCTTGCGATACACTCGCCCTATCAGGCGTATCTTGCGACGCAAATGCAACGCCAGGCGTATCTTGCGACGTGTCCGCAGTACCAGCCGAGTCGTCGCGCGCATCCTTTGTTTCCTTCGGCGCTTCGTTTGCGGCACCCTCCGTATCCTTGCAGAGCGCGAGAATTTCATGATTTGCAAACTCCTGTTGCGGCTCTATGCCGAAATATATCACCTTTGCGGCGTGATTTATCGTGGTCGCGACCTTGCGCGAGGCTGCGATGACGTTTTGCACGCGATCGAAAACGGGCGCTTTTCGGTCGTTGTGTTTGGTCGCGACAAGCTTAAGATTTAAAAATTTTTCTACCACGAAGCCGATCTGTGCGGCTTTGGCGCCATGCGAATGTAAAATTTCAAATCCGCCCGAGCGTAAAAACCGATAAATTTCAACGAACAAAAACGGATTGTAGCGCTTGTCGCGGCTTCTGTACTGATAAATTTGCACGCGAGCATCCAAGCGCTGCAAAAACTCGCATCTATCGGGCACGATGAGCGCTACCTGCTCGCTTTTGCAAAGCTCATTTAGCGAGTCGATCACGATCTTTTCGACGCCGCCGTAAAATCTGGAGCAGCAAAGATAGGCGATTTTCATCTATTTCTGCCCTTCTTCATCTTCAAAATGAAGCTAAAAAGCCCCTGCCTGCCGCTAACCATGATACGCGGAATTTCAAAATTTGAGTAGTGAGGGCGCAACACGTCGTTTTGCGTTGTAACGGCGCAGCTAAATCCCGCCTCGCGCGCGCAGCACACGCTAATCTCGTCGTAAAAGCCGAACGGATAGGCAAAGGCGCTGCAAGAAATCTCAAATTTCGCCTCTATTTCGCGCTTTGATTCGCTCATCTGGCGCAGCTGTTCTGCCGCGTCCAAGCTAGTCAAGTTTGCGTGATCGAGCGTATGCGAGCCGATCTCGATGAGGCCGCTTTGCAAGAGCTCGCGGACCTCCTCGTCGCTTAGCATCTGCTCGCGATTTAGCTCGTCGCTTGGCTTTTTCAGATCTTTATCGGTCGCCCAATTCCCGTCAAAGCGCCGGTTCACGATGAAAATCGTCGCCTTAAAGCCGTATTTTTGCAAAAGAGGCAGGGCGCCCGTAAGATTATCGCGATACCCATCGTCGAAAGTAATGCAAACCGCCTTTACAGGCTTGCTATCCAAACTCGCAAGCTCACTTAGAGTGTAGCTCGTAAAGCCGTTTCGCTTCAGCCACGCAAGCTGTTTTTCAAACGCGGCGGGCTCTACGCGCAGGCGGTTAAATTTAGAAGCATGCTTTGGCAGATGCGCGCGGATCATATGATACATCAGCACGCGCGGATACTCGTAAGGCAGATCCTTCGCCCACCACGCAAAGCGCAGGCAAAACCACGTAAAAAGCGCCGCTGCCGCAAAAGCCAAAACCGCCGCGTAAATCATCGCTCGATCCTCGTGCGATATGCCAAAAAGCTCAAAATCGTAGCCAGACTTAGCGCTTCTTTCGACAGATACGCGCCGTGATCGAACTGGCAATCTATCAAAAGATAGATTAGAAGCGCAAGAACCCCAAACTGCCTGCTTTGAATGCACTCCTTAAAAACGCTAAATAGGATCGCGCCGTAAAAGATGAGGCCGAGTGCGCCGCTATAAAGTAAAATTTCTAAAAATAAATTATGCGGTGCGTTGTATTCGGGATGCTCAAGAACCGGGGAGCCCGGCAAATTTATATATGAGCCCAGTCCGTAGCCTAAGATAGGCTTTTGCTGCGCCATTTCTAAAATATAGCTCCAAATCACGGTCCTGCCTGAAGAATCGCCGCTAAATAGCGCGGCTAGCCTTTGCTCAAACGACGGCGAAAGCGCAAGCAAAACAGCAAAAATCGCGATAAAGCCTACCGTGAAAAGCAGGTATTTTTTGTTTAGGCTCTTTAAATTTAGCGCGCCGTAAAACGCGAGCGCGCAGAACGCGCCGACCCACGCCGCTCTGGAAAATGAAAAGATCATAAAAAATGCAAACAAAAATAGAGCCGCAAATTTAAGCGATAAAGGCCGCCGTATCGCCACCGCGCTAAGGCAGAGCCCAAAGCCCATAAAAAGCCCTAAAATATTGCGGTTCGAAAGCGCTCCGCTAAGACCTCCGCGAACAGAGTCGCTTGAAAAGACGATCGCATCGGGACTACTTACAAACTGATAGATCGCGCTCGCCGATAAAATTCCAAGCCCCACGAACAAAAAGGCAAAAACGACGCTCTGATCAAAGAATTTAAGCTTGTAAAAATAGCAAAGCGTCAAAAATATAGTGCCGTATCGAAGGATGAAAAATAGCGTGCTCTGCCATGCTTTTTTTGAGATAACAGCCTCGTTTAGGAGGTTTGAGATCGCTAGCGTCGCCACTAAACAGACGAAGCAGATCGCGATAAATCGCGTTTTTTTCAAAATTTCGCTTAGGATTGCGTAGTTTTTAAAATACAATAGATGCACCAAAAAGAGTAAATTTAGCGCTGCAAAGGAGATCTGATAGACCGCGTTTTTAAAAAATAGGGACGCGCACCAAAGAAGCAGCAGCGTTAAAAATGTGATTCTCCAGCCGCTAGGCGCGTTTTCGTAAAAAAATTTTTTCATATTAAACTCTCATAAACCTTTATCGTTTTTTCTACCATCTGCTCTAGGCTGAAGTTTTGCGAAACGTAGCCGTAGCCGTCAAATTTCAGCTCGCGCGCGGGGGCAAACAGCTCCGCTAACGCCTGCGCATCGCCCACGTCAAAAAAATAACCGTTTTCGCCCTCTCTTACGATATCCAGCGCGCCGCCGTGACGGGTCGCGATCACGGGACAGTTTAGCGCGATCGCCTCAGCCATTGAGCGCCCGAAGCTCTCGGGCTTGCTCGAAGCGCTTACCGTGACCGACGAGAGCGAGTAAATCTCGGCTACCTTGCTCTGCGAGCCTGCAAAAATTACGCGCTCGTCCAGGCCAAGCTCAGCTACGAGCGATTTTAGCTCGGAAAAATACTCGTCGCGATCCGCTCTCACGCCGCCTACGATCAAAATTTTAAGCTTTTGTTCACTTGCTAAAGCCGCGGCGCGGATCAGGGTTTTGTAATCCTTAATCTGCGTAATGCGCCCAATGCTTGAGACGATGAAATCATCCTGCGCGAGGTTAAAATTCTGTCTAAATTCCGCGATAAAGCGCTCGTCTAAATTTTTGGGATTAAATTTTTCTAGATCGATGCCGCGCGGAATGATTGTGATCTTGGCTGCATCCGTGCTGTAGCTTCGCACCACGTGATCGCGCGCATATCCGCTAGGACAGATGATCGCGTCCGCATCCGTCATGATTTTGCTGTAGAAATTTACGGAATTTATCCCATGCACGGTGCTTACGATCTTTGCTTTGGGATGGGCAAATTTAACCAGCCACGCCGGCACGCGGGAGCGGACATGCACGATGTCGGGAGCGATCTCGCTTAAAATTTTACGTAGCTTTAAAACGCGCGCCGGAGCGCTTAGGATACTTTTGGAGCAAACGTCGAGTTGCACGTGCACGCCGCCATCTTTTTCTATCTTTGGCGCCAATTTGCCGCCGTTACTGATAACGAAATTTTCGATGCCGCGCCGTGCAAACTCTCTATTTAGCTCGACTACGCCGCGCTCGACGCCGCCTTCGTTCAGCTCTGGCAGGATTTGCACAACCCTCATATTTTTATCTCCCTCACAAACGCCTTCAGATCGTACTTTGCGGTCTTTTTTAGCGCTTCATCGTAGCGCCTAGCATGACCCGTAGAAACGAGAGCGCTTATAAAATCGTCAAATTTATTATGAGCGTCTTTGCGCTTTAGGTTCAAAATAGCTACGCTCGCGCTCCCGTTAGATACGGCCTCGCTTATCATCGAGACACTGTCTTCGCTAATAAAAACCCACTCGCACTGCGCCAAAAAATCGCCGATCGGATTTACGGGCTCTCGGCTATAAATCACGCTGTAATCCCAGCCGAGTTTTTCTAGCGCGCTCTCGGTAGCCCGCGGCGTGCGCGGAGAGGTCGTTAGCGCAAACTCGCAGTCCGCAAACTGCGCCCTTACGCCCTCGATCTGCTTTAAAATTTCATCTCCCATCTCAAAGCAGGAATTCGGCCCGCCGATGATAAATCCAATGGATTTGCGCTGCGGCTTATACAGCCCCTGCGGGCGCGAAAAACTAAGCGAGACGGGCGAAATTTTAAGATTTGCGCGCGGCTTTGGGCGGTCATGCGCGCCTGCGATGATGACGCTAAAATCCTTGCGGTAGCCCTTCGGATACATTAGCGCTATACTCGGCTTTACGTATCTGCGCGCGTAAAATTTCAGCGCGTAATAGATCGTAGAGCCCGCGCCTACGAACAGATCGAAATCTGCGAAATTTAAATTGCGATCTGATGCAGCGTCTAAATTTGCGCTATCTGATGCAGCGGGGCTATTTAAAGAGGTATTATTTAAATTTGATCCGTTTTTGCAGTCCGCCGCCATGCCACTCCCGCCAAGATCGCACTTAAAAATTTTAAAATAAAGCCCAAAAAAATCAAGCGCGTAGGAGCAGAGTTTAAGAAGCTTGTTTGCGTAAGCGATCTTGTAAATGCAAAACTCAAGCCCTTTTAGCTCGCAAAATGCGATACTTTGGTTCTCGTGCCCCTTGCGGCCGTCGCTTAAGATGAGCGCTTTTCGATGCGGATTTTTTGGGGCGGACGGATTTGCAGCGGAGTTTTCGCTGTTTAAATTTAATGACCCGCCGCCTGCGTGCCACGCGTAATCTGAGGCACCCGATCTTAAATTTTTATCACTAAAGCTTTCACGCCGCAAAGCACAAGAAGAGCCACCGCAAAACGATATAAAATTTTTGAAATCCGAATTTTTGCTCTCTCGCGCGGCGGCGATCGCTACGAAATTTTCGCGATTTAAAATTTTACCTTCTCGCGCGGCGGCGCCTAAATTTACGACGCTTTGCTCTTTTGCAAAAAGGCGCAAGCCCTGCGGCGCGGATAAATTTCTTATGGCGCCCCGTCTGCTCTCGCCTCTTGAAATTTGCCGCGCCATCAGTCCATCTTCCATCGTTTATGTATCCAAAACCACTGCTGCGGCGCAGTTCGCACGACCTCTTCGAAAATGTCGTTGCACTTTTGCGTGATAAACAGCTCGGCCTCGTCCTTATTTAGCCCCTCAGGTAGCGGCGGGAAATCCTTGATCACGATCTCGTATCGATCATCCTCTCCGCGGCGCGCAAAAATTGGTATCAGCACGGGGCGAAATTTCAAATAAAGCGACGCGATAGTCTTCGTGGTGTAGCATTGCCGTCCGAAAAATGTCGTAATCAGGCTGTTTTTAGGGCCCGGCTTTTGATCGGGCAGAATGCCTACGTTGCGCCCCTGCTTTAGCGCCTGCACGAGCCTGCGCATCGCATCGTCTTTATAAATGAGATCGTTGCCGTAGCGCTCGCGAAACGGCGCCACTAGCCGCTCTTCGATCAACTCATTATCGCTGCGACGCCCGACTACCGAGACAGGAAAGCCATTGGCGCCGAAAAAATTAGCTAGAATTTCCCAATTTCCAAAATGCGCCGTAAAAAATAAAATCCCGTGCGGATTATCACCTTTTAGCTTTCGGACACGCTCTAGCGCCTGCTCGCCGTTTGAAATCAGATCATCAAATTTTAGTCTACCATTGTAAAATAAAAGCGTGTCGGTAAGCGTCCTAGCGATACTGCGAAAATTCTCGATCGCAAGAGCATGAAGCTCACTTTCGCTTTTTTGCGGATAGGCGGCGCGAAGGTTGTCTTGTGCGACTTTAACGCGCCTGCTAAGCTTCCACGATGCAAAAAGTGCGAGCTTATCGAAAAATGCGAATATGAAGCTTTTCGGCGCGAATTTTGCAAATTTTATCAGACCCAGCGCCAAAAAATATTGGATTTTTTCCTTCATAAAGACCTCGTTTTAAATGCGAGATTATATTGAATTTTGGCTAATTAGTAGCTAAAACGCTATTTGCCGAGGCAAAAATTGCTAAACATTTCGTCTAAAATTTCATCTCGCTCAAATGGACGCGAAATACGTGCAATCGCCTCAATCGCGCGATTTATCTCAAATGCAAAAAGCTCAAGCTCGCCGCAAGCCAGGCGCTCGCTCGCATTTTTAAGAGCCGCAAGCGCGCTCTCGCAAGATAGAATTTGCCGCTCGTTGCTTAGCATAAGACCATCGAAATTTTGAGAATTTAAGTAGCTCTCAAGCGCGGTTAAAATTTTATCCACGCCCTCGTTTGCAGAAATTTCAAGCGGCGCAAAAATGGAATTCGCTTGGGTATTTTGCCCAGCGGAATTTATTGCAGAGCTACTAGGCGCGATGGAATTTGCAGAATTTTGTTTGGAATCATCTTTCGTAAAATTCTCCGCAGCACAGCTTGCAGTAGCGCGCTCGGTATTTGGTGCCACTAATCCCGCTTTTGCGGCGGAATTCTGTTCCATTGGATTTATAAAATTTACAAGAGCTGCTTTGCTTGTAGGCGCGGAATTTGTGGAAGTAAAATTTTGCGCGCTTAAGTCATGTTTTAAATTTTTAGCTTTTAAATTCTGCGCGCAAGAATTTAAAGAAGCGTCGCAGGTCCGACTTTGCTTTAAATTTTCGGCTGTGAAATTCTCTGATATGGGATTTTCGGCTGCGAAATTTTTTTCAGAAAAAGCCTCTAAATCCTCGCCAAGATCCTCAGTGCTAGGATGAAATTTACGCGGCAAGTCACATTTGTTTAAAACGTAGATGATTTTTTTGTCTTTTTGTTCGCGCAATATTTTTAGGATCTGCGCGTCCTCGGCGTCCCATTCGCGACTTGCGTCAAACACTGCCAAAATCACGTCTGCCTCGCTTGCAGCGCGAAGAGAATATGAAATGCCGATACTCTCGAGCTTTGAGCCGCTGTGTCTGATACCTGCGGTATCGACTATACGGATTAGATGAGTGCCTATATGCAGGCTTTCTTCGATGAGATCGCGCGTAGTGCCCGCTTCGTCGCTCACGATAGCGCGCTCGAAATTTAAAAGCGCGTTTAGTATGCTTGATTTGCCGACGTTGGGCCTGCCTACGATCGCCACCTTAAAGCCCTCGATTAGCCCCTTGCGGCTGCGGCTTATGCGGGTGATTTTTTCCAGGCTTTTTATATTTTCATCCAGCATCTTTTGCGAGCTTTGCAGCACATCAGAAGGCAGATCGTCCTCTGCGTAGTCGATGCAAACCTCGACAAAAGCTAGCGTCTTAACCAGAGCCGCGCGCAGATTTGCGACGAAGTCTGCTAGCTCGCCGCGCAGGTTTCTAGCTAAAATTTTAGCCGCACTTTGCGAGCGCGAATTTATAAGATCGCTTATGGCTTCGGCTTTGCTAAGATCCATTTTATCGTTCAAAAAAGCTCGCTTGCTAAACTCGCCTGGATGCGCTATGCGAGCGCCCAGCGATACCGCCGCTTCAAGAGCTAGAGAGGATGCGACGAAGCCGCCGTGAGTTTGGATCTCGACTATGTCCTCGCCGGTAAAGCTATGTGGGGATTTGAAATATATCAGTATCGCCTCGCCGAAAATTTCGCCGCTTGCGTCAAAAAGATCGACAAGCGTCGCGCGGCGCGGCTCAAGGCGGCTGCGATGCGAGATAGCTAGCGCGATACGCAGAGCATCGCCGCCTGAAATTCTAACTATGCAGATTCCGCCGATACCGTGAGCCGTAGCGATAGCGGCGATAGTTTCGTTCATCGTTAGCTTTTTTCGTCTACGATGACGATTTTGCCGTTGCGCGTGGATTTTATACCGACTATGCGATCCGGATAGGCCTGCTTTAGCTTATCGGCTACGATTTTAACGAACGCTCCGTCAAAGCTCTTAGTCACGATACGCTCATCGCCCGATTTTTGTACGAGCGCATCGACGTAGGAGTCGATAAATTTTCTTTGGTTTTGTAAAAATTCTGCGACTTCAAACACGACTGCGAGGTTGTATCTTATGCTGATCCAATTATAGATCATATACGAAAGAGCCTTGTAGCGGTGCCCCTCTTTGCCTATCAAAAGCGCGCTATCCTCGCCGTCAAGCTTGATATAAATGCTGTTTTCGTCGATTTTGCTAACTTCGCTCACTTCGATCTTAAACTCGCTCGATCCAAAAAGCGCCGAGAGCTTCTCTTTGATCTCGATTAAATTTTCATCGGTTACGACGGCTTTTTGCTTTTCTTTGCGATGTTTAGGATGTGCGGTGCGCGGGCTTTGCGGCTCCGATTTATCGCCCTGCTTTTTCTCCGCTTTGCCGGCTTTGTTTTGCGAGGCGTTAAGCTCTGCGCTTTCGCTAAATTTTTCCCCTTCTAGGACAGCTTCGATTACGGCATTTTTCTTAAAAAAGCCCAAAAATCCGCCGCTTGGATGCTGCAGCACGCGCACATTAAGTTGCGTTACTGAACATTCCAGCTCAGCTGCTGCTTTATTATATGCGTCTTTTAAATTTTCTGCTTCAATTATCATGATTTTTTCTCCGCTATTTGAGCTTGTTTATGCCTAGCAAAGGCTTTATTAATGACATATTGCTGGATAATGGAGCAGAAATTATTTACCGTCCAGTATAGCGTAAGACCAGCAGGAAACATTACGAAAAATACCGTAAAAATGAGCGGCAAGAATTTCATCATCTTCTCTTGCATCGGATCGGTAAACGTAGTCGGCGTGATCTTTTGCTGCAAAAACATCAAAATTCCCATCGTAATCGGCAGGATGTAATATGGATCTTTAAGCGACAGATCGTGGATCCACAGCGCCCACTCCGCGCCCTTTAGCTCGATCGCATTAAGCAGCACGCGATAGATCGCGAAAAATACCGGTATCTGAAGTAAAATCGGCAAGCAGCCGCCCATCGGATTGGCGCCATTTTTCTTATACAGATCCATCATATGCATCTGCAGCTTCTGCTTATCGTCCTTATATTTCTCCTGAAGCTCCTTCATCTTAGGCGCCAGATCTTTTAGCTTATTCATAGATAGCATTCCCTTGTAACTTAGCGGGAATAAGATTAGGCGGATGATGAGCGTAAGCACGACGATCGACCAGCCCCAGTTACCGATATAGCCGTGCAGCCAGTTTAGAAATTTAAACATCGGGCGGGCGATGAAGGTAAACCAGCCATATTCGATAATGTGCGTAAGAGCAGGATTTATCGAGCTTAGCGTCGCGTGATCTTTCGCGCCGATATAGCCCGTAAGACTAAGATCGCCGTCCGAGCTTATGAAAACCTGCGAAATTTTATCTGCGTCAGTCACGGTCGCATTCAAGCTCTCTCCGTAAAATAGCGTCGTATAATAGCGATCGGAGCTTGCAGCGATATTTACGCCACTTATTCGCTCGTTTTTATCCACATCACCATCTTTAAAAATTTCTACGCTTTCGTTTATAGCCTGCGAGCCTGTAAAAAATGAAGCGATTTTATCTGAAATTCCTGCTTCGCCAGGTTTTCCTACGATGACGCCGTGAACCGTATAGCTATCTACTTCTACGTTCGGGCGCGAGCCAGGGCTGATAAAATAACGCGCATTGCCGCTTAACTTCAGATCCAATTTATAACTACCATTTGGATAAAAGGTAAGAATTTTATTTATGCTAACGGCGCCTAAACTTTGACTTAACGTAACGCTAGCCTCCCCGTTTCGTACGTCCAGCTCGCCAGATGAAGCGCTGTAAGGAGTATCGAAAGCCATTGCATTCAACGCCGCGTCCTCGAAGCGCATCTCAAGCGGTTTAGAATGTGATTTAGGATCAATTAAATTTATCGCATCGCCGTTTTCGTCACGGAATTTAGCATCGTTTAGTATATACGAGCTTATGCGACCAAGTCCGTCGATCGTAAAATTCGCTTCTTTTCCGACCACGCGCACTAACGGTGCAGAGATGGAATTTGTGGTATTTAAATTCGCTCCCTGCGCGCTCACGCCAGCGGCGGAAGTTTGCGGAGCGGACTTGGCGGCATTTTTTTGCGCGATTTGCGCCGCGGTTGCATTTGCCTCCATAGCAGCGCGAATTTTTGATAAATAAAAATGATCGTAAGCTACAAAAAATATGAGCGCAGTTGCTATTGCGATAGCAAGGCGCTTTGATTGAGGAAGTTTATCTAGCACTATTTTCTCCTAGTCGTATGACGTAATATCTATTTTTTTTATATGGTATAAACCAAAGCTTAAATTTCTCCGCGCGCGCGTTAAAGCCGCCTTCGCAGGCTTTTGAAAATACGCAAAATTTGAAATTTCGCGCGATTATCGGATAATCTATGCCGCCGCTAAAGAGCGGATTGCATCTTAAAATTCTAGCCGTTACAGCGCAGAGCGCGCCAAAGACGCCGTTAAACTTAAACTCATAAAGCGCGTATTCCGAACAGCTCGGATAATAACGGCAACAGCGCGGAAACGCGGGCGAAATAAATTTTCGATAAAACCCGATCGCGGCTATAAAAAATCTCTTCATTTTGCTGCGCCGATCTTTTTAAACGCCCATTTTAAATTTCGCTCGATGTCGTCAAAGCTCATATCTATGATCTGCTTTTTTGCGATTAATATAAAAATTCCGCTAACAATGGCGTCTTTTTGATTATAAAACGCTGCGCGCAAACGTCTTTTAGCGTAATTTCGCGTAACTGAATTGCCTATTTTTTTACTGGCGACTGCGCTAAATTTACGCTGCTCGCTAGCCAAAAAATACACAACAGCGCATTCGCAATGCCACTTTGCCGCACTTTTATAAACCTCCGAAAAAACCCTGCTATCGCTTATCGCAGCAAATTCGCCTACGCAGCCAATCTTCTTCTGCCTTTAGCGCGTCTTGCGCTTAAAACTCTGCGGCCGTTTTTTGTTTTCATACGGACGCGAAAGCCGTGAGTACGCTTTTTAGGGGTATTGTGGGGTTGGTACGTTCTTTTCATAACTGTTCCTTTAAGAAAATGTAAAGCGGAGATTTTATAGAAACTTTACTTAAAAAGCGATAAACGAGCGCGGGGCTTTTAGCGCCTTTTTGAATTGCCTCGCAGCTTTTGATTTCGTATCTTAAGCTCCTGCGCCGCCCTATCGTTTTGCTCTTTTATGCTCTGCATCGGATCTTTTTCAGAGGAAAAATTTTGCAAGCCGCGGTTTTGCTCGCCGTGCGAGCCGCTGCGCTCTAAATTATCTTGCAAAATTTTGCCGTCGCTTTCGATCTTGCGGCGGTTTTGCAAAACCTCGCTACGATGCTCCTCAAAGTCGCTTCCTTCAAAAGCGCAGTCGTATTCCGCCGCAAACATCGCGCCACAAAGCAGCCAAAATATCAAAGCCTTTTTCATTTGCGTTTAAATTTACCTGCCATCGCGCGATAGATCGCCGCCTCGTTTTGAAGCGTCAAATATCTTTGATTTAGCTCGTTTATCTTGGCATTTACGGCGTCGGTGCGGGCTTCTAGCATATCCTTCAGCTCACTTGAGCCAGCTTCGTATTTCGCGGCGTAAAGATCGGCAATACGCGCCTTTTCATCGTAAGCAGCGCTTAAATTTTTAAGGCTAGCCAGATTGATCTGGTAAATTCTATATAAATTTAGCACCTCATTCGTAGCGTTAGAGAGCGTCTGTTCATAATTTACGACGTTTTTGCGAAAAGCGATCTCTGAAATTTTAAGGCGGTTTTCAACCCTCGCATAATCCAAAAACGGCAGACTTATGCTTACGTTGCCGCTTAAAAAATTTAGCTTGAAGCTATCGTTAGCGCTCACGCCTTGCCCGTTAGTAAGCCCTGCGCCCAAATTCACGCTAGGAAAGAAATTTAACTTAGCGGTCTGTTCGTCGTAAAAGCTGGAATTTAACCTAGCGATCGCAGCTCTAATGTCGGGGCGGTTAGCAAGCGCCGTGTAAGGCACATTTAAATCAACGCCTTGGAATTCTATGGAATTTATCGAATCGGTATTATCATCAAATTGCAAGCTAGAGGAGATGAGATTTCTCATATATTTATGATTATCCTCGATATTTTTTTGAATGCTTAAGACCTTGTTTTCAAGCCCTAGGATAGAATTTTGAATCTGCCTGTAATCAAGCTGCTCGGACTTGCCGTAGTCGTATTTTGCCTTGATTATTTTTTCGATCTCTCGGTAATCGCTTAAATTCTGTTTTGTCCATTTTAGCGAATCGTTTAGATAAAGCATCTCGAAGTAGCCGCTTACGACAGAATTTATAAGAGTCAGGCGGGTATTTTCGAGATCAAACTCGCTAGCTTTGGCGTTCCAGCCCTCGGCATTTACCGCCGAGCGGATCTTGCCGAAAAGATCAAGCTCATAGCTTACGTTAAAGCCCGAGCTATAGGTTTTATTCCAGTTCGAGCCGGTGCTTATATCGCGGTTGGCGCCTGCACTCCACGAGCTGCTTAGCGTAGGAAAAAGATCAGCCCTACTTAGCCCTAAATTTGCATAAGCACTCTCAACATTTAAAGCCGCTGTTTTTAGATCGTAGTTATTCGCAAGGGCTTGATCTACAAGCTTATTTAAGTATGATTCGCCATATTTTTTATACCACAGCGTATCAATTTCATAGCTTGCATTTTCGTCCTTGAAATGCTCTACAGGCTTAAATTCGACCTCACTTTGATTTGAGGCGCAACCGCCGATAAAAACAGCTAAAACGCCGCTTAAAATTACTTTGGAATTTATCATTTTCTCTCCTTGGTTATTCTTGTGCTAAAGCATCTATCGGATTTAATCTGCTGGCGTTTCTTGCCGGCAGATAGCCGAAAACTATACCGATCGCGGACGACGCCACAAAGGCGATCACGAAAGGCGCAGTAGTAAATTTCATCGCAAAATCCGGGCTTATGGTATTAAACGCAAATCCAAGCGCCAAAGCGATTAAAATTCCTAAAGCTCCGCCCAGCGAGCAAAGCAAGATCGCCTCTATCAAAAACTGCTGCAAGATGTTGGATTGCTTCGCGCCGATCGCCATTCTGATACCGATCTCGCGCGTGCGCTCGGTAACGCTTACGAGCATGATATTCATCACGCCGATGCCGCCGACGACGAGCGAGATCACTGCGATCGATGAGATCAGAATCGTCATCGTGCCAGTGGTGCTTTGTATTGTTTGTTTGATAGTATCTGCGTTCATCGTATGAAAATCCCGTGAGCCGTGTCTTTGGATAAGTAGCTGAGTTAGGCTCTCTTCGGCTACTTGAGTATTGACATCGTCTTTTATTTTGATGGTGATAGAGCTGATTTTTCGATTGCCCGTGATTTTATTCATCACGGTTGAGTATGGCGCGTAAATTCTTAAATTTTCGTTGCTTCCGAAGGCGTTTTCATCCTTGCCCGAAACTCCTATGATCTTAAGTGGCTTACCCGAAAATAAAATCGTCTTTCCGATAGGATCGGAATTTTTAAAAAATGTTTTTTTAGTGTTTGGATCGATAATCGCGACGGAGGCAGAATTTTTAATATCATCGTCGCTAAAATTTCTACCATCTTCTATATCTATGCCATTAACCGCCAAAGAATTCACGCCGCCGCCGCGCAGTTGAGCCTTGGAGCTTAAATTAGCATATGTTGCCGTACCGCTTGCAGAAGCATTTGGTGTGGCATAATCAACGTAGGGCTGGCGCGCCAAAACTTTAGAATCGCTTATCGTAAGGGTACTCACAAAGCCCGCTCGCACGTCGCCGAAATTTTTACCGGGATAGATATCGATCGTATTGGTGCCAATTTTACGGATCTCGGATAGAATTTTTTCCTCCGAACCCTTACCGAGAGCTACTACGCAGATAACAGACGCGATGCCGATGATGATGCCTAACATCGTCAAAATCGATCTTAGTTTATGCGAAAATATCGCGCTAATCGACATTTTAAAGCTTTCTATGAGCTGGTCTTTGCAAAATATAAAGGAATTTTTCGTTTTGATCTGCTCTTTTTTGCGCTCAAAAACCCGCTCAGCCTTTCTTTTATCACTTAAAATTCTGCCATCTTTTATCTCGATGATACGATCCGCAAATTCCGCAATATGCGCATCATGCGTAACTATGATGATAGTGTGACCCTCTTTGTGCAGCGCCGTTAAAATTTGCATCACCGTCTCGCCGCTTTTGCTATCAAGCGCGCCAGTAGGCTCATCGGCCAAAATCACTTCGCCGCCGTTTATCAGAGCGCGGGCGATACTTACTCGCTGCTGCTGCCCGCCGCTAAGCTTGCTCGGTAAATTTTTAATGCGATCGCCAAGCTCTAGCTTATCCAAAAGCTCCACCGCTCGTTTCGTCCGTTCGCTCGCCCCTACGCCCGCATACACCGCAGGCAGCGAGACGTTTGCGGTCGCATCCATCGTAGCGATGAGATTGTATTTTTGAAAAACGAAGCCGAATTTTTTGCTTCTAAGCGCCGCAAGCTCGTCGCCGCTTAAATTCGCGGTTTCGCGACCTTCGATCTTGTAGCTTCCGCTGCTTGGCGTATCTATGCAGCCGATTATATTCATCAGCGTCGATTTTCCGCTTCCCGATTGCCCGATTATAGATATAAACTCGCCCGCCTCGATATTTAAGCTTACGTCCTTTAGGACGTGGATTTCGTTATCGCCGAGAATGAATTTTTTGTTTATATCTTTAAGCTCTAGCATCTTCACACCATAAAATTCTCTAAAACACCATCGGAGGCCCGTCCATATTTAACGGCGCGGCTTTTCCGTCGGCGATGAGCACCTCATCTTTTTCATCCAAACCGCTTAAAATTTCAGTATTCAGATCGTCGCTGACGCCCGTTTTCACGTATCGCTGCTCAGGCTCTTTGCCATTAAGCACCGTGACGTAATCGCCTCCCCCGTCGCGCTTAATAACCGAGGTAGGTAGGTAGCTAGTATTGTTCGCTTCGCTTACGATTATGTTGTTTTCGGTCGTCATTCCGATCTTTAAAAAATCGTTTTCGTTATCCACTAGCATCTTTGCGTAAAAATAGATCGCGCTGTCGCTGCTACTCGAAGAATAGGACGAACCGCTAGAGGTTTTATCGTACGTCCCGTCGCTAAGCGTAGTAAGACCCGGATCGATCTTGTAAATTTTAGCCTTTTTGATATTATCCAGATCCGATAGTATGGAGTATTCTACGTCCATTCCAACCTTTACTTTAGATATATCGCCCTCTGCGATCTGCATCTTGATCTCCATCTTGCTCAGATCGGCAATCTTTACGATCGTAGGCGTAGTTTGGTTGGAATTTACCGTTTTGCCCTCCTCTACCGGCATGGAAACGATCGTGCCG
Source organism: uncultured Campylobacter sp. (assembly GCF_938017775.1). GTDB lineage: Bacteria > Campylobacterota > Campylobacteria > Campylobacterales > Campylobacteraceae > Campylobacter_B. Next base: position 38,280 of record NZ_CALIIU010000051.1, read on the forward strand.
CTTATCGGAGCCGTGATCTTGGTATAGCCGAAATTCGTCTCCGCCGTGCTTAGCTGAAGTTTGGTCTGCTCGATCTGCGCCTCGATCTGCTTCTGCTCGGCCTCTTTTAAAGCGGCGCTATTTTTAGCGTTTTCCACAGCCTCTTTGGAAGCGGCGTTTCTTTTATACAGCTGCAGCTCGCGGTTATACTGCGTTTTAGCGTTTGCCGCGGCGATCTTTGCCGAAGCCAAATTTGCCTCGTGGATTAGAAGCTGCGCCTTTTGCTGCGCAATCTCGTTTTCTTGCGTGACCGAGTCAATCTGTGCGATCATATCGCCTTTTTGAACCTTATCGCCCACTTTGACGTAGAGCTTTTTGATCTGACCGCTTACCTGAGCGCCTACGTCGACCAAATCCCTGGCATAAACCTCGCCCGCAGCCGTTACCGTGCCTCTGATACTACCCTTCTCAAGCCTTGTGGTAAGGGCCTTCGGCACCTCTTCTTGTTTAAAAAATTTGCCGTATAAAAAATATATCGCAATGACGACAAGCAGGGTAAAGGTGATAAATTTCAAGGTTTTTTTCATTTTGCCAACTTCAAATAAAATAAGAGCTAATTCTAATGTAAAAATATAAAATTTTAGTTAAATACTAAATTCTTTGCTCGCGCAGGGCGTAAAATTTCATAATCTTTTTATGCAAAATTAGCGAAACGCAGATCAGCGCCGAGCCCGCAAGCAGGCGCGCTAGATCGGCGTCCTTTTGCCAAAACACTAAATTTACGACGATTGCTGCGGGGATGAGCGCGTTATTCATAATCGCAAGCACGCCGCTATCGACTTCGCACGCGCCCTTGTTCCACAAAAAATACCCTAGAGCGCTGGCTACCGTGCCCAGATACACGATCACCGCGCCCTGCGAGAAGCTAGGATTAAATTTAGAAAAATCTCCGAGCACGATCGCCGCAATCGCCGTAACCGCGGTAGCCCCCACGAAAAAATAGCCGAAAAGCTCCTTCTGCTCGCTAAAGCCGTGGCGCTCCAGCATAAATTTATACGCGCTCTGCCCGAGCCCGAAGCATAAATTTGCGCCTTGTACGAGCAAGAAACCCGTCAAAAACTCAGAGTTTATCGCGCCGAATTTTATCACCAAAGCCCCGAGCACCGCGACAGCGACGCTGAAAAGGTATAACGCGCGAAATCTAAGCTTAAGCGCGTCGTAAAGCAGCGTCACGTAAAACGGAGTAAATATCGTAAAAAGCGCGACTTCATAGACCTTCAAATACGCAAAGCTGCGGTAGTAGAAGATATACATCACGCCGATCTGCACAGCGCCCACGGCGCAAATTTTAAGCGCTAAAGTGGGATTTACGCCGCGAAATTTCATAAACGGCAAAAAACAAATTAACGCCAATGATACGCGCGAAAATGCCAAATACGCGCTGTCTATGCCGCGCAAAAACTCGCCTATCAGCGAGAAGCTAAACGCCCAAATACAAGTAACCAAAATCAGTTTTTTCAAAACGTCCGCCTAAGCTTTAAAATTTAGGCGGAATTTTATAAAATTTTAGTTTAATTTGGGATTTAAATTTCGCCCGCGCGGCATAAATTTAGGTTTTTATTTATTTTAAATGTGTTAAAATTATCCGATTTTTGAAATTTAAGGGTACAAATGAACGACGTTTCGGTTATAGTTCTTGCCGCAGGACTCGGCACTCGGATGAAGTCGCAAAAAGCCAAGGTTCTTTTCGAGCTTTGCGGCGAGCCGATGATAATCCACATCCTAAAGAAAGCTTACGAAATTTCAAACGATGTGAGCGTGATTTTACACTATCAATTCGACGAGGTTAAAAGCGCGGTTCTAGCGCAGTTCCCAAACGCTAAAATTTACAAACAAGACCACGAGCGCTTCCCCGGCACTGCGGGCGGACTAAAAGAGGTCGAAATCAGCGGAGCCAAAACGCTAATAATCTGCGGCGATATGCCTTTGGTAAAAAGCGCCGAGCTTCGCAAACTCTGCGAGGGAAACGCGGAAGTAAATTTAAGCGTTTTTAGCGCGCACGATCCATTCGGATACGGTCGCGTAATTACTCGCGGTGGCGAAATTTTAAAGATCGTCGAGCAAAAGGACGCAAGCGAAGAGGAAAAAGCGGTAAAAGACGCAAACGCCGGCTGCTACTGCTTCAAAAGCGAGGCATTGAAACAGATACTACCGCAGATCAAACCAGATAACGCGCAAAAAGAGTACTACCTCACGGATGCGATCAAAATCGCCAAAGATATGGGCTTAAAATGCGCCGCCGTGTGGGTGGATGAGCAAAGCTTCATGGGTATAAACGATAAATTTGCCCTCAGCATTGCCGAAAATTTAATGCAAAACGAGATCAAAGAAAATTTGATGAAGCAAGGCGTTTTGATGCGCCTGCCTCAAAGCATCTACATCGACGGCAGAGCAAAATTTATCGGCGAGTGCGAGCTGCAAGAAAATGTAAGCATCATAGGTCCTTGCGTGATCGAAAGCTCGCTCATCAAAAGTGGCTGTGTCATCGAAGATAGCGTCGTAAAAAATTCCGATATCGGTCCGATGGCGCATCTGCGCCCAAAATGCGAGGTTATAGGCACCCATATCGGAAATTTCGTCGAGCTTAAAAACGCAAAAGTAAACAAGATCAAGGCGGGGCATTTAAGCTATCTTGGGGATTGCGAGATCGATGAGGGCAGCAATATCGGCTGCGGCACGATTACGTGCAACTACGACGGCAAGAAAAAATACAAAACAATAATCGGCAAAAACGTCTTTATCGGCTCGGATACGCAGCTAGTAGCGCCCGTGCGGGTGGCCGACGACGTCATAATCGCCGCGGGCACGACGGTGACAAGCGACGTTCCGAGCGGCGCGCTGGCGATCAGCCGAAGCAAGCAAATCAACAAAGATGGGTTTTTCCATAAATTTTTTAGGAGCGAAGATGAGTAAGAAAAAGGTTTTACTGGCGGTTTGCGGGAGTATCAGTTTTTACAAAGCGTTTGAAATTTTATCCGCTCTGAAAAAGTCGAATTTCGACGTCTATGTCGCGCTTAGCGACGGCGTGCAGGAGTTCGTCAGCTACAAGGCATTCGAAGCGCTGTGCGATCACCCGGTGCTTTGCAAAGCCAACGAGAACTGGCAGGCCGGCATCAACCACATCGCTTACTCCAAAGTGGATTTAGTTTTGATCGCGCCCGCAACGGCAAATACGATAAACAAGCTCGCGTGGGGCGTCTGCGACAACATATTTTTAGAGGTGCTAAACGCGGCTTTCGCCCATGCCAAGGTGGTTATCGCGCCCGCAGCGAACCCCGCGCTACTTGAAAACAACATCACGAAAAACTGCATCGATATGCTAAAAGCGAGCGTCAATGCGTATTTCGTCGATCCGATAGAAAAAACCCTAGCTTGTGGCGATACCGGCAAGGGCGGGCTAGCGAGTACCGAGGCGATCATGCAGACGCTAAAGCGCGCGCTTTACAACGATAAATTTTGGGAGGATAAAACCGTCATCATCACCGGAGGCGCGACGATCGAAAAGATCGACAGCGTGCGCGGCATTACGAATTTTTCCAGCGGTAAAACCTCCAAAGCGATTGCCGACGCGCTGTTTTACCTAGGCGCGGACGTGACGCTGATCTCTAGCAACGAATATGAAAATTTGCCATACAAGCTCGTTAAATTTGAAAGCACTATCGGGCTAAAATCGGCGCTTGACAGCACAAAATTCCCCGACGGCGCATATTTGATAATGGCTGCCGCGGTAAGCGATTACTCGCCGAAGGTGCGCTACAAAGACAAGGTGAAAAAAGCGGAGATCGGCGAAATTTGGAATTTACGCCTGGGCGAAAACGAGGATATCTTAAGCTCCGTGCGCGGAAATATCAAAAAAGTGGGCTTTAAACTCGAAACCGACCGCGAAAACGCCGTCGGCGAGGCCAAACGCATGCTTAACGAAAAGCATCTCGACGCCGTCTGCCTAAACGTGCTGGACGACATCATCAAGCTCGGCGGCGATGTCCTTAAGGTCACTTTCATCACGAAAAACGATCAGGTCGTAATCGACACCGCGCCGAAGGACGAAGTCGCCCTAAAAATCGCGGCTGAGCTGAAAAAAATCTGATCCGTGAATAGCCTAAATCATCTAGCCCTCGTGATGGACGGCAACGGGCGCTGGGCGAAAAAGCGCGGTCTGCTGCGCACCGGCGGGCACGAAGCGGGCGCGGAGGTCGTGGAGCAGATCTGCGAGTTTTGCATCGACGAAGGCATCGCAAACCTCACGCTCTACGCCTTTAGCACCGAAAATTGGAAGCGCCCGAAAAGCGAAGTGGAATTTTTGATGAAGTTGCTTCAAAAATTCCTAATCTCTCGCCGCGAAAAATTTACCCAAAACGGGATAAAATTCTATCCGATCGGCGACATATCGGCTTTTGAGGGCGATCTGCGAAGCGAGATCGAATATCTTTCAAATTTAACTCAAAACAGGCGAGCGCTAAATTTTAACCTAGCGATCAACTACGGCTCGCGCGACGAGATCACCAGGGCGTGCGAGAGGCTGCTTGCAAGCGGCGAGCGACTAAGCGAAGCGGGCATCGGCGCGCATCTGGATACCGCGCACAGCGGCGACGTGGATCTGCTGGTGCGCACGGGTGGCGAGCAGCGGCTATCGAATTTCTTGCTCTGGCAGGCAAGCTACGCCGAGCTTGCATTTACGCCGACGCTGTGGCCGGATTTCACGCGCGAGGAGCTTGCGCGCATAGTGGATGATTTCCGCCGCAAACAGCGCCGCTTCGGCGGTCTTTGAGCTGCGTCGCAGTCGCTCTGACGGCTGCTTTAAATTTTAAAATTTTACCGCCTGCAACGCGATAAATTTTAAAATTTAATCCACGAGCGCTCGCGACATCTTGAAATTTTAAAATTTCGGGATTTTAATTTACGGCGTCGTAAAATTTAAAATTTTAACTACGCAGGCGCGCGGTGCCGTGAAATTTCAAAATTTTAGAATTTTAAAATTTCGTGCCGCTTAAATTTAAAGCTCTAGCGCGAGCCGTGTTACGAGGTGCGGTAAATTTACGCGGCAGGAATTTTAAAATCACGCCGCCCGTTAACGCAAGGACCGAAAGGAAGGCCATGAGCTACTACATACAATGTGGTTGCGGCAAAAAACTTACGAAAAAGCCGATGAAAACTCTAAGATGCCCAAGATGCGGCAGCGTGTATAAAAAACCTAAGAAATTTATATTGGCGGTCTATATTTGCCTGCTGCTGTTTTTTATGCTAGCGTTTGCCTTCATCCCCGATAAAATGGGGATTTTGGCATCCGCAGGCAGCGGGATAGGCGCATATATTATGTTTTTATGGATCGTAGATACTTTAAACTTCGATCTTTTGGACGCCGTGATACTAGTAGCGGGATTTTTGATTTTCGGCGGATTATATGAGGCATGGGGCGAGCCGCTAATCGCGGGGCTCATAGCCATTTTATTTTGCGTGGGCGCGGCGGCGATTTTCGTAAAATTTTTCCCTTATAAGAGGCAAAAAATCAATGAAAACTAAGAAATTTCTCGCTACCATAGAGCGTTTGATTAAATTTTAAAAAGTTAAAGCTCCAAAGGAAAAAGATGGATTTAAATATCGTTTACGGCGTGATTTTTGCGGTATTCGGCACCTGCGTAGGCTCGTTTTGCAACGTCCTGATCTACCGCCTGCCGCGCGGACAGAGCGTAAATTTCCCCGCATCGCACTGCCCAAAGTGCTCTCACGCTTTAAAATTTTACCACAATATCCCGCTGCTTTCGTGGCTCTTTTTGGGCGGCAAATGCGCCTTTTGCAAAACCAAAATTTCGATCCGCTACCCGATCGTCGAGCTTTTAGGCGGCGCGCTTGCGCTTGCGGCGTATTTCGGCGAACCCGATCTTGCAAAAGCCGCGGTGCTTGGGCTTTGCTTTATCTTGCTTATGGCGCTTTCGGCGATCGATTTTGAGTATAAAGCCGTGCCTGAGAGCCTTCTTTACGTAGTTACGGCGCTTTCGCTTGCTTATACGCTGATGTATGATTTTGATCTCAGCGGCGTTGGTGCAGCGGCGGGATACGCGGCGATATTTTTCGTGCTGCGCCTCATCGTTACTTTCGTGCTAAAGCGCGAAGCGATGGGCAGCGCGGATATTTTTATCGCGGGCGTTATGGGGGCGATTTTGGGCTGGAAGCTGGGCGGTATCTCGATCTACATCGGCGCGATTTTGACGCTGCCTGCGTATCTCATCGCGAACAAAAAGGGCTACGAGCTGCCTTTCGTGCCGTTTTTATCGATGGGGCTGCTTCTTACCTTTATCTTCAAAGATCAAATTTTAAGGCTCTTGGACATCATTTATGGATAGGGTGCAGCGCTATTTATTTAGCAATTTCGTCGGCTCCTTCGCATCGCTTTTCAGCACGCTTTTTATCATAATGTCGATCGTCTTTTTCCTTCAGATCGCGCGCATTACGTCGTTTATCGAGATAAATTTTTCAGAGCTAGTCAAGCTCTATCTTTTCATGCTGCCGCGCATCCTCATATTTACGGTGCCGATCGCGTTTTTTGTAGCGCTTAGCATCTCGCTTTTTAGGCTATCTAAAGAGAACGAAACCATCGTCATATTTACGATCGGCTACGCCACGCGCAAGATCGCGCTGTTTTTTGGCATAAGCGCCTCGCTGTGCTCCTTGGCGCTGCTTTTCGTCTCGCTTTTTATGATGCCGATAGCCGAAAATTTAAAGGACAATTTCATCGATTACAAAAAGATCAGCGCGACGCTAAATATCAAATCCAACGAATTCGGGCAGAAATTCTCCGACTGGCTCGTTTTTATCGATTCACAGGAAAACAACGGCACAAGCACGCTGTATAAGGATCTAGTGCTGTATAATCCAGGTAACTCGCAGGATCACGAGCGGATGATCGTAGCGCGTAGCGGCGAGTTTAAAAACGAAAATGCGAGCTTTTCAGCGATGCTGCACGACGGTAAAATTTACACGATGGGCGGCGAGCAGTGGCACGTAAGCGAGTTTGAAAGCCTAACCCTGCGCACGCAAAGCGACCGCAATATCCGCGGCGGAGGCGGCGTGATCGGATACTGGAGCGATATGAGCGGCAGCGAAAAGCGCAGGAAGGAATTTAGCATCTACACCCTCGTCTCGCTCTTTCCGCTGGCGAGCTTTCTGTTTGCACTAAGCCTCGGTATCGTGACCTATCGCTATGAAAAGGGCTTCGTTTACGCGGGGATATTCGGCGTGCTTTTTAGCTACTTTGCGATGATTATGCTGCTCTCTAAATACCCGAGCATCGCGCTTCCAGTGACATTCGGCGTTACGCTTATCGGCTCGCTTCTTTACTACAGGATCAAAATTGCCCCGAGATACTGAAAAAGACTCCGAACTTTGCAGCGGCGAAATTTTGAACAAAAGCTCGTCTGCTCGAAATTTAGCGGATAAAATTTCGGCTAGCAAGCCTAGCGCGTCTGAAATTTTGCGTGGCGTAAATTTAAAACGCAAAACGCAAAACGGCGAGCAGGTTTTGATCTTAAACGACGGGTTTTCAAATTTTAAAAATTCCGCTCTCGCGAATACTGAGAGCGATACGGCTGCTTGTACTGCGCCCGATTGCGGTTTGAAGCAAGAAAGCGTCAGGCGGAATTTGGACGCCGTTTGCGCCAAAGAGGTCGCGCGTGCGGCAAATTTAAATTCCGCCCGTAAAAATTCCGCCAATACCGCCGCTTTGGATATTTGTGCGGCAGGCATAGAAAAAATTTACACAATTCATCCCACAGATGCCCGCAAAGCAGACGCCGCCTACAAAGCGGGCATTTCCGCAAACACTCCTGCAAACGCGTCCGGACCCAAAAATATTATTGAAAGCGCGCCCGCAAGCGACTTCACAGCGAGCGAACTTGCGCAAATCGGCAAAATAAGCACTCCGCTAAATATCCCCGCAGATGCGTGCGCATATGCCGCGAGCGCAAACTCCGAGCGCGTGAAGCTCAAGCTCGTCTATTCCTATGACGGCTCGAAATTTAGCGGCTCGCAGTCTCAGCCTCACGGGCGCGGCGTCGAGGACGTGCTGCGCGCGGCTTTGGGGCGCGTGGGTATCTTTGCGCCGCTAATCAGCAGCTCGCGCACAGATAAAGGGGTGCACGCGCTGCGCCAGGTAAGCTGCGTCGAATGCACCGCGCACTGGGAGCTACCGCGTCTAAAAGAGCTCATAAACCGCCACTGCGCGCCCTATATTTTTGTACGCCACATCAGCCCGGTACCGCGCGATTTTCATCCGCGTTACGACGCCGTGGCGCGCTGCTATCGCTACGTTTTAAACCACGGACGTCCAAGCCCCTTTCTTAGCGATTTTTGCGTGTTTTATCCGCGCGTGGATCTTGCCGCGCTCAATGCTGCGCTTGCAAATTTCGTCGGCGAGCACGATTTTAGCGAGTTTATGAAAAGCGGCAGCGACATAAAAAGTCCGATACGCGAGCTCTACGTCGCGCGCGCCTACTCTTTTAGAAATTTGACCTTGATAAATTTTAAAGCCAACGGATTTTTGCGAGCGCAAGTGCGGCTGATGGTCGCAAACGCCCTAAAATCCGTGCAGAGCGGGCGCAAGATCAGCTTCTCGCGAGCGCTTAGTAGAATCCCCTTTCCGCCGAACGGGTTGTATCTTAGCGGCGTGAGTTATTAAGACTTGAAATTTATAGCGTTAAATTTTATCCACGGGCATTTGGATTTCAAGCTTAGAATTTTATCGCGGTAAAATTCTGCATATGAGAGTAGATCGCCACCCTACTTTGATATTAAATCACCTGCACCACGATGTGTAAAATCGTAAATTTGCGCGAAATTCGATCTATTTTTATTAGAATTTTATAGAAATTTAGCAATACTTTCAAACTTTTAACTCAAAAAGGAGCAAAGATGAAAAAATTTTCTGTTGCTTTGGCCGGTTTGGCCTTACTAGCTAGCGTTTCAGGCGCTAAGGAGTTCATCAATATCGGCACCGGCGGTATGACCGGCACCTATTATCCGGTAGGCGGCGCGATTTGCCGCTTGGTAAATATGGATAAAAATATGAAATGCTCCGTGCAATCGACGGGCGGCTCGACGTATAACGTCAATAACGTGCTTAAAAAAGAGCTAAATTTCGGCTTCGTTCAAAGCGATGTCGTCTATGATAAATACAACGGTACGGGCAAATTCCAAGGCGCGGCGGATAAAAATTTACGCTCCGTAATTTCGATCTATCCGGAGCTTTTGGCTTTCGTCGTCTCTAAGGAGAGCGGCATCAAAGCCTACGGCGACGCTACGGGTAAAAAGATCAATATCGGAAACCCGGGCAGCGGCAACGAGCTAACCAGCACAATAGTTTTTGAAAACTACGACTTTGATCTTAAAAAGCTCGCCCAGCACGGCGTTTTAACGGCGCAAGAATGCCCTATGGCGCTAAAAGATAAGAAGATCGACGGATACTTCTACGTCGTAGGACATCCGACCGCAAATATCACTGATGCGGCGACTTCGCTTCCTATCGACTTAGTCGGCATCGACGATGAGCATATCAAAAAAATTCTAGAAAAATATCCATATTTCGCTAAAGGCGTGATCCCTGCGAAAATGTATGACGGCGTAGATCACGATACGCAGACTATCGGCGTAAAGGCCGTACTCGTAACCGACGCTAGCCAAAGCGACGAGGCGGTTAGGGCGGTAGTTAAAGCTATACTTGATAATTTTGACGAGTATAAAAAGCTACACCCTGCGCTAAATTTGGTAAGCAAAGAATCTCTTTTAGAGGGGCTTAGTGCGCCACTTCATCCTGCAGCAGAGGCGGTGTATAAAGAAGCTGGGCTGCTGAAATAGGCTAGTTGATGGAGAAATCTACACAAAACGACGAGCAGGTTTTAGAGGTAAAGAGTAGAGAATTTACCTCTAAAAAGCTCTTCTGGCTCGTGACGCTGGTCTGCTTCTCGTGGTCGGTCTTTCAGCTTTACATCG
>NZ_CALIIU010000052.1 GCF_938017775.1 uncultured Campylobacter sp.
GCTCTAAATTTTGATGTCGTTCGTTTAGAATTTTCTTTAGCTCTTCGAGCTTTGCTTCGTTCATCCTTATCCCTCACTAGCGATCTTAAGCGATTTCGTATTTTACTTCTTTATCGCTTGGGATAGTATTAAATTTAAAGCTACTTCGCTTGTCTGACTCAAGCATTTTGAAATTTGTCTATCGAGGTAAAATTTATAAAATTGGAAGATAAATTTAAGCGGGAAGGTCCCGCTTAAATTTTATTTGCCGCAACCGCATTTGCCCTGAGCGGCAAGCTTGCGGCGAACATATGCGATTTTACTTTGAAGCGGAAGGTGCTTAGGACAGTTGTCCTCGCAGCCTAGCAGCGTCATACAGCCGAATACTCCGTCATCATCGCCGATTAGTTCGTAAAAATCCTCGTCGCTGCGTTTATCCAGCGCATCGATCTGAAAGCGCGCTATACGGTTGATACCGACGGCGCCGATGAAATCCTTTCGCATTATCGCGGTACCGCAGCTCGCCACGCAGATGCCGCACTCGATGCAGCGATCCAGCTCGAAAACCTCCTGCGCGACCTCAGGCTCGACCTTCTCTTCAAGCTTTGAGATGTCGGTTTCGTGATCGGTATGGATCCAGCTCTCTACGCGTTTGCTCATCGCGTTCATCCAGTTGCCCGTATCGACGCTGAGGTCTTTTAGCAACTTGAAAACCGGAAGCGGCATAAGCTCGATCACGCCGTCCGGATAGTCCTTAGTAAGCGTACGGCACGCAAGCTGCGGCTTGCCGTTTACGAGCATACCGCAGCTACCGCAGATACCCGCGCGACAAACGAAGTCGAAGCTTAGCTCGGGATCAAATCTCTCACGAATCACGTTAAGCGCGATAAACAGCGTCATTCCGTCGGTCTCTTCGATCTCGTAAGTAGCGAAGTGTGGCTTTGAAATTTTGCTTAGCGGATTGTACTTAAACGCCTTTATAGTTATTTTTCTACTCATATCCTATACCTGCTCTTTCGTTAGGTGCTTTGTATTTTGGCTGCAACTCATAATGCATCAATGCCTCTTGAATTTCATATCTGCCTTTGCCCTCGGCTTGCATTTTCTCGCGAATTTCATCGACCTCTTTTTGGCGCACGGCGCTGTCCGGATGCTCGATGATATTGCCTTTGGCGCCGTATCCGCGGAATGCAGGCGGCATCTCCATCTTCATAATATCAAGCGGCTCGTAGCTTAGAGTAGGCATAGTATCGCCCTCTTTCCAGTTTGCAAGCGTTCGTTTTAGCCAGTTTAGATCGTCGCGTTTCGGATAATCCTCGCGGAAGTGCGCGCCGCGGCTTTCTGTGCGATCAAGCGCACCCTTGGCGATACAAAGCGCAAGCTTTAGCATCTTCGGCACGCGGTAAGCCTCCTCAAGCTCAGGATTTCCGAAAAGCTCTTTATTGCTTACTTTGACGTCCAAGGACTGCTTGTAAAGCTCCTCGAGCTCTTTTACGGCTTTGGCTAATCCCTCGCCGGTGCGAAAGATCGCGCAGTGCTCCCACATAACGTCTTTCATCCTGTTTTTGATCTCGAATACGTTAAATTTACCCTCTTTTTCAAGCAGGCTTTTCATGTAGTTTTGCTCTTTATCTACGAATTTTTGTATATCGTGCGTATTGATATCGACATCGTGTCCTTGGCAATACTCCGCAAAATACTCGCCCACGATCATTCCTGCGACAACGGTTTCGGCGACGGAATTTCCGCCCAAGCGGTTAAAGCCGTGCATATCCCAGCACGCAGCCTCGCCCGCGCTGAAAAGTCCAGCTAGCGTTGGACTCTCGCCCGTAGCTTTTGTTTTGATACCGCCCATCGAGTAATGCTGCATAGGAAGGATCGGAGCCCAGCCCTTGCCGCGCTTCCTGCCCTGCTCATCGGTTATTACCTCAGTGTCGGCAGGATCGATGCCGTTGAAAATTTCGCAAATTTCTTGCACGTCGCGTAAATTTTTCTCGATATGCTCGCGTCCGAGGATCGAGATATCAAGCCAAACGTGCTCGCCGTAAGGGCTTTTGACGCCCTTGCCTTTTCTTATATGCTCCATTATGCGACGGCTTACGACGTCGCGGCTAGCAAGCTCCTTTTTCTCAGGCTCATAATCCGGCATAAAGCGGTAGCCATCCACATCGCGTAAAATTCCGCCGTCGCCGCGGCAACCCTCAGTAAGTAAAATTCCGCTCGGAACGATAGGGGTCGGGTGAAACTGTACCGCTTCCATATTTCCAAGTTGTGCTACGCCCGTCTCAAGCGCGATAGCTGCGCCGATGCCCTCGCAAACGACGGCGTTTGTGGTGTGTTTATAAACTCTGCCGTAGCCGCCTGTAGCGATCAACGTACCTTTTGATACGTATGCGCTAATTTCGCCGGTAACCAAATCGCGCACGATTGCGCCGTAACAGCGGTTGTTTGCATGAATTAATGCGATCGCTTCTTTTCTATCATGAATATCTACGTTATGCTTTAGCGCTTCGTTTGCAACGGCAAAAAGCATCGTATGTCCCGTAGCGTCGGCGGTATAGCAGGTTCGCCATTTTTTCGTACCGCCGAAGTCGCGGCTGTGAATAAGTCCATGAACCTCATCTTTTTCGGTGATCGTGGTTTTTTGAGCATTGATAATAGCGCTTCGCTCGCCTCTAGTAATCCTGGTCCAAGGAACGCCCCAGCCCGCAAGTTCGCGGATCGCTTTAGGCGCCGTTTGCGCAAACATCCTAGCGACGTCTTGATCACAGCCCCAGTCGCTTCCTTTTACGGTATCGGCAAAGTGCACGTCCTCGTTGTCGCCCTCGCTCATTTTGGAATTTCCCAGAGACGCCTGCATGCCACCTTGAGCTGCCGCAGAGTGTGAGCGCTTAACAGGGATTAGACTCAAAACGATGGTGCTAAGCCCCTTCTCTCCGGTAGCGATCGCAGCTCTTAAGCCCGCCAAACCGCCGCCAATAACTAAAGAATCGCAATATATTACATTCATCCTAAGCTCCCTATTCTAAACTTAACCATTTGAAATCGGCGATTATCGAAAGCAGGAAAAATGCGCCCCAAACGATAAAAACCGCCTTTTTAATGAAGGCTCTTTTCCTTTGAATTTCCGCCTTCGTGCCGTCTATGCTGATCCATTTCATATATAATCTATAAATTCCGATGCTAGCGTGAGTTACTACGAAAATCAATAAAACGAAATAAAATAGGTGAAGCTGTCCGAAGCGCGCGATAGCAAGATCTGCAGTAATTTTCGGACCGAATACGATCATTAAAATATGAGCCGCCGCAAAGAAGAATAGGAAAAACCCCGTCCAAAACTGAAACCACCAAAGCGTCGTGTCGCAATGCTTCATTCGCATTTTGTGCGCTTTAAACGCCCTGTAAGCGGCGTAGTTAGCCGGAAATTTTCTCATCGCTAAAAACGCGTGAATCACGAAAATCACGAAAATTACAAAAGCGACGATGTTTGTAACGAAATAAATTCCGCCCGGTTCGGCGAAATGCACGACGCCCTCAAACGCGCCCTTACCGATCAAAATCGTGCCGGTAAATATCATATGACACAGCATGAAACAGGCCAAAATCAGCCCGCTGATGCTTTGCGCCACGTCTTGCAAAGCCATAATGCGGCTTTTTTTGCCGTCTATGGATCTGCCCGTAAAGCCTTCAATGCGACCTAGCATAGGTTCTCCTTAAAAAAGATGATTATAAATCCCCGCTAAACGAAAATTTACATTTTTGTAAAGAGATTATATTACTTTTTAACTTTAGATTAATTTAATTTCTGCAAATTAGTTTTTTCTTCAAAGACTGCTTTAAGAAAACTGCTATCAAAAACATAACTAAAGATAAAATTTGCCCCATCGATAAATTTAAAAATATAACCCCAAGCCCATCGTCCGGCTGCCTAAAAAATTCTACGAAAAATCTAAACGCCGTATATAGCATCGCGTACAGACATATCAGCTCCCCGTTAAATTTCTTAAATTTACGGTAGAAAAATAAAATCACGAAAATTACCAGTCCTTCCAAAACCGCTTCATAAAGCTGGCTTGGGTGACGCAATGTGCCGCCTACCAAAATCCCCCACGGCTCGCTCGTCTCGCGCCCGAAAAGCTCCTGATTTAAAAAATTCCCCACGCGTCCGAAAAAATATCCAAGCGGCACGCTAAGTGCCACGAGATCGAGCAGAGCCCACATATCGGTTTTAAATTTTTTGCAAAACCAAACCGTTGCGATCACGAATCCGACGACCGCGCCGTGATAGCTCATACCGCGAATGCCCACGAACTCGCCGTTATGAAAGGGGTTAAAAATTTGCCACGGATGGCTGAAATACCACGCCGCCTCGCCCGAATAGATCGCGATGTATCCAAGCCGCGCGCCCAAAATGACGCCCACTTCGACCCAGATAAAGTAGCGATCAAGCATCTTATCGCTAAAGCCAAGACCGTCTTTGCGCACGAAATACTTGGCAATAAATAGTGCCGTAAGTAGCGCCAAAACATACATAATGCCGTACCAGTGCACGTTTATGCCAAACGCGCTGAATGCCACGGGATCAAAGTGGGCGTAAATTTCGTTCCAGTAATTCAAATTTTTCCTTTGTTTTAAATTTTAAAATTTAACGGCGCGCATCAGACGCTGCGTGATACACGCTCGGTAAAAGACGCAAAGCGGCCCAGACGCAAAGCACGAAAGACGCGCTGTGCCGAGCGACGACATCGAACGATATACAGGGCGTCTCACGTAAAATTTCGAACGACGACGCCTTGTGCGGCATACAAAGCAACGCACGGATTACCCAAGTACGCAGCACCATGACGCAGATGCGACGCGCACGGTATCGATACCGACAGCGCACGGCAAAGGCTGGATGATGCGCATAACGCGACCAAAGCGCCGAATGCCGCGCAGAATTCAAAAATGACGCGCGACACAACAAACGCCGACGCACAAAACAGCAAGGCAGACACTTTACATCCGTGCAGATAAAATTCACCTGCTTCGCTTAGCAGCTTGTCGCACCCGCAGGAGCTGTACCGACTACAGCGCAAGAAATCCCGAAAGCAAGCTCCAGACTTATCTCTACATAGCGCTTTTCTGTGCCGAACGCGCAAAAATACCGAGCGCGCGTTCTAAATTCTAAATTCTAAATTCTAAGCCCTAGCGTCTCTTTCGCCACGCGGCAAAAATCCGCCAAAAACCACCCCAGCGCCTTGTAGTAGCTGCTTTTGGCGTTTATCTGCAAGTACGTAGCAAGCGCGGAAAAGCTCGGAATGATAAATTGCGCCAGATATAGCGTCAAAATTTTATGCGATTTCGCGTCCGTGTTTTGCTTAAAGATCATGGCAAGTAGCGCTAGCATATTGGCCGCATGAGCGCTTTTAAGCTCCGTGAAAGGCTTTTTGAAGCGGCATTTTTCATAAAACAGCTCCACTTCGCTTTCGCTAACGAGCTTGAAAAAATCCATCTCAAACGCCTCTTTTAGCGCCTCAAAATCGCGCTCTAGCGCCGCGTAGTCCTCGCTCTGCACCTTTTGCCAAAGCTCATGGCCGTTTTTGTTCTCGATATTTTTATTTACGATGATCCAGTTTTTGCCCAAGCCGCGCAACTTTTCCTCGTCTATCACGCCCCTGAAATTCGTCGCGAAGATTATGCAGATCACCGAGTATAGCTCGCCTAATTTCATCTTTTTCCTTTAAATTTAATCAAATTTCGCTTGCTTTTTTCAGCTTTTCGATGCCGAATTTTTCCCAAATCCTGCTTAAAGATCGATCTAAGCTCTGCTGCTTTTTATCGATCTCGCCAAAGAGCAGCGAGCTGCCCGATTTACCGCTAAAATTTGAAAGATTTAGCGCTACGTGGATTATCTGCGCGCCTTTTTTCACGTCGCAGAGCCTAAACAGCTCAAGCGCGGTCTCGCTCAGCAAGCTTAAACTAAACGCCCTATCTTGGCTGATCTGGTGCGAAAACTCCTCGCGCGATTTGTAGCGGATCTTTAGATCATACGTCGTGGGCTTTAGGTCCTTTGCGAGCACTTCGCCCGCCAAATGGCGTGTCAAAATTAAAATTTTACGCCGTAGCTCGTCGCGATCGGCGCACGGCGCGAAGCTGCGCCCAAAGCCGATGCTTTTGCGCTCGCGCTTTGAGACGACCTCGCCCTCATTCTCGCCGCTAAGGGCTGCGAAAATTTTCCTGCCGTTTGCGCCCATCTTTTCAAAAATTTCTCTGTGCCCTAGCGCGTCGCCGAAGCTTACGATGCCGTATTTACCGAGCGTTTTTTGCGCCGCCTTGCCGATGCCCGGGAATTTTGCCACAGGCACGGCGGATAGCTCGCGCGCGATTTGCGATTTTAAAATTTGCCGCACGCCGAAGGGCTTGGCAAGGCTAGTGGCGAGCTTTGCGATAAGTTTTGCTTCGCTAAGGCCTACGCTGCACGGAAGGCTAAAGCGGCGCATAATTTCGCTCTGCAAAAACGCGGCAAAGCCCAGCGCGTCCGCATCGTAAGCCGTACCGCGTAAATTTAGAAAAAACTCGTCGATGCTAAATTTTTCGATCTCGGGCGTAAAGTTTAGTAAAAACTCATAAATTTCGCGTGAAATTTTTCGGTATTCGCCATGTCTGGCGCGCACCAAAATGAGCTGCGGGCAGAGTCCGAGCGCGATTTTAACGGGCTGAGCCGAGTGCACGCCGTCCGCTCTGGCCTCATAGCTCGCGCTTAAAATTACGCTGCCAAGCTCGCTCTTGCCCCCGAAAATCTTCTCGTCGCCTCCTCCGACGACTGCGATCTTTTTGCCCGCAAGCGTGGGATCGGCAAGCCTCGCTACAGAGACAAAGAAGCTGTCCAAATCGATGTGAGCTATCAAACTATGTCGATCCCGAATCCGCTAAGCCCCGCGTAGTCTTTCGGCTCGCTCTTGCTTAAAATTTTGATTTTTCTAACGCCCAGATGTGCTAAAATTTGCGCTCCGATGCCGAAGCTCTTAAAATCGGCGCGATTTTGCGCGGATTTTAGCATCAAAAGCACGCCGCCTTCATTGCGCAAAATGTCCAGATCGCGCATGAAATCGTTAAATTTCATATCGCTTAAAAATTCCAGATCGCTTGAAATTTTATGAAATTTCACGTTCGTCTGCGCGCTCTTTTCCAGCTCGCCGAAAATATAGGCGCGGTGCTCGTTGCCCTCGTGATCGCTCACGTCGTAAAATTTCGCCGCTTCGCCGCACAGCAGAGCGCTTTTTGGCTCGCTAAATTTAACGAGAGTTTCGTGTTTTAGGCGGTACTGCACGATCTGCGCGACCGAGATCATATTGATGCCGTGCTGCGCGCAGAATTTTTCCAGATCGTCCCTGCGCGCCATATCGCCGTCGTCTTTGACAATCTCACAGATCACGGCGCTTTGCGAAAGCCCCGCCAAGCGGCATAGATCCGTTGAACCCTCGGTGTGCCCCGTGCGAGCGAGCACGCCGCCGCTTTTGGCGATAAGCGGGAAGATATGTCCCGGGCGGACGAAATCATCCGCGCGAGCGCCCACGCGCGACATCAGCTCGATCGTCATATTGCGCTCATACGCGCTTACGCCCGTCTTGGCGTCCTTCGCGTCAATCGTGACGGTAAAGGCGGTCTCGTGGCTGGAGGTGTTTTTATCGACCATCAGGCTTAAACCCAGCTGCTGCGCAATCTGCGGGCTGAGCGCCACGCACAGTACTCCGCGAGCGTGCGTGATCGCAAAATTTACCTTCTGTGCGCTGCTAAAAGTGCTCGCAAACACCAAATCGCCTTCGTTCTCGCGATCGACGTCATCGACCATAACGAGCATTTTGCCGTTTTTCAGATCCTCGATCGCTTGCTCTACGCTAACCATTATCTCTCCTTTAAATTTACGATATTATTTTGCCGTTTTTATTCACGATCGTTTCGCGACCGTCTAAATTGATCTTGACGTAGTCGTCGCTTAAAACTTTCACAAGTTCTACTTCATCGTAAAACATAGGCTTTAAAATTTCATTATCCTCATCGTCTAGTAAACCCCATTTGCCGTCTTTTTTGACTTTGACATATCCTTTATAATATATGACTTGATCATATACATCAGACAGGTTATCGTCTGAAATAAATATATCATCATAAATGCAAGAGATAACTTCTTGACCGGTTTTATCTATGAGACAACATTGATCATCTTTTATAACACAAGCTAGACCGTTATGAAAAGTGTCGAACGAATATAAGAAAGTCATAGTATAAATAAAAGGGGTAATCTCTCTACCGGTTTTATCTATGAAGCCAGATTTACCATCTTTTACGACCATGGCTAAGCCTTCGGAAAAGAAGCTCTTAAAACTATCATAAATACAAGGAACGATCTCTTTGCCGGTTTTATCTATGAAGCCCCATTTACCATCTTTTTTGACCCAAGCTAAGCCTTCGGAAAATTTCCTAGCATCATCATAAACAAAAGGAATGACCTCTTTGCCGGTTTTATCTATGAAGCCCCGTTTACCATCTTTTTCGACCACAGCTAAGCCTTCGGAAAAGATCCTAGCATCATCATAAACAAAAGGAACGATCTCTTTGCCGGTTTTGTCTATATAGCCATATTTACCGTCTTTTTTGACCCAAGCTAAGCCTTCATGAAAGCTATAGACTTCATTATCATAAATACAAGGAATAACCTCCTCTTCTCTTTGATTTATAATACCCCATTTTCCATCTTTTTCTACTGCAACTAAAATCATCTCAATCCTCCGTTTAAATTTTGATTTCCGCGTAAGCGGCTTTTAGCTTCTCAAAAAGCGGAGCGAACGACACGCCGTTTACGCGGACGTTTGCTATCGTCGTGATGAAATTCGTATCGCGCTGCCATCGCGGCACGAGATGATAGTGCACGTGCTCGGCTATGCCCGCACCCGCGGCGGCGCCGAGGTTCATGCCGATATTTACGCCGTTTGCGCCCAGAGTGCACTTTAAGATCCCCACTCCGGCGCGCACGTAGCGGCTCATCTCCGCCCACGCATCATCGCTAAGGCACTCGATATTATCGGCGTGCTCGTAGGGTATCACCATAAACGCGCCCGGGCTGTATGGGTAGAGGTTCATCACCCCGAAGCAATGCCGCGCGCGAAAAAGCACGCCGTTGCGATCGTCGAACGCCGCATCCGCCGCCGCGTCGCAGAATGGACAGCCGCTTCTTTTTTCGGTAAAATACTCGCTTCGCCAAGGGGCGCAAAGATAATCCATCTCTTTTCCTTTCCGAAATTCCAAAATTCTATGGAATTTTAAAATTTGCGTTTCGCAAAATTTTATGAAATTTGGAATTTAAAACTTCTAAATTTCATAGAATTTTAAATTTACGCGTTTTGCGCTTGCTCGCACGATGCGGAGCTATGCATGCGACGGAACGCGCTTTGCAATCCCAGACTGCGCGAGGCGCCTCCTCTGCGCGATATACGTTTTGCGAATCGAAGCCCGCGGCGGGCGCGCATTTGGCAAGCACTCATCGCGCGGCAAACACAGCGTCTAATCCGCTCCGCAACCGCTCGCACGGCGCGCAATAACAAACTCACGATGCCAAAGCGCACGTACGCCTACACGACTGCGATATCAAATCTACGCGGTCGTTTGCGCGGCGCATTATAACAAATCTTAGGCGCACTAACAGGCACGGTACGCGGTGCCAAACCTGCGCTGCAATCACCATCGCAACACGCGGTAAAATTTAACGCGGCGCAGTCATAGCATAGCTGCGGCTCAATCGCGGCGTATCGCAGCCGAGTCGGCTTAGATCGCGAGCTGCGATTAAATTTACGGCGCCGTATATAATCGCCAAGACCGGGCTTGCGTAAGCATACGACATGTAGGGCATCGCAACAGACGCGCAATCCTAAGCAGTCAAATTCCGCAAGCGCAACCTCGCCCGAGCGAAGCTATGCAAAGCGTAAATTTAAACCTCACTCCGTAGCCGCTCGCACGGCGCGCAATAACAAACTCACGATGCTAAAGCGCAACGTGGATGCTCGTACGGCGCGCAACACCAAAGCGCGGCATGCAATATTAGATCGCGGCGCGGCGCTAAATTTAAAGAGCCGTTAAATTTTAAAGTCCGCCGAATTTTAAAATTTACTGCCTTAAAATTTCACTCCATTCGCTAAATTTAACGGCTCGCTTCGGGTTTAAGCTTGCGCGATCAAACGAGCCAAATTTAAATTTTGCCGCCCGCGCCGAACTTTATCTCGCGCAGTGCCGCACCGACGTCATTTTGGCGCATAAAATGCTCGCCGATCAAAAACGCATCGACGCCCGCCTCGTGTAAACTTAAAAGCTGCTCGTGCGAGTATAGGCCGCTTTCGGCGACGATGATCTTGCCGTTTGGAATCAGCGGTATCAGCCGCTCGCTCAGGCTCGTATCGACCTCGAAAGTCTCTAAATTTCGATGGTTGATGCCGATAATATCGGCACCTGCGAAGATTGCCTTTTTAAGATCGTCCTTATCGTGGATCTCGCACAGCGCCCGAAGCCCTAGCCTGCGGGCAAACTCGAGCAGTTCTCTTAGCTGTTTGCCTTCCAGAGCTTTGGCGATCAGCAGGATAAAATCTGCGCCGTAAACCAGCGCCTCGAGGACCTGATAACGATCGACGATGAAATCCTTGCGCAAAATGGGCGTGCGAGTGTAGCGGCGGATCTGCGGGATAAACTCCAAATCGCCTCTGAAATAATGCGGCTCGGTAAGCACCGAAAAGGCGCTCGCACCTGCATTTTCGTACTCCACCGCAAGGCTTAGCGGCTCAAAATCCTCGCGGATGACCCCCTTGCTCGGGCTTGCCTTTTTAATCTCGGCGATGATGCGCAGCGGATCCTTCTCATCGCTTCTAAGCGCGCTTATGACGTCACGCGGCTCGTAGGGATTGGCGCTTAGCGAGCGGCCGAGCAGATCCTCGGGTAGCCTTTCTTTGCGAAGCGCCAGATCCTCGCGAGTACGCTTTAAAATTTCATCCAAAATCATCGCTACTGCTTTGGTGTCTGGATTTTAGAGCCGGTGGGCTCTTTCGACGTAGAATTTTGCTCTGGCATAAAATCCTGCCTCGATACGGAATTTTGTCTTGACGAGGCAGAATTCTGCGCGGCGGAATTTATAGGCGTCGCAAAATTTTCAAAAGCCGCGGAATTTGGTGTCTGGTTTTGAATCGCGGAATTTGCAGACCCGGCAGAATTTTGCGAAGCGGAGCCTTTTGGCGCCAAATTCTGCGTTGTGGTGGGACTTGGACGCGCGGAATCTAACGCAGAGCTTTCGGGCGCCGTAGATTTTATGGAATTAGGCGAATGAGTTTTTATTGCTGGGCTTTGCGGCGCCTGATCTTTCGGCGTGGAGCCTTTTATCGTAGCGGGGTTTTGCGATATAGAATTCTGCGGCGCTACGCCTGTGCCAGCGGCGCACGCATCGATCGCCTCCAAATGCTCTTTGCCTTCGGGGGAATTAAAAAATTCTGCGTCTTTGATCTTAGCCATTTCATTTTTAGCCTTGTCGCACTCGCCAAGCTTGTAGTATCCCCAAGCAAGCGAGTCCAGATAATACGGCGAGTCGGGGTCTTTTTGTAGAGCGCGGCGGACGAGCTCGATGCCCTTGCGAACGTCCAAATCGTGATCTATTAAGATGTAGCCGTAGTAGTTTAGGTGCACGGGGTCTTTAAGTTGCGGCGCGATATTTTCAAATTTTGCCACTACGCTAGACAGGGTTTTAGCGTCCACATTTTTGCCCGCACTTTCATATTCATAGATCGCCTCGATCGCCAAAAAGTCGTAATTTTTGGTCTTCATAAACTCATCGCGCGCCATTTTAATCGCGGTTTTATAGTCTTTTTTATGCGCGTAGGCATCGATTAGAAGCTCGCACTTGTAGTCGTATTTCTTCAAAAGCTCGATTATTTTATCAAAGTCGTTTGAGTAGTAATAAATCGCTATCATATCGTCCAAGAATTTATTATCCCCTTTGGCTTCATACAGCGCTTCATCTATCTTAGCGACATCCAAATAGCGTTTATTCGCGCGATACACATCAGCTAGCAGCTCGCACGCCATACCCTGGGCGCAGCCGTAGATGCGCCTGTGCGTCTCGATGATGCGGATCGCTCCGTCCGAATCATCGAGTTTATTTAGCAGCACGTCGCATAATCTGATGAGATTTTCGTCAGTTTTGTCTAGCTCATAGGCTTTTTCAAAGTAGGTTTTG
Source organism: uncultured Campylobacter sp. (assembly GCF_938017775.1). GTDB lineage: Bacteria > Campylobacterota > Campylobacteria > Campylobacterales > Campylobacteraceae > Campylobacter_B. The sequence goes on from NZ_CALIIU010000052.1 coordinate 12,230, forward strand.
GCTAAAGTAAAATTCTCCATCGCATAATATGTCGCCGCTAAAATCGCGTAACTACGCGAAACTGGATCTACGGTGACCAGCTTAAGAGCAGCGGTATTGGCATTTAGATTATCTTTAATGCCTAAGTAGTAGCCGATTTTTACTCGCAGATACTCGGAGTCTGAGCTTAGGCTCTTTTCGCCGAGCTTTAAATAACGCGCCGTATTTTTGCGATCTTTGATCGCAAAAGCAGTCTTTAGCGCCTCTAACAGATAAACGGACGAGCCCGTTTTATTGTATGCCTTTTCGTATAAAAACATCGATGCGACGGGATCTTTATGCAGTAGCTCCAAAGCTGTAAGCAAATCGAAATTTAACTCGGCGTCCTCTTGCGCTCGCATCGCGTGATTTAGCTTTTCTTTGGTTATACTTTTAGCGCTTACGCCACGATTTATCAAGCTCTTTTTAATTGCATCTTTTGCACCGTTTTTTGTGCCAATGCTGGAATTTCGATCAGACGCCTTTTTATCAGTAACGGACTGCTTCGCCGCTGCAGCATTCGTCCCACTTTCCGCACTTAGATACTGCGGCGCTAAAATCATCGCCGCGATTAAAATTCCGCTTAAAACCTTACCCCGATACATTCTTCCTCCAATTCTTTAGTATGCGTTTTAAAATATTCCCAAAACGGGAAGCTACGACACTGCTTCGGACGCAGCTCGTAAATCCCGCAGTTGCGCTGCGTCTCGTCAAAAAACACGCACGCTAAGCCGCCTTCAAAGGGCTTTTCTTTTACACTAAATTTAGCGCCTATTTTTTGTAAATAAATTTCTTTAATCCTTGCGGGCGAAATTTTAAATTTTGCCGCTAGAGCTGCGATCTCGCTCTCATCTATCCAGATATAGCCGCTCTCTCCGGTGCAGCACTTACCACCGCAGCGCTCGCATGCGCTAGCATCGAAGCTAAAGCCAAACTCACTCATAATCCACGCTCGTTAAACCTGCGCTTTTGTAGATCGCGTGGGCTTGTGCGGTGCGCTTTCCGTGCGCGCTAGCGTAGATCGGAAGGACGATCTCACAGGGCGAGCGCGAGTTCTTACGAGCCTGCAAAAGCGCGAGCTTAGCGGGCTTTGAAATGTCGGGATAGACAAAACCAAGCCTCGTCAAATTTAGCCTAAACTCGCCCAAAAGCTCGCAAATTTTAGCTAGCTTGCCCGCCTCATAGCAAAAAATAAGCGTACCGCCAGGCTTAAGATGAGCATTCGCAGATCGCACGAAATCCCGTAGGCTAAGGCTTGCTGTGCTCTTACTAAGCGCCATATGAGGCTCTTTGCTAAGCGAAATGCGCTCTCGATAAAAGGGCGGATTTGAGACGATAAAGTCAAAACGCTTCTCGCTTTTAAACTCCGCAAAATCCGCGTGCAAAATCTCGGCAGGCAGATCGTTTTGCAAAGAATTTAGCCTTAAGATTTCTAAATTTCGCTCTTGAATTTCTAGCAAGCTTAGATTGATGCTTTTAAAATCGCGTTTTAGCAAAAGCCCTAAAATTCCACATCCTGCGCCCACATCCAGCACGTCGCCGTATATCGCTCGCGGATTTAGCACGCCTTTTAAACTACGCTCATCGCAAACTGCAAACCAGTCGTCACGCAAGCACTCCGCAGCAAAATCCTCGCGCACCTTGGCGTCTTCAAATTTGCTCGCGAAATCTTTATCGTGCGTCTTTTGAGATTCTAAAGACTGCGCGATTTGCTCGTCACAAAATTTAAAATTTTCACCGCTTGCGATATCAGGCTTTAAAGTATGCCAGGCTTCGTCGTTTTGAAAATCGGAATTTTTATAGCGCTCGCTTTGAAATTTCTCCTGAAATTCCGCTTGAAATTCCTTTTTAAATTCCGCCTTAAGTTCAGCGCAGTCCGTATTGCTAACATCGTGATCGTTCTCCATGCTCTGGTTAGCGGCATACGACTCTTCTTTGCTAAAAGCGCAATCCTCGGCGCAAAATTCCGCTTCGCCGCCTGCGAAATCCGAAGCGCAAAACTGCGCATTAAAGCCTCCATCTGTCGCGTCTTTAAATTCCGCGCCACAGCCCAGCGCCCAAGAGCCATTTTGCGATGCTACGTCAGCTTTGCGCACGCCTGAGCTCCTTATAAAATTCCACAAAAAAATCGTATCGCTAGTGTAGCGATAACCCTTTTTTGGCTGATAAAGCCTCATCTGCGGATATTTTTGATGATGGTATGAGCGTGATTTATCGCCACCACGATCGATCCACCACTTCTGCTGATGAGATCTCCGCCGACGTAAAGCCCACTAGTGGCAGTTTGAAGATTTTCATCCACGATCGGCACGCCGTTTTCATCGTAAGCGATGCCGCATTTTTTAAGAAAATCGATCGGGCTCGTGCCGCCGATCGCGTATATCACGCGATCAAATACGAGCTCGGTGCCATTATCAAATTTTACCAGCACCTTGCCGTTTTCATTCTCAAGAGCCTCTATATCGATGCCTAAACGCAAGATGATGTTGCCGTATTTGGTCTCGCGCATTACGTCGCTTTCGTTCGTCTCGTTTAGGCGGGTAAATTTAGCCTTGCGATAGCAAAGCGTCACGACATTGGTCTTGCATAGCGCTATAGCGTATTCCGCGGCTGAGTTACCGCCTCCGACGACTAGAATTTTTTCATTGATCGTGCATTTATCAAGATTGAAATTTACGCGTTGCGTGATCGAAGGCGGAATTTTATAAGCGGGCTTATTGGGCTTGCCCATCCTGCCAATTGCGACGATGACGTTGCGCGCGCGGTATCCAGCCGAGCTAGTCGTGATATAAAACTCATATGCGTGCTTTTCGATCTTTTCGACCTCACTTTTGAAATTCGTATCGATTTCATCGCTATCTAAGAGCTCGTCGAAATAATTTAGCACACTCTCTTTCGTGCCGGTTTCAAACGAAATAGAGCCACGCGTCTCGCTGTCAAAGCCCTTATATTCTTTATCGACGCGCTTTTTATCTTTGTAAAACTGCCTAATTGTTTGAGAGTGGTTGTCGCCTTTTTCAAGCAGAAGCACATGCGCAAGCCCGTTTCTTTTGGCTTCTACTACGGAAGCGATGCCGCAAGGACCGCCGCCGATCACCGCCAAGTCGTAAACGTCTATCATAAATTTCCTTTAATCTTTTAAATTTCATACGAAATTATAGTAAAAATTCCATTAAAATCAGTGGAATTTCCTAGCAATTTCGCAGCTTAAATTTAAAATTTTAACGCTTTAAGATGCTTGCTTGGCTAAATTTAAAAAGACATAATTTTCTACGTTTAAATTTTAAATTTCACGGCGCCAATCCGTTTATAAAAGCTCATGCGGCAAAAGCGGCGAATTTAAAATTTTACTTCGCCAAGATGGAATTTTGCGAGCTAAGATAAAGCGGTAAGGGCGGCAAATTTTAAAATTTCACCGCCCAGGCAGGGGTTTTTAGTAGAAGCTTTAAGGCTAGTTGAAATTTAGCGTATACTTTATGCTAAAGTTAAATTCCATATCTTTCTCGACCTTTGGAAAGCTACCTTTTGTGCGCTCGACCGCGCTTAACGCGCCCTCATCAAGTGAATCTACATTCGAGGAAGACGTAACGCGAAGACCCTTAACATCGCCGCTTGCCGTATAGGTAAAGTGCACGCCTACGACGCCGATTTTACGCATACGTTGGGCATTTTTAGGGTAGTGCGACTGCGCGTAGCGAGAAATAATGGCGAAAATTTTCTTGCCAACATCGCTATTGCTAGGATCGCCGCGGCTTGTTATAGCGTCACTACCGCCACCTGCGCTACTGGAGCCGCCGCCCCCGCCGCTACCTAGCGAAATAGGCTTTGTCGGGTCAAATTTTGCCGTTAAATTCCTATCGCTGCTTTGAACTTTATGCTCTTTTTTAGGCTTAGGTTTTTCAACCAGTTTTGGTTTTTCTACCGGCTTTGGCTTAGGCTTTTCGACCGGTTTTGGTTTTTCGACCACAGGCTCTGGTATAGGCTCCGGTTCAGGAATCGGCTCTGGCTCCGGTATTGGCTCCGGCTCAGGCGGAGTTGGTTCAGGTTCAGGTTCGGGCTCCGGCGGAGTGGGCTCTGGCTCAGGATCCGCTTCAGACTGATCAGAAGGAGGCGGGATATTGGGCTCATCAGAAATATCGCCCTGCTTGGCCTCATCCATTATGCTATCGATAGAAAAAGCTATCATATCGGGCATGCTAGGCGGCTTCGGTGCCGACGATAAAAGAGCAAAAACACCCACAGCGATGATGCAATGTAGCACCAAAGATACGATAAAACCTACTGCACTATCTTTATTCATTGCTCTTTTTCGGTCACGATCGCAAATTTTTCATGGCCCGCCTTTTTTAGGACATCCATGATCGAAATGAAAGAGGAAAATTTCGAGTCTTTATCATTTTTCAACACGACAAGATCGTTTTTATCGAGTGCGGCAATTTTTTTCTCAAGCTCATCCTCGCTTATTGCGACATCGTCTAGGTAAATTTTAGATTCGCTATCCACTTTAATGGTAACTTTTTTATCCTCTTGCGGATTTTGCGAGCTTGAAGAAGATGGAAGATTTACCTTGATATGCCCCTGCGCAATGAAAGTCGAGACACTAAGCACGATCGCTAGCAGCACCAGCATAATGTCAATGAACGGGACGATATTTAGCCCGTCTCGTCTAGGGATGCTCATTTATTTAACCTCATCGTAGCGGTTTAGAAGCACATCAACTTTACGGACGAAACCGTTGTAGATGATGAGCGTAGGCACGGCGACGACTAGACCAGTAGCAGTAGCTTTAAGCGCGAGCGAAAGACCTTGCATGATAGCCTTGGTATCGATACCGCTTGCAGTACTCATATCAAAAAAAGTGATCATAATGCCGATAACTGTGCCTAAAAGACCGATGTACGGAGCATTTGAATAAACAATATAAAGCGTCGTTAAATTTTTTGTCAGAGCCTCTTCATATAGCGCCTTGCTTTTGTAATCGCTCGCCTTAACCTTCGAATAAAAAAGCAGCCTTTCGATAGTAAACCACACGACTAAAAAGCTCATAAATCCGAGGATCGCAAAGATAATGTAATCCACGTAATGCGCCAAAAATTCCATAATGCCCATAAGCTCTCCTTAAAAATTTTAAAAATTTTTATAAATTCAGCAAATCGCCTTGCCAAAAAATGAGCGATTTTATCAAAAGTAGATTTAATTTTTACTAAAATTTTGATGATCGATATTTAAATTATATTTTATCATTTAACTTTATTTAATGATAATAAAGCATTCGGAGATAGAATTCTAATGATTTTAAAATGTCTTGATAATTAATATAAAATAAAGGATTAATTTTATATTATCTGCCGTTTTTTAATCTCATTATCATTTAGGAGTTTCGTATGAAAAAATTTCATCTGGCTTTGTCTTTGTGCGCGGTTCTTTGCTTAAGCGCACAAGCAGACGAGAAATCAAGCGCTACGGACGTATCCAAAAGCAAAGATTCAAATAGGCAAAGCCTGGGCGTAATCGAAGTTACTAGCGATTCTAGCACGCCTAGCACCGTGGATGATATCAAAATCAATACTCGCAACGCTACGCTCATCAAAGATGTATTTCGCGACATCCCAGGCGTTTATGTGGGCGGCACCAACGGCATGAATCAAAAAATTTATATGCGCGGCGTGAGCGATCGCGGTCTAAATATCACGATTGACGGCGCGAAGCAAAACGGCAATACCTTTCATCACAACGCCGATTTACTAATCGATCCTGATCTTATCAAAGCCGTAGAGGTCGATGTAGGCGCGCGCTCAGTCGTGAATGGCTCGGGCGCTTTGGGCAGCTCAGTTGCCTTCAGGACGGTAGACGCTTCTGACATGCTTGAGGACGGTCAGGATATCGGCGCCAAGCTCAAAGTGGGCTATACGAGCAATAACGAAGGCTATTCGCAAAGTGCGATGCTCTACGGCAGAGCGTTTGATAGCCTAGATATGCTTGCTGCGTTTAAGCACTACGGATACGGCTTCGGCGAATCGGGCAACGGCAAGCCTACGGGCGGCGACGGCAACGATATAAATTATTTATTAAAAGCGGGCTATAGCTTTTTGGATTTTCATAAAATTTCGCTCTCTACTGAGCATATGCAGTATAAAGGCTTGTATCCTTTGCGCCCAGAATTCGGCTCATGGCTAAACGGGCAGCTGGATAACCGCAAATACGAGCGCGATACACACACGATCAAATACACGTATAATCCAAGCGACCTGCTAGAGCTCGACATCACGGGATATTACACCAAGCATCAACGCATCGGATCGACTTCGACGAACGTAAAATGGGGCGTCGAGACCAAAGGCGGCAAAATCGGCGCTAAGAGTAAATTTGAAACGGGCGATCTGGCTCATACGTTGCGTTATGGCTTTGATTACTACCGCTCCGAAAACTACGTTAAGCCCGGCAATCTACGCCCCGAGAAGGTCGATAATTATAGCTTTTATATCGAGGATGCTATGCGCTACGGCGGGCTTACGGTAACTCCTGGCGTGCGCTACGAAAGGCACGAGCTAAAGACTTACAACGGCAGAGGTGCTAATATCTCTAGCTACAAATATAAATTCAACGAAGTAAGCCCTGCTTTAGCGCTTGATTACGAGATCGGCGCAGGATTTGGGGCGTTTGCGAGCTATGCGCGAGTATTTAGAGGACCTGACGTAATGGAGAGCATGATGGCTGCGGGTACTAGCCGCGGCAGACCACTAAGCTGGATGGCTAACGAAAATTTAAAAGCCACTACGGGCAACGCCTACGAAATAGGCGGTCGCTACAAAAGCGAGCTAGGAGCGAATTCCTCGGTAAGCCTAACCGCAAAATATTTCAGGACGGAATATAAAAATCTCATCGTAGATAACAATGCGGCGGGCGGAATCGTCGGCTGCCCGGGAGGCGCACAGGGCACCTTATGCAGGGCTAATGCAGGCGGTGCGGACATTGACGGCGTCGAGCTTTTCGCAAGATTGATATTAGATGATTTGAGCCTTGCTGCGGGTTACACCCACCAGCACGTAGAATATAAAGACCGCGTGCGCAGCGGCTCGGGCTATCTAAGCTCAAACATCATCGGCTACCGCGACTATGGCGATAAATACACCTTCAATGCCGAGTACGCAATCTCTGCGGCGGATCTACTGCTGGGCTATAACTTACTCTTTTTCGACTCCAAAAACGTAGCCTCCGCAAATAGCGACGAAAAAACCAAGGTGCCTAGCTACGCAGTTCACGATCTATATGTGACCTACGCTCCGGATAGCGGACGATTTAAAGGGCTTGAGATCAACGCGGGTGTTTACAATCTCTTTGATAAAGCCTACGCGTCGCACTCGCAGCGCAGCGCCGATTTCACCGGTGATTCAAACGCTATCGACTGGGAGCCGGGACGAAATTTCAAGCTAAGCGTGGCGTATAAATTTTAAAGCTTACGCGAGATGACGGCACGAAATTTTGCACGCTAAAGCGGCGAAATTTTAAAAATTCTAAGCCCTTGGAATTTCAAAATTCCTAGGGCTTTAAAAGCTTGAAATTCTTAGACTTAGAATTTCAAGCTTTTTAATTCTACTAACAGAAATTTTCTCGTAAAATTTTTGCGAATAGCAAAATTCTCATTCGCAATGAAATTCTAGCTTACGGCAAAATCCTCAAAATTCAAAGCGATATCCGTAGCGCTTCACATCCAAAGTTCGTTTAGAATTTATAAAATTCCTCCCGCTTCAAGCGCCGTCCGTTTACTCTTCGTCGTTAAAATTCTGTTTTAAATTTTACTTAAAAGGAGAGCCTTTGTTAAATTCTACTAAAAACGCCATCCGAGGGGCGTTTTGGACGAAACCGTTCATAGTTTTAGTGCTGCTTTTGCTGCTGCTAATCCCGCTAAGCTTTATCGATAATCTTACCTACTCCCGCTCCGAAACCAAACAGCTCGCGCAGGATTCGATCCTCACACCGGTGGGCGGCGAGCTGCAAATCCAGGGCCTTGCGATCGTAGTGCCCTACGCAGAGATAATCGAAGCGATAGATAAAAGCAACAACGAGCTCGTAAAAAGGCGCGTAGAGAAAAATTTCATCATCGTGCCTAAAAACTACTCCCTCGCGGCGGAGATCGACCCCACCTATTTAAAGCGCGGAATTTTTCGCGTTCCGATATATAACGGCGACTTCGCGCTAAAGGCAGACTTTGAGGCGATAAACTATACCGAGCTCGGCGTCGATCCATCAAGGCTAAATTTCGACGAAGCCGTGCTAGTGCTCGGCGTAGGCAATCAAAAATCCTTCACCGCTTCTCCCGCTTTAAGCTTAAACGGCAAGGAGCTTAAGCAATATCACGGCAACACCGAGGCTAAAATTTTCGATCGAAGCCTAATCTATAAGCTCCCCGCTTCCGCGCTATCGTCTGATTTTAGCATCAGCGGCACGCTTAAAATCCAAGGCGGCGAGGCGCTTCATCTAGCTCCGATCGCGCAAAATAGCCGTTTTGAAATTAGCTCTACTTGGGCATCGCCTAGCTTTGGCGGCGGCTTTATCGCCAAATCGCGCGAGGTAAGCGCTAGCGGTTTTAAAGCTTCGTGGGAAGTTACAGGCTTAGCCGCAGGCATTGCTCCTGCGTGGCTTGCAGATCAAGATGACCGCGTCGCTATGACGAACTGGCGCAGCAACGACGATAGAAATGACGCTGTAAGCATCGGCTTCATCGAGCCCGTGAACAACTACTCGCTGATTAAGCGCTGCACGGATTACGCTCTGTTATTTTTAGCGGTGCCGTTTTTAGCGATCTTTTTATGCGAGGTTTACACTCACGAGCGCATCCACCCGATCCAGTATCTACTCATCGGGCTTGAGGACGTCGTTTTCTACCTGTTGGTGCTTTCACTCTCCGAACACATGGGTTTTGCGCTTAGCTATGCTGCTTCGGCGATCGCGGTTAGCGCGATAGTATTTTTCTACGCAAGCGCGATTTTCAAAGGCGCGCGCTGGGGCATTTTCATCACCTGCGTTCAGCTCGTCTCATATGCGATCCTCTATGTCATCTTAAATTCCGAAGACTACGCCCTATTAATGGGAAGCCTGATGATATTCGCGGTGATTTCGCTGGTGATGTATTTTACGCGCAAGCTCGATTGGTACGACACGGCGATCCCAAGCGGCGAGAAAAAGCAGGAGCAAGAGCCTGAAATTTAGCCTTTAAATTTGCCGCTAAATTTAATCGAGACGGCCTTTGGAGCTTTAAAATCCAAAGGCCATTTTAAATTTGCTCGCTAAATTTCAACTGCCAAAATTTCATCTATTTAAAATTTATTCGCCGCGGCAGATAAACCGCGACCGAGCCGAACGGCGTATTTTAAAATTTAGCCCCGCGAGCGGGAGTATATCGCGACAAAAACAAAATTTAGATCATGCCGCTTTAAATTTTAAAATTTCATCTGCGCCGATTTTTGAGTATAATGAGCGAAAAATTTTAAGGATTTTGTGTGATACTTGCTATTGAGAGCAGCTGCGACGACAGCTCGGTCGCGGTGATGGATGAGCGCAGTTTCGAGCTGAAATTTTACGAAAAAATAAGCCAGGAGGCCGATCACGCCAAATACGGCGGCGTCGTGCCCGAGCTTGCCGCGAGGCTGCATACGGAGGCGCTGCCGCGGATTTTGCAGCGCGCAAAGCCCTATTTTAGCGAGCTTAGCGCCGTCGCAGCGACCAATACCCCGGGACTCAGCGTGAGCCTGATCGGCGGCGTGAATACGGCAAAAGCGCTCGCGCTCGCGCTAAATTTGCCGCTCATCGGCGTAAATCATCTCATAGGTCACGTTTACTCGCTGTTTTTGCACGGCGAGGCGCGATTTCCGATGGGCGTTTTGCTCGTTAGCGGCGGGCATACGATGGTTTTGGATATCGACGCTGCGGGGGGTATCGAAATTTTAGCGACCACGGGCGACGACAGCTTCGGCGAGAGCTTCGATAAGATCGCAAAGATGCTGGGTCTCGGCTACCCGGGCGGCGCGCTCATCGAGGAGCTTGCAAAAGGCGGTGAGCCGAGGTTTGAGCTGCCCGTGCCGCTGAAGGGCGACAGGCGGCTGGAGTATAGCTTTTCGGGGCTTAAAAACGCCGTGCGCGTGCAGATCGAAAAGCTAAAAGAGGCGGGCGAGCTAGATGAGCGGGCGATGCGCGATCTGGCGCGCTGCTTTGAGGACGCGGCGTGCGCGCACATACTGGATAAATTGCAGCGGATCTTTGAGCTGAAGCGCTTTGCGCGCTTCGGCGTAGTGGGCGGAGCGAGCGCAAATCTGCATCTGCGCGGGCTTTTGACGGATTTGTGCGAGCGGGCGGGCTGTGAGATACTTTTCGCGCCGATGAAATTTTGCTCCGACAATGCCGCTATGATCGCGCGCGCGGCGATAGAAAAGCTGCGTAAAAAGGATTTCGTCGCACCCACAGAGCTTGAGATCATTCCGCATCTAAATCTACGCTCGGCGTTTGAGTGAAATTTTAAAATTTACAAATAGTCCGCACCCGCTAGCGGATTCTCACGCGCTGGATGTTTGAGTAAAATTTTATCTCGCGCTCGCTGACGGTTGGGTTTTGGATAAAATTCACTTTGAATTTACACATCTCGCTTCGAGCTCGCGCCACGTTTTGCTAAACTCCTTTCGTGCTTGCACCGCCATCGGTACCGCTACCATTGCACGCCCTCGCTGCTTGCAATGTCTAATAAAAATTTGATCGGCTTTGTTAGCTTGTCGTTTTTACGCTTTCTTAATCGTGCAGAAAAGTTACGACTTCGTGTTCTTTTGGTAAATTTTCTCTACCATCAATACCGCGATTACCGTATTCCGTTAGAGCTTCTTTTAAAATTTTATAAAGCTCGTCCAATGAAATTCCGTAAGTGCTGGAATTTATACTTTCCAGCTTATATTTGATAAAAAAGGGGCTATCGACTAGCATTTTACTTGTGGTTTCGTCATAGACCCGTCTAATATCAAGCTCAATAACATTGCCTTTATAGCATAAAATATAAATCTCCTCACCCGTAAATCCATCTCGCGGATCCGGTAAGTGCGGATCACACACAAAGATAAACCAAATATCCCTCTGCCTATCGATGACTCAATCAAGCTACTCTATACGTTGATTGCCCAATGGAAGTTCACCAAAATTTGCCCTGGAGCTATTTACTATGTCAATAACGCCATATTTCTCAATATCCTCTTTCGAAATATATTCTGCTACAAACGCCATTTTCTACTCCTTAAAATTTAATTCTCGGATTATACCGCGATATGTTTATATCCGCCTATGCGCTAATAAATATAGCGTAGGGTTAAATTTATAATTGATTTTTGCTTGGAACCATGCGCAACGCTCGCATTAAAATTTTTCAAATTCCGAAGCGCAGTTTAAATTTGCAGCCGCGGCTCGGCGCGCGCCAAAGTGCAAGCCGCAGCGCATTTAAATCTAGCCGCAAATCATGCGGCATTTCAAATTTAAACGCTACGCGGATTACCACGCTACGCGGGCTCGGTAAATTTCGGCGCAGCGCGATTAAATTTCGCCGCGTCGCGCCTAAGCTTCTATCGCGTAGGGGATTTTATCTTTTGCGCCGGCGCCCGCAAAGCCTTTAAGCCGCAGCAGGCAGCTGTCGCAAAGCCCGCACGCAGCGTCCTCGCGCTCGTAGCAACTCCACGTAAGCTCTAGCGGCACGCCGATCTCAAGCGCCAGCGAGACGATCTGTGCCTTGCTAAGGTGCACGAGCGGGGTTTTGATGCGCGGATGAAAGTCGCGGCTCGTGCCCAGATCGAGCGCTCGCTCAAACGCGCCGATAAACTCCGCGCCGCAGTCGGGGTAGCCGCTGCTATCCTCCTGCACCACGCCGATGAAAATCGCGTCGCAGCACTCCTTCTCGGCAAGGGCGGCGGCGATACTCAAAAACACGCCGTTGCGAAACGGCACGTAGGTGCTCGGTAGATCCGAAAACGCGCTCTCGCCGCTTGGCGGTGAAATTTTATCGCTTTGGCTTTGCGGTGAAATTTTACCATCTGCGTGCTTCGATGAAATTTTATCACCCTGCTGCGGCTCGGCTCCGCTTTGAGATGCAATTTCGCCGTCTTGCAGTGAAATTTTGTCGTCGCGAGCTAAAATTTTGCCGCCTTGTGGTGAAATTTCATTGTCCCCGAGTGAAGCTTCACCGCCTTGGGTTAAAATTTCACCGCTCTGCACGTAACCGCCGCTATTTCGCGCCAAATCTGCACCGAGCGGAGCGTCCGCAGGGCTCGTCGAAAAATTTGACGCAGTAAAATTTTGCCCGCCAATCTCGGCATTAATAGAATTCGCCACGATAGAATTTTGCCCATCTAATTCGGCGACGGAATTTGTCTCGGCAAAATTTAACTCTCCAAGCTCGGCACTCTTGGAATTTACCGCGCTGTCAATCTCGGTGCCGGTAGAATTTGCCGCGCCGCAAAGCTCCGCCGCGCCCTTTCTGATCGGCAAGGTACCGTCCGTAAGGGCGCTGCCGCCGATCTGCGCGATGAAGCGAGCGTCTAAAATCAGCCTTTTTGCAACCCCCAAATCGTCGCAAATTTTACCGAAGCACTCGCGCTCCTTGCCCATCGTGCGCTGATCGTAGTCAAAGTGCAGCGCCACGATCTCGTAACCTTCGCGCTTCGCGATATATGCGCAGGTCGCGCTGTCCATGCCGCCGCTGATCACGCATAAAGCTCTCATTTTCGTCCTTTTTTTGCTAAAATTATACGAAAATTTTATAAAAGAGGGGTAAAAATGATACTTTGCGAGCAGCCCTATCCCGAAATTTTGGACGCTATCGCGGCGGAGCTGGGCGGCGGGAGCGTCGAGCTAATTTTCATGCGCGGCGAGGAGATGCGGCAGCTAAATGCGCAAACGCGCGGCATCGACAAGGCGACCGACGTGCTAAGCTTCCCGCTCGATCCAGCGGCGTTTGCGGGCTTCGGCGGGAATTTGAGCGAGGAAAATTCCGCGCATGAAAACAGCGGCGATAAAATTCTAAACGATACGAATTACGCTAATGAAAATACAAGCGCTGCGAATTCTGCAAGCGAAAATTTTAATACCATAAATTCCGAAAATTCCGAGGGCGAAAGTTCTGACGATGAAAATTTAAAGAGTGAGAATTTTGACGGCGGAAATTTCGCCCCCGTGCTACTCGGCTCGGTCGTGATAAATTTAGACCTCGTAGAGATGAAAGCCGCGCAGCTGGGGCACGGCACGGATGACGAGACGGCGCTGCTTTTTACGCACGGCTTGCTGCACGTGTTGGGCTTTGACCACGAGAGCGACGACGGGCAGATGCGCGTCAAGGAGTGCGAGATAATCGAGAAATTTCGACTTCCAAAAAGCCTGATCGTGCGAGCGGAGGGAAGCGAGGAATAGGCGCTGTATATCGAAAAGGGGCGAGCAAAAGCATGAGTGGTGGCGTAAAATCCGAACAAAATTTTAAAAACGCAGATTGGGGAGCAAAAACTGCAAGCCCAAACCCGCAGCGATAAAAGGATTTTTAGGGTAAATTCGCCATGATCTCCCAACCAAAATTTTGCATACTTAAAGTTATCAACGGCAACTGAATGTATTGCATGATTTACTCCTTAACGGTAAATTTTTGTATTTAAATATAAATTTCTACAAACGGATGTTTGCGAAACTTTGTCTTTAAATTTACTAATTTTAATAGAAACCGCTTTAAGACCGTTTATTAAATTTACGGAATCGATAAAAAGTAGATAATCTTCGCTCTTATATTTTATCGGTCCGAAATAAATCAGGGTATCTCCTGCGATCTTGTTTCGATAATCCTCAAAATCTGCCCTGCTATGATATGAATCGCTCGAGGGGTCTTTTATAATTTTACTGCACTCTTGCGGATCTAGAATATACATAAAATTTGCAAAAGACATCTCGTATTGCCGAAAATCTCTATACGTCATAATATACAAAAGCTTATTATCAAATTTATACAATGTAAATCCGCGCCCGCTAAAGCCGTCTCTAATCGTTTTATTCATATCCATATACCAGCAATCGCCCATATTTTTCTTTAAAACGGAGTTATTGTAATCCGTCGTATCAAAAAACCAGAGGTTTGATTATATTTATATTTTTCCATTCAAACAAATCATTGTAAAAGTCGTTGCAGAAGTCTCTTTCTTTTGATAAATGCTCTTCATATTCTTTTTTGAGCGTTGTATTTCTATCTATTTGCCAAAAGCTAACGGTTTTTCCGTTGAAAGTGGTTTCTCCTTCTACCATACCGGAAGGATTGCTTCTTACTACTTTCCTATCATTAGCTTTCCATAAAGCTATTTTTAAATCAAAAGGAATTTCCGTATCGCTTACATCGTTTGCATTCGCAAATAGTACGAATGCGATCATTAAGATGAAAATATGAACCCACATAACCGCCCCTATCGATAAAGCTTCGTGTTTAAGTATGAATTGCTACAAACAGGCATTTGTAAAATACCGTCTTTAAATTTCCTGATTGCGACGTTTAGTAATTGACCGCTGTGCGTATTGTCAAAATCTATGAAAAGCAGATAATCCGTATCTTTATAGCGTATCGGTTCGGCATAAAACAGACGCGGTTTATATATGATATTGCCCGGAATTTCTAAATTTTCTCTGCTACGAGGATCTTTTATGATTTTACTACACTCTTTGGGATCTAAAATGTAAGCAAGATTTGCGAAATCATCCGTCTGATATATATAAGGAGTGGTTTTATAAATCATAATATACAAAAGCTTATTATCAAATTTATACAATGTAAATCCGCGCCCGCTAAAGCCGTCTCTAATCGTTTTATTCATATCCATATACCAGCAATCGCCCATATTTTTCTTTAAAACGGAGTTATTGTAATCCGTCGTATCAAAAAACCAGAGGTTTGATTATATTTATATTTTTCCATTCGAACAGATCATCGTAAAAGTCGTTGCAGAAGTCTCTTTCTTTTGATAAATGCTCTTCATACTCTTTTTTGAGCGTTGCATTATCTTCTATCGTAAAGAAATAAAAACTCTTGCCGTTAAAGGTAGTTGCACCCCGGATCATAGGTTCGTGAAGAGCTTTTCTTACAACTTTTTTATCTTGAATTTTCCATAAAATAGGTTCCAGTTGCCATGGCATCGATGGATGCTTTATATCATCCGCTTTTGCGAACGATACGGCAAACAATATCGCTAAAATAAAAGCACGAACTTGCATCCCTCACTCCTTAAAATGGGCTTTTGAAGCCTTGAAAGCGTTTTTCATTACTAACATTATACGCTTATACAACATAATTACTTAATCAAAGTATAAAATACATTTCATATCCGCACAAATATGAATTTATGCATATACCTCCGATCTATACGGCAGGCTTTCAGTATTTAAATTACCGATCAATTTTATTCACATTCATGAATGTATGGATCTTTTAGGGTAAATTCGCCGTAATTTCCCAACCAAAATTTCGCATGCTCAAAATTATCAATGGCAAATGTCGCATGGTGCTCGCTATACACTCTGCGCGATCTGCATTTTTTGCCTTTGTGATCATAGTGATCTGATAGCTTTTTATAAAACTCGATGCTTTCATTATCAAAGTCGTAGCCCAGCGCGACATCTTGATTTCGCCCGTCGTAAAAATGGATATAGTCGAAATCGAGGTTGTAATAAACCTTGCAATGACCATTTTCGCCGTTTATTATGGTATCGCTGCAATATTTTTCTAGCTTTGATTTCTCTTTTTCAAACTCATGCCTTAGCTTGGTCTGCTCAGACGGGTCTAAATTTTGTGTTTTTTCAGTAAAAAATTCCTCTTCATACCTAAGCGCCTTTTGCAATAAAATAGCCGCATATTCGGCTCTTTTAGAATAAAAATATAGAAAATAGGAGGTGTATAACATAAAGATAAAACCCGCAAAAATCATAAAATTTCTAAGTAGTTTTTTCAAATCGTTGCCTTTTTAAATTATAAGATGGCAAGGTCTACTGCTGTCAAAATCTATTATTTTACCTCAATTCATCGGCGTATCGCGTAAAATTATGCGGGTCAAATTTATAGAATAAAATTTACCAAATCGCGCTTAGCCGAAGTTTACGGGGTCCATATCGATCTCGACGGGCAGATGCTCAAGCGCGCGCGCAGCGTTAATCAGCGGCACGTGCGAGCTAGCGCGCAGCAGAATTTCAAAGCGAAATTTTGACGCGATATAGGCGATGCCCGCCTTGCCGTAGCCGATGAT
>NZ_CALIIU010000053.1 GCF_938017775.1 uncultured Campylobacter sp.
TTTAATCTTGCGGCGATCAATCAGCGCAGGGCTAATACACGAAGCGCAATTAATCACGATGCTGTAAATTTAACTTGCGCCTGCGTAAACTACACATGCGGGCGTGAAATTTCACGACGGGCGAGCGTATGAAATTTTAAATTTCATGACAAGGCGCAAGAACGGCTCGGCTTAAATTTCAAGCGCGATTTTTGTATGAAATTTAGCGAGTAAGATTTTAAGTGAGAGATTTCAAATGCCAAACTCGTACAAGTTTTGCGCCAAATTTTTGCGTAAAGCTTTGCGTAGAATTTAACGAAATTTTATGTAATTTCTATATTGATTTTGCACTAAATTTAATGAAATTTCACGTAAAATTTAATAAAATTACGCGGACTGAGCTCGGCGCGCGAAAGCCCGATTGGCCAAAACCTAGCGCACCAAAACTCGGACGCGATAAATTCATTAAAGCTTACGAGCAAGATTTAGCGTCATCGAAACTCAAAGATAAGATTTATTGCTATCGAAGCTTGAGAAAAAATTTGCCGCCGCCGAAGCTCGCAGGCAAGTTTACCACCATAGTGCAAAATCCAGGCTTTGGTTTTAAACGCTGAAATAAAATTTAAAGGAGCGAAAATGCAAAGTTTCAAATGGCAAATTTCAAAGCGGCTCAAGCAGGCGATGCGCGAGCGAGATATCGACAATCTCACGCTCGTGCAGCGCACGGACGAGCTGTATTCGCGCTCGCACCCGGGCCACGACGAGGATATGCGCGCCGAAGTTTACACGGTTTTGGACGAATACGCGCCCAATGTCGATATTCAAATTTTCGATCTCGTCTGCAAGGCTCTCGGCGTTAAAATCGAGCTAGGTGAGACGCTTGATTGAGTAGTCATCGCCAGATTTTACCCGTGCCGCAAGGCTAAATTTAGCGCTATGATAAATCGCAAAATTCTACCTACAGCCTAGCTACAGAGCTTACTTAAGTAAATTTTGCCGCAAAATTTCGCCCAAAATCCGCAAGATTAATATCTATTTTAACTGCAAAGTGCTAAATTTAGCGCTAAATTTTAATCCGAGGTAAGCTTTGAACTACTTAATCCAATTCAGCGTGATTTTAGGGATATCTTTTGTTGCGGAGATTTTGGCGGCGCTCGTGCCTGTGCCGATCCCCGCTAGCATCTACGGGCTAGTCATTATGCTTTTAGCCCTGATCTTCAAACTCATCAAAGTATCGCAGATCAGAGAAACCGTGTCGTTTTTTATGCAGATTATGCCTGTGATCTTCATCCCGGCGGGTGCTGCGATCATCATCGCAGGCGACGCGCTACGCCAGCATCTTTTCGCAATCATCGCGATTACGGCAGTCTCTACAGTAGTAGTCATCGGTGCAAGCGGCGCGGTAACGCAGATCTTTTATAAAATCGCCCTCGCCCGCGTTAAGCGCAGACTCTACGCAGCCGCGCACGAACAAGACGGCGTGAATACAAAGGGCGTGGATGCGAAGCTGGAGCGCGAAATTTTATCCGGAGACGACAAAAAATGAGAGAAATTTTAATGAACTCCGCTTTTTTCGGCGTGTTTTTGTGCCTAGGCTCGTTTGAGCTGGGGCTTTATCTAAAAAAGCGCTTTAAGTTAACGATTTTCAATCCGCTTCTAATCGGTATCGTGCTTACCGTCTGCGTGCTTTTACTCTTTAAAATTCCATACGAGAAATTTAACGCAAGCGCCTCGCACATTAGCTTTTTCTTAACGCCGATTACCGTCTGTCTAGCCGTGCCGCTGTACGAGCAGCTGGCGCTTTTGCGAAGTAATTTTTTAGCTATTTTTGCAGGATTGATTTCGGGTATGATCGCAGGGCTAGGCAGCATCTACGCGATGTCGGTAATATTTGGGCTAAATCACACAATGTATGTCACGCTACTACCAAAATCCGTCACGGCGCCAATCGGTATGGGTATCAGCGAAAGCTTAGGCGGCATCGTGACACTAACGGTGGCCTGCATCATCGCTACGGGCATCATCGGTAGCGTATTTGGCGAGGCACTACTTAAAATTTTTGGCATAAAAAAGGCGATGGCAAAAGGTATCGCCCTAGGCTGCGCGAGCCACGCGATGGGAACGGCGCGCGCTCTTGAGATCGGTGACATAGAGGGCGCAATGGCGTCTTTAGCGATGGCAGTTACGGGACTTCTTACCGTCATCGGTGCCGGTATTTTTGCACATTTTATCTAAGGAGAAAACATGATAATCTCGATCGCTAGACAAACTGGCGCAGGCGGGCGCGAAACCGCGCGCAAACTAGCCGAGCGCTTAGGCTACACCTATCTAGCCAAGGCGGATTTGCTCCGCAAAGCAGACGAGCTTGGCTGCTTCGAGCAGATGTATGAGTTCTACAACGAAATGCCCGTAAATACGCTACTTCAGGCAATATCGCACAACGAGCTAGCCAATGAGCAAAAGCGCGATCGCATCGTAGCAATCTACGAAAAGATCGTCTCGGGCGGCAACGTTATAGTGCTTGGGCGCTGCGCCGGATTTTTCTTGCGCGGACATCCGGATCTGCTGACGGTATTTTTACGCGCGAGCGATGAGTTTAAGCTCGCCAGATTAGAAAAAGAGGGCCATACCGACGCGCGCGAGTATATGGAAAATAGCGACGCGGGCAGGATGAGCTTTCATCAATACTACACCAACCAAGTCTGGGGCGCGTCCGCAAACTACAATATCTGCATCGATACGTCGTATTGCGGCATAGATAATGCGGTAAATATCATCGAGTATCTGGTCAAACATCACATTGAAAAGTGATTTGCGCCTAAGAGCACAAAAGTGGAATTTGTCTTTTCGAAGATGAATTCCGCTTGATCTCGCAAACCCACCCTACTTCTATTGTAATTTAAAATTCAAATCTCTTTCAGCTTGAATTCCATTTGTAAATAACGCATTTTAGGTGTATTATAAAGTCTCTCGTTCACTGCGACATTAAATTCTAAACCGCGCTTTATCGCCACAAAACAGTAAAATTTAGCTAAAATTTGACGAAATTTAAATCCAAATTTAAGAAGATAAAATGCAAAGCAAAGCCCATCTATGCCCAAAATGCGGCAAAAATACGATCTATTTTGACGGCATCTGCCACTCGTGCCGCCAAAAGCAGAGGCGAGAGGAGATTTTAAACCTAAGCGCGAACGAAGTGGAGGCGATGATCCTAAAAATCGCGGACCGAATCGACGAGATCGAAAAGCGGCAGGAGATTTACAACGATTTTTGGGCGCTTTTTAGCCTGCTGGGCATCCATGATCCAAAGATCGCGCGAGCCGCCGCGGCGGCGGAGATATACTGCCCGCCGGAGCTTTACTTCGGCGCGCCTAAGGACGTAAGAGACGCACTCGTCCACAAGCTCGCCTCGCTACAAGACAATGCCAAAAACACTCTAAACGACCTACTGTGCGCGCTTGCGTGGCAGGGCGACGAGCAGACGACGCGGCTTTTTTATGAGCTGTATCAAAACCCGAGGCCGTGGCGCCAAAAGCTCTACGCAGGCACCGAAATTTACGCTCAAATCGGCGGCTGGAGCTTTGACGAGGCGGGCGAGCGAAAATCGTTCGTTTTTGATAAATGCCTTGTAGCGGTGCGCGCGAGAGACGGCGCGGAGAAAAACGGCGAGCGCGCGCGCGAACGCAGAGATGAAAGCGCGAGCGAAATTTCAAATTTCAAAGGCAGCGCGGGCAGCGCAAATTCCGAACAAAACGCGCAAAACGGCGCGGATAAAATTTCAAATTTGCACGCGGACACGCAGCGTGCTCGCACGGGCATAAACGAAGGCGCGGACGCGAGCTTGCGGAACGAGCGCGTAAATTTAAAATCAGACGCGCAAAAAGATGCTAGCAGCGGTTTAAATTTAAGCGAAAATGCAAAGGACGCTTGCGAAGGCGCAAACCAAAATGCCGACGAGCCCGTACGTATCGGCAGGCCTACGGGGCAAAAGTGCGAGTTTTGCGGCTGCGAGATGCTCGATATGCTCCGTCTTAAGGCCGATGAGCCGCGGCTTGCATTTCTAAATTTAAAGCACGATGCGATCTTTCGCTGCTGCCCGACCTGCGTCGGCTCGGTAATGTACTTTTGTAAACGCGGCGCGGACGGCGAGCTGCAGATGCAATGCGAGGGCGAAGGGATGGAGAAAAGTTACTTTTCGCAGCAAGATTTTGCGCGACTGAGCGGTATGAAATTTAAGCTAGGCGGCGAAGTATCGCCCTTTTACGGCTGCTTTAGCGAGCTTGATACGACGGTTGGCGGCTATCCGCAGTGGGTGCAGGACGCCGAGTATCTAGCCTGCCCTAGCTGCGGCGGGACGATGAAGCATCTAGCGCAGATCCCATTCGGCGAGCTGGTGCAGGGCGAAGGTGTCATATACGTGCAAATCTGCGAAAAATGCGAGATTTTGGGCGGCTGCTTTCAGTGCATGTGAGGGCGCGGGGGTTTTAAAATTTGCGCCCCGAGCCCGCGCAAAAAATTAAGCTATAATGCGAGTAAAATTTTTATTTAAGGAGAAAATATGGGGCTATTCGGTTTTGGTAAAAAAGCTGAGAAAGCGCAGGAGCTGAGCACGTTCGCGGGCAGAGTGGATAAATTTTGGGCGGAATTTAGCGGCGCGATAGATGAGATCAAGGCTGATCTGGCGGCGGAGGAGTTTGAAAAGGCGATGCGAAAGACCGACGAGAAGTTTCGTATCTGCCTTGCCGAGCCTTATTTTATGACGGGGCTCGTGGGCGATAAGCTTGATCTGGTGCTAACTCCCGAGGGCATGAGACACCGATTATTTTGGCTAAGCTTTATCAAAAACGCTATGCCCAAGCAGCTCGAATCCAAAATGCGCTGTACGCTCGGAAAGCCGCGTGCGCCGCGAGGCATCGGCGGACTTGAGATGTACGGCACGCGCGTAAGCGCCGAGGAGTCGATGATCTACGCGCAGTTTAACGAAAGCGACGTGGATATTAAAATTTACAACGAAAACCTAGCGGCTCTGCTCGCGCAGGACGAGGGCAAGGCGGGCAATCTGAGCTTCATCCTACTTGATAACATTATCGGCGAGACGGCAGTCATTAACACTTTGGGCATGCTTGAAGTGCTTGATAAGCCGCAGGAAAACGGCGTGCCGCTAAGTGAGTTTGCCGATCTGATCGATGAAAAATTCGGCGAAAAAGCCGCGCGCGAGCCGCTAAAGAATTTTTTCAGCTACGAGATGCAGCCGCGCGGTAGCGAGGTGCGCGAGGACGTGATCGTGGGCACCACCTGCCTGCGAAATCTCATAGGCGAGTACCTAGGCGGCAAGCGCGACATCTATAACGAAGCCTTCGAGCTCGGCATCAAATTTTGCTTTCTTAGCGTAGGTAACGGCGGCGACATGCAGGCGGGCTTTGATCTGCGAAACAAGATCGAGGACGAGGAGCTAAAAAGCTGCAGCTCATTTCTAGAGATAATCGGCGGCGCCACGGGGCAGAGGCACGCATACATCGATCTCATCTGCTATGACGAGGAAAGGCTTAAAGAAAAGATAAGCGAGCTTTGCAAAAAATATGACGCAAATATCGAAATTCACGACTTTAAGCGGTAGCGACTTTGGCTTTTACCGCTACTAAAATTTGCAACTTAAGCGGTAGCGGCCTCTGTTTTGCGGCAGATGAATTTGAAATTTTGTGCCATCGCGGAAAATAAATTTTAAAACTCTATGCCGCCGCGTAAAATAAATTTAAAATTTGCCGCGCCGCACGCTTTTCGTTCGGTTTTACCATTTCGTCGACACGTTGTAAAATTGAGCGAGCCGTGAGCTTGCAATATAAATTTTGACGATTTAGCAGTAAAATTTGCGAGGTTCGCAGTGCGAATTTACGATGATAAAATTTTGCTTCGGTTTCAGTGCAAAGCACGCCGATTCAGGAGCTTTTGAAAGATAAAATTTTAAAGGACGAACATGAAAATTATCTCGAAATTTAAAGATAATTACGATTTTATGGTGTCAAAATACGGGCTTGACGAGACTTTGGTTTATGACCGCAGAAACTCTACTCTAGTCGATGCGGACGAGCTATGGAGGCTTGACGAGGGCGATAAAAAGGTCTTTGAAAGGAAGCTTAGCGGGTACCGCTTTATCGGCGGTAAATTTATAAACTGGAGCAAAACGGACGTAAATAAGCTGCCGCGCCTGCTTCACTCCGTGATTTTCATCGGCAAAAATTTAGTCCATATTTTCGCCTCTCAGGGTCAAATTTACACGAGCCTAGAGTTTGACGAGACGGAGCTAAGAAGACAGTATCAGAAGGACAGAACTTTGAGCTTTAGCGATGGATTTCGCGCCCATATCGTCTCGTGTGGCTAGGCAAGGTCGGCGAGCGGGCTACGCGCGAGGAGATTCTGCAGCTCGTGGCGCTAGAGGGTGACCGCAAAACGACACTAAAAAATATTGTTCGCGACGATAAAATTATAAGCAAAGATGAAATTTTGAGCGCCCCAATCGTATTTTTTAAGCTCACACAGAACATTCACACCGCGGCGATAAATCCACAGCTTAACGCGATGGGGTTTTATCTGGATGCCGACTTTGTCTGGCAAAGCCTAGTCGAGTTTTTATCCGCCAAAAAGGACGCCTCCGCTCCGGCAGGCACGATACCAAATGATATAAAAATCGCTAGCAAGGGCTTTGACGTAAAGCGCTCGTTTCGCCCAAAAATGAAATAATTCGACTCGCGCAGCAAATAATCCGTGCAAATCGTCGCCAGAATTTATCCCTCTTTACTTCGCTGTTTTGACGCGCCTCATAAATCAAGCGAAATTTTATAAATTTTTATAAGTTTCGACGAGCAAGCGCACGAAAGCTTAGGCACAAAATAAAATGTGGATAAAATTCCGCAAAAGCTCTTTCGCAAAATTTTAAAAGAATTAAAATATTTCCTTGAGGAATTTTAGAATTCCGCATAAGGCGGATTTGTAAAAATTTAGTGAAAAATATGAAATTTCACGAAAATTCCACAAAATTTTAAAATTTTACCGCAGCGGCATCCATCGCGCGCATTAGCCGCAGCATTTGAACGTGTTCGAAAACGTCGTGCGTGCGGATGATCGCAGCGCCGTTTAAAGCGGCGATCTGATGCAGATACAGCGAGCCTGCGAGCCTGTCCGCGACCGCAGAGGGGCTGTAAAAATCGATAACGCTCTTTCTGCTCGCGCCCACGAGCAGCGGGCAGCCGAAGTGTAAGAAATGCTGCAAATTTTTAATCAGCACCAAATTTTGCTCGGCGGTCTTGCCAAAGCCGATGCCCACGTCAAGGATGATCTTTTTAAGCCCCGCGCTTTGCAGCTGCTGCAAATTCTGCGCAAAAAACTCATCGATCTCGCCCATCAGATCGTCGTATTTGGGCGCAAGCTGCATATTTTGCGGATTTCCTTGCATGTGCATCAGCACGTAAGCGGCGTCGTAGCGAAGCGCAAGCGGGGCAAGAGCGAGGTTTGCGCTGATGTCGTTGATGATACTAAAGCCCCGATCTAGCGCAAATTCCAAACAATACTCATCGAAGCTATCGAGGCTAAATTTAGCCTTTTCATGCAGGCCTAGGCGGTAAATTTCGCTCAGCACGTCCTTTATGCGCGCAAACTCCTCATTCCTGCCGCAGTATCGGCTGCCCGGGCGTGAGCTCACGCCGCCGATATCGATGATAGCGGCGCCTTGCTCAATCATCTTTTCGATCTTATTGGTCGCCTCTTTTAGGTTTGCCGCGCGGCTTGCGGGGTTGAAGCTATCGGAGTTGATATTGACGACGCCCATTATTTCGCAGCTTTGCGGCTTAGCAAATTTCTTGCCTAGAAATTTCGCGACCTCTTTTAGCCCGAAATCCTGCAGTGCTTCCTTTTGCGCCAAAACCTCGATCTGGCGATCGTTTGCGATCAAAACCGCGTCCGTATCGTCGCGTCCTAGGATCACTCCTTCGTTGCACGCAAGCTCGGCGCCGATACTAAGGGCATCTTGTTTTAAAATATTCGCCGCGGGCGCTCGCAGATCTTTTAGATAGAAAAAGTTTAGACGCGATTTTTTCTGCATTATCGCTCGTCCCGCATTTCGCACGCCGATGCGCTCGCAAATCAGCGCAAAATCGGCTTCGTTTGAAATTTTATAAATTTTCATCTTTTCTCCTCGATCATCAACAGTAACGGAGTAAGCACGGCATGGGCTTTAGCGTTGTGCTCAGCGAGGTAGCTTAAGCGATCTATTCGCTGCAGCTCATCGCCGCTTAGCCTAACGCCTGCTTCGAAGCACTCTAGCGCGATCTCGCCGATGAGTGCTTTTAGCGCCGTTTTATCCAGCTCGCCCTTACGCTCCAGCGCAATCTGCGCGTCGATAAACTCCACCGCTTCCTTTAGGCTGAGCCTGGTTAAGTTTAGTCCAGTGCGGTATCTGGGCTTTCGTACGCAGAGATTTTGCACCACTAGGCGCGAGCGGATGGTAGGCAGCAGGGCGTTGATGAAAGGAGTGATCAGGAAAAACACCGTATTTTTAGGCGGCTCCTCTAAAATTTTAAGCAGGGCGTTTTGCGCCTCCTCACCGAATTTCGTAGCGGCGATGACGATGATCTTATCCTCGCGCTCGGCGACGTAAGCTTCGTCTATGATCTTTCGTGCCTCGTCGATCTTAAGCTCGACGCTTTCGAAAAACCTTAAATTTTTGCGCGAAATTTCGGCTAAAATTTTATCTTTAAAGCCCTCATAATCGCTCGTCAAAACGATCTGATTTATGATTTTCAAAGCACCACTTCGTCAAAAAGCACGGCGTCGATGCTTTTGTCTAAAATTTTAAAAAGTTGGATCAGTTTGAGATCCAAGCTCGGATCGCTCTCGCTCATGTAGAAGCTGTTTTGCAGCCTCTCGTCGATGAGCCACAGATAGCTGTCCTCGTGGCTTTTGGCGATTTTGGCTAACGGATGGTTGCCGTTGCCGATGTAAAAATATATAAAGCCGTTGGCAAACGCGAGACTTAGCATATCGTTTAGCAGCAGCGCGTCCTCTAGGCTATTTACGCCGCCGCGGTAAAGCGAGCGTAGCGAAAAAAACGGCAGCAGTGGGCGTGAGTTGGTAGAGGAGTTGATCTTTTTGATGATATATTCGCTAAACCAGCTTCGCTCATCGTCGCAGATGACGATGAAAGCAAAGCCGTCGTGGAGGAATTTTAGCTTTGAAGCTAAAAGCGGCGTCCAGTCCTCCTTGCGATCCTCAAGCCATTCAAGTCCGGGCTCGGAGCGCATCGCCGTAACGCTCCAAGTGTGCAGATCCTGCATTATTTATCCAAATCGTAGGCTTTGTGCAGCGCGCGCACGGCGAGCTCGCCGTATTTAGCCTCTACGATCATCGAAATTTTGATCTCGCTCGTGGAGATCATCTGGATATTTATCCCTTCATCCGCAAGCGTCTTAAACGCCTTGCTGGCTATGCCGCTGTGGCTTTTCATACCAACGCCTACCAAAGAAACCTTTACGATGTCGGCATCCGATTCGATGATGGAATTCGGATTTGGATTTACCTCTTTCATTACCCTATAGGCCGTCTCTAGCTCGTTTTGCGGCACGGTAAAGCCCAAATTCGTCTCGCCGTTTCGTCCGATATTTTGCACGATCATATCGACGTTGATCTCCCTACTTGCAAGCGCGGAGAAAATTTCAGCCGCGACGCCGGGGCGATCCTCTACGTTTCTAATCGTAATTCTTGCTTGATTTTTATCCAGTGCAATGCCGCTAATTACCGCATCTTCCATCTTTTCTTCTCCTGTTATGAGTGTTCCTTCATGATCGTTAAAACTGCTTCGCGTCACCAAATTTACGTTTAATTTCTTCGCAAGCTCTACGCTTCGATTTTGCAAAACCTTCGCTCCCAAGCTCGCAAGCTCAAGCATCTCGTCGTAGCTGATACGATCAAGCTTCTTGGCTTTTGGCTCGATGCGCGGATCGGTCGTATATACGCCGTCCACGTCGGTGTAAATTTCGCACAGATCGGCATTCAGCGCTCCTGCGACGGCGACTGCGCTAAGATCGCTTCCGCCTCGCCCGAGCGTAGTTACTTCGCCTGCGGTGCTAATGCCCTGAAAGCCCGCGACGACGACGATTTTGCCCTGCTTTAACGCCTCTTGCATACTTTTTGGATCGATAGAGACGATGCGAGCTTTGGTGTGAAAATTATCCGTCACGATGCCCGCGCCTCGCCCGCTAAATGCGATCGCAGGATGACCCTTGGCATTTAGCGCGATAGCTAAAAGTGCGCTCGTGACGCGCTCGCCCGAGCTTAACAGCACATCCATCTCTCTGCCTATGGGAGTTTTAGTAAAAAATTCCGCCTGCTCGATAAGCTGATTGGTAACGCCGCTCATCGCAGAGACGATTACCGCGACATCGTGTCCTTCGTTTTTAGTCTTTATCACGCGCTGCGCGACCGCCTCGATCCGCTCTAGCGTACCGACGCTCGTACCGCCGTATTTTTGAACGATCAGCATTAAATGTAACCCTCCTCCTTAAAATATTTTAAAACCGTCGCGTAAATCGGCTTTTTGAAGTGATTTACGTGCCTTAAAACCTCATTCGCGCCTACGAATTTAAATGCGTCGAACTCCGGAAGTTTAGTATTGATGTTTATATCGGCTAAGCTTCGCAATCGCACCAAAAAATATCTTTGAATTTGCCCGTCGTATGGGCGCATCTTTTGAGCTACTCCATCGGGAAAGTCGTAGCTGAGCCACTTCGGGCACTCAGCGATGATATCGACTTTGCTTGTTCCGATCTCCTCACCCAGCTCTCTGCGGATCGCCATCTTAGGCGTCTCACCATCGTCGATACCGCCTTGAGGAAACTGCCAAGCGCCTTTGATGTCGCTTCGTTGCGCGATTAAAATTTCGCAATTAAACGGATACGAGGGCGAAAGTACGACTGCAGCGACATTCGGTCTGTAATTTTTCTCTTTTTCCATCTCGTTTTCTCACAAAAAATTTCTCAAAATTCTACCTAAAAATATTAAAATTTGCGTTAAGAGGCTTAAAATTTATATAAATTTTCAAATTAATTCGCTAAATTTTGCGACGTAAATTTAGCCCATAGGACCGCCCTTGCACATCTACATCCACGTGCCGTTTTGCACCTCCAAATGCCCGTATTGCGCCTTTGGCTCCTTCATCGATAAGTTTAGCCTCGCAAAAAACTACTTTCGCGCGCTAGAGTTTGAGGTGCGCGACTTTTTGGCGAAAAATCCGCACGCGCAGATTTCGACGCTTTTTATCGGCGGAGGCACGCCAAGCGCCGTGGATGCGGGACTTTATAATGAAATTTTTGCGCTGCTCGCGCCGCATTTTGCCGCCCGAGCCGAAATCAGCTCAGAAGCCAATCCAAACTCCGCCAGCCCCGCTTGGCTTAGGGCGATGCGAAAGCTCGGCGTAAATCGCATCAGCTTCGGCGCGCAGAGCTTCAACGACGCCAAACTAAAGTTCCTCGGTCGCGCGCACAGTGCGGCGCAGATTTTTCTTGCGGTGCAAAATGCCAAAACAGCGGGCTTTGATAATATAAACTTAGATATAATCTACGCGAGCAAATTTGACGATAAGAGGAATTTAAAATTTGAAATGGATGAGCTTGCGCGCTGCGAAGTGCCGCATCTAAGCGCCTATGCACTGAGCCTTGAGGAGAACACGCCCTTTTTCGGGCGCGAAAGCTTTAAAAAGGAAAGCGCGGCTCTAGCTAAATTTCTCTTTGCCCTTGCGGCGGATAGCGGCTTTAGTCAGTATGAAATTTCAAATTTTGCCGCGCGCGGACTGCGCTGTAAGCACAATCTCGCCTACTGGCGCGGCGAGGATTACGCCGGGCTTGGAGCGTTTGCCGTGGGCACAAGCGGGCAGGTACGCCTTAGTTCGCCTAAAAATTTGCGAGATTACATCGCAGATCCGCTGCAAAAACAGCGCGAAGTTCTAAGCGCGCAGGATAAAAAGCTCGAGCGCATATTTCTTGGGCTGCGCTGTATTTTGGGCGTGGAAGCGCAAATTTTAGACGCTACGGAGCTAAGCAACGCGCGACTGCTCGTGCAGGCAAAAAAGCTGAAATTCAGCGAGGGCAAATTTTATAATCCTAACTTTTTGCTCGCCGACGAGATTGCGCTTTTTATCACGCAAAGCAGCCAAAGCGGGCGCTAAATTTAAGATTAATGAAATTTTAGTTAAAATACGCCACTTTTTACGTTAGGAAATTTTATGTTTGGTATCAGTATGCCTGAAATTACGGTCATTTTAATCATCGCGATAATCGTGCTTGGGCCCGAAAAGCTCCCGAAAGTGCTGGTCGAGCTCGCGAAATACTTCAAAGTCATCAAAAAAACCATCAACGACGCAAAATCGAGCTTCGATCAGGAGCTTCGCATCGCCGAGCTCAAAGAGGACGCCAAAAAATATAAAGAGAGCATCACGCAAGCAAGCGAGGGTGTGCGCAAAAAGCTCACGTTTGAGGAGCTCGACGAGATCAAAGGCGGTATCGACTCGGTCAAAGAGACGCTAAATGCGGGGCTAAAAGACGCGGAAAGCTCGCTTAAAGAAACGCTTAGCTCGGACGCCGCCAAAGACGTGCTAAACTCCGCGAAAGTCTCGGCACAAAAACAAAATGGGACGGCAAATTTAAAAGCAAATTCGAGCGGCGAAAATTCCGCGCAAAGTTCGGGCGGCACCGTAAACTCTACGCAAGGCTCCGCCGGCAGCGCAATGAATTCCGGCGCTGAAAGCAAAAGCGCGAATTCTGGCGCTGGAAACAAAGGCAAAAATTCCATGCCGAGCACGGGCAACAGTGCAGGAAATTCCGCACAAAATACGAAAGCAAGCGGCGAAGCGAAAGGCGCCGCGCAAAATTTGAATGCAAATTTAAACGGCGATGCGCGAAATTCTACGCAAAATTCCGTGCAAAATAACGATACGCAAAAATCATAATGAGAGAGAAATTTAATGTTTGAAGAGCTAAAACCCCATCTAGCCGAGCTTCGCAAGCGCCTAGTTATCTGCGTTCTGTCCGTCATCGTCCTTTTCATCGCGTGCTTCGGCTTTTGGGAAGATATTTTAGGCTTTATGACCCGCCCGCTAGTGCGCGTACTTCCTAAGGGCAGCGAGATCATCTTTACCCAGCTTGGCGAGACGTTTTTTACTGCGATGAAGGTGTCGTTTTTCACCTCGCTGCTTCTAGCGATGCCGATAATTTTCTGGCAGGTGTGGCTTTTCGTAGCACCTGGACTTTACGACAACGAGAAAAAATATGTCATCCCTTTCGTTAGTGGCGCGAGCATTATGTTCTTTTTAGGCGCGGCGTTTTGCTATTTTTTCGTAATCCCCGTCGCGTTTAATTTCTTGGTAAATTTTGGCGCCAAGCAATTTACTGCGATGCCTACAATAGGCGAATATGTAGGCTTTTTTGCTAAGCTCGTCGTCGCATTCGGCATCAGCTTCGAGCTTCCTGTAGTAACCTTTTTCCTCGCCAAGATCGGGCTTGTGACGAACAAAAGCCTGAGCGATTTTTTCCGCTACGCAATCGTCATTATTTTCATCTTTGCAGCGGTGATGACGCCGCCGGACGTGCTTAGTCAGTTTATGCTCGCAACTCCGCTAATTGCGCTTTATCTGCTTTCAATCTTCATCGCCAAAATGATAAATCCGTATAAGCAGGAGGATGACGAAAGCGAAAATTCCACGGACGTAGCGCAGGCGTGAGATGGCGGATCTAAATTTAGTTGGCAGCTACGATTACGAGCTTCCTAGCGAGCTCATCGCAAGCGCGCCAGTGATGCCCAAACAAAGCGCGCGCCTGCTAATCTACGACCGCGCCAAAGAGCAGATCACTCACGCGCACTTCGGCGATCTGGCGGACGCCCTGCCGCCTTGTGATATTATTTTTAACGACACGCGGGTGATTAAGGCGCGCCTTTTCGGTCATAAAAACAGCGGCGGCAAGATCGAGCTTCTGCTAAACTCGCCACTTGAGGGCAATAAATTTAGCGCCTATATTCGCGGCAGCGTCAAAGCTGGCAGCGAATTAAAATTTCAAAGCGGTCTTGAAGCGCGCGTTTGCGAGCTGATGGAAGGCGGGCTTCGCATCGTGAAGTTTGAGCACGGCGGTAAAGCTTTAAACACCCATGATGTTTTTGAAATTTGCGAACGTATCGGCCATGTGCCGCTGCCACCGTATATCAAGCGCGCCGATACCAAGCAGGACGAGAGCTGGTATCAAAGCATCTTCGCGCGCGAGCAAGGCGCCGTCGCCGCACCTACCGCGAGCCTTCATTTTAACGATGCGATGCTAAACGATCTGCGCAAAAACCACGAAATTTATTTTATCACGCTACACGTGGGCGCAGGCACCTTCAAGCCCGTGGAAGTAGCGGATCTGCGCGATCACAAGATGCACGGCGAGCTCTACTCCATCCCGCCGCAGACCGCGCAAATCCTAAAAAGCGAGCGAAAAATTTTAGGCGTGGGTACGACGGTGACGAGAACGATCGAAAATTTTGCGCGCAACGGGCAAAGCAGCGGGATCTGCGAGCTGTTTTTGCACCCGGGCAATCCGCCGATAAGACAGAATTTTTTGCTTACGAACTTTCACCTGCCCAAATCCACGCTGATAATGCTCGTGGCGAGCTTCATCGGCCTTGAGCGCACGCTTGAGCTCTACCGCATCGCAGTGGAGCAAAGATACCGCTTCTACTCCTATGGCGATGGGATGCTTGTGCTATGAAAATCGTGATTTTAGGCGCGCTGGCACTGCTGGCAGCGATCGCGTGGTTTGCGGCAAGAAAATTTTTTGCTAAAAAGCCCGCCGTAAGCGGCAAAATTTTCTCCGCTGCGCCTAAAGCCAAAGAAAGCGATTCCGTCGTGCCCAGACGTGAGGATATCGCGCAGATCGATATTTTAAAAATTTTAAAATTTCAAAGCGAAATTTTATTTGAGGAGTGCACGAAATACGATAGCACGCTCTATCTTAGCTTCCCACCGCAGCTGCCGCGTATCTACGGCGGCGAGGTGCTAAATCTCACTAGCGCAGTCTTTGACGCGTGCGAGTTTTTCCTGCAAAATATCGCTGAACCAATCCGCGTAAGCGTGGAATTTAGTAGCAAGGAACTTAGAGCGAATATGAGCTCTATCAAGCTCGACGTTCGCGTAGGCATCGATCGCGAGCTAAAGGATCCGCGCACCTATGCACTTAAAAGTGCGCTAGAAAGCGCTGCTAGCACGGATGATGAGTATCTTACTTCGGCGCAGACCCATTTGCGTGCACTCGGTTCGCATCCCAGCATTGGAGCTGACGGGCGCGGAACCTTTATCAAAATGGATGCGGTACTTAGCTGCTTCGCACAGCAAAGTTTTAGCGCCAAAAAATACGACTACAACGTCATAATCACGCATAAAAACCGCGCGATCTTTGAGGAGCTGAGAGATTTTTTGAGCGGGCTTGGCTGCGACGTGATGCCAAACTCCAACTGGGAGAGCGCAAAGAGGCACCTAAACGACTTCATCTACGTAGCCGACGTCGTCATCCTCGACGCCGAGATCCTGCGCGCCAATATAAGCGAAATAAACTACCTCAACGCGTTGGAAAAAGACGGAGTATTTTTCATATTTTTACTCAAAAACAAACACTCGCTCAAGGTGCTGGAGGGGCTAAGCTTTAAATTTTTCAAACTCGAGATGCCATATTTCTACGACGAGTTTTACGCCACGCTTGATCTCATCGAAAAGATCAAAAACGATGAGAATTTCTTGGGGCTGTAGCGAACAGGCAGCGATAAATTTAAAACCGAAGAGATTGAAGTGCTATATTTCGACCCAGATTGGATCAAGGGCAATATAAAAGGTAGCGAATATTCCTCAAGAGAGCAACGATACGAGGCGTATTTAGCAGGGCTGCATAAAAATATGCATACGCTAGAAAGAATTTTTGCGGGTATAAGCTTCAACGATGCGCTATTGCTACCTAAAAAGCAAATTAATGAAAAGTTGCATCTGAAATTTTACATCGGAGATTTGCAAAATGGATATTATGAACTAAAATGCGTTATGAGCTCGGATCAAAGATGCAACGTGGCGCCCGGCGAAATAATAACGAGCGAGATATTTTACGAAAATGGCAATTACCGCTTCTCTTTCATCCTTACCTGCCTGAAGGAATACGCCGTTAATTTCTCCAGGATAGATAGCCTTAAATTTAACGCGATTTCGCAAAGAAAATATAGCCGCGAGTTTAAGAAATTGAAACTTTCATAGTAAATCCAAACCTCGGTTTTTACGTATAGAATTTCATCCACTAAAGATTGCCGCCTCAGTATTTATCTCATTTACAATCCAAAATTTAAAACGCTAGTGAGCTAGGTTTTAAGAGGTATGATTTTGATTTAGGCACGAGCTTTCTGACAAACGATGCGAGCTTCGGAGGTATAAGAATTTTAGTTTTTCGCGACGTAGAATGTGCTGCGTGACTCTAGGTCAAAGAGCAGCAATGCGAGATAAAATTTTGCTCGCTCGAGTGCTGAGGCATTATGCTTTTAGAAAAGGCACAAAGTAACGTAAATTTCGCTGTGTCTTGTAGCTGAAATCCATTAAATTTAAGCCAGAGTCATTCGGCGGCAGTGTCATTCGCCACACTCTCTAAGGCAAAATCTCTAAATTTAAGTTCTGGACATCATATGCAAGCAGATTTCCTTCTGCCCTTAAAGCATTCAAATCATATTAAAATTTGAACTTCCAAGCGAATCTAAAGAATTTTGGAAATCACTACGTTGCATTTAAAGGCGCGCCCGATAATAGATATAAACAAACCAGCAAATTTTAAAATTTAGCCAGGCGAACTTTGTTCGCGATTTAAATTTTATCTTCTGCCCTCTTTTTTAGCCTTGACCGCTTCATAAAGCTCATCGATCGAGGTTGCGGACGAGCCCGAATATTTCTGTGACGCTTGTATAGTTTTTTGCCCCATTTACCGTCGATCGTCACGCCGTAGCCGCTAAACATCAAACTTCGCTGGATATAATAGACTTTATCTTGCTGCGTCATATTTTGTTGCTTCTGCACTTCGCGCTCAGCATCTTTTGCCTGCTCACTTTCATATACGGAAGCACCCGCTAAATACCCTAGAACTAAACCTCCCACAATTGGTACGACAGACGCAATAAATCTATTATTTACGCTAGAAGTCAAGCCTTCTAAAAATGCCTTTGCAATGCAAAACACTATAAAGCCCGGAATAAAAACGATAACCACGGTTGCAAGTCCGTCAAAAACGCCATTACCAGCAAGGGAACCTAGAGAAAATTCATAATCTATCTTTTAAAATTTAAGTAGCGTAATTCTCCCAAATTTAAATTTAATCAGAGAATTGCAAAAATTTATCTGTCAGCGGACGGCGACATAGACTAATTGACGTGCTTCATAATCCTATTAAATTGTGGACTTGTGATCTCGCGCCATAAAAATAGATCCAATGATACCTAACACGCCGATACTCAAGACGATATAAAATAGAGTACCGCTATCCTTGGTAAAAGCCCCTCCAAAGAACAGCCAAAGTATAGAAATAAGAAGCGTCTTTAACCAGGGCCTGCTATAAGAGATCTCCGCCTGGCACCCACCGCATACGATTGCTCCGTATTTGATGTCGCCTTTGCCACAAAATGGGCACATTAAATGATCCGGATGTTCATTCTCTGCCATAATTTCTCCTTTGAAAAAATATAGGTGGAATTATATATATATATATATATAAGAGCGGGCTTAAATTTTAAAATTTAGAGTTTAAAATAGGGGGAATTTTAGCGGCTTTGTACCGCTAAAATTTAAAGATTTTCGAATGGATTTACGACCACGTCTTTACGATCGACGATGTAAGGTATAAGGGCTGCTTGGCGCGCGCGCTTGATAGCCTTTTCTACCATCTCTTGGTATTTTTTGCTGGTGCCGGTTAAGCGGCGCGGCATGATCTTAAAGCGCTCGCTTAGGCAGTGCTTTAGCAGCGCCGTGTCCTTATAATCAATAAATTCGATCTTTGCTTCCGTAAATTTGCAATACTTTCTAGTATATTTTCTCTTATCTGCCATGATTTTTCCTTAATTAAAATGGGATCGTGTCGTTGCCGTCATCGTATTTATCGGCATCGACGTCGACTTCCGGAATCGTGCTTTCGTAACTCTGTTCTTTTTGTTTAGGCGCGTTGTAATCGTTTTTTGCGCCTCTAGAATTTGAGTTTTGTCTGTTAGCATAGCTATTTCCGCCGCCGTAATTACCGCCGCTATAGTTAGAATTTCCTCCGCCGTAGCCGCCGGAGCTTCCGCCATAATTGCCGCCCTCGTAATTGCCGCCTTGATTATAGCCGCCGCTTCCACCTTGATTGCTTCCTAGCATCTCCATCGTATCTACGCTAATGGAGTGCTTACTTCGGTTCTGTCCGTTTTGATCTTGCCACTGATCTAGCTTTAAGCGGCCTTCGATCAAAATTTTACTGCCTTTTCGCAAGTATTGGTTTGCGATCTCGGCCGTGCGACCGAAAAAATCTATGTCTATAAAGCACGTTTCTTCGCGTTTCTCGCCGTTTGAGCTATTGTATCTGCGCGTGACGGCGATACCGGTTTTGCCTACGGCGGTACCCGTTTGCAGATATCTAAGCTCGATATCTCGGGTTAAATTACCTACCAAAACTACTTTATTGAACATATTTTATCCTTTATTCGCCCTCTTTGGCTGCTTCTTCGGGCTCTTTTGGCTCTACCGGCGCTTTTGGCTCGCGCTCTTTTTTCGCAGGGCTTAGCTTGATACCTTTGCTTAGCTTGTCCCAAGCGGAAATTTCACGCTTAGTCTCATATTTAACGGTCAAAAATCTAATGATATCTTCGGTGATACGCAGATTTCTAACAAGCTCGGAGATCAAGCTCGGCTCGGCTTTAAAATAGATTACGAAATAAACTCCGCGCTCATATTTATCGATCTTATAGGCAAGCTTTCTAGCGCCCATTTCGATTACAGAAGCGATCTCTCCGCCGTTTTTGGTTATGATTTCTTTGACGAAATCGACTTTTGTTTTAACTTCATCGTCGGTAAGCGTGGGCTTAACGATGAATAAAACCTCGTAGTTTCTCATAAATTCTCCTTATGGATTTTAGCTCGCAAACGGTGTCTGCGGGCAAGGATTTTGCAAAAAATGCGAGAGGATATTACTAAAATTTCACTTAATATTTGCTTTTTGCCCGAGCGAACTTAGCAGCATACGCTGCAACCTCAAAAACGACGCGAGCAAAAGCTCATCCTTCGCCGCATTCTTTTCGCTTTTGAGTTCAAATTCCAAATCGTTTAAGTGAGCGAAAATTTTATAAAACGTCCGCGTAGAAAAGCTGGTGGCATAGCGCTGCATCTGTGCGGCCACGGAAGGGGGCGGCAGGTAGCCTAAAACCGCCTTAAAATCAAATCTGCCGTTTATTTTTACGTAAGCGTGCAGGCGAAAAATTCTATAAATCAAGCGGTAGAAATAATTTATCAGCTCCATTTCGTTGTATCCGCCGCCCAGGGCCATTTTATAAAAATCTACGCGAAAATCGCAAAGGCCGAAAATTTTATCAAAAAGCTCGTCGTAGCTCACCTCGCTAAGGCCATAAACCATTAAATTTACGTTTTGCAGGCTAAGCTCAAGTCCCAGACTTGCAAATTTTTCTATCTCGCTCGCGCTTAGGCTCAGGCTTTCGTTGTGGATGGCGTAGATCCTGCTAAGTGCGGCGGTGTTTGCAAAAAGCCCGCACATCTCGCATTTTTGCGCAAGCAGCGCTATGGCTTCATTCACGCCAGAGGGTTTGAAAAACCTCACTTCGTTTCGTTCAAATTCTTTGATAAAATCCGCGCTTATAGAAATTTCGCTATCGTTTAGCTCATAGATCAGATGGTTATTCGCGTCCGCCTTGCACAGCGCGATGAGCCTTCGCAGCTCCTCTTTTTTGATGAGCGAGGCGGTTTTGATGTGAAGCGTGTTGCTGCCGCCGAAAAGCGAGGGCTCCAAGAAGCTTCGCGCCTGCTCAAAATCATACTCCAAAAAATACAAACTCAAAAAATTTTCCGAGGCGTAAATTTGCTTCAGGCGCTGCGCGTAAAGCTCGTTTGAAAAATCGTCTCCGCCGCGCAAAAGCACGAAATTCGGCACCCTGCCGCTTGCTATAAGACCGTCAAATTCTCTCTTATACATCAGATCTTCTTTACCACTCTGCCTAAAATCACTCCGCTAGCGATGTTTGCGTCCGCAAGCTCGACTAGCACGGGCGTTAAAATGTCGCCGGCGAAATTTGAAACCAAAATTTTAGCCCCCTTTAGCTTGTCGTCTAGCTTTGCGGTGACGGAATTTCCGTTTTCGTCGATGTAGCAGCGAAATTTTTTGCCCAAGTTTTCCGCTGCCCAGCGCGCAAATTTTCGGTCCATAAAATCAAACGCGACCTTATCCGCCTCGCGCTCCAGCTCGTTTAGCCGCACGCACGTCGCATCGATGTTTAAAAGCAGGTAATTATAAAATTTCTCATCCCCCCTCATCTGCGCCTTTAGCAAGCGGTGCAAAATGAGATCGGAATAGCGCCTGATCGGGCTTGTAAAGTGCGTGTAGTTATCAAATCCGAGCCCAAAATGCCCGCGCGATTCAGATGCGTACTCGGCGCGCTTTTGAGCCTTGATGATGAGCTTATCGACCTCTTCGCGGATACCCATGGTATCGGCTTGCGCTTGGATTTCGCCGATCATTTTAGCAAGGTTGTTCTGATAGGGCGCGTCGATGCCGAACAGCGCCAGATCGTCAAGCAGCGCGTAAATTTTTTTAAGCTCCGCCGAGCCGTGATTTCTAAAAACGCCCCGCTCGATGCGCGCCGCAGCGGCTTTATTGGCTAGCAGCATACAATCCTCGATGAGTTTGTGCGACGGAGTGTCGGTCTCAAAGCGGGTGGAGCTTATTAAGCCGCGCTCATCAAGCATGATGCGAAGCTCCTTGGTGCGGAAATCAAATCCGCGCTTCAGCCTCGCGCGGCGCAGTCGCTCGCAAATTTCATTAAGCGGCAAGAGCCAGCTTAAAATTTTAGGCTCGGCCGCCTTGCGGGTGCGTAAAATTTCATCGACCTCGTCGTAATTATAGCGGCGTTTTGATCTTATAATCGCTTCGAAAAGCTCCTCTTTTTGCGGGTTTAAATTTTCATCCAAAGCGATTTTAAAAACGAAGGCCAGCCTCGGAAGATCTGGCATCAGCGAGCAGATGTTTTCGCTAAGCTCGCGCGGCAGCATCGGCACGGATCTGTGCGGGAAATAGATCGAAAAGCCACGAAATTTCGCCTCCTTATCGATCGGAGAGTATTCGCTTACGTATTCGCTCACATCGGCGATCGCGACGTAAAGCGTGCGCTCTTTTACGTCAAAATAGATCGCGTCGTCGAAGTCCTTGGCGTCGATAGGATCGATGGTGCAAAAGGGCAGATGCTGTAAATCCACGCGCTGCGGATACAAAGAGCCGTCCACTTCGCTGCCGAAGCTTGCGGCTTGCTGCTTGCACGCTTCGTTAAATTCATCGTTTTTATCGTAGATCGCTAAAGAAATTTTCTCATCGACGAAGGGATCGGCTAGGTTTCCGATCACCTCGGTAATTTCGTTCGTTAGATTATCGATCTTTAAAAGGGTGTTTGCGGGCAGCTGCTTGAGCGATTTTTGCGTGGCTTTGAGCGGATTTGCGAGGCCGGTTTTAACGTTCACGCCTAAAATTTCGCGCCCAAAGCTTTTGGTATAAACCACGCTTGTTAAGAATGCGGGCTTGACGCACATCAGCACCTTTGCGTGCAGGCGGGACTTTCTTGAGCTTAAAATTTTTGCTAGGATCAGATCGCCCAGATGCACGCCGCTTAAATA
Source organism: uncultured Campylobacter sp. (assembly GCF_938017775.1). Classification (GTDB taxonomy): domain Bacteria; phylum Campylobacterota; class Campylobacteria; order Campylobacterales; family Campylobacteraceae; genus Campylobacter_B. The sequence continues at coordinate 21,929 of NZ_CALIIU010000053.1, forward strand.
TCTGTTTTCGATGATGAGATCTGCTTTGAAGCGGTCGTCGAAGCTTTGCAGATAGCCCGTGCCGTCGCGCGCGATGTCGAGCCTGCCGAAAACATAGCCGTCGTTTAGATAGAGCTTGCCTTTGTGCGCGCTGATAGCACCGATATTTAGGAGGTTGCGCACGAGTTCCTTTTGCTCGCCGCTAAGATCCTTTTCAAATACGCCCGAGTTAAAGGCGCGCAGGAGCTCTTTCATATCGAAATTTCGCCTTTAGCCTCTAAAAACGCCTCCTGCTCAAAGCCGAACTCGACTAGTAAATTTAAAGCGTTGTCGATACTAAGCTCGTCGAAGTGGTGGTAGATATTGACCGCGGTTTTGGCGATCTTTAGCATTGCGTAGCGGGATTTGTTCTTAAAAGGCGCGTCGTCGGGGGCGTTTGAATACAGCGCGTCCTGCGCGATCTGCTCTAGCCCGAAATGTACAAATAGCGCGTGCGAGACGCTCTCGCGGTTCGTGCCGGTAAATTCCATCTCCACATCGGTAAAATCCTGCGGAAAGATCGAGCCCTTGATGGCGTGGTAAAATTCCTCCGCCTTGCCTGCCGCGCACACCTGCTCATCGATAAAAACTCGCCCAAACTCCACTAAAATCACGCTTGAGAGGATACTTTGCTCAATCTGCGGGTAGGATTTGATCCACGAAAACATAAGCAGATTTCGCAGTAGCGAGACCTGCGTGAGCTTTTCGCGATCGATGCGATACGCCTGCAAATCCGGCTTTAGCATCTCGTCGAATACTGCGAATAGAAAAAACGCCCGCATCTGCTCGCGCCCGTAAAGCTCAAACGCTCGCTGTAAATTTAACGTCTTTAGTGCCGCGGCGCCCTGCTCTTGTCCCAGTTCCTGCGCTCTCCCGCATTCTTGCCCCTGTTTTTGCTGCTGCTCTCGCCCCTGCTTTTGTATCGGCTCTCGCCCATGCGCTCGTTCGGCTTGCGCGGAAATGCTTGAACCTAGCGTGCAATCAGCCCTCGCGGCGACGTGCTGATTTTGCTGCTGCGTATCGCTTGCTGCTTGCGAGGGGTTAAATTTAAAATTCTCGTCGCTGTAATTTGCGCCGCTTGCGTCATTTGAATGATTAAATTTAAGACTATCGCCCTGCCCTACTAAGTCTGCGCCTTTTTGCTCGCTCGCGGCGTCTTGCAAGCCGCACTCTATGGGCTCCGCGCCTTGAAGATCACACCGCTCATCTGCAGCACCGAAATTTTGCCTCGCGAGCTCTTCGGCGCTAAATTTAGACAAACCGCAAAAGGCTAAATCTAAAATTTTATCCGCAAAGGGGGTGTTTTTTGAAATTTGCAAAGCGAGCCTGACATCCGAAACATCCGCGTCAAACGATGCTAAAATTTTTAAAATTTCATTGCTAAAGCCCGCAAGAGCGCCTATTTTTTGGGTTATAAATTTATTCATTTTAAAAAGCCGTTCAATATAAATTTCGCACAATCATATCAAATTTTAACTCAAATTGCAAAGCAAAACGCCGCCGTTACGCCTAAATTTCGCTCCGCCTCGCGGGCTTTTAAAGCGCTCTTTTTGCTCCTGAAAATCGCGGATCAAACCGCCCGTTTGTCGCGACGGCAAAACCAAAATTTCATCCGCTGTTTTATAAAATTTTAATCCCCTTTCGTATAAAATGCATCGAGATTCCGTTTATAAAGAGCTCAATTAAAACAGAAGTTTGAAGAGCCAAAAAGACTTAAAAACCGAAAATAATTTTAAGATGCTCAAGCTAGTTTTTAAGATTTCATATAAATTCAAGCAGATGAATTTATATGAAATTTAATGACGAGCTAAGATATAGAGCAATAAAATATTGCTACTAAAGAAGCTTTTTGGGCTTTACAAATTTGCATATGTATTTTTAT
>NZ_CALIIU010000054.1 GCF_938017775.1 uncultured Campylobacter sp.
AAATACTATTTTTAACCGGAACACCCGTCTCTAACTCTCTAACTGAGCTCTACGGTATTAATAAATACCTTATGCCAAAGGAGCTTGAGCAAAAAGGTATCGGCTCTTTTGACGCCTGGGCAGCAAATTTTACCAAAATAGAGAAGACGCCCGAGCTTAATGCAAGTGCGAGAAATTACAAAATTGTAGATCGTCTCGCGGCGCTAAACAATTTACCCGAAGTTTGCGGCGCCTACAATAACGTTGCTGATATTGTTACGAATAGCGATATTAAGCAATATTATAAATATTACGTTCCTGGAGTCAATATTAAAAAGAGCATAGCGCTGCCCAGCCGCGCAATACGCGAATACATAGGAGTGGAAGATGCAAACGGTTTTTACGATGAGCGCTCCATCATCGGTAGAATGGATAAGCTTAGCAAGGGGGGCTTTGATCCTAGGATAGATAACTATCTAAAATGCACTTCCGATGCCAAAAAAGCCGGCATAGATTTTAGATTGATAGATCGCAACGCAAAAGACTATAAGGGCTCTAAAATTAATAAATGCGTAGAGAATACATTTGAGGAATACCAAAAATGGAGCGACGACAGAGGAACGCAGCTAATTTTCCTTGATATAGGCACGCCCAAGCGAAGCTCAAAGAACATCGATATAGAAGCCGAAAAAGAGATAGAAGAAACCGATAAGAGCGACATCCTTTATGGCAATGATTATGAAGCTGACGAGCCAGGCTCATTTATAAATTTTAACGATGAGATCGAATCAAATAGAGATGAGGAAGAATACGACGGTACAGAAAAGGATAGAGATGCCGGCGAAAATTCTTTTGAGCTTTATGTGGATATTTATAAAAAGCTTGTAAAAAAGGGGATTCCGCGCCAAGAAATAGCTTTTATTCATGATGCGGATACGCCGGAGAAAAAACGAGAACTATATCGAAAAGTGAACTCTGGCGAGGTTAGAATTTTGCTTGGATCTACGAATAAAATGGGCGCAGGAACCAATGTTCAAGAGCGCGTCGTAGCAATACATCATATTGATGCACCTTGGCGTCCGGCTGATTTTATACAGCGTGACGGTCGCGTTATTAGGCAGGGCAATATGTTATTCGAGCGCGATCCTGAAAATTTCAAAATCAACGAATACCGATATATAACCGAAAGAACCTATGATGCGGTTGCTTGGCAGATTATCGAAACAAAATCAAAGGCGCTACTAAATTTTAGAAAAGGCACGGTGGACAGCAGAAGTCTAAGCGGTTTTGAAGAAGAGGCAGCTAGCGCGGCGGAGATGAAAGCGGCCGCTACGGGCAATCCGCTATTTATGGATCAGGTTAGACTGAAAGCGGCGCTCGACAAAGAAGAGGCCGTTTATAAGAAATATCTTAACGATTACCGTGACGCAGAAGATACCATCAGGGCGAACAGGAATAAAATTCAAAATTTTAAAAAAGAAAAATATAACATTGAACAAATCAAAACACATTTATTGGAATACGAGGAAAGATTTAATCCGGCCGCGGCCTTTAAATGCTCCATTATAAAAGACGGCAAAGCCGTTGAGTTTAATATACCGGCTAAAACAGACTCGGAAAATATAAGACTCGAGCAAGATAAAATGAAAGGTCTTTTTGAAAGAGCGATAAATTTAACAATTCGCAACTATGATCAAACGATTCCCATTTTAAATTATAAGGGTTTTCGCTTAGACGGATACTACAGCTCCTCATATAAAGAGCTAAGTTTTACGATAAATATGCAAACAGCTGATAACAACGAAATAGAGATGGAGCCGGAAAATCTTATTTATAAATTAGGTGACGGCCAACCTATAAGCTTTGCCGGTTTTATAAAGCGTATAAACAATTTTCTAAATGAAGAGCGTTTAAATTTGCTAATTAAAGGATGTGATGACAACATAGCTAAATTCCAACAAAATTCTCAGGATTTAACTACTTTCATTAAA
>NZ_CALIIU010000055.1 GCF_938017775.1 uncultured Campylobacter sp.
GGCCTTATCTGCATCGCTAAATAAAAGCAGGGCATATTTTTTATACTTCAGCCTATTTAGGCAGACGAGTATATTTATCGCAGATAGCGCGAGCATGCATAAAAACGACATTATGGGCGCATTATGTACAAACGTAAGAAACACGATGATATAAATGAGAAAGGTCAAAAGTGTCCCGAAAAACAGATATCTACAAAAGCGGAATCTATCGTAGCTTTTTAAAATTTCTTGCGGAATTTGGCTGATGTCCGCGGGGATTTTGTCTTTTTGCGTTTTTACCGCCTTTCTCGGTTATTTTAGCTCAAATTTTGCTTTTTTACTCCGTAGCGTTTTAAATTTAATGAAGCAAGCTTTTTTGACTTGCTTCTTTTTTAGCGGACAAGCGATCCCGATTTCACATTAAATTTTAAAAGCGAATACTTACCGGCTCTTGCAATTTTATCGATAAAATTTTTGGCAGGCTAAATTTACGCTTCATTTCTAGCTAAATTGAGCTTCAAAATTTATCCTGCTTCATTCATAAAATAAGGCAACTAAGCTAAAGCTCATTCGTTTTATCCACCCGCACGAACGCCCAGTGCATAAAATCCTGCTGCTCATCGCACTTGCCGTCGTTAAAATACTCCGCCAGGCGTGCTTCCTCTGCACTGCTTATCTCGCCGCCGAGCATCCAGCGTATTCTTTGGACGAACTCCTCCGCGCTGCTCGGTGCGCCGCCGTGGCACGGGGCTTTGATATAGCTGAGGCTCGGCAAATAGCCCATTTGAAACAGGATGTTTAAAAGATAAACGAAGCCTGGCTTTTGCTCCACTTCGCGCCTTATCGCATCCAAAATATCCCCGTCCACGAAGCTGCCGCCCACTTTAAACGTAATATAAAGCGATTTTTTTAGTCTTTGAAAGAAGCTTTTTAAGCGCGGCTTTTAGATCGTCCACCTCAAGGCAGCGCGAGGCAAAAACCACGTCGCACGCGGGTACGTCAGACCAATCGTCCTCGAAGGCTTTTTGCGCAAATTTTGCGTTTTTTACGCCGTAAATTTGAGCGTTCTCGCGGGCGAATTCCAGCATTTTGGGCGAAAAATCATAGCCGTAAATTTTATCCACCTTTTCCGCTGCCAGCACGCTTAACGCGCCCGCTCCGCACGCGAAATCAAGCAGCGTAGAAACGCCAGCAAAATCGACCTTGTCTATAAACTCGCGCGCGTAGGCGCTTTTCATCACGCCTTCGTTGAAGCTGGGCGCCTTTTTGTCCCAATGCTCTGCCAGTTTTTTGCCGAATAAGCTTTTTGCCTTTTGCGCCTTATAAAGCGCATCAAAGTCGATTTCGTCGTAGTTTGAAGGTAAAATCACAATCTATCCTCGTATCTTTCGTAGTTTATGCTGTAAATTTTATCGATATTTTCGGCATTTATGAGCTGCTTGCTGCGCCCGAAGGCTAAAATTTCGCCGTCTTTTATAAACAGCGTCAAATTTGAAACGAACTTCGCGTGGCGCGGGTAGTGCGTAGTCTGCACGAAGGTATAGCCCTCATCCCCCAGCGCTTTTATCATCTCTAGTAGCTTGATCTGATTGCCAAAATCCAGCCCGTTGGTCGGCTCGTCCATAAAGATCAATTTCGCGCCCTGAACCAGCGTGCGCGCGATATACGCCAGCTGCCGCCACTTGAAATTTCGCCTTTTAAGATTCTGTCTTTATATGGATTGCGCTTAGAATTTTATATCGTCGCGTTTTTGAAATTTGCGTCGTTGCGAATAAATTTTATCGAGGTTTAAAATTTGATGCTGCGTTGTTGCGCTGCGTAAAATTTCAATAACGCGCTAAATTTTAAGTAGCACGTAAAATCAAGCATTGCGCTAATTCAAGTTACGCGCCGAATTTAGCTCACGCGGCAAATTAAGCGCGCCATCTAAAAGCGGTATAAAATTCACTCGCGCGATAAAGTCCGTTCCTCGAGGCCTAGGCGTATAAAATTCTACCCAGGCGGATCATGTTCGAGCCGCATTTGATCGCGAGCTCAAAATCATCACTCATCCCCATCGAGCAGATCCGCGCGCCATGCGGCACGAGCGCGTCGAAAATCTCGCGGCTTGCCTCGAAGCTTCGCGCGATCTGCGCGGGCTCGCTCACATGCGCTCCGATGCTCATCACGCCGATTAAATTTAGATTTTTGCACTCTTGTTTGATGCGCAAAAACTCCTCCACCGCGCGGTTTTTATCGAGCCCCGTTTTGGAGCTCTCGCCCGCGGCGTTGATCTCCAGCAGCGTATCTAGCGGATAAGTTAGCCGCTTATTTACGGCAAGCGCGAGTTCATAGGAGTTGCAACTCTGCCACAGCGTCGGGCGCAGAGCGATGAGCTGATTGATTTTGTTGCTTTGCAGCGTGCCAATGAAGTGCCACTTTAGCGGCAGTTCACGCAGTAGTTCGCTTTTGCGCTTTAGCTCCTGCACTCTGTTTTCGCCAAACGCGATCTGTCCTTGTGAATACAGCTCGCGCACCTCATCCGTGCCTACGTTTTTACTCACAGCGACGAGCTGCACCTCGCCTGCGCCTGCTTTTGCAGCCTCAATGCGCTTTAAAATTTCATCCAGTCTCATTTGTAAAATCCCAAAATTCTAGCGAAATCATTCAGCACCGTAAATATCATCAAAAGCGCTAAAATCCCCATACCTACGTAGCTGGCACCAACGAACACCCGTTTTGGCACGGGGCGGCGGAAGATGAGCTCAAAGAGATTAAACGCGATGTGCCCGCCGTCGAGTGCTGGGATCGGAAAGAGGTTGATAAGCCCTAAATTTACCGATATTAGCGCCACGAGCGCGAGCAAGACCGCCGCGCCGTAATCGACCGCTTTTGAGGTGATGTCCGTAATGGCGACGATGCCGCCCATCTCCTTGGGCGAAACGACGCCGCTGGCGAGCTTTTCTAGACCCACCAAGATGAGCTTTGACGCTTCCACCGTCTGATCCCACGCGAAGCTAAGAGAGCTTGCGCCCTTGTGATATAGCGTCACGGTCGCGTTGTAATCGGGTGAAATGCCGATGAGCGGCACTCTGATGCTCTCGCGCCAGATGGTTTTTTTCTCGCCGAGCTTCGGCGTGAGCTGCAGGCTCAGCCGCTCGCCACCGCGCATGATTTCTAAGCTTAGAGGTGTGGCGGTTACCTGCTTTGAGATGTCGTCCCACTCGCGGATCTGCTTGCCGTCGATTGATAAAATTTCATCGTTTAGCATTAGTCCTGCGCTTGCCGCGGCGGAATTTGGCGAGATTTTGCCGACCTTGGGCGCTAGCTTTTCGACGCCGATGTAGCCCAGCGCGATGTAGATCAAAAACGCAAGCAGTAGGTTGAAAAACGGCCCCGCAAAAAGTATGATTATGCGCGCGATCGGGCCTTTGGAGTTGTAGCTGTCGGGGTCCGCGCTTACTGCGGCGGGATCCAGATCCTCCTGCCCCTTAAGACTTACGTAGCCCCCCAGAGGGATCGCGCTGATGGCGTACTGCGTCGCGCCGATGCGCTTAGTAAAGACCTTCTCGCCGAAGCCCACGCTAAAGACGTTCACCCCCACGCCCAGCGCCCGCGCCGCCAAAAAATGCCCCAACTCGTGGAAAAAGATGAGGAAGCTGATCGCCAGCACCGTGACCATAAAATTTATCGAGTAAAAATAAAATCCGACCGCCAGGATCGCGAGCGTTAAAATTATGCTTTTCAAATTTCAGACCTTTGTAAAAAATGGGCTAAGCTTACTATGATTTTGTAAATTTTAAGCTTAGAAAAGAGATTGTCTAAAAGCATAGTGGTATAAGCATGCTTTAATAAAATATATAAATTTAAAATTTTTTATTTCGCAATATCAGCAAGACGCAGGTAATAATCAATTAATTTTTGTGAATCAATCTCAATTTGTAAACCTCTTAAACCTCCACTCACCAAGATTGTTTTATTATCTAGTGCAGATTTATGAATAAAAACTGTATGTGCCATTGACCGGGAGCGCAATTTTTTCCTTTTTTAAAGCAGTTTGAGAGCACATTTGATTAAAAGAATAACGATCTCCAAAGGACTTATTTAAAATAGATACTATGAAAAATCCAATATTTTGATTAAGTTCAAATTTTGGTTTTAAAATATTTATACGACCATGGGATACTGCATAAAAATTTTTTGGCTGATAAAAACATTTCCCAAACATATCTACACTTAAAGAATTACCATCGAATTTTTCACTTAGCTCATCACAATTTTGCACATACGCAACTATCCCATTATTAAAATTCCCAGAGCTTATTAAAGGATTGTTTCCACTTTGAAGTCTTTTAGCTTGTAAATCACCTTTGGCTAGCAGAATTTCAAACAAATTTGCAAGTTCAAATTCATCCCATTTGCAATTAAGTTTACCAAAAAGACTTGCAGCTATTCGCATGATAGCCTCTTGGATATAATTTGCCAAATGTGAATTCGTAATAAAAACATCGCCGTTAGGCGAATTATTCTCTCTCTCTCTCTCTCTCTCTCTCTCTCTCTCTCTCTCTCGAAGCCGCCACCAATAATGAATAAGATGAGATTAAAATCTGCATTTTAATCTCTATATTTTTGATATAGTTTTCCATAAATTCAAAGTCTATTTGCTCGTCTTTGGAGGGTAATAAAATTTCAAAATCATAAGTTTGTGAGGCTCTTAGTTTATTTCCGAAGCCGAATTTGCCCGATAGCGATTTGCCTATAACGGCACAAATATACGTCATAGCTTTATTGCTTATATCTTTATTACTCCAAAAAACGCCGACATCATCTCCTGCAGCAAATTCATATTTTCGGTAAAAACAATTTCCAAAAATATCTATTGTTATGGAATTGGCCGGAAATCGTCTAGCCTCTTGATTAGAGATGTAATCACAAATTCCGTTATTTATGTATCCGGCCATAACGAATGGAATATCGCCATTTATATGATCCGATATTTTTAATCTTTTACCTTGCGCGATATGATCGAATATCTCTTTAAATTTAAAATTCTTAAATTTTTGCACTTTAAACCTTAATCTTTATCTCGTCATCGTCTAAATTTATCTCACTTCCATATAAAACGCTATCCAAAATAGTTTTTTCAAACTCCTTTTTATCGATACCGTTTTCAAAAAGCATATAATCAAGCACGACTTTTTTAAAATCTTGCTCGGTTATCTCAAATTTAGGCTCGGGCATTTTATACTGCAAGCTCTCATTCGGCTTTATCCACTGGCAGCTTTCATCGCCGCCTTGTTTATATATTACATCTACCCAGTAATCTTCAAGTTCTTGCCATTTGCCTTTTAAGTCATGACGTCCTTGATTTTTAACGGTTTCTAACCCGTCTTCTTTTATATAGCAACCGAAAATTTCTTTATTTCCTTGTGGTTCGTGCGCTTTAAATATAAAAATCGATGTTTCGTTTGCGCCTTTCATACGAGCAAACACTTCTTTCGGGAGGTTAATGATTTTCAAAAGAGAATGTTTTTTGAGCCATTTTAAAACTTGCTTTTTGCCGACTTCTAGTTTATTACTCGGTAATAAAAATGCGCAAATTGCACCATCTTCGACATTATCAAGTACATTTTTTACTATTTTTAAGCAGCCAAATTTATTTTCATAAGGTGGATTCATCAAAACTTTTGTGATGTTTTTATTTTTTATCCATTCGCAGGCCGCCTCGCTTCTAGCATCGTCATGAGTTAAATTGGTTTTTCCGTCTTTATGAATTAACATATTTGCGCAAGCTAGAGCAAATAGCTCTTTATCAAATTCTATTCCAAAAAGTCTATCATTTTGTATAATCTTAACCGCGCTTTCATTGAAATTTCCACCGACTTCGTTTATCATATTATTCATAGCTTTTACTAAAAATGCACCACTACCGCAGCATGCGTCTAAAATTTTATCTTTGTAGCTGACGTTTGCGATACGATACATTAGGCTTGTAATATGATCCGGTGTAAAAACTTGACCCGCTTCGCTCTTGCCCTTATAGCGAGTAAATTCGTTAAAGAAAATTCCCATAACGTCTTCACCGTTCCAAGCGTCGGTTTTGATATAGCCCGAAATGGCGATAACATCATCTATGAAGCCGTCTATTGCTTTTTGATTTTTTGTGTAGTTGAAACTAATTAAATTAAACTGCTCTTTTATGATGTCTAGTTTTAAATTCAATGCCTTTTGCTCACTATACGAGCTTTCAAGAGTTTTTATGATCTCGCTTTGCAGAGTTGCGAAATCGCGTCCTTTAAGACCGGCTAAATTTGCGCCTTTTCTATCGGCCACCAAAGCACAAGCTGTAAAAATCATCCTATGCTTTAGGTTGTTGATGCCAAAATTTATATGTAGGTTATCATTTATTGATTTAGTACATGAGTAAATTTTAGGCTTATCTATACTGCTCTGAGTAAATAGCTTAAGATAGTAATCTTTGCTAAAAAGCTCACTATCTTCTCTATAAAATTTATCGTTTTTATAAATTATTGCTTCGTTGCCATTATATAAAATACCTATTACTCGATTGTATTTGCTTCTTGTTATGTTTATATATTCTTGAAGTTGCGGTAAATTTTGATCCAGATTTGAATTTGGCTCATAGGCTTTGGTCTCTAAAATTATGGCAACTTCATTTATATCGTGCGGAAAATACCAACCGTCGGGCTTTTTATTAACCCCGCTAAAACCAAGTTCATTAAACGTAGTTATTTGTCCGACACCACTTTTGGCGTATTTTGAATCTTGAAATTTTAGTAACGCTCCAGCATTTTGCCTAATCACATCTTCGCTAACTCTCAAAGTCCCATACATCATAACAATTTTCCTTAATTTTGCCTATATATTACTATTAATCTAATGAGCGGCACGTAGATTTTTATCCTACATACACCCAAGGATAAGATCGCATAATTTGCGATTCAGTATATCTCATTTGGTTTAAATTTTATGCCAAATTTAAACCAAATTTTAACTCTTTTTCGTAGCCTTAGCATATGCCGCGACGTATTCAAAGCCCGAATATAGTGTCAGTGCGACCGCTATCCAGAGTAGGGCGTTTGCATAGGGCCACTGCATCGTTAGCCAGCCGATAGCGATCATCTGAAAGACCGTTTTTACCTTGCCCGCCATCGACGCGGCGACCTCTACGCCGTCGCCCGCCATCGCCACGCGAAGACCAGTGATAAAAAACTCGCGGATTAGGATCAGATAGATCGCCCACGGACTGGCGCGCCCGATAAACATAAGCCCCAAAAAGCCCGCAAGCGTAAGCATCTTATCGGCGAGCGGATCGATGATGGCGCCAAGTCTCGTTTTTTGGTTCCAAGAGCGCGCGATGTATCCGTCGAAAAAGTCCGTGACGGAGGCGATGACGAAGACTAGCGCGGCGAAATAATCAATCCAGCTGACGTGCACCGAGCCCACCATGCCGCCGTTCGCATGGCCTGCTAGTAAGATCAGCCAGAAAAACAGCGGCGCCAGCGCAACGCGAAAGCTCGCTAAAATATTGGGTAAATTTAGCATTATTTAAAGGTCGTTCCGCCGTCGACGATGAAGGTGTGCCCCGTCACCCAGCTAGCCTTGCTCGAGCATAGAAATAAACATGCTCCCGCCAGATCCTCCGGCTGCCCCATGCGTCCCAGCGGGCTAAGCTCGGCGGTTTTATCGCGTACCTCTTCGTAGTTGGTAAAGGCCCGCAGCGCATCCGTTTCGATCGGTCCCCCGCTTACTACGTTTACGCGGATGTTTTTCTCACCGAGTTCGGTTGCGGCGTAGCGTGCCATCGCTTCGACGGCGGCTTTCGCCGTGCCGTGACCCGCGTAGTTTTCGATATAGACTAAATTTCCCGTGGAGCTAAGCGAGATGATCGAGCCGCCGCCTACCGCTTCCATACGCTTTGCGGCTTCTTGCGCGCCCACGACGAAGGCATTTACCGTCGCGGTAAAGATATTATTGATGCCGCGCGGCTTTAGCCTCATAAATTTAGTATATCCACCCGCGACTGCGCGACCCGAGATGATGGCGTTTGAGATGAAAAAATCCACTCGCGCAAAATCCTCGTCGATCTTGGCAAAGAGCTCCTTGTAGGTCTCTGGCTCTAAGATATTGAGCGCGTAAGCGCGCGCCTTGATGCCGTAAGCCTTCTCAAGATCGGCTGCTTGCGAAGTCGCTAGCTCCTCGTTGGAATTATACGTAAAAGCGATATTTGCCCCTGCAGCTGCGAATTCCAAAACTATCGCCCTGCCTATGCCTCTCGTGCCGCCGCTGATAACTAGCGTTTTTCCTTTAAATTCGTTCGTCAATTAAAATCCTTTGATAGCGTATTGTTTCATTACGTTTTCTATTTTTTTGAGGTTTTCCGCGCTCGGCTCGCAAAGCGGCAAGCGGTACTCCAAGCTCGGCGTCAGACCTGCAATATACATCGCCGCTTTGATCGGGATCGGATTGCTCTCGCAGAATAAAATTTTATTGATCGCGTAGAGATCGTCGTTGATCTGCTTGGCTTTTAAAAACTCATTTTGCAGCGCAAATTTCGTAAGTCTCGCCGTGTAATCGGGCAGTAAATTTGCCGTAACGGAGATCACGCCTTTGCCGCCGTTGCTTAGGATCGGATAGTTGATTGCATCCTCGCCGCTAAGCACGCTAAGGCGCGGCTCGTGCGCGAGCAGATCGACGCATTTATCGATGCTGCCGCTGGCTTCTTTGACGCCGTAGATGTTCTCGCAGTCGTTAAAAAGCTTGATGATCGTATCTGCGGCTATGTCGCAGCCGGTGCGACCGGGGACATTGTAGAGCAGTACCGGCAGATCTACCGAGCTCGCGATCGCCTTGTAGTGCAGATAGAGCCCCTTTTGAGTGGGTTTGTTGTAGTAGGGCGCTACGGATAAAATTCCGTCCGCGCCGTGAGCCTGCGCAAACTGCGCAAGCCCGATCGCTTCGTGAGTTGCATTACTGCCTGCGCCCGCTAGCACCTTAACGTCCGTGCCCTTGCACGCATCTACGGCGATTTCGATACAGACGCGGTGCTCGTCGTGCGTCAGCGTCGCGCTCTCGCCCGTAGTACCGACGGGCACGACCGCGCTTATGCCGTTTGCGATCTGTCTTTTAATGAGCTTTGCGTAGGTCTGCTCGTCCAGTTTGCCCTCTTTAAAAGGCGTGATCAGCGCCGTCATAGAGCCGATTATGACATTTTTATTCATCGTTTTCCTTTCGTAAGATAATGCTCGTGGAGCTTTTAAGGCTTAGATAGGTTTTCATCGCTTTTTTAACCGCGCTTTTATCTAGGCTTTTAATTTCGCACTCCAGCCTAAATAGCGCGTCCAGATCGCCGCGGACGATGTAGCTGCCGTACATCTGAGCTACCTTGCTAGCGCTGTCGAGGGAGTAGATCAGATCGCTACTTAGGGTGTTTTTGATCTTTAGCATATCGTCGTCGCTTATTTTAGCTTTTTTGGCTTTTTCGATCAGCGCTAAAATTTCACTCCTCAGCGCCTCGCCGCTTACGCCTTGGTTGCAAACGGCAAAGACTATAAATAAATTCTCATCCTTACCGCTCATATCGTAGATATTGATCTGATTGGCGAGCTTTTTCTCATCGACCAGCACGCGCTGTAAAAGCGAGCTCTTGCCGCCGCTAAGATATATATCCATCGCTTTGATCGCCGCGGCGTCGGCGTGGTTAAACGGCGGAATTTTAAAGGCGACTGCCACGATCTGAGCCTCGCTATTTTTATAAATAACGCTAAGCTTCTCGCCGTCTTGCGTAGGCTCGGTGCAGTGAGGGCGCGGAATTTCGCTTTTATTTTTTACGGGCGCGAAATATTTTTTAGCCGCATCAAACGCCGCCTTTTCGCCGATGTCGCCGGTGATAAGCAGCACGGCGTTTTGCGGCTGATAAAATTTAGCGTGAAATTCCTTGATATCTTTGATGCTCCAGTTTTCGATGTCCTTACGAAAACCGATCGGCGTCCAGTGGTACGGGTGGTACAAAAACGCAGCGTTATATAGCCTGAAAAATAGGTATCCGAACGGATCGTTATCGGTGCGCCACAGCCGCTCCTCAAGCACTACCTTGCGCTCGGGCTGAAATTCTTTGTCTTTGAGGCTCAAGTTTTGCATGATGTCGGCGTAAAGATCCAAGCAGACCTCTAAATTTGAGCTCGCGCACTTGATGAAGTAGTGCGTGTAATCAAAGCCCGTGCTTGCGTTGTTCACGCCGCCGAATCCCTTCACGATCGCGTCGAACTCGCCCGCCTTACGATTTTTCGTGGATTTAAAATTCAGATGCTCCAGCATGTGCGCGATGCCGCTTTTGCCCATCGTCTCGTCGCGCGAGCCGACGTTGTAAAACACGTCCACGCTGATGACGCCGCTGCCTTTATTCATCGGGATGTGATAAATTTGAAGTCCGTTTTGCAGCGTGATTTTCTTAAATTTCGGAAACATTAATCTTTTTTCGCCTTTCGTTTTTTGCTTGAGTTTTGCTCTGCGTCTTGGGCGCCACTCGCTTCTTTAACCTCTTTAAGCTCTTTGGTCTCTTTAGCCTCGGCATTTTTAGTTTTGGCGCTGTTTTGTTTTACGTTTTTACTCTTGGAGTTTTTGCTTTCCGTGCTATTTTTTGGCGCGGCTTTAGTTTTAGAATTTTTACTTTCTATGTCGTTTTTTTGTGCGGCTTTAGTTGTGGTTTTATTTTTAGATGCGGTTTTTGTTTTGGCGGTTTTGCTTTCCGCGCCGCCTTGTTTTGTGCTTTTAGCCTTTAAATTCTCGCTTTTTGCGCTGCTTCGTTTTGCGCTTTTAATCTCCGAAATTCCGCTCTCCGTACGGCTTTGCTCGATTGATCTTTGATCCGTCGCGGTATCTGCGCTTACTAAGGCGTTTAAATTTACCAAAGCGTCGGAATTTTCGTCCGCTTCGGAGCTTGAGTTTGTTTGGGCAGTTGGAATTTCATCTGCTTGAACGGCGGGAATTTTATTAACTTGGGCGCTCGATATTTCGCTTTTGCCGTCGTTTGGAATTCCGTCCGCATCCCTGCTTTCGGGCGCGTTTGAAATTTCGCTCGTTTTCTCGCTTTTGCTCGTGCTTGGAATTTTATCCGTTCTGGCATCCGCCTCTTTGTCTTCGCAAGCGCGCAAATCTGCGCCGTTGCCGAGATTTTCCGCCTGATCGCCTCTGATGCCGTATCCTTCGCCCGCGCGAGTTTTTAAATTTACCCCGACCGCCTCGCTTACGTTATTAAAGCCGTCTGCGCGCAAAAGCTCCGCCAGCCCCTCGTTGATCGATTTTGCGACGAACGGGCCTTTGAAGATAAAGGCGGTAAAAATTTGAACCAGGCTCGCGCCCGATTTGATGCGCTCGTAGGCCTCTTGCGCGCTGTCTATGCCGCCGCAGCTGATTAGGATCGTGCGGCCGAAGAGCTCGCGAGCGACCTGTGCGAAAAGCTCGCGCGATTTTTCGGTGATAAGCCTGCCGCTTAGACCGCCGAAGTCCCTAGCATTGGGGCTTAGCGAATAATCGACGCTCGTGTTGTTTATGATGATGCCGTTTGCGCCGCTTTGCACCGCGCACTCGCACAGTGCGATCGCCTGAGCCGCGCTCATATCGGGCGCCAGCTTTAAGACTAGCGGCCTGTTCGTGATCTCTTTCATCGCTCTGATCAGCTCGCTTATGAAGCTGTTTTCTTGCAAAGCGCGCAGATTCGGGGTGTTCGGCGAGCTTACGTTGATGATGAAAAAATCGCACAGCCCGTTAAATTTACGGCCCAAGGCTTCGTAATCGCTTAGCGCATCCTCGTTCGAGGTGGCTTTGTTTTTGCCGATGTTTGCGGCGATCGGGATTTTAAAAGGATAAATTTTTCGCACGCGACGCTCGATAATATCGGCGCCTTCGTTGTTAAAACCCATTGCGTTTTGAATGCTCTGCTCGCTAACGAGGCGAAAAAGTCGCGGCTTTTCGTTGCCGCTTTGAGGACGCGGCGTAAAGGTGCCAAAATCGATGTGTCCGAAGCCAAGAGCGGCCAGCGGCGCGATCATCGTGGCGTTTTTGTCGAATCCGCCCGCGATACCCACGGGGTTATCGAAGCTTAAATTCCATATATTTTGAGTTAAAATTTCATCTTTATAAACGCCGAATTTTGCTAAAATCTCAAGTCCACCCGGAGTCGCATAGAGCGCGCGAAGTCCGAATTCTGCGATCTTGTGAGCGGTTTCGGGATCGAATAGAAAAAAGATTTTTTTCAAGGTATCGTAATTCATAATTTTTCCTCAAATTTTGCATAATGGTAGCTAAAATTTAATTAAATATAGATAAGGATTTCGCGCCGTATTTGCAATCTGCGGCGGTTAAATTTAATTTTAGAATTACGCGCTTAAATGCTGCATAGAATTTCTACGGCTCGTCGCGACGATCTAAATTTACGCAGAAGCTCAAAGATGTGCGGCGCAAATTTTATAAATTTAGCCCGCCCGGGTACGTGCCGAAACGCGCGGTGTCTGTGGCACAGCTCGCGGTGGCGGGCATCGCCGCGATTTTATCCTGCGCCGATCTACGCTCAATCCCGCTGAAGCTAAATTTTAAAATTTAAAGCGTCCACTCGCGCTGTTTGAGCCTTAGCGTGCGTCTTTGTCAGCGAAGGCAACCATCATCGTGCCCAGAGGAATGATTGCAACGCCCAAGATAATCGCTAGCGGGTTTAGCAAGGACAGCTTGGCAAGCAGGTAGATCGCCGCCACGAGCGCCGCGTAGGACAAAATTTTAAACGGAGAGAAAAACGCTCCCGCAAAATTGCTCCGAATCTCGCTTCGCTCAAGCTCGCCTTCCCAATCATTGACGCTGCCGTCTGCGCCGTCGAAATCATCATTTGATCCGTCGCGCGCGCCACCAATCCCACCTCCAAAATCGCTCGTACCGTCGCTCCGCTCGCTGCTATCTACATCGCCGCCACGATTTCCGTTATCTATGCCGCCGCTATGATTGCTGCGATCTGCGCCGTCGCTCCAGCCGCCGCCCAGGTCGCTACTCGCTGCATTTTTCAAGTCGTCGCAACGCGCGCCTATGCCGCCTTGCGAACTATCGCTAGCTTCGTCGTTTATGCCGTCGTATGAGTTGCCGCAAGTCGCGCTGCCATTCATATTAAATTTATCGGCGGCATGTCCTAAAGCGGTCGCGTCGCAAGCGGAGGTTTTGTCGTTGCTCTTCGTAGAATTTACGTCGCGCTCGGCGGTAAAATTTTTGATATCTTCGTCGATAGAGTTTGCGGCGCGCTCGGCGGCGGTTTCGTCGTACAGAGCGCAACTATCGCCGTTTTCGGTGCTGGTTTCGCCGTTTGTGAAATTTACGGCGTCTTCGGAATTTCGAGTGTTTGAAATTTCATCGCCTGAATTTTCGCCCCTAAAGCTTTCGCTCTTTAAAATTTCGCCGCCGCAAATTTTGCCGTATGAAATTTCATCGCCGCTTGCGTCGCCTTGGTTTTCGCCGCGACTTGCGGAATTCGTATCGCTAGCGGAAGTTTCGCTGCTTATGAAACCTGCTGAATTTTTAGAGCTTTGCTGCAAAATTTCATCGTATTTACCGGCTCTGAGTTCATCTTCTATTTTGTTTCGGTAAGCGCGAAACGAAAAATATACCGCGCCGAATGCACCCAAAAATCCAGCCTCCAAGCTAAGAAGCCACGCAAGCGCCCGCACGCCGAAAGAGCCCGCGCCGAAAAATCCTGCGCCGCAAAGCGCCAGCCCAAGCAGGGCAAACGTCGCGTTTAGCGCGCAGTATACGAGCAAAAATCGCCTATTCAATCTCGCTCATCCCATTCATCGTCGTCGAAATTTTTCGGATCCGCTTTGTATTTTGGATTGTCCTCAAGCTCCTTTAGGCTCGAATTTAGCGCCTTGCACGCGCGGTAAACGTTCAAAAACGCCGCTGCGATGCCAATAGCGATGCCCAGCCATAATAAAAGCAGCGAGCCCGTGAGGTGCCGCAGCCCAAGCCCGATCGCTACTCCGATGCCGATTGCTACGACGATTGAGATGCCTAGGCTGATGTCGCAGGCGCCCCTTACGATTTTGTTTAAATTTTTCGTTACTCTCATCTAAAATCCGTAAAATTTTAAAATGCAGCCCTTAAAGCGCCGCCATCGCTTCATCCGCGGCGTTTAGCGCAAAGTCGATCTGCGCTTCGTTCATCGTAGAGCAGATAAAGCCCGTCTCAAACTGACTAGGCGCCAAAAATACGCCGCGCTTAATCATCTCGCCGTGAAATTTCGCAAAGCGCGCGGTGTCTGCTCGCAGGGCGCCGTCATAGTCGCGCACCTCTTCGTCTGCGAAAAAGTAGCCGAACATCGAGCCTACGCAAGCGGTTTGCAGCGCGATACCGCGGCGCTGTGCTATGGTGCAAAGCCCGTCTGCGAGCCTGCGCGCTAGTTCGCCGAGCCTTTCGTAAAGGCCGCTGCTAGCGTAAATTTTACTTAGGCTGGCGATACCCGCAGCCATCGCGACGGGGTTTCCGCTTAGCGTGCCTGCTTGATACACCGCTCCTAGCGGGCTTATCATATCCATAATTTCGCGCTTGCCTGCAAACGCCGCCACGCTCATACCGCCGCCGATGACCTTGCCGAAGGTTACCAGATCGCCGCGGACGCCGTAGATGCCGTAGCTGCCTAGCTCGCTCGCGCGAAAGCCGCTCATTACCTCGTCGATTATTAGCACGATCTTTTTCTCGTCGCACAGCGTGCGAAGCTCTGTTAAAAATTTAGGATCCGCCGGTACTAGGCCCATATTCCCCGCGACCGGCTCGATGATGATCGTGCCGATGTCGTTTTGCGCTAGGACGTCCTTTACGCTTTGTATGTCGTTGTATCTGGCTAGGTAGGTGTTTTTTGCGACGTCCTGCGGCACGCCCGCGCTGCTTGCATTACCGAAAGTGCTCGCGCCGCTGCCCGCTTTGACGAGCAGGCTGTCGCTGTGACCGTGGTAGCAGCCCTCAAATTTTAAAATTTTATCTCGTCCGCTAAAGGCGCGCGCAAGACGGATCGCGCTCATCGTGGCTTCCGTGCCGCTGCTGGTAAAGCGGATCTTGTCTAGGAAATCGAAATTTTTTAGCACCAGCGAGGCAAGCTGCGTCTCAAGCGGGCTGGATGCGCCGAAGCTTAGCCCCTTTTTAGCGGTCTGCACGACGGCGCGCTCAATGTCTGCGTCAGCATGACCGAAGATGAGCGGACCCCAGCTCTGCACGAAGTCGAGATATTTTTTGCCTTCAACGTCGTAGATGTACGAGCCCTCGCCGTGATCCACCATAAAAGGCTCGCCGCCTACGTTACCGAATGCTCGCACAGGCGAGTCTACGCCGCCTGGGATAAGTTTTTGCGCTGCTAGAAATTCGTCGTGATTATTCATTTTTTCTCCTTCTTTTTGGGTTGATTTATCGATTTTATATATTTGTAGATGATGATGATCTCGTTTTGCGTCAGGAAGTAGCTCGGCATCACGTCGCGCGAGCTGCTGATCCCGTCGGCGAGCTCCTGAAGCGAGAGATTGTTGATCGGCGGCGCGTTTAGGGCGCGCTCGTAGTAGGCGCCTGCGGTGCGGTTAAATTCTTTATACGTCGCGATCAGCGAGCCCTCGCCCTTTTCGCCGTGGCACTTGTCGCAGCCCACGCCGCGCGGGTTTTTATACAGCATCGCGCCGTACTCCTCGTCGGTGATAAAGCTATCGGCTTGTACATCGCGAGGTAGAAAAAATATGGTCGCGTTTAAAAACAGCGCTAAAAATATGAAATTCCGCATCTTCTCGTTTCGAATTTTTGGCGCAATAATATAAAAAATGTGCTTAAATTTCATAACGTCGCTATCTTTTCGATCCCCTCGAAATAAAAGACGTTTAGCTCATCCTGCCTGCGGTAGAGGAATTTTAGTCCGTGTGCCTTAGCGATGTTATCGACGATGTAGAGCCCCAGGCCGAAGCTTTGCTTGGCGTTCGTGCCCTTGACGAATGCCTCTTTGTAGTAGCTAAAGTCCTTCTGCAGCGGCTCGCCGAGCGTTATGAAGTCCATCGACTCGGCGTCTAAGCGGATTAAAATTTTACCGTCTGAGGCGTATTTGACGGCGTTGTCGATTAAATTTTTTACCGCGACGCAAAAGAGCTTCAGATCGACATTTAGGCTTAGGCCTAGCGGATTTTCCAGCGCCACGCAGCCGGGCTCGATCATTGCGATACTAAGCGCTTCTTTTAAAATTTCATCCATTGAAAAAATTCCGCGTTCGATTAGTGCCGTACCCGCGGTCGCGCGCTCGACCGCCGCAAATTCGTTGATTAGGCTTTCCAGCCGCTCAAAGACCGAGATGAGGCGCTCTTGATTTTTGCCGTGCTCGATCATCTCGACGGCGATGCGACCCTTTGTGATGGGAGTTTTGAGCTCGTGCATTATGTTTCGCAAAAACATATGGCGCGATTCGTTAAGCTTATTTATCTGCGTGACCGCCTCGTAAAACGCGTGCGAAACCTCGGAAATTTCGTCGTTTCCTACGCTTACGTCCTTGATTTGAAGATCGCCTTTAGCAAATTTATCGATCTGGCGCTTAAGCTTGCGAAGGGGGCGAATTTTGCGGATGATGAAAATATACGCAAGCAGGATGATCACCAAAATGACGCCATAGATCGCTTTGAAAATATCGTAGCGATAGGGCTGATAATCCTTGTCGTTTAAAAGCCGCGTCTCGCCAGCGTGCGTGATTTTTAGATAGTGCTTGCGCTTAAAAAGCAGGATATCAGCAGAGCCGATGTCTGCGGAGATGCTATCTAAAATTTCAGCGCCTTTAATGATCTCATCGCGCTTGGCTTCATCGCGGATGGTCGAAAACTCGAAATTCGCGACCTGGCGGTCGTATTCGACATCGCTGATGAGCTTACTCATCTGATATAGGTTCGCGCGCGCAACGATGGAGTATTTGGAGTTTAGCTCGCGAGTGTAGTTTTGCTGATCGTAGCCGATGAGCCAGAGCAGAGCGAGCGAAACGCCCACGGCGGCGAGCGTGAAGATGAACGTGATGGTGTAAAAAATCGACGATCTTACTTTCATTAAATTTATATGATCCTTAAATTTTTAAAATTTCAAAGCTTTGTAAGCCGCGGGCTTGTTTTGGCTTTGGCGCGCGTACCGACTTATTCAGCTTTAAATTTACGGCGCGTCTTAAAGGCACAGCGCGTAAATTTTAAAATTTCATCGCAAAGCAGGGCGCTTTTAAATTTAATAGCCACGCCGCTTTAAATTTTAAAATTTTTCCCGCTGCCCTGGGCTCTGTTTTTTATGGCTCATTCTTGCCCGTAGAGCCGAACTGCTTGCGGAATTCAACGATAAAATCCTGCGCGCATCTAACCGCGTACTAAATTTATAACTACAAAATTTTATCGTAAAATTTTAACGCTTCAGTTGCGGCGCCTTAAATTTAAACGGCAAAATCGCGCAGGCCGACTTGCGATTTCAGTTTCGCCGCGCGAGTGCCTATTAAATTTAGAGCCGCGAGCGGCTAAATTCTATCGCGTCTCCCGTACGGCGCAAGCCCGCTCATTGTATCAGCTTATAGCCTACGCCGCGGATGGCGTGGATGTAGCTAGGCGCCTTGGACGTTTCGCCGAGTTTTAGACGAATGCGACCGATGATGACGTCGATGCTTTTGCTCGAGGATTCCTCGCTTATGGAGCTGCAGTTGTAGATGAGCTCCTCGCGGGTGATCGCACCGCCTTCCTTTTTGATGAGATACGAAAGCACGTCGTATTCGGCGATGGTGAGCGACAGGGGCTGTCCTTTGAAGCTGATGACGTGGCGGAAATCATCCACTTCGAGGTCTTTTTTGGGCTTTGCGGCGCGTTGGATGGAGTTTATGTCGTAGCGCTCGATGTGGCGCTTGATGCGCGCTAAAAGCTCTTGCGGATTATAGGGCTTTGGCAGATAATCATCCGCGCCGAAGTCAAAAGCGTTGATCTTATCGGTCAGATCGTGGCGGGCACTTGAGATTATGATCGGTATATCGGTGTTTTTGCGGATCTCTTTGCAGACCTCAAGCCCGTCCATCCCAGGAAGCGTGAGATCTAAAATCACGAGGTTGAAATTTTCTAAATTTAGCTTAGAAAGCCCCAAAAACGGATCGTCCGCGACTGTAATATCGATATCGTATTGCTGCAGATATTCGCTTAAAATTTCGGCGAGTTCTAAATCGTCCTCTATCATTAAAATTTTAGTCATAAAAAAGCCTTTGAAATTTTGCGCGGATTATAACAAAATATAGTTTATATATTTTAAAGCGGCAAATTTGAGCGAAATTTTATAAAAATGAGGCGAGAAGGGGTAAAATTTTGAAATTTTTCGAAACCTAGCAAAATTTCAAAAATCAGCCCCAAAAATATGGCGAAATTTTGAAATTTAAAGAAGCAAAATCTGAAAAATTGACGAATTTGGGCTAAATTCGGCTAAATTTTGCCGAATTTTGCGTTTTTTTCTTAAAAAACTATTGTATTTTTTGCGAAACTATTGTAGAATACCGCCCAAGCCACTTTATTTTAAAGGATTAGCATGAAAAAAGCTGATTTTATCCAAGTAGTTGCCGAGAAGGCAGGTCTTTCTAAAAAAGATACCGTTAAGGTAGTTGATTCTGCACTTGAGGCTATCAAAGAGCTTTTGGTAAAAGGTGATGACATAAGCTTCATCGGCTTCGGATCTTTCGGTATTGCAGAGCGTGCAGCTCGCGAGGGTAAAGTTCCTGGCACAAACAGAACTTATAAATCTCCTGCTACTAAAGTAGTAAAATTTAAAGTCGGCAAACAGCTAAAAGAGGCTGTTGCAGCTGCAAAAGGCAAGAAGAAAAAATAATTTTCTTGCTCCAAGCCCCGTCTTCGGGGCTTTTCTTTTTTAAATTTATACAATCGTAACTTTTTAAAATGCCCGAGTGGTGAAATTGGTAGACGCACCAGACTCAAAATCTGGCGAGGGCAACCTCGTGTCGGTTCGATTCCGACCTCGGGCACCATAAATCTTCTTTAAATTTTATCTGTAATTTCAACCGCCTTTTGCAAATTTCAACTTGCTATAAAATTTTTTATACTATTATTACCGCGGTATTTCTTTAAAAGAGGCAATTATTTATGATACGTAAAATTCTTATCGCTAATCGCGGCGAGATCGCGGTTCGCATCATTAGGGCCTGCAGAGATCTGCATATTAAAAGCGTCGCGATCTACACAAAACCCGACATCGATTGCTTGCACGTAAAAATCGCCGATGAGGCCTACGAAGTAAGCACCGATGCGCTAAAAGGCTATCTGGACGCCAAAAAGATCGTCGAAGTCGCCAAAGAGTGCGGCGCTGATGCGATACATCCTGGATACGGCTTTTTGAGCGAGAATTTTGACTTTGCAAGAGAGGTCGAGGACGCGGGCATTATTTTTATCGGCCCCAAACCCGACGTTATCCGCAAAATGGGCAATAAAAACATCGCTCGCTATCTGATGCGCAAGAACGGCATCCCGATCGTGCCTGGCACCGAAAAGCTAAATCACGAGAGTATGGATACGATCAAAAAATATGCGCGCGAGATCGGCTATCCCGTAATTTTAAAGGCTAGCGGCGGCGGCGGCGGACGCGGTATCCGCGAGGTGTGGGACGAGAAAGATATGCAGAGCGCCTACGACTCGTGCACGAGAGAGGCGAAAACCTTTTTTAACAACGATGAAATTTTTATGGAAAAACTCGTCGTCAAGCCGCGCCACATCGAGTTTCAGATCATCGGCGATAATTACGGCAACATCATTCACCTATGCGAGCGCGATTGCTCGATCCAGCGCCGCCACCAAAAGATTATCGAGATTGCGCCGTGTCCCTCTATTAGCGAGCATCTACGTAAAACGATGGGTACGACTGCAGTCGCTGCGGCAAAAGCGGTGAATTACACCAATGTCGGCACGGTGGAATTCCTACTCGATGATTACAACAATTTCTATTTTATGGAGATGAATACCCGTATCCAGGTCGAGCACGGTATCACCGAGGAGGTTACGGGCGTCGATCTCGTCGTTCGCCAGATCCGCATCGCAAACGGCGAAATTTTAGAGCTTGAGCAAAGCGATATCAAGCCGCACGGCTACGCGATCGAAGCTAGAATCACTTCCGAAAACGTCTGGAAAAATTTCACCCCCGTTCCCGGCACCGTTAGCGATTATTATCCTGCACTCGGTCCTTCCGTGCGCGTCGATAGCCATATCTACAAGGGCTATAAAATTCCGCCGTTTTACGACTCGCTTCTAGCCAAGCTCATCATCAAAACCACCGACTACGACCTGGCCGTCAATAAGCTAGAGCGCGCGCTGAAGGAGTTTCGCATCGAGGGGGTGCGCACGATCATTCCATTTTTGCTCAGCATCAGCAAGTCGCGCGAATTTCGACTCGGCTTTTTTGACACGAGCTACGTAGAGAAAAATTTAGACAAAATTTTAGAAAACACTATGGACGATATGCAGCCGAATAAAAACGAAGCGATCGCCGCCATCATCGCTGCGATGTGCAAATCGGCGCGGATTTAGGAAAGAGTTATGGATTTTTTAGATAGCC
This sequence comes from uncultured Campylobacter sp., assembly GCF_938017775.1. GTDB lineage: Bacteria > Campylobacterota > Campylobacteria > Campylobacterales > Campylobacteraceae > Campylobacter_B. The sequence goes on from NZ_CALIIU010000055.1 coordinate 20,587, forward strand.
TAAAAGATATAAAAAAGGATATGCTTAAGGACAAGGCGGCAAGCTCCACGCCCAAAAAGCCCAAAAAATCTAATCCAAATCGCGACGAGTTTAAAGATATTTTCAGGGATGACGATTTGAGCCTGCAAAGCGGAAGCGGCTTAGACGGCGTCGCGACGGAAGAGCTTGACGTAGCCAAAGAGAGCATCGCCGCACGCGAAAAGCGCCTCAAAGATGAGTTTTTAAAATACGTGGACGCGGCAAATATCAAAAAACTGAATGACTGAAATTCCATTTTGCACGCTGGATTTTTCTTGTCCTTATCTGGACGGCAGAGCCGCGCGCAGCGAGTATCTCTACATAAAAGACTGCGACTTCGAGTATAATTCAAGCTTAGTGCAACACGGCTATCGCCGCTTCGGCAGGTATTTTCAAAAGCCTATTTGTGCAGCCTGTGCGGAGTGCAAAAGCCTACGCGTCGATGCCGCAAATTTTAAATTTAGCAGATCGCACCGCCGCGTCTATAAAAATAATCGCACGACCGCCTATGTATGGCAATCTCGCCCGCTTTTAAACGATGCGCGTTTGGAGCTTTTCGCGCTTTATCACGACTACATGCATCTAAAAAAGGGCTGGCCTTTGCAAGAGATCGATTTTGAGCGATATGATGAAATTTACGTCCAGGGTCACGGCGACTTCGGCAAAGAAATTTCTTACTACGGCGAGGATGGGCGGCTTATCTGCGTCGATCTCATCGATATCGTGGACGACGGCATCAGCTCGGTGTATTGCTACTACGATCCGTATCTGCCGCATCTAAGTCTGGGTAAATTTTCGCTTTTAAAACAGATCGAGTTTGCCCAAGATCTGGGGCTGCGATGGATCTATCTGGGCTACGCGGTCAAGCAGTGTCCGAGCCTAGCGTATAAATTTAGCTACGAGCCGTATGAAATTTTAAACTCATACACAGAGCTTGACGCTCCCGCCGTGTGGGAGGGGTGCATACAGAGATAGGTTCCACGCGCGGACGCCAGGAGCGGCCTAGACATAGGCGCTGCGTAGAATGGTAAGCTTCACGCATCCGTACAGCGACAGCGCGCAGGAGTCGAGATCGTGTCGCCGCGTAGAATTCGCTCGCGCGCAGATAGGACGAGGTATGTTAAAAGTACGCCTCGGCGTCAAATATCGCGCTGAAATTTAGCGCCGCTCGGTCTGCAAAAATATCCGCGGCGATGGAATTAAAAAGTAGAGCAGATGGATTTGCAAATTTTACGACAGACTCGGCATTTGCGTGTTATAAGACGACACACGCGGTTTTTGGACGTACTTGGCTCTTGAGTGCGCGCGAAAAAGGGCGATCGGTTTCGTAATATAACTCTTACGCTGCCGCAATTAGCCTTGGCGCTGCGACCGGCTTCGGCATTGACCTAGTTTCGATATCGCGATTGGTTCTGGTCCGTAACTGATACTGCCGCGCAAGCGGCGAAGCACAAAAAGATGGCTTATAAAGCACGATACAGCATATATTTTGTAAAATTTAAGCAAACTGCGAAGCCGCAATAAGACGACCGGTTACGGCAAATTTATCAACTCCACTTTGTTTTCCAGCGTTTTTGGGATCAATAAAACCTTGCCGTCGCTTGAGATATCCGCAGGTCTTTGCATCGTGCCGAGATCTAGCTTTAGCACGCGTCCGTCCGTACCGACGCGCCAAATTTTACCGCTTAAAAGATCCTCGCCCCAGTCGCTAATTAAAATTTCACCGTTTTTTCCGCGCGCTATGCCGTAGAAAACCCCCTTCATATCGGCGAAGATCGAAATTTCGCGAGATTTCAGATCCATGCTTAGCACGCGCCCCGGGACCTTTCCGCTAAGATCGAAGGTGGTGATCAGAAGTTTGTCACCTTTGAGCATAAGCGCGCCCGCATTGCCGAGCGACGGATCGATGCGCGCAAACTCATCCGCGGTGCGCGAGAGCAGGTCGATGCGCCAGATCGTCCCATGCACGGGATCGCTTGCTAGCAAAACCTCGCTGCCGAGCGCTACGACATCGTTTAAGGCCTGCGCTCCCTCGATTTTTAGATTGAAAACCTCCTGGCTTTTGGCAAAACCCCTGATCGTATCGATATCGCAGACATAAAGCACGTCCGCGATCTGCGCCATTCCGCCCGGATTTACCAGATCGTCTATAAAATTTGTCTCAACAACATTGGAATTTTTTACTATGCGGCTGATGAAGCCGTCTCGCTCTTGTGGATCTTCACTACTGCCGCGATTTGCGATGTAAAAAGCGTCATCGGTAATGAGCGAACCACTAGGTGCGCTAAATCCGTCGATCTCTAGGCCAAAAAGCGCGCCTGTCAAGGCGCACAAAAGTAGAACTTTTTTCATAATCTCTCCTTGATCTCGCCAAAATTTTAAGAATTTTAAAATTTTTAAGCGAAGCGACGAGTGCCAGGTTAAAATTTTAAAATTCGCAGCGAGCTTTAAGATGAGCGAAATTTAAACCCGCAGAGCAAATAAAAGCGCAATTTTAATTAAACAAGGTGGCTTAATCGGCAAAATTCTAGCGGGTTGGAAGGCCTTGCTTCGCGCGTCGCTTTCAATTTGATGCGTTGAAACCGAAGTGAGTAGTTTTGTGCGTGCTTTGATTTTTGCTACTGACGCGGCGCCTATGGAATTTTGTCGTGAAATTTAGCGACATCGCGCGGCTGCAGGCGTCTTCGCATACGCAATTTATTTAGGCTGTTGCTTTAAAATTTAATTATACGAGCGGATATTTTTTTGCAAACTGCCGCATGATTTTGATGCGCAGATGAAAGCGTTACGTTTAAAGACGCCTCACGCTTTAAAATTGGATTTAATTTAAATAAAGTGTGATTAAAATGCGATTTAAATTTTATGTACCACGGGTGTAAAATTTCGGTCGTAAAAGTGAGTCTGTAGCAAAAAAATTATTTAAAATTTACAGTGTACAAAACGCCTTTTGAAATTTAAAAATTTTTAAGACGAACCTAGGTACTTTTCAAAAATTTAATACGCGAAATTTAAACTTTGAATAGAATGCGCCGTCCAATCCACGCTATGCTTTTAAAATTTAATATGCTAAATTTTAAACGCTGGGTTCAAATTCCGCCACCATAATTACTTTTAAGATTTAAAGCACAAAATCAAATCGCTCTATCGTACGGCCGTGGCAGTGGCTTTAAATTTTAATATGCAAAATTTTAAATCAAGTGTCGCACGTACGACTAATCGCAGCCGTACACTTGAAATTTAAATCGCAAAACTTAAATTATAGAATTTAACCGCGCGCGCCGAAAAAAAAAGGGGGGCTAAAAATCTAAAACGCCCTTGCTGACTTAGATGCTAAAATCCTCGCCGAGGTAGAATTTACGGACATTCGGATCGCTGGCTATCTCTTTTGCGGTGCCGCCGGCGAACAGCTCGCCGTCTTTGATGACGTAGGCGCGGTCGCAGATCGCGAGCGTTTCGCGGACGTTGTGATCGGTGATGAGCACGCCGATGCCAAGATCGCTTAAATCGCGTACGATGTTTTGGATGTCGCTAACGGCGATCGGATCGACGCCCGCAAACGGCTCGTCCAAAAGCAAAAATTTCGGCGTTATCATCAGGCTTCGCGCGATCTCGCAGCGCCTGCGCTCGCCGCCGCTTAGGCTCACGCCTTTGCGCAATCTGATCGGCTCGATGTTGAGTAGATTTAGCATCTCATCGACCTTTCGTGAGGCTTCGGCTTTATTTTTATAGGTAATCTCTGCAGCGAGCATTAAATTTTCTTCAACGCTAAGCTCCTTAAATATGCTGCTTTCTTGTGGCAGGTAGCCGATGCCGAGCTTAGCGCGTTTGTGAAGCGGAACCTTTGCGATGCTGCTCTCATTAAGCAAGATATCGCCACCGCTAGCGCTTATCAGCCCGCAGATCATATAAAACGTCGTGGTTTTGCCCGCTCCGTTGGGCCCTAGCAGCCCTACGATCTCGCCATTGTAAAGCTCTAGCGAGATTCCTTTGATGATCGGCGTACCTTTTATGGTTTTTTTTAGACCCCTGACTTCCAGTTTATGCATAGCTTACCTCGTATTTTCGCCCTTGCGCGTGCGGCGCGATCCTCACTACGCAAAAATCAAGCTCATATTTTTTAAGTAAATTTATCAAATTTTCGTCCGCCCATTCGATAAGATGAAGCCCCTCTTCAAATAAATTTTCAAATAGTCCGTTTTTTAAAATCCCCTCACAGCCGCCGTTATATATGTCGTAATGATAAATTTCGCCGTAGTTTTGCATGATCGAAAATGTCGGCGAGCTTACGTGCTCGTCTAATCCGTGAGCCCGCACGATCGCGCGCGCAAGCGTCGTTTTGCCGGCGGCGAGATCGCCGATTAGCAATATTATGCCGCTTTTTGGCAGAGCCTGCACGAGGCGTGAAATTTCATCCTCGCCGCAGATGAGTTCAAAGCTCCTGGACATACTTTGCCTGCTCGCTTTTGGGCGTATTTTTCGCGCTAGGAAAGGCTAGAACCTTAAAGCTTTGTTTTCTATCCAAAAAGCTTATCGTGATAACGTCGCCGATTTTAAGCTCTTTGGCGGGCTTTGCTACGACGCCGTTTACGGCTACGACGCCGCTTTTGCACATATCTTCGCTGATGGCGCGCCGCTTGGTGATATTGACTGCGTTTAAAAATTTATCGATTCTCATAGGCGTGAGTTTAGCGATATTTGCCTTAAAAGCAACTATTAAACTATTTTTGGTAGAATTTCGCCAAATTTTACGTAAAGGATTTGAGATGGCAAAAAAAGATGTAAAAAAGGTCGTTTTGGCGTATTCCGGAGGACTTGATACTAGTATTATTTTAAAGTGGCTCGGCGATACTTACGGCTGCGATGTGGTGACTTTCACCGCAGATATCGGTCAGAATGAGGATTTGGAGCCGATCAAAAACAAAGCTGTGAAACTGGGCATCAAAAAGGAAAATATTTTCGTAGAGGATCTGCGCGAGGAATTTGTACGCGATTACGTATTTCCGATGTTTCGCGCAAATGCCGTCTATGAGGGCGAATATCTTTTAGGCACATCGATTGCGCGCCCGTTGATCGCTAAAAAGCTAGTCGGAATTGCTAAAAAAACCGGCGCGGACGCCATAAGCCACGGCGCTACGGGCAAAGGAAACGATCAGGTTCGCTTCGAGCTTGGCGCATATGCGCTAAATCCCGATATTAAGGTGATTGCGCCGTGGAGGCTGTGGGATCTGAACTCTCGCGAGAAGCTTCTTGCTTACGCTAAGAAAAACGGCATCGACATCGCCTCAAAGCCCGGCAAATCGCCGTATTCGATGGATGCGAATATCCTTCACATCTCCTACGAGGGCTTGGTGCTGGAAGATCCCGCCCATGCGCCTGAGGAGGATATGTGGCGATGGACTGTGAGCCCTAAAAATGCGCCCGATAAGAGCGAGATCATAGAGATCGAATACAAGCAGGGCGATCCCGTAAAGCTAAACGGCAAGGCGCTTAAACCGCACGAGATGCTAGCAGCGCTTAACGAGCTTGGCGCTAAAAACGGCATCGGCAGGCTCGATCTAGTAGAAAATCGCTACGTCGGCATGAAGAGCCGCGGTTGCTACGAAACTCCGGGCGGCACGATCATGCTAAAGGCTCACCGCGCGATCGAGAGCATCACGCTAGATCGAGGTGCGGCGCATCTAAAAGACGATCTGATGCCGCGCTACGCCGAGCTTATCTACAACGGCTTTTGGTTCAGCCCTGAGCGCTTGCTGCTTCAAGAGCTGATAAACAAATCCCAAGAGCACGTAAATGGCGAGGTTAAGTTAGAGCTTTATAAGGGCAACGTGACCGTGCTAGGCAGGGAAAGCAAGAGCGATAGTTTGTTTAATACCGATTTCGTGACGTTTGAAGAGGATAAGGTTTTCAATCAAAAAGACGGCGACGGATTTATCAAACTAAGCGCGCTAAGATTTATCATCGCGGGCAAGAACGGACGCAAGCTTTAGCTGAAATTTTGCCGCAGGTCGGGCAGGCAAATTTCACAAAACGAAATTTTAAAATTTATCGGAAAAGTAGAGAGCGGCTGCAGGCGAATTTCATAAAATTTCACGAAATTTTAGATCCGCCCGCGCCGCTTATAAAATTTTATAAATTTAAAGCTAAATTTAAAAGGATAATGGATGAAAGTATTACTAATAAAAGACGTTAAGGGGCTCGGAAAGGCGGGCGAGGTAAAGGAGGTCAAGGACGGCTACGGCAATAACTTCCTAATCGGTAAAGGCTACGCCAAAGCCGCTACGACGGAGGTTTTGCGTAAATTTGAAGCGGATAAGAAAAAGCAAGCCGAGCTAGAAAAATACGAGGTCGCAAGCTTGCAAAAACTAGCCGAGGAGCTAGCTAAGATCCGCGTAAAGATCGTAAAGCAGACGGGCGAGAGCGGCGCGCTTTTCGGCTCAGTGACCAAAGATGAGATCGCAACCGCGCTAAAAGAGCAAAAAAGCATCGAAATCGATAAGAAAATTTTAGAGACTGAGGCTATCAAAACGACCGGGATCTACGATGTAAATGCCAAGCTAAAGCATGGCATAAGCGCTAAATTTGAGATAGAGGTGGCTAGTGTTTGAAGCGACTACCATTTTAGCCTACAAAGGCGCGAAGGGCTCCGTCATCGGCGGTGACGGGCAGGTTACGTTTGGAAACACCGTCTTAAAGGGCAATGCGACTAAAATTCGAAAGATCGGCAAAGAGAGTAACGTCTTGGCGGGCTTTGCGGGCAGCACCGCCGATGCGTTTAATCTTTTTGATATGTTTGAGAAGTGCTTAGATGGCGCAAAAGGCGATCTTTTAAGGGCCGTGATAGAATTTAGCAAGCAGTGGCGCAAGGATAAATATCTGCGCAAGCTCGAAGCGATGATGCTGGTGCTGGACCGCAAAAATATCTTTCTGCTTAGCGGCACGGGCGATGTGGTAGAGCCGGACGACGGCAAGATCGCAGCGATCGGAAGCGGCGGAAATTACGCTCTTAGCGCGGCGCGAGCTTTGGATAAATTTGCAAGCTTAGACGAAGAGGAGCTTGTAAAGCAAAGCCTTAAAATCGCGGGCGAGATTTGCATTTACACGAACGAAAATATCAAAACATACGCAATTTGGGACGAAAAGAGATGATGACGCCACGAGAAATTGTAGAGAAACTAGACGAATATATAATCGGACAAAATAGCGCCAAACGCACGATAGCGGTAGCTTTGCGAAATCGCTACCGCAGAATGGCGCTTGAAGATGAGATGAAAAATGAGGTGATGCCTAAAAATATCCTGATGATCGGCTCTACCGGCGTGGGCAAGACCGAAATCGCGCGCAGACTTTCGAAGATGTTTGGACTTCCTTTTATCAAGGTCGAGGCGAGCAAATACACCGAGGTGGGCTTCGTGGGGCGCGACGTGGAGAGCATGGTGCGCGATCTGGCCGCTGCGTCGGTAAATTTAGTGCGCGGCGAGGAGTTTGAAAAAAACAAAGACAAGATCGATGATTACATCAAACGTAAAATTTTAGAAAAAGTCCTTCCGCCGCTTCCGCGCGGAGCGAGTGAGGAGAAGGTCGCAGATTACGAAAAAAGCTACGAAAAGATGGCGGCCAAGCTCGAGCGCGGCGAGCTGGACGATCTTAGCATCGAGATCGAAGTGAGCGAAAATGCGCTCGAATCAAATCCGAATTTGCCGCCCGAGATGGCGAATATGCAGGAAAGCTTCATCAAAGTAATCGGAATTTCGACGCGCAAAAGTAAAAAAGAGATGAAGGTTAAAGACGCCAAAGTTGCCCTTAAAAGCGAGGCTAGCGAGAAAGTTCTCGATATGGAGAGTATCAAAGCCGAAGCCGTTAGGCGCGCGCAAAACGAGGGCATCATCTTTATCGACGAGATCGATAAGGTGGCGGTCTCAAGCGGCAATAGCGGCAGGCAGGATCCGAGCAAAGAGGGCGTGCAGCGCGATCTGCTTCCGATCGTGGAGGGCAGCAGCGTAAGCACGAAATTCGGCAATATCGACACCGATCACATCCTTTTTATCGCCGCGGGCGCCTTTCATATCAGCAAGCCGAGCGATCTCATACCCGAGCTTCAGGGGCGCTTCCCGCTTCGCGTCGAGCTTGACAGCTTAGACGAGGCGGCGTTGTGTGAAATTTTAACCAAGCCGAAAAATTCGCTTCTTAAACAGTACTCGGTGCTTTTGAAGACCGAGGGCGTGGAGTTGGAATTTAGCGAGGATGGGGTCAAAGCGATTGCGAAATTTGCGGCGAGCACGAACGAAAAGGTCGAGGATATCGGCGCTAGAAGGCTACATACGATAATGGAAAAGGTGCTTGAGGATATCAGCTTCGAAGCGGATAAGTTTAAAGGGCAAAAGATCGTCGTGGATGAGAAGCTCGTAAGCGAAAAGCTCGCAGGCATCGCAAGCGACGAGGATCTGGCAAAATATATTTTATAAGGCGGCGCGGTAGCTACTTTTAGAATTCTGCAGAGTCGCGAAATTTAGCGGTTTTGAAAATTGCAAAGCGTTAGAATTTTAGGTTTGAAATTTAGCGAAATTTTAAAAATGCGCAGAATTTAATCCTTTTAAATTTGGCGATACTTTGAAATTTTAAGTCTGTAAAATTTCAGGAATGATCTAAATTTTATGCAGTGCTGACTATATATAATGTCGGCGTGGGATAAAATTTAAAATTTCGTAGATAATTTACGAAGTTGCAGGATTCGCGGCTCGCGAGATTTAAAGTGAATAGAATTCTGCGCCGAGGCGGGTAAAATTTATCGCTATCGCGCGGCTTGAAATTTTAAATTTTACCCACTTATGTGATGGCAGAATTTCAAAATTTAGCCGCTCGTGCAAGAGCCAGCCTGCGCAAAACGAGATTTTAAATTTGCTTGCTATGGTTTAATGCCCCAGTCGCAAGCAGGATAAAATTTTATAAATTTAAGGAAAATATGAAAAGCGGATTTGTAACGCTCATCGGGCGGACGAATGCGGGCAAGAGCTCGCTGTTAAACTATCTCTGCGGCGAGAAAATTTCGCTCGTCTCGCACAAAATCAACGCCACGCGCCGTAAGATTAACGGCATCGCGATGAACGGCACAGATCAGGTGATTTTCACGGACACGCCGGGGCTGCACGAAAGCGCCAAGCTGATGAATAAGCTGATGGTCGAAGTAGCGCTCGGAGCTATTGAGGGTTGCGATTTGGTGCTGTTTTTGGCGCCGGTACACGATGATACCGCGGAATACGAAAAATTTTTAAATTTAAACGCAGGCATCAAACACATCGTGATTTTAACTAAAATTGACGAAGTAAATGACGAAAAGATCGTGCAAAAGCTGCTGCAATATCAAAAATTTACCGATAAATTCGAAGCGATAATCCCCGTTAGCATCAAAAAAAAGGTCTATAAAAAGCAGGTTTTGGACGAAATTTGTAAAATTTTGCCCGAGCACGAGTATTTTTACGACCCCGAAATTTTAAGCGCGACCAACGAACGCGAAATTTATCGCGACTTCATACTTGAGGCGATCTTTGAGAGTATGAGTGACGAGATCCCGTATTGCAGCGATGTCGTGATGGAAAAAGTGGTCGAAAAACCGGGTCTAACCTCGGTGTATGCGCGGATCATAACGGATACCAATTCTCACAAAGAGATGTTGATCGGCAAAAACGGCGAGGCGATCAAACGGATCGGAATTCGAGCCAAAAAGTTAATTTCAAATTTTTCTAAGGTCAAAATTTACTTAAAATTAACAGTTTTTGTAAAAAAAAGCTGGAAAAATGACGAATTTATGGTGAAAACCGATTTTATCTATTGACATTTTATTTTATTTCTATTAGTATTAGCAGCGTAGAAAATTTCATTTGGAAGTGGAGTGTTATGGCAAAGAATAGTAAAAATGCTAGTTCGATTGTTGCGATTAACAAAGTCACGCAAACCATATTCGGTCTAAGTGAGAATGAAGTTTTCGAGCACGACTTCTCAAAAGCGAATCGTGCGAAGGAAACTTACGTCTCATATATTCCGTATAAGGATATAATGACTGCGACGGTCGAGATAAGCAGATCGGTAGAGGACGCGGATCTTTTAGATGCGATCGTCGTTAAGGTGTATGAGGAGCTGGGGCTTGACACCGCTTTGGATTACAAAATCACCTATAGTGAGGTAATAGGCGCTGGCGGCGATGATAGAATTTTCAACGTCTTTGTCGTAGATAATGCCAAACTCACTTCAGAATTCGATGCGATAGCCGCTAGGACGAACTACATCGACTATGTGGCTATGGCTCCATTTTTATACGAGGGCTTGTATAATAGAGGCGTCCTAACTCGCGACGGGATCGACTGCTTCATCTACTTACAGCGCGACGATGCGTTTTTGGTAGTGTATCAAAACGGCGAATATTTTCAATCTCGTCAAGTAAGATACAACCTAAAATTTTTGCATGAAAAATATGTTGAGCTAGTCGGCAGTAGAGTCGATGAAGAGAGCTTTTATAGATTGCTCTCCAAACAGGGAGTAAATTTAGAAAATCCGACCGAACGCGATTATATGATCCAAATTTTTGACGATATGTTTTACTACATCAACGACGTGTTGAACGGTATTAGTAAAATTTACAACGTCAATATTCAAAATGTCTATATCGGAACGGATATCGGTAAAATTCCTGCGATCGAGGTTTTCGTAGAAAATAATCTAAAGCTAAGATACAAGGATTTTAATTTTAACGTTGCAATCAACGCAAAAGATTATCCGCTCACTCAGCTAGATATTTTGATGTTCTTGGTAGGTCAAGATTATTTGGTTACCAAAGATGACGATCACAACTACTCGCCGTTTATGAGACCTCCGCCTTTGACCCAAAGATCAACCGGCAAGCTGATAGGCTATATGTTGTTAGGTTGCTTACTTGGGGCTGTGTATCCTGCGTATAACTTCGGCTATGGATATTATAATAATATGGTAGCTAATGATAAAACTAGCGAATATCAGGGTTTAGAAGATCAGATGGTTCCTGCTAGAGCAGAAAATGCGCGTTTGGATAAAGAGACTAAAGAGGTAAATGCCCAGGCTGCTAAGAGTGGTAAGGAGCTTAACGATAGGCGCGATCTAATTAATGCCATCTTAGACAAGAAAAACAATTACGCTATGAAGGGTGTTTCTATTTTTGAGCTAACCAATATGGTCGTTAAAAATAAAGGCAATATGGTTAGGATCGGTGATGAGAATAGGACTTTAACTGTTCAGGTGCGCACCAAAAACGATAAGCAGATGACCGAGCTTTTAGAGGATATCAGTAAAAAAGAGGTGTATGGCGTGGATACTAAAACAATCGCGCTACAAGAGGGTAATAAAACCGTCTTTTACGATAGCAACATCAGTGTGGAGGTTAGATAATGAAAAAGAAAAGTTCATTAGATCAACTTGATCAATGGTTCGCCTCCAAGGGAAATAGTGCAAATAACTATTTTTACATAGCTTT